>OZ242265.1:0-902500 GCA_965207165.1 Gammaproteobacteria bacterium | reverse complement strand
CAGTTCTGTTATGACCATAAGCGTACCCCCTGTCTTCAGGCTTCAGATTTCATCACCGTAACCCGGGCAAACCTGCGCTTGCCGACCTGGTAGACGTGGGAGGATCCTGCATGGATAGCCATTGCGCCGTCTTCAACTCTTTCGGAATCAATGCGTACCGCCCCCTGTTTCAGCATGCGAATGCCGTCCGACGTGCTTGCCACCAGTCCGCTTTTTTTCAACAAGCCGGCAACGGGTATCGTCTCTCCTTCAATTACGACCTGTTTTTCTTCAATATCGGCCGGCATTTCTCCCTTCCGGAAGCGTGCATTGAATTCATCTTCAGCTTGATTTGCCGCTTTTTCATCGTGAAACCGCGTAACGATTTCCAGCGCCAGTTCAACCTTGGCCTGCCTCGGGTTCCCGCCGTCTTTCACCTCGTTGCGCAAGCGCTGTACCTCGCGCAAAGACCGGAAACTGAGAAGTTCGTAATAACGCCACATCAACTCGTCTGATATGGACATCAATTTCCCGAACATTTCATTTGCCGGCTCATCAATCCCCACGTAATTCTCAAGGGATTTTGACATTTTTCTGACCCCGTCCAATCCTTCGAGGATGGGCATGGTGAGGGCTATCTGGGCTTCCTGTCCTTCCTGTTTTTGCAACTCCCTGCCTACCAGCAGGTTGAACTTCTGATCCGTACCACCCAGTTCAACGTCGGCGCGCATGACAACCGAGTCATAACCCTGCATCAGCGGGTAGAGAAACTCGTGGATCGAGATAGGCTGGTTGCCGGCATAGCGCTTCTTGAAATCGTCCCGTTCCAGCATGCGCGCGACCGTGTAACTGGAGGCCAGCTTGATCATTCCCGCAGACCCGAGCGCATTACCCCACTCGGAGTTGAAACAGATTTCCGTTTTCTCAGGGTCAAGAATCTTGAATACCTGCTGCTTATAGGTCTCGGCATTTTCTGTAAGTTGTTCAGGTGTCAAGGGTTTACGCGTGACGTCACGCCCGGAAGGATCGCCGATCAGCCCGGTAAAATCACCGATGAGGAACATGACGTGGTGCCCCAGTTCCTGGAAATGACGCATTTTATTGATCAATACCGTATGCCCCAGGTGCAGGTCGGGCGCGGTGGGGTCAAAGCCGGTTTTCACCCGCAACGGCCTGCCCCGCTCCAGCCTGGTGCGCAACTCGTCTTCCCGGATAATTTCATCTGCGCCCCGGCGTATCAGTCCCAGCGCCGCCTCCAGTTCAGGCATATTCCACCACGGGTTCTTCTGTCGATTGACTATTCATTAAATAATGGCTACTTTTCCAGGTCACTGATCAAGCAGATATCATGGCATACAGAGTATATATAAAAAACGACTATAAGCCAGAGATCGTTTGGGGCAAGCCGGCAAGCCGGGGCCGGCGCCCGGGTTACTGGCTGTTGTTGTTAGCTGTCCCGCTCCTGCTTGCTTTTATCTGGTTTGCGGGTCCCGGGGAACCGGATACGGAAATCATGGATAACACCCGGCAACCCCGTAGCTTTACATCTTCCGTAACACCTTACCCGGACGACGAGTCGACAGGCCGGGAAAACACCGGCCGGGCCAATTCTGAACAATTTACCGGCAAATTCCCTGACGTATTCATAGACAAACAACCCCCCGGTTCCACGGAAGCGATGACCGGTTGGATCGATATCGACATCAAGCAAGGCGACAGCATGGCCCATATCTTCAAGCGCCGCGGTCTGTCCCCGCGCGACCTCCATGATATTCTGAATTCCCATGAACTCGCTACCGCGCTGAAACAGCTACGGCCCGGCCAGACCATCTCTTTACAGATAGACGACGGTGAATTGCTCGCACTCCGGTTTGACCTGGACCTGACCCAGACCTTGCTGGTGAAGAAACAGGCAGGTTCATTTACCAGCGAGATTCTTACAGTCGAACTGGAAACCCGGGTCAGACAGGCACAGGGCATTATCAACGAATCCCTGTTCCTGGCAGGACAAGCTGCCGGCCTGCCGGACAGACTTATCATGCAACTGGTTGACATATACGGATGGGATATAGATTTCATTCTGGACATTCGCAAGGGCGACAGTTTCAGGGTCATCTATGAGGAGAAATACAAACACCAGGATAAGGTTGCAGAAGGCCCCGTACTTGCGGCCGAGTTCAACAACCAGGGCAGGAACATCCGTGCGGCCAGGTACGAACATGATAACGGCCATGTTGACTATTACACACCTGAAGGCAGGAACTTGCGCAAGGCCTTTCTGCGTAATCCTTTGAAATTCAGCAGGATAAGCTCCCATTTTAACCTGAAACGGAAACATCCGGTCTTAAACAGGATCAGGGCGCACAAGGGTGTGGACTATGCCGCGGCGACGGGCACACCGATTAAAGTGACCGGTGACGGGACAATTCATCACATCGGGAACAAGGGAGGTTACGGCAAGACGATCATAGTGAAACACGGCGGTAAATACAGCACTCTTTATGCACACCTGTCACGTTACAGGAAAGGCATGAAGCGCGGACGGACTGTCAAACAGGGACAGGTGATCGGTTACGTCGGAAAGACGGGTCTGGCAACGGGGCCCCACCTCCACTACGAGTTCCGTGTGAATGACCTGCACCACAACCCGCTGACTGTCAGCCTGCCGACAGCAGAAAGCGTGATATCTGCTGAATTGGAAAGGTTCAGGATTCAATCATCGTACCTGTTCGCCCTGCTGGATACTTCAGATTCGGGACTGCTGGCGCAGTACGAACCCGATCACAGGTTATAATCGGGTACTATAGGCTTCATGTATTACGTCGGCCTCATGTCAGGTACCAGCGCCGATGCCATCGACGCGGCTTTGATCGATATTTCCGGGAACGATCTGGAAGTTCTTGATTACCGGCAATATCCCCTGGACACAGATATTCAGCGGTCCCTGAGAGATACGGACCTGGCATCTTCAATCGAAAAGACAACCGAACTGGATGTGCGCCTGGGGCGGCACTTCGGTCAGGCAGTCCTGGCGTTACTCGAGGTTAACGCCGTAACCGCGCAGCAGGTCAGGGCAATCGGCAGCCACGGACAGACCATCATGCACCTGCCCGGGGCGACGCCGCCGCGGACATTGCAGATCGGCGACCCCAACCAGATATCCGGCATGACCCGGATCACCACGGTGGCGGACTTCCGCCGGGCGGACATGGCCGCCGGTGGACAAGGGGCGCCCCTTGCCCCGGCTTTCCATGCCTGGCGCTTCCGTAGCCCCGCCAGTAACCGTATTGTCCTGAATATAGGCGGGATAGCCAATATCACTGTATTACCCGCCTCCAGCGCGGGTAAAGTCACAGGTTTTGATACCGGCCCCGGCAATATCCTAATGGACGCCTGGGTCCAGCGCTGCCTGAACCGCGATTTTGACGACCATGGTCAATGGGCAGCCTCCGGCAAAGTGAGGGAAGACTTGATCAAGCTGATGCTGGCCGACGGCTATTTTTCTGCACCCCACCCTAAGAGCACCGGAAAAGACGACTTCAACCTGGCGTGGCTGGCGTCTCTCACGGCAAAAACCGGGGCGGCATACAGTAATGAAGACATTCAGAAAACCCTGCTGGAACTGACTGCAGCCAGCATTACCAACGCAATTCTGGAGTGCGCACCCGAAACCGACGAGATCCTGACCTGTGGCGGCGGCATACACAACAACCTGCTCATGGAGCGCCTGCAGGGACTACTGCCCGCCATCACCATCAAATCCACCGCTGATTACGGCGTCGATCCGGATGCGGTCGAAGCACTGACCTTCGCGTGGCTGGCGCAGCAACGCCTGGAGAATATACCGGCAAACCTGCCTTCAGTTACCGGCGCAAAGAAACCCGTTGTCCTTGGTGCAGTATACGAACCGGGTAAAAATTGAGGTTAATATTTGGGTGTGTGGCTTACACGGAAAATGAAGAACCGCAACCGCAGGTCGTCTGCGCATTGGGATTACGGATAACGAATTGCGCGCCTTCCAGGCTTTCCGAGTAATCGATCTCGGCCCCCGTCAGGTACTGGACGCTCATGGGATCTATCAGCAACCTGACCCCTTCTTTCTCTACGACCGTGTCACCGTCTGAAACGGATTCGTCAAAGGTGAACCCGTATTGAAACCCGGAACATCCTCCTCCGGAAATGAAGACTCTCAGCATCAACGCCTCATTCTCTTCTTCATCGATCAATTGTTTCACCTTGGATGCCGCAGAATCCGTAAATACCAGCGGATCCGGCAGTTTTTCTATTGTCTGCAACATATTCTTGACTGTCTCCGATACGGTTTGCTGCTCTCATTATTCGAGAGCCAAGATTAGATAAGTATAACTGATAACAGCAGTGGTTTCAAGAGACAGCCAGGCACAAGCAACGGAGGTGCTATTCGTCCACTCAGTTATAGTCGTCAGAGGTTATATCGTCGATGAGTTTCGGTTCTGCCTTGCCGGCATCCGGCTTGTGCACAAGCCGGCCGCTTATCTGTGCGCCTGAAGCGATTTCCAGCAGGTTGTAATAAACGTCGCCGGTGATACGGGATTTCGCTTCAAGTTCAACATGTTTACTGCTGTAGACATCGCCGATTACGGTTCCGTCTATGGCGTTGTACGGCACGTTTATCTCCCCTTCTATCGTACCCTGCTCACTGAGTGAGAAGACCGAGTTGGTGTCGGTATCCGCACTGATGTTTCCCTTCACGATACCGTCCACATGCAGTCCGCCAACGAATTTGACGTCACCCGTCAATTCCGTATTTTCACCAACCAAGGTGTCAATTTTTGTAGATTTTTTCTTTCGAGCGTTACCCCACATCTGCTGTCTCCCCATCGTCAGTTTCAGGCCAATCAAATATCTTTTCAAACCCGGTTTCGTCCGGATCATCCGGAGATAATGTTACAAACACCCTTTGCGGCTCAAAATTTTCCGGCAAAATAAAATTATTTTCAAATTGCTGGAAATTCCTGAACCTGATATTGTAATCCCGGTTTTCATCAAGGCTGATGGCATTGAGAGACAGCCGTCTGATCACGCCGTCCAGAATGCCCTCCAGAACAACTTCTATCTCACCTTCAACCATCTTACCCGTATTTGCTATATTGAGTAATATCAACTCAAGCCGGTAACCGTTGGGGTGGGTCAGCGGTTTAATCCGGATTCCGTGTACCCCGGGAGAGTTCGTTGCGTCTGTTGCAGCGATGATCCCCTGGTAAAATTCCAGGTCTTTCCTTAATTGAAAAATTGCTTCCTGGGAATCGATTAACTGCTCCTGCATCGCTGCTGTCGCCTGCCGGTCTACCCGGTTGTTCTGTTCCAGAATCAGCAGCTTCTCTCGAAGTGCAGTGTTTTCACCAAGTAACTCTTCTGGGGACAAGCCCTGGCTCCATGGGTATCTGATCCCCCATGTGCCGTCTTGCCATTGGTAGATACCGGGACTTGTCATCAACAGTGCCACCAACAGTATGAACAGGGCGAGATAAATGAACCGGCGGCGGGGCCAGCGTGGCTTGATGACAAAGTATCGCATTATCGGTACATCCAGGGGGAAGTTATTACGGTCTACGGCCAGATTCCGGCGTGCTCGAGTCCGGTGGTCTCATCAAGTCCGTAGAGGATATTCATGTTCTGTACCGCCTGTCCGGCAGCGCCTTTTACCAGGTTGTCCTCGACCGCCAGGATTACCACAGTTGCCCCGTTCTGGGGTTGAAAAACCGACATCCTGCAAACATTCGAGCCGTTCACGGAGGCAGTATCGGGGTGGACGCCGCGCGGTAGCACGTCAACATAATGTTCCTGGGCGTAACGCTGCTTGAATATCGAGTGAACATCCACACCGGGTTCTTTCAAACGGGCATACAGGGTAGCATGTATGCCCCTGATTATCGGCAACAGGTGCGGGACGAAAACCAGTTCCAGGCCGTCTTGCGCGAACGCCGACAGACCTTGTTTGATCTCCGGCAGGTGGCGATGCCCGTCAGCAGAATAGGCGGCAAAGGACTCCCCGGCCTCACAAAACTGGGTCGCATGGGCCAGCTTGCGTCCGGCCCCGCTGACACCCGATTTTGCATCGGCTATCAGGCTGTCTGTCTCGACCATTTCCTGTTCCAGCAATGGCAAAAAACCAAGCTGGATCACGGTCGGATAGCATCCCGGGTTTGCAATTAATTCCGCTGCCCTGATCTCATTCCTGTTGACTTCCGGCAGGCCGTACACCGCCTTGCTCAAATAACCGGGGCATGCATGCTTCTGGCCGTACCAGTGCTCCCATTCGTCCTTGTCACGGAGGCGGAAATCAGCGGACAAGTCGATGACCTTGACCCCGGCCTCCAGCAGATCCGGCGCCTGGTGCATGGCGGTTCCGCTGGGCGTGGCAAAAAATACCACGTCACAATTTTTCAGCGTGGCCGTTTCCGGATCCGAAAATGCCAGACCGGTTACGCCGCGCAACGACGGAAATATATCAGCGACAGGCTTGCCCTGTTCGGTGCGGGACGTGGCCGCTGCCAGGTCCACTTCGGGATGCCGTGACAGGAAACGCAACAGTTCCACGCCCGTATACCCCGTTCCGCCAACAATGCCTGCCTTAATCATTTTTACAACTACCTTAAGTATCTACCTGTTATATTTGAGATAATAACCTTATCTGAATATGATATTCAAATGCAGCGCCTTTTAATTGTTTCCCATGTGCCCTCCGTCAATACCAGGGCGATGACAGATGCGGTGGTCAGCGGCGCCTCACATGAAGACATTAGCGGCGTGGACCTGCGCATACGCAACCCGTTTGAAGCCGGGGCGGAAGACGTGTTATGGGCCGATGGCATTATCCTCGGCACGACAGAAAACTTCGGTTACATGAGCGGCGCCATGAAGGATTTTTTCGAACGGATCTATTATCCTTGTCTCGACAAAACCGAAGGACTGCCCTATGCCTTGTTCATCAGGGCCGGGAATGACGGGCAGGGTGCCAAAACCAGTATTGAACGTATTATCAACGGCCTGGCATGGAGAGCGGTTCAGGAGCCGCTGATATGCAGCGGCGACTACCAGGAGAGTTTTCGCGAACTATGTGAAGAACTCGGCATGACCATGGCCGCCGGACTGGAGGCGGGCATCTTCTGATCAGGTATAATATTTTTCACCGCAGAGAGCAGATTCTTTATACTCTGCAGGTTAATCAGGCTATGAAAATTAAAGAGACCCTTGCAGTCGTATTCATACTGGCCGTAGCCGGCCTGGCTTTCTGGTTGTGGACCAGTCCTTCGGGACTTAAATGGGCGCCCGAGGTTACTTTTTCCACCCTTGAGGGTGAGAAAATCAATATGCAGGAACTGCGTGGGCGGCCCGTGCTGGTCACCTTCTGGGCAACCACCTGTCCGGGCTGTTTGAAAGAGATGCCGCACCTTGCCGAGTTGTACGAGGAATACGGGAACGGCGGGTTCGAATTGATTGGCGTCGCCATGAGCTATGATCCCCCCAACCGGGTGCTGGAACTGGCCGCTGAGCGGCAACTGCCCTACCCCATTGCCCTGGACCTTGACGGCGGTCTCGCATACGCGTTCGGCAATGTCATGCTTACCCCAACGTCTTTTCTGGTTGCACCGGACGGGAAGATCATCAAGCACAAGATCGGTGAGATGGATATTGTCGAACTCAGGCGGCAAATCGAAACCCTGATTCACGCAGAAGCCCAGCCAGGCAGCGTGTAATAATGTTGTTACTGAAATCCCTTCACCTGATCTTCATGGTGACCTGGTTCGCCGGTCTGTTTTACCTTCCAAGGTTATTTGTCTATCACAGTATGAGCAGTGATGATACCGGCATTAACAGGTTCAAGACGATGGAAAGGAAGCTCTATTTCGGCATCATGACGCCCGGCGCAGTACTGACCCTGGTATTCGGGGCCTGGCTTGCCGTAATCAACGGTTGGGACCTGTACATGGAACAGACCTGGTTCAAGGCCAAGCTTGCATTAGTGCTGCTGCTGGCGGGATACCATATTTACTGCGGTAAATTACTGAAGGATTTTAACTGTGACCGCAACACCCGCTCGCACGTCTGGTATCGCTGGTTTAACGAAGTCCCGGTCATCTTCCTGATCGCCATCATCCTGCTTGCCGTTTACAAACCCCTGTAACTGCCCCGGCAGACTTGAATCATGGCTTACAATGTCTTCCATGGAGAATAACGCCATACCCGTGGTCCTTGCCCTTTCCGGCCACGATCCGTCAGGCGCTGCAGGGATACAGGCTGATATCGAAGCGTTGGCCGGCGCGGGTTGTCACTGCGTTTCCGTCATCACCTCGCTGACAGCACAAAACACCGGAGAATTCAGGTCCATGGAACCGCAACCACCGGCGCGGTTCAGCAAGCAACTGGACCTGTTGACGGATGATATACCCGTAGACGCCTGTAAAATCGGCTTGATCGGCAGCAGTCAACTGGCAGGGATCATTGCAGATCACCTGCGGGATGCGCAGTATCCGGTCGTGCTGGACCCGGTCCTGGCCAGCGGCACGGGTGCTGACTTAACCGCCCCGGGACTGATTTCCTGTATGACCGAACAACTGTTACCCCTTGCCACCGTAATCACGCCTAACCTGGAGGAGGCTGTTGCGCTTACCGGTTATGACGAAACAACAAAGGCATTGCACGCATTGCTGGACCTGGGCTGTCACACGGCCTTGATCACCAGTGACGGCAACGGGCGCGACGAGGTGGTAAACACCTGGATGGACAACAACCGTGAAATCCACAGTTATCACCGGGAAAAACTGCCCGGGGTTTATCACGGTTCCGGCTGTACCTTGTCGGCGCACCTCGCCGGACGGCTTGCACGGGGAGATTCAGTACGAACTGCAGTGGAAAACGCGCAGGATTATACCTGGCAGGCGCTGAAAAACGCTGTAAGGATAGGAAAATCCCAATTACACCCCGGCCGGCTCTGCCGATGAGAGGGCTCTATGTCATTACAGACTGTGACAACCTGTCCACGCAAGAACTCCTGCCGGTAACGGAAGAAATTCTCAGGGCCGGTGTGGCTGCACTGCAATATCGCGACAAGTCCGGAAACCACGACAAACGTAGATACGAAGCAGACAGGTTGCGGGAACTGTGCGACGAACATAACTGCCTGTTTATCATCAATGACGACGTGCAACTGGCTAAGGAGACGGGCAGCGATGGCGTACACCTGGGCAGGGATGATTGTGACTGCAAAACTGCCAGAGACGAACTGGGCCCGGATATTATTATCGGTGTCTCCTGTTACGACAGACTGGAAGCGGCACAGGATGCGGTTGCCGACGGTGCGGATTATGTTGCCTTCGGCTCATTTTATCCGACTATGTCGAAGCAAAAGACAGCAACGGTCGAACCTGCAGTCATAATACGGGCAAAGGAAAGGATATCCGTGCCGATAGTGGCAATAGGTGGAATTACGCCTGCAAACTGCAAGATACTGGTCGAGTCCGGCGCTGATTTGCTTGCGGTCATCAGCAGCATTTACCGGGCAGACGATCCGTATTCGACGGTCAAGGAGTTCAACCGGTTGATGGATGTGGTTAAATAGGGACTGACTGATCGTGGACTGGAAATACCATGAGTAGCGGCTACTTCAAAGAAGCTAAAGAATATATTGCCGGCGGCGTCAACTCGCCGGTGCGGGCATTCAAGGCCGTGGGTGGCTCCCCGGTTTTTTTTGCACGCGGCAGCGGCGCATACCTGTATGACGTGGAGGGGCGCTCATATATAGACTATGTCGGCTCCTGGGGACCGATGATACTGGGCCATGCGCACCCGGTCGTTATTGCCCGCGTACAGGAGGTCATGGCAAACGGTCTCAGTTTTGGCGCGCCGACCACGCTGGAGACCGACCTCGCAAGAAAAATCTGCACAATCATCCCGTCCATCGAAAGGGTGCGCATGGTGAATTCCGGCACTGAAGCGGCCATGAGCGCGATCCGGCTTGCGCGCGGCGTCACCGGCAGGGATAAAATCATAAAATTTGAAGGGTGTTACCACGGCCATGCCGATTCCCTGCTGGTCAAGGCAGGCTCGGGCGCCCTTACCCTGGGCGTCCCCACATCGCCCGGCGTACCGGCAGATACGGCAAGCCATACGGTTACCTTGACGTTTAACGATGCCGGCCAGGTTGAAGATGTTTTCCGTGATATCGGCGAACAGGTTGCCGCGGTCATCGTAGAACCGGTAGCCGGCAACATGAACTGCATCCCCGGCTCGCAGGTTTTCCTGGATACGCTGCGCCGGGTATGCGACCGGCACGGCAGTATCCTTATCTTAGACGAAGTGATGACAGGCTTTCGCGTAGCACTGGCCGGGGCGCAGTCATTATACGGCATCACGCCCGATCTCACCCTGCTGGGTAAGGTCATCGGCGGCGGCATGCCGGTAGGCGCTTTCGGCGGACGCAGAGAGATAATGGACCACCTGGCGCCGGACGGACCCGTTTACCAGGCGGGGACATTGTCAGGCAATCCTGTTGCGATGACGGCCGGCCTGGCAACACTGGAACTTGTTTCGGAACCGGGTTTTTTTACCAGCCTGACGGACAACCTGGGCAACCTGCTATCGGGCCTGAAACAAGCAGCGGCTTCAAGCGGCATAACCATCTCCACCAACCAGGCCGGCGCCATGTTCGGGCTTTTTTTCACCGGGGACACGCAGGTAACCACCTATAAACAGGCAACGGCGTGCAACAGGGAATTTTTCAACCGGTTTTTCCACGGCATGCTGGATAGCGGTATTTACCTGGCGCCGTCCAGTTATGAAGCCGGCTTTATATCGAGCGCCCACGGCGCCCTTGAGATAGAAAATACCCTGAAAGCCGCCACAACCGTATTTAAAACCCTGCGTTGATACGGGATACGGCGGGAAACACCTCCCGCTCTATCTGTCGTGTTTACATCTAAGGATGTCGTTTCGCCATGTACGCGGAGTGTCGTTCTAATCCAAACTTCACGCGAAGAAACACAAGCCTGCAGTGAACTTACTTCGCAATCATGAGCAGACCAACAAGGCGCAGACGTTCGGGAAGCCGCGACGCCAAACGGGCCGAAAGGCAACGACCCCTGGTACGTGAAGCGCCGTTTATCGAACGGAAGATTCCTTACTACGAACTCATGGATGAGGCGGGGTTGGCGTTAATCGAAGAGAACGCCGAGGTGGTGCTGCAGGAAATCGGCATCGATTTCCGTGATGATCCGGAAGCCCTGGCGCTGTTACGGGACGCCGGCGCAGACGTACAAGGAGAACGGGTGCGGTTTCCAAAGGGTATGTGCCGCGCCGTCATCCGCACATCGGCCCCGGCGGAATTCACCCAGCATGCGCGCAACCCGCAAAGGAGCGTGATTATCGGCGGCAACCGTACCGTACTGGTCCCTGCTTACGGTCCGCCTTTTATTCGCAACCTGGATGACGGCAGGCGTTACGCGACAATCGAAGACTTTCGCAATTTCGTCAAACTGGCTTACATGAGTCCGGGCCTGCACCATTCCGGCGGCACCATTTGCGAACCCGTGGACCTGCCGGTAAATAAACGCCACTTCGATATGGTCTACAGTCATATCAAGTACAGCGACAAGCCTTTCATGGGCTCCGTAACCCATCCGGAACGGGCACGGGACAGTATTGACATGGCCAGGATTGTCTTTGGCGATGAATTCGTGGAACAGAATACCGTCATCACCAGCCTGATCAATGCAAACTCACCCATGACTTATGACGCCACCATGCTGGGGGCGGCAAAAACCTACGCCCGCCACAATCAGGCCACGGTCATATCACCGTTCATACTGGCCGGCGCCATGTCGCCCGTTACCGTGGCAGGCACCGTCACCCAGATCCTGGCAGAAGCCCTGGCGGGCATGGCTTTTATACAGTTGGTAAAACCGGGCGCGCCGGTGGTTTTCGGCACCTTCTCCTCCTCCATGTCCATGCAGTCCGGTGCGCCCACCTTCGGTACGCCTGAACCCAGCCTGGTGCTCTATATCGCCGCTGCTCTGGCGCGGCGGCTGGGTGTTCCCTTCCGCAGCGGAGGCGGCTTGTGCGCGGCAAAGATACCTGACGCACAGGCAGCCTACGAGTCAGCCAATACCCTCCAGGCTGCCGCCCTGGCGGGCGTCAACTTCATGCTGCATACGGCTGGCTGGCTGGAAGGCGGACTGGTAATGGACTACGAAAAGTTCACCATGGACGTGGACCAGGCCAACATGATCGGGGTGTTGCTGCAAGGAGTGGACACCTCGGAAAATGCCCAGGCGATGGATGCGTTGCGCGAGGTGGGCCCGGGCAACCACTTCCTGGGGGCCGCCCATACCCGGGCGAATTTCGAGTCGGCCTTCTACCGGTCCCCGCTGGCAGACAACAACAGCTTTGAACAGTGGCATGAAGACGGCGCCCTGGATACCGCACAGCGCGCCAACCGCATCTGGAAGAAAATGCTTGAAGAGTACACGCCGCCGCCACTGGACGAATCCATCGATGATGCGCTCCTGGCATATATCGGACAGCGCAAGTTGCAGTTTCCTGACAAGGAATACTGAGCGGCCATTCCCGTGCAAAAGATCATCGTTTACTGGCGCGACATCCCCTCCCAGGTCATCGTGAAAAAAGGCCGGCGCAGGGAAAAGTCATTATTGAATGCGCGCTTCCAGCATGCCATTGACCGGGCGGCAATGCGGGCGCGCAAACACGACAGCGATGCTTACATGAGCGAGTGGAAAAGGGTGACAACCCTGCTGGAAGACGGGGGCGACCCGGAAACGATCGTCCGGAGCGAGGCGCAACGTATCGAAGCGGCCTACCCCGATGATCGATTGTTGCAACTGATTAAAAATCACGGGGTGGCACCCGTATAAACCAGGAATGATGATGTACAGAATGCGTCTTTGGTCGGTACGCAATGCCCGCTGGCTCAGCGTGCTTTACGATGCCTGGGAAAAAATTCTCATACTGTTTCATCCCGTATACCTGCGGATCGGCTATGAACGCCTGGACAGGTTCTTTCTTGCCGTGGAAAAACCGGTTAAGGGGTTCCTGTTCGATTCCCGCTCCTGCGGCCAGTGCACCCTGGGTGATACCGGCATGTCATGCCCGATGAACTGTCCCAAATCCATGCGCAACGGACCCTGCGGCGGTGTGCGCCCCGACGGCAACTGTGAAGTGAAACCGGACATGCCCTGCGTCTGGGTGCTTGCATGGGAAGGCAACAGGCGCATGAACAAGCACGAACAGGCCATGGGATTTGTTCTGCCGCCTGTCGATGTGCGCCTAAAACATACCTCGGCCTGGCTGAGACGGGTCAGGCAGCACCACGGCCACCCGGAACCTGACGCCCTGAGTTAGACATGTACTTTGACGATGAACCCATAGCAGGGGAAAACCTGCCTATCCTCCCGGGACACGTATCACCGGGCCGCCTGGAGCGGGTATTACGTGCAGGCGGGTTTGCAGTCACAACTGAAATCGCGCCCCCGGATTCGGCCGATCCGGCGGAAGTATACGAACGCGCCGCCCTGTTCGACGGATACGTGGACGCCATCAACGCGACGGATGGTTCGGGCGCAAATTGCCACATGTCCAGTGTCGCCATGTGCTCCCTGCTGACGCACCGCGGCTACGCGATGATCATGCAGGTCTCGTGCCGGGACAGGAACCGCATAGCCATACAAGGGGACGTGCTGGGAGCGGCGGCAATGGGCGTGGCAAACATACTCTGTCTCACGGGTGACGGCGTACAGTCGGGGGACCATCCCCAGGCAAAACCGGTATTCGACCTGGATTGCATGAGTGCGTTGGAGATGTTGCGCGGCATGCGTGATGACAGCCGCTTTCTCAGCGGCCGCAGGATTACCAGTCCGCCACAGGTGTTCCTGGGCGCCGCGGCCAATCCGTTTGCCGCACCGCATGATTTTCGTCCGTTACGCCTGGCGCGGAAAATCAAGGCCGGCGCCCAGTTTATCCAGACCCAGTATTGCTTTGACGTCGATATGTTCAAGCAGTACATGGAACGGGTCCGGGACCTTGGCCTGCATGACAAGGTATTCATCCTGGCCGGCGTGGGACCCCTGGCTTCAGCACGCTCGGCGGAATGGATACGCACCCATGTTGCCGGGGTACACATACCGGATACGGTAATCCAACGTCTTCAGGGCTCCAGCGACCAGGCCGGTGAAGGCGTCAATATCTGCAAGGACATGATTCACCAGGTGCGTGAAATCGAAGGCGTACACGGCGTTCATATCATGGCCTACCGGCAGGAGCACAGGGTCGCAGAGATAGTTGAGGCAACGGGAGTCCTGCAGGGCAGGACACCTTGGCATCCCGGGATAGACAGGTGGGGCCAGGCTGAGATACCCGGCAACAGGCCGGCCAGCCTGCCGGCCTGAGCGTATTCGCCCCGGCTCCGGATAAAAGAAAATGACAGAAACCGTTATCAGTTCGGCAACCAGAGAAGTCGTCATAGGGTTTGAGCGTCCATTCGTCATCATCGGCGAGCGCATTAACCCGACCGGCCGTAAGATCCTCGCTGAAGAGATGAAACAGGGCGACTACAGCCGCGTTATGGCGGATGCCGCGGCCCAGGTTGGAGCCGGGGCGCACATGCTGGATGTGAACGCCGGTATCCCGCTGGCGGATGAGCCGGCGATCCTGGCGCAAGCCGTCAGGCTGGTGCAATCCGTTACCGACGTCCCCCTGTCCATCGATTCTTCCATTGTGGCGGCCCTGGAAGCCGGCCTGGACGTGTACCAGGGCAAGGCATTGGTCAATTCCGTTACCGGCGAAGAGGAGCGGCTGGAATCGGTCCTGCCCCTGGTTGCCAGGCACAACGCGGCGGTAGTGGCTATCTCCAACGACGAGACAGGCATATCGGAAGACCCGGACGTGCGTTTTGAAGTGGCCAGAAAAATCGTTGAACGGGCCGCGGACCACGGCATCCATCACAGCAACGTGGTGGTGGATCCGCTGGTGATGCCCATAGGGGCGATCAACCAGGCCGGCAGACAGGTCATGCACATTGTCAAGCGCCTGCGTGAAGAATTGAAAGTCAATACGACCTGCGGCGCATCCAATATCAGTTTCGGACTGCCGAACCGGAACGGCATCAATGGCGCTTTTCTTACCATGGCCATGGGCGCCGGCATGACCTCCGCCATTACCAACCCCCTGCACGGTGAAGTGATGCAGGCAGTGATGGGTGCGGACGTAATGATGGGACACGATGCCGATTGCGCCCGCTGGATAAGAAAATACCGCGAGCCGGGCGCAACAGCAGAAGCGAACGGCGCACGCAGGGACAGACCCCGGCGCCGGCGCCGCGCCTGAAAGAAGATTCAATCCGCAGATTACGCAAATGAACACAGATATGCTGATCTATCCGCAGATTACGCAGATGAACGCAGATAAAATCATTTTTTTAGATATATTACATCTGCGGTAATCTGCGTAATCTGCGGATAAATCACTACGTAATCTGCGGATATAATGGAAAATTCCGATAATACGGCAAAGGTTGTATTCACCCCCTCCGGCCGGAGAGGCGTGTTCCGGCTGGGCACCCCGTTGCTGGAAGCGGCACGTGAACTGGGTGTCGACATAGACTCCGTCTGCGGCGGGCGCGGCCTGTGCGGGCGTTGCCAGATATTGTGCAGCGAGGGTAACTTCAGCAAACTGGGTATCGTCTCCAGCAAGGAACACCTCTCCCCTTTCAGCGCCACCGAACGTAAATACGGGGAGCGGAAAACGCCGCTGGAGGCCGGACGGCGCCTGAGTTGCCACGCTGCCGTCCAGGGCGACGTACTCATCGATGTCCCCCCGGAGAGCCAGATCCACCGCCAGATTGTGCGCAAGGAAGCCGAACAGCGGGATATTACACTCGATCCTGTCGTTCACCTGCATTACGTGGAAGTACGGGAAGCGGACATGGATGAAGCCGGAAGCGATATGACCAGGTTAATGGATGCGTTACGGCGCCAGTGGGGGTTTGCGGACCTCTCCTGGCGCTCATCTGTTCTGAACGGTATCCAGCAGGCATTGAGGGAAGGCAACTGGTCGGTGACGGCCGCGCTGCACCAGGGCAAGGAAGTCATCGCAGTATGGCCTGGATACAGGGACGTTGCATACGGACTGGCCATGGACGTCGGCTCGACCACGGTCGCCGCACACCTGTGCGATTTGAGCAACGGCGAGGTCATGGCTTCGGACGGCATGATGAACCCGCAGATCCGCTTCGGCGAGGACCTCATGAGCAGGGTGTCTTACGCCATGATGCATCCGCAGGGCGCCGGCGAGATGACCCGGGCGGTACGCGACGGCATCAATCAACTCATTTCGAATATCAGTAGTGCGGCCGGTATTGTCCCGGACGATATCGTCAGCATCACGCTGGTGGGCAATCCCATCATGCACCACCTGCTGCTGGGCATCAGCCCCGTCGAACTGGGAAGCGCACCCTTCGCCCTGGCAGTCGACTCCTCCGTTTACGCCGGCTCAACAGAACTTGATCTCAATATAAACCCCGGGGGAGTCGTTTATATTCTCCCCTGCATCGCCGGTCACGTAGGCGCCGATACGGCTGCCGTCATCCTCTCGGAACAACCCCACGTCCGCGCCGAAGTCAGCCTGCTGATTGATATCGGCACCAACGCAGAGATTGTACTGGGGAACAGGGAACGCCTGCTGGCCTGTTCCAGTCCGACCGGGCCTGCGTTTGAAGGCGCACAGATAAGTTGCGGCCAGCGCGCCGCTCCCGGCGCCATTGAGCGGGTACGAATTGACCCCGATACCCTGACGGCAAGGATAAAGGTCATCGGCTCCGACCTCTGGTCCGATAACCCGGAGTTTGGACAGTCAATCGCAAATACGGGCGTTACCGGCATATGCGGTTCCGGCATCATAGAAGCCGTGGCCGAGATGTACCTGTGCGGGATCCTGAGCAGCGACGGCGTAATCGACGGCGCCCTGGCAGGCAGGGCGGATTGCATCGTACAGGATGGCCGTACTTTCTCCTATATTCTCTACGATGGCGCAGCCACGATTTCCGTCACCCAGAACGATATTAGGCAAATTCAACTCGCCAAGGCAGCCTTGTATGCCGGGGTGAAACTGTTGATGGACAGGATGGAGATAAAATCCGTGGACCGGATACGGCTGGCCGGTGCATTCGGCAGTCATGTTGACGTCAGGCGCGCCATGACGCTCGGCATGATACCGGATTGCCCGCTGCCGGAGGTCGCATCCGTCGGCAACGCCGCGAGCACCGGCGCCAGGATTGCCTTATTGAACAATGAGTCCAGGAACGAAATAGAAACCACCGTCAGGCGGATAGAAAAAATCGAAACCGCGGTGGAGCCGAAGTTCCAGGACTACTTTGTCAACGCCATGGCCATCCCGCACAAAACAGATCCCTTTCCCAACCTGTCGGCAGTGATGACCCTGCCGGAAAAGCAAGCGCAGGTTTCCGTCCAGACAACAACCAGGGCCGGTAAACACCGCCGGCGCAACAGAGCGGGTTAACCGGCATCCGGCAGCACGATGGTAGTGCCGGGCGGTGTTTATCTTTTCAAAGGCCAGAAGTCAAAGTAATCCGTCACAACGACCAGGACCGGGAATGTCAGTCCCAGCAGGGCGGACGCCAGCCATAATTCTTCCTGGTAATGGCCCTCCGGCCCGGCGACCAGCGGTCCGGATACGACCGGGCCCAGGAGCAGGTATAACCTCTGCAGGACTACCGCTGCGACGACACTGAACAGCACTAATGCCAGTCCCTTAAGCGGCTGTTCCAGGTTGGGGAACAAGCTTCCCCGCATCAGAGTTAACGGCAAAAAGATGCCGAAGATATAGGAAACCGGTACCAGGGACAGGTACCGGACCTTGTCCATACCTGCCAGGCACACCCCGAGGTAATACACAAGGCCTGCCAGCGCTAAGACCAGAATGGTTGCGGCGAGCACCCTGACCGCTTGATTGGGGATACCGGCAATGGGCCAGAAGTCAAACAGTATCAGGGTCAAAATCATTGCCACTGTAGTCACGGCAAAACTCATCGGTATCCAGGCCATGAACATGCCGCCCGGATCGGCACCAGGAAAATACACCGGCGCGCCCTGCAGGAATGAGAAATCAAAAAATACCGTAAACAGGCCGTACGCCCCGAGGTAAGCTACCAGCAACGCGCTGGCGCCGATAACAAGTGGATTATTGCTGAGCAACGTGACAGGCCAGCATTGCCATAGTACAGCGAACCAGAACGTCACCACGACAGTCATTATGGAATACATTATCAGCATGGGCGTGACGCCGTGCCCCTTGCCTGCCAGTTGATAGGTAAGTACGGCGATAATCATGCCGATCAGGGCCGTCAGGACCGTCAGGGCTATACCCCTGGCCGGTTGCGCCAGCCTGGATGCCGCAGCAGGTATGGAGCAATGCCAGACCAGCGCGAACACGATTTGCGCCGGAACGCAGCACATGAACAGGAAGGCGACCCAGGTACTGAAGGTGGCTTCTTCAAACAAACTGATTATCCCCAGTGAAATAATGATTACCAGTAGTAACGCGAGCAGCCCGAGCAGCGGTTGTTTCATGACCTTCCCCCTGTAGATTCTGATATGGCAGCAATTATGCTGGTAAAAAGGATACAGGGTTTGTCACGAATGTCGATACCACGGCAGTTAAACCGCTTGTCGAACCCCATAGGACAGATGCTATGCTACATTTCCGGATGAAGAAAACATGAACCGTGCTGAACATCTCCGCAAACGTAGCCCTTGCCGATGATGAGATCGAGATCTCGGCAGTACGCGCGCGCGGTGCGGGTGGACAGAACGTCAACAAGGTGTCCACCGCGATTCACCTCCGGTTCGACATAAACGCCTCATCACTACCCGGCCTGTATAAGCAACGGCTGCTGAACCTGAGAGACAGGCGCATCAGTAAAGACGGGGTTGTAGTCATCAAGGCGCAGAAGTACAGGTCCCAGGATAAAAACCGGACAGATGCACTTGAACGTTTGCAGAAATTAATCAGGGGAGCTGCGCTGGCGCGGAAAGTGAGACTGCCGACAGAACCAACCAAAACCGCCCGGAAGAAAAGACTGGATAGTAAAACTCGCCGCGGCCTGCTCAAAAACATGAGAAGGAGAGTGGCAACCGAATGCGACTAGGCCGGCGGTGAACGGAGGTGATGCGGGAGATCGGGCAGGACGCCCCTCACGTCATTCTGTAACCAACCAGCCTGACGGAGTGGGGAGAATGATGGGCGCCCTGCCCCATCCACAGTTTTCTGTTTTTACCCTGTAAATATGATACCTCCTGTAAACCTTTATTCCGTGATCATGAAGATGCTTCATGACAACGACAGGGGAAAGGATAGCACCCATCAGGCGTGTCATGTTGCCGGTTTAGGGTAAAAAAATAAATTTAAAGGGTAATAAACGTCTGTTACCGGGTAGGTTTCATGCGCCGTCAAGGCAGAGATCACAGAGGAAATGCGGAAGCACTCTCTCTGCGATCTCCGGGGGAAAATAATTCCTTCAGGTAACCACGGTCAGGAAGTTCTCATTCAAGCGCCTGTCATGGTAGAAGATGGCCCTGCCGAGTTCCTCGGCGGTCCAGGTAATCGGTTCCCGATCGGGATACCAGGTGTAATCGCCGCAGAACACCTCATTGCGATTGCCTGACGGGTCGAAGAAGTAAATGGTACGCCCCCTGGTGATGCCGTGACGGGTCGGGCCGATGTCGATGGAAATGTCATGCATGCTCATGAGATCGGCAGCCCGCAACACCTCCTCCCAGGTCATCAACATGAACGATACGTGATGTAACTTGTTCGGCTCCGGGAATTCCACGAAGGCCAGGTCATGGGCCTTGTTGGAACAGGAGACAAAGGTGACATTCATTTCACCTTCAGGGGTCAATACCCGTTCGGTCAGGTCAAAGCCCAGCACGTCGGTAAATATTTTCGTGGTTTCGATAATGTTGGGACCGTACAGCAACACGTGATCGAAGCGGTACACCTGCATGCCTTTCAAGCCTTCCGGCCAGGGGTTGGGGTTCGTGCGGCCGAGGCCGTCGCCAATCTGCTTTTTCTCCGAATACAGTTCGAACGAATGACCGGACGGGGTCTGGAAGCGCGCACGTTCGCCGCAGTTGTTGAGTTCACCCTCTGCGATCCATTCTATATCGATACCGTAATCCTCCAGTTTTCCGACCAGTTCATCCATGTCGGCGCGGGAGAAAGTCTTGTAGCCCGTGTAGTCGATTCCCGGGGAGTCCGCTTCCCTGAGCACGATCGAAAAGCAATCCAGTTCATCCCATGCCTTGAGGTAAACCCTGCCCTGGTCATCTTCGTCAGTCTTTATCAAACCCATCCGCTCCGTGTAGTAAGTGACTGATTCATCCATATCCAGCACACGGATGGCCGCATGACCGGGTCGCATCACACCTGTAAATGACATTGTCTTCTCCTCCAGTTGTAGATGTTGCTAATTCTTAATAGTATATTTTATATTTGGGGTCAGAGTAAAAACCTATTGATCGGCCATACCTGGTACAGGTCAAAAACAGGTTTTTTACGCCGGCTCCGGATTCATGCCCGTAATAAAATGTTTTTGCCATCTTCCCAGAACTTTCAAGCGCAGATCAGCCTCGGGAAACAGCTTGCACGCAAGACAGATGCCCTGCTGCTCATCATCCACCGGCACCTGCTCACGACTCATCTTGCCGGTCCGGTAACGCCCGTCTCCCACGACCTGTACCCGGCAAACGCCGCAACCGCCGCCCCGGCAACCAACCGGAATCCCCTTCCTGCCGAGCTGCTCCATGGCCTTGAGAACGTTCCGGTCGGATGAGCAGGTAAATGCCTCATTCGAATCTTCAATGACAATAATGAATTTTTCAGCCACCCTTGAAATCTCTGTGTCCTCTGCGGCTTTGTTTTAAAACTTTTTGAACAGGGCGCTACGCCGTGCCGGCTTCGCACTGTCCGCCGCAGTGAAAAAGTTTTCCATGAAGATATGCTCTTCGAACAGCCGCCCCCGCATCAGGCTGGTGATGCAACTGTCGACCATGGGAGGAGGTCCGCACAGGTAGGCCTTATGGCCTTCAAAACGTTTCCCGAAGTGTTCTTCCGCCAGTTCATGTACAAAACAGCGCGGTCCGTCCCAATCATCGGTGTCCGCAGGTTCGGATAATGCCGTCAGGTAGTGAAAATTGTCATGTTGCCGGGCAAGTTCGCTGAACAGGTCGAAATAATACAGTTCGGCCCGGTTGCGGGCGCCGGATACGAGAGTGATGGTGCGATCGTCGCCATTTTCCAGCAGGTCGAGGATCATGGACTTCGGACTGGACAAGCCGGATCCGCCGGCCAGGAATACCATCGGCTCAGGCGAGGATTTGCGCACGAAAAATCGGCCCAGCGGCGCGGTGAAGTTCAATTCATCGCCAATCGCGAGGCGTTCATGCAGGTAAGTGGTCGCCTGGCCGCCGTCAACGCGGCGCACGTTCAACTCGATGACGTTCTTCCCGGAGGGCGGGTTGGCCAGGGAAAAGGCCCGGGGCACGTCAACGCCGGGAATGTCCAGGTTCAGGTACTGGCCGGCCTGGAATTCAATGCCCTCACCCGGCACCTCCAGCCAGATACCTTTGACGGTAGGGGTCAGGTCCTCCATGCGTACTACCGTGCCGGCATAGTCCCCGACAGGCAGGTTTTGTGCGTCCTCTTCTTCCTCTATGTCCGCTTCTATGGCGATATCCGAGGACAGGGTTGCGCAACAGGCCAGGGTTTTGCCTTCGTCGCGCTCGATATCCATCAATGCAAACGAAGAAGCTTCGTTATGGTCAACCTCACCTTCCAGCACGTCCACTTTACAGGTGCCGCATACCCCATGGTTACAGGCATACGGTAACCAGATCCCGGCGCGCAGCGCCGCATCCAGCAGCTTCTGGCCTTCTTCAACCTCTATCGTTTCCCCAAGAGGTTCAATGGTTGCCTGGAACGACACCTGGGCACTCTTGTGGCGCTAATTGCCTACTCCGTGCATGCCTTCCAGGCCGGGGGTGGTGACCCGTATGAACGAATTATGCGCGATGCCGTTCTCGGTAAAGGACTTGTCCAGGTCCGGCTGCCAGGGTTCGTTCTCCAGTTGCCAGACGCCCTGGTTCCAGTCTACCTTCTCAGTGTCGGGATGCTGGGGATAATCGGGAGCGAACACCTGCTCGAGGAAATCCCTGAATTTCATGTCCGGCGGCAAACGGTAAGTATTGGGCGAGCAGTAAATCAGGTGGTGGTCCCAGACCACGTACACGTTTATATCGCCGCCGTAATTCTCCACCCGGTTAGCGCAGGGGAAATCGTACGAATCACCGACAAACTTCACCGGCATGCCTTATCACCTATCCTGAAAATAGCGCTGAGCCCGCTTCATCATGATGAAGCATCAGCTGTTTGATTTGCCTGGGCTTTCCATTTCTCCCACATAAGATGATCCTCCGACCCGTAATACTCACCGGTCTCCTCTTCCTTGATATGCAGCCATTCCTTGTAGGCTTCCAGTGTCGCGCCGCCGCAATTTCCCTGGTAAATCTGTTGTGGCGGAATGTAGGCCTGGCAGTATTTCTCCGGCTCATGATCGAATATATCCTTGCAACCCTGCGAGCACATCTGGTGCTTGGTGCCCTTGTATTCCGTTACCAGGCAACAGTTCATCAACGGGTCATCCGGCATGGTGTGGAAGATGGGGATCTGACAGACGTTGCACACCACCGGCAGGCGTTTCTGGAAGAAACGTTCACCGTTTTTGTGCAGTTCAGCCCAGTATTCATAACGCGGCCGGTACACGGTGTCGAACAGTTCACCGTACTCGGCTGAAAACCAGTCCAGTTCTTCGTTGGTCGGGATCCAGGTATACAAGGCAGTTGCATGGGAAAACTGGTAGATGGTGGACCAGAATTCGTGGGTGATACGGTACTTTTCCTTGGTCGCCACTTCATGATATTTGGGCGGCTTCAAACCGTAACGGGACAGGTCATTGAACAGCGCCATCCCGCTTTCCTCCCAGTAGATCTCCCAGGCCTGGCGCCAGGACATCACCTTCTTGGGCAGCATGTAATCCATCATGGTGCCGACCAGGCCAAGCAGCCGGTAACCGCGCCAAAACCACTTGTCAAGCCATCTCTGGACAATGGGCAGGTTGTCTTCGTGCTGCTCCAGCATGAACTTGATGACCTCGAGACCCAGCGTCATGTGGCGTGATTCATCGGATTGTGCCGAGAATCCGAAGGTGGTGGTCGCCATGTCGCCGTTATAGGCTGCGCCGGACACGAACGGCATAAACAACAGGTTGGTCAATACGTACTCAAAGGAGAACGATATTGCAGTGATCAATTCAAATGGTCCGGCAGTAACGGCATCCTCAAAGTAGCTCTTGGGAATGGACAGGTACCAGGCCCGGTCGCGGATACGTGCAAACTGCCGGAAACCGTTAAAATACTTGTTGTAATGGCTGAAGGCGTGCATCTGGGTCTGGTAGTGGCGCATCTCATCGATGGACTGGAACTGACAGGCCACCCGGGCCCCGGCGCCGCGGAAACCGCGCCCCAACATGGCGAAACCCCGGAAAGCGGCGTATTCCAGCGGTGTAACACCCTGCATCCAAATTTTGACGGCATTCATGTACCGAGCATCGGAAATATTCAGCTGGCTGTTATTCTGGGCAAAACTGTCCAGAATGGCATACAGCTTTCTTTCCTTTTCCGACTGGTATTTCCAATAGGCGTCCATGGTGAGGCGGAACGGGTCCTGCCACTTGTCCCAGTCCTTTATTATAATGCCTTCATACTTGTCATACGGGAAGACATCATCCATGGCCTGGTAAGTCGTTTCCCAGTCCAACCCCCGGGTCATGAGTTGGTATTTCTGGTTCAGGTTGAGACGTCTGGGTTTGTCTGCCATGTTATCTACCTCTTATTCACTGGGAACGGATTTAAATCCGTCCCCTTGTTGGGAAATTAAATGTTCCAGTGCAAAACGAATTCATCGTCATCCTCTTCGATATTACCTGCCAGGGAGATCAACGTAAGGTGGATATCCTGCAGGTTGAATTCCCCGCCGAGTTTCTCTTCAACAGTCTCACGCCTGATAACCAATCGTTTCGGACAATCGATCTTAACCATGCCCGGAGAATCATTCACTACCGCAGCGGGGTTGTCATCGACAATCGCCTCTATGATGGGCCGGGCATCCGGGTTGTTCTGCAATGCAATAAAAACGTTTTCCGCCATGGTCCTACCCCAGGATTTTTTTTGTCCTGGCATCAAGCTGGGAGATTATTTGCTCCATCACATCCACCCCGCGGGCTGCAAAGACATATTCTGCCAATGGTTCCGCTGCTTTTCTGGTTTCCGGCAACCATTTGGCCATCCACCCATCTATCAAAGCCTTGTTAGCGGCGGATTCCCCGGCAGCTGTTTTTATCGTATGATCAGTCCAGCGGACAGATTCGGCAAACCATTCAACAAAAAACTCCGTGACCATGGCAAAAGATGCTCCTCCGTTATTAACGATATCATCATCAAAATGTCGGAAAATTAACGGCTGCAATATGCCGTCCAGAAGGTAGTTCTGTAATACGTGCAACTCAAACCAGTCTTTTATCACAAAGCTGTCTTCGACCAGTTTCCGCAGGGGTTGCCACATGGGATCATCCAGCCATTCCGATTTTGCCTGGTCCAGCACTTGCGGATCGTTGCCTGACAGTATCAAGCCGATGCGCGTGATGTACTGGGCATTTCCCAACCGGTCCATACCCTGGAAATCCGCGGCAATCGGCATAGGGGTGCCGAAACCGTAGGCTGCGATAAACAGGTTATTGTTGTTCGCCCCCCATTCCGCGTGCCGGAACGGTATGATGACTTTCCTGATTTTCTCTGTCAGCCCCCCATCCAGGGCAGTCAACAACCCGCGTTTTTCAACGACTGAAAAGTTTTTTTCCATGGTTTCCTGTTGCTTGGACCGCTGGATGACATAAGTGCCGTAATAATATTGGCGTGGGTCCGTCAGGTCATCGAAATCCTGCATCACTATGGCCGTGCGGTCCGCATCGAAGACCTCATGTTCCGGGTCCCAGGTGGGACGATAGTGAAATACCTCTTCCTGCTGGACACCGATCATTACTTCCTGGTAACGGGTGGGCACTTTGCCCTCACCCAGCTTATTTGCAACGGTATCGAACGTGACCCTTCTCGGTTCTATATTTGTCGTTTTAATATCGATAGACATCTGACTGCCACCGGAAATTTTTCAGTTACTGTTTGTCATGCACACGCGTTATCAACATCGCCATAACGCCATTTTTCCTGCTGCTTTTCAACTTCTTTCGCCTGTTCATCGGTAACAAACGTCACATGGTTTGATCGGCAAAACTCAGTAAACGCATCTGCCGGCAAAATCATTTCCAGGTAAAGAGACGGGTCGCCGATGGAAAAGTTAAATTCGACGAAACCCGGCCTGTCATTGTTGGTGATGCGCACATAACGTTTTTGCGTCATCATCATACCCGTTTTTTTCTATATGTCATGCCTTTACCGAATAATATCGATTTTTTTAGCAGAGGCTCATTCCCAGCAGTCTTGCATAGATTCGATGTGGTTCCGGTTCGGTTTCACCTTCCAGGTTGATACTGATATTGACGGAATCGAAGTATTCGTACCAGCGGGATTGCTGGATATTCCTGTCCAGTTCCTGGATAGCCTGTGCTGAGTCCATAGCGAACACTCCAACGTAGCCCTGCTCAGGCGCCTTGTTCAATGTACGGTCCACCTTGCTCCAACCCAGTGTCAACATGCCATGACTACGAGCCTCGTTTATGGCGTTATCCAATGAATGGAGGTAGTCAAGCTGCTCGTCGTGCGACAAAGCCAACCATTTTTCGTTAGGTTCCCAGAGTATGAGTAAAATTTGCAATGAATTATCTCTCTAGAACATACAGATTAAAAAAAGCGATCATAGTGCAGTTGTTCAAACGGTACTTGATAATTAATCATGAGCACCCGTGCTACGGTCTCTGTCATATTCAGTGGACCACAAAAATAAAATTCATAGTCCTTCATGGTGTTTGCAAGTTTCTTCTCTACCAGTTCGTGGATAAAACAGATATCTCCTCCCCAGACCCCGGTAGGGTCCAGGTCCGGTTCGGATATAGCATTCAGATTGATAATTCGCCTGTTTAATTCGTCTTCATCCGAGATCAGTTTCGGCACACAAATATCGGCAGGACCTCGACCGCCGTAAAACAGGTATATCTGCTTATCGTTCAGCTTCGGCTCCCTGACGGCAGCCCGTACTATTGACATGATTGGAGATAATCCCGAACCTCCTCCGATACAAACAATGTCCCGGGGACTGTCCTGACGTAAGTATGCGAGCCCGTAAGGACCGTCCAGGTTAACCGAATCTCCCACCCGGATTGTTTCAAATATTTTCCGGGTTGCTGCGCCGTTTTCTATTTTTTTTATAATAAAGTGCCACTCGCCGGTACTGTTGGGTAAATTGGACATGGAATATGCCCGCACCCCCGACACATTTTTTATCTCCAACAAGGCATATTGACCGGGCAGAAAATCGGCGGGCTGACTTGTCCTGAAACAAAACTCCGCCATATCAGCCGTCAAATGATTTACCTGATAAAGCTCGGCAACGACGCGAACAGGTTTGGTTTTCGGGCAGAATCTGTTATCCGGCCTGGTTTTGATAACGCAATCACGTTGCGGAATGGATTGACAGGCAAGTTTTTTTCCCTTGCGGATATCCCGATGGGAAAGACCGGGCGCATTTTTCCAGATTGTATTTACATCCCCTTCGACAAGTTCAAATTTGCAACTACCGCAACTACCTGAATTACATTCATAAGGAAAACCAAGTCCTGCACGCAGTGCGCTACGAAGAATTGTGTCATTTGAATCGCACAGGTAGGACTGTTCCTGATTTTCGATCTGAATATTAAAACCTGAAAATGACATGTTCTGTTTCTCAGCGCGGAAGATATTCCTGTGCATGCGGTTAGCTAAATATTGAACTTCTTCCTTGAATCCTCCAGTTCCCGGAGAGCTTTGCCTGTTGCCTCGTTACTTTCCGGCAACATGGAGCAGTATGCCCTGACAGCACCTCTGCCTAACGCTTCCCAGGCCTCATACCATCCGGCTAATACCTGCTTGTTGTCTTCATTCTCCAGCGCTAATTCAACTAATGCAGTCGACCAACGCCTATGGCGCTCGCTATCACGCAATTGGGCATCCGTTAATAAACCAAGCAAGGTATCGCCTTGTTGCCGTGCGGCATGTCCGAGTTGCTGGAGAATTGAAGCATCCACCGCCGGTTTTAGTACCAGGTTAATTGCAACGAAAGCTTCTCCCCAATCCCACGCCACAAGCGCTTTCTCGACTAATTCCCTGAAACCCTGCCAACCCGGATGCTCTTCCCAAGTGTGTTTTTCTTTTTGACCAAAGCCCATGTCCTGGTGGTTAATGGAAAGCTCTCGGGTCCGGTAAGCCGTGTGTGTTAACCAACGAAGAGAATCGGCTGTTTGAAACACGGCACAGTTAGTGATTGTGCTCGCAGGCGCCATCTGGGCTATATAAGCCGACCCCATCTGTAAGCCATGAAAAAGATAACGAACCGGTGTATATGCCTCGGACAGCAGTCCGACCCATGGCCGGTCCAGCGATAAATCATGTTCCCTGTCGCTGAACTGGTCAAACAGGCTCTTTACGTAAGTTTCCTGCCCGTCCTGCAGGATATTATAAGTTCGATAAATCTGCTGGTCGGGATCTTTGAAAATATCCCAGTTTTCCAATTGTAGCGGACTGTTATTCCGGTACTTGAGATACCATTGATTCATATGAACATTGATGTCCATTTCCCATGGCTTCTCAAGGTTATCAAGACTGGTATGCAAATAAGTGGATACGATTTCATATTCACTTGGCCGACGCCTGTTACCCGCGAGGTAAGACCATGTTTTCAATGGTTTTAAAGGTTCCGGTGCTTTATTCGTCATAAGTGTTGCCCCGTCATTGTTGATTGCATCTTCCCGATAATCCTTCAGCGGTCAGGTGAATCAAAATACTTTCTCGAAATAGAAACGGACATATTCACGCGTTGTCTCGATCCGGCCGGCAAAAGAACTGAGATTAATTTCCAATTCCCGCATTTCAAATTCCCGCCCCAGGACTTCTTCCATTGTGTCTTTTCGCAAAATACATTCATTCTCAACTGCGATCCTGACGTAGGCCACCTTATCGTCTATAAATATCTCTTTATCCGGATTGTCAATTTCCACAGCTTCTGCTACAGCTTGCGCCACTTCACCTGACCTTACTATCGGGCCTACTCTATTATTTTCGGAGGCATCGCCAGTCATTTAATTTAACCTTCTTTTTTGTATCAGCTTGAGTATTCTCTTCACCCGGAAAGAGTACTAGGTATGAGCAACAAAAGGCTCGATGCCGGCCGTATCAACATACAGGTCATCATTATCAATCTTGAGCGGATATTCAGCCAGGTGGCAATCATCCGGGTTGATGCTTTTGCCTGATTTACAATCGAACTGCCAGAGATGCGCGCGGCAGATTAACCGGGCACCATCAAATTCCCCTTCAACCAGGGAAATCCGCTGGTGCGGACACATCGCCTGGTAAGCCTTCACGTCACCCCCATCAAGCACCATAATCAATACTTCCGTACCATCCTGCGTTTCGAATGATTCCATTTCGCCTTCCCATACATCATCAAGCGTACAAATTTTTTCGAACGGCATGACGGCCAGGCAATGGATTATTCATCAGAAAAGATGATGTCAACCGATTCTGTGGGTTTGAGACCGCTGTCCTTGATCTTCATATCACGCGGGAAGAATTCTTCGGCACCCTGTTTTCGAACACGCAGCACTTTATCCGGTTGTGGCGCGACGCGTCTGCCAACGGAATGATAAGCCGCTGCCTGTGCAACCTCATCCATGGTGTTTTCGGTATCAACGGGAACAAGTTGAATAACAAAGTCATGTTGAAAATTTGAAAATATCGGAAACGCAGCCATATCGACACCTTGCTCTAACCGGTAAAATTAACTTGCCTTTCTATGAACCATCTCTTTGTATACATCTATCCATTTCAGATCGTAAGCATCCTCGCCAATCTCACCTGGCGCCAGATCCATGTAATTCAACGCACCGTTCAGGTCCATTGGTTGTATCAAACCGTTAAGGAAGCGATCGACAAAGTTCAAATGGCCGGCATAACGTTCCGGTTCCTGCTCAAAACACCATCTATCCGGGGCTGAACCGAAATGGTATAACCTGCCGTTGTGTTCAAGAGGATAATCTTTAACGTTCCAGCCATCCCCCGGTGTGCCTACAATTGGAATATTCGACATGTTACAGATTACCGGAAGGGTTTCCGGGAGTGTCAATTCAGGTTTGTCATTGACCAGGTTGTCGATAATCACATCCCAGATCCGACCGAAATTGGAGTTCCATCCTGGATATTTTTCTTCCAGCCATTCACGCTCATCCGGGTCCACACCTGCTCTCGGCTTCCACCAGACCGTTGGGCGCCAGTACCATACCCCGATGTGCATACCATGATGGGTTTCATCGAGAGCGCGTATAAATTCATCCCAGTACCAGGGCTTGTCCAGACCAAGATCAAGGAGATTGCGTTCGAACTGGCCTATAATCCACTCTTCCATAAACTCCTTGAAGGATTGCTTACGAAACTCCAGGGGAGTGTAGTAGTCCATTATCGGGCCGGTCAAAACGGAAAATAACTTCCATGAACGCCAGAATGCTATGTCCACCAACTTTTGCGCATTTTCCTTCAGTCCTTTTTCCACCAGCATCTTGACCATGGGACCTCCCTGTTGGGCATGGCGGGATTCATCAGTCTGAATGCTGGAAACCAGACTGGAGAAGGTATGATCTCCCGCTTCGGCGGCATCAGCAGCCAGACCGAGAAACTGCATGTTCGTAAACCCGGTCTCAAACGCGAAAGTCAGCATAATGCCGGTACTGATCGCATCACGTGTAAGAAACATATCCTCAAATAAATGGCGCGCGGCCAATGCAGCCCACTCGTTGGTGTGCAAAGCCTTGTGGGCCCAATCCCACCGGCGACTCGACTTGCAATGGGCGTGCGGAAAAAACAACTGCAATTGCGTATGGCGCATTTCATCCATCATTCCAAAAGTTGCCATATTGCGATTCCCCGGCGCCTTTGAAAATCGGGCCATCCTGCCTTCACCGGTAACCGCGCCGTATTCACCCAGGGCAATCGCCCCATAATGCGCTTGTAGCGTACTCACCCAGCCAGGGTCGGCCCGATCAATGAATCGGTCTCTCTCCAATGCCGCCTTGACGGAATAGGCACCTGAATCCTTTTCACGTTGCGTCTCTACATATTCGGGATAGGTAACCTTGTAGGGTTCGTCATATATATTCCAGTCTTCGAGGCTCAGGCCACGACTGCCGGACATTTCTTCAGGATACAAATCCTCTTCCGAAACATACTTCGGGGACCAGTTAGTTGCTCTTAACAAGTCATACCACTCTTTACGTTCAATTAGTGCCATTGCGCATCACCCCGATTTTTTGCTCTATAATGCTAGTGAAATGGTTAAGCCGTTTTCACTGCTACTATTGCTTAAGACGTTAATCATAAAAAAACCCGGCATTGAACTCCCGTCAGGACAAATATCGTAATACAGGAATCGTGCCAACTATATTTTTATGTATTGGATCAAATAGATAGGATCATAAACCAGTAGTCTACGATTATTTTTTTATTATATCATAACTTTTGTTATACCGAGATTGATCACTTGAAAAATCCCAATGATAACCAGGAGTGGAATTTATGAAGGCTGCAGTTTATTTTGGACCTGAGGATATACGATGTAGTGATATCAGTGAACCGGAACTCAAGCACACTCATGAAATGCTGGTAAAAGTCAACGCAACGTCAATTTGCGGCTCAGACCTGCATTTATACCGGGGGAGCCTGGATGCAATCATGGAAAAAGGCAAATCTCAAACAGGGCATGAACTGGTTGGCGAAGTATTGGAAACGGGCAGTTCCGTGACCGGGTTCCAAACCGGGGACAGGGTTACCATGGCCTATTCCTGTTCATGTGGTGAATGTTTCATGTGCGTTACCGGTCAGACGGCACATTGCGAAACCACCCAGAAAGCGGTGTATGGCTTCGGCATTCCGTTCGGCAATATGAACGGTACACATGCTGAAATCATGACCATTCCATACGCCGATGCCCATGCCCTTAAAATTCCGGACACAGTTACCGATGCGGCAGCAATAACCTTGTCCTGTAACCTTCCATCCGCTTTGATAGCGAATAATCTGGCCGACATTAAACCTGGAGAAAGCGTAGCCCTGATTGGTTGCGGACCCACAGGACTGATGGCGCTGGACATTATTATGTTGAAGAACCCCGGAAAAGTAGTCGCTCTCGATACCGTTTTACATCGTTTGGACTATGCGGAACAAAAAGGAGCCCTGGGTATAGCCTTTGACGGGGCCGACTGGAAAAAACATGCTATGAGTTATTGCGAAGAGCGCGGATTTGATAAGGTGATCGAAGTCGTTGGTTCACGAGAGTCCCTGCAAATGTCTCTCGACCTGGTTCGACCAGGCGGAACCATTGCGGCAATAGGCGTATTTTGTGACCAGGAATTCAACCTGAACCTGGCCGATGTATTTCTGCGCGATATAAGCCTGCATATGAACGGTTTTGCCAATGTACAACCATTTATGCGGGAAAGTTTACGGATGGTCGAACGCGGCATAGTCGATCCAACAACGTTATTCAGCCATGAATATGCGCTGAATCAGGTTGATGAGGCATTTCTGGTTTTCAATGAAAAGCGGGACAAGGTGCAAAAAGTACTGATTCATCCATGATATACAGTCAGTTCTATTGTGCCATGTTATTGATTTTTTTCATGCGGTAGGCAAATTGCGGCCGGGTAAGACCCAGCATTTTTGCAGCCTTACTGACATTTCCATTTGCTCTTTTCAGTGCCTTCTCGAGCAGCATTTCCTGAACCTGTTCAAATTTTGGAAATTCCGGGGAGCCATTTACGATTTCTTCAGTGATACTTTCTGTGACGTTACCCGGATTTTCTCTGGAAGTTGCTGAAACAGTACTTGTATTGTCAGAATCCATTGTTCTGAATAATAGCTGGGACAGTTTAATCTTCTCACTGTTGTTGGTGAGAATAATGCCGCGTTCAATGACATTTTCAAATTCGCGGACATTGCCCGGCCAGTCGTAATTCATGAGCCCCTGCATGGCTTCATCATCTATATCAATTCCATATTTTCCATACCTGGTGCGATGTTTCTCAATAAAATGGCTCGCCAGCATGGGTATATCTTCTTTGCGTTGACGCAAAGTGGGGATGATCACGGGATAGATATTGAGGCGAAAATACAGATCCTTTCGGAAACGACCCCGTTTCACCAATTCTTCAAGGTCGGCATTGGATGCGGTAATGATCCTGACATTTACTTTACGCGCACGAACATCACCAACCCGCTCCAATTCATGGTTCTGTAACACGCGCAAGAGTTTTGTCTGAGCCGCTTCTGACAACTTGTCAACCTCATCCAGATACAAAGACCCGTTGTGTGCCCGTTCGAATCTCCCCGGGCGTGACTTCTGAGCACCTGTATAAGCGCCTTTTTCGACACCGAACAACTCCGATTCGATTAATTCTTCCGGTATGGCAGCACAGTTTACGGCAATAAAAGGCCCGTTCTTCCGGTTACTGATATTGTGCAGAGCGTTTGCGAATAAATCTTTACCGACGCCGGTCTCTCCCAGCAGCATTACGGTTGCCTGGCTGTCAGCAACATTTTCAATTAATTTAAAAACTGCTCTGAGGCTTTCAGAATCACCTACTATATTGCCAAGCTCAAACACCTGGTCGACTGACAGGCGTAACTTTTCCACCTGTGACTGCAGCTGTAACATCTGGTCAGCAACATTGTCGGGTTTAAAATAGCGGTACTCGTCCTTGTCAATTCCCCAGTCCTCAAGAGGTTTGCCTACAATTCTGCAAAACTTGTCGCCACAACCGGTGCAATCCATCTCTTTATAGAGGATAAATTTACCTACGAACGTACTGGTATAACCACTGGCATATCCAATCTGCATCCAGCATACAGGCTCCTGTGCTATTCCAAACCGGCCTATATGTGTCTGAGCCTCATAAGAATTCTCCCAAAGAAACTCTCCGTAAAAACTACCGGCGCCCAGCTCCATCTCTACGTTTAGAGGTGTTACCTTTACAATGCCTTCCAACTTATGCAATTGAGGGCCTATTGAAAATGATTCGATATCCGTAGCATTTGGTTTCAGCTTTTTTGCCAAAATGGCGTCATTACGCCCTGATTCATAACCCATCCTGGTAAATAACCCTCTTGCCCGCTCAACCCCTAACGACTCAACTAACTCCTTCCTCAAAACACCCATTGTTTCGGTATGAAGCAATAACATCCGGTATTGATCAAGATTGATTTGACCATCACTTTCTCTAAATGATAATAAGGAATAGAGTTCGGATTCGGCAGGTAAATCTACCTTTACTTGCGTCATTTCAGTAGCGGTGAAAAAGGTTTCTTTATCATTTCATCAATATGTCTGAAATAATACTACCCGATAAGCAGGCTTATTTCTTTGGAATTCTTATTAAATGATAAGAATAAATTTCTTAAATTATAGCCTACCCAGTATGACTTTTACGCGTATGCCAATTATCTTGATCAGAAAAGCCTCATACTGTATTAAATTTACAACGATCTTTCGGCTGTTATATGATGCAAAATGAAAATGATGATTGATTTAATAAAATTACTAATCATTTGGTTACATCATGAATATAGACTCAATGTTTTTCCGCTTTACATACAAGGAGTTATCGTATTTGATAAGTTGGCATAATTAATGCGTGTGTTTTCTGGAACGTAGCAACCTGATATTGGACGTAATATATCTTCTGTTAGTTGCAATAATAAAAATTATCGGGGGAGTAAATTCAGTCATGTCGAGACATTGTCGGCATTTTGCCTTTTTGATAATGGTTATTGGCTGCTTCAGTGTCAAGACCATAGCCGATGATAATATCGCCACAGAATTCCATCGCTTCTGGCCGGATAATTTGTTTGCGGTGGAATTTGTCACGGATGATGTCGGCTATATTGCCGGTTACAGCGGTACGGTTTTACGCACCCTCGATGGAGGCGATACATGGGATGCTGTCTACATAGGCCGTAACGAGCTGATTCGCAGACTATCCTTCGTTGATGAAACTACAGGTTGGGCTGTCGGCCACCGGGGCTCAATTTTTCATACCGGTGATGCAGGACTGACCTGGTCCGTACAAAAAGAACTCCCTGGAATATATCTTCGCGACATCGATTTTTCCGATCATGATAATGGCTGGGTCGTCGGCCATGATGCAAATATCTGGAACACCAACGACGGGGGCAGAACCTGGCGCCAACAACATCTACTGGGTTACCGCGGCCGGGATGTTCCAAGGTTACATGGAATATATGCCAAAGACCGGGAAACTGCGATCCTTGTTGGTGAATTCGGTGTAGTCGCCCATACGGAAAACGGTGGAAACTATTGGTTGATTACACCGGTAAAATCAAAAATCACCTGGTTGGCTGTAGATGGCGCTGACGATATGGCGTACGTCGTGGGTCTGGATGGCGACATATTGCGTTTGTCTATTGCAACTGAGGCGCAGCGTGAAGAGATCGATCGCCAGGCCGCTGCTGAAGAGGCAAAAGCCGAGGCAAAAGCGCGGGCCAGGGCAAAACGCAGAAAACAGCAATACGTCGAGAAGGCATCCGATGATCTTCCCAGAAGTGATATTGAATACTTTGCAGAGCCCATAGAATCAGGAACCCGGGAGCATCTCTTTGATATCGCCGTGACATCCAGCAACGAGGCAGTCGTAGTGGGCCGTTCGGCCATGCTGAAGATTACCGGCAGCATGACAACTTTTTTGAAGCCGGATGACGGGTTCCCGCTTCCATTCGTATGGATGGGAGGGGTAGCCATCACTTCCGCGGGACGCATCTGGGCGCCAGGAATACGCGGTCTCGTCGTGTCCGGAGATCTGAATAATATGACCTTCGGCCAGGCGTTCAACCTGGCGATGGCAGATGAAGTGAGACTGCTTACCAGCCGTTGGAGTAGACAGCCATGACAGGGCGAGTGGCAGAATTTGTCACCAGCAGGGCAAAACTGGTATTTACGGTCCTGCTTCTGATCACTCTTCTGCCTGCCTATTACACCTACAAGGGATTATCATTGAATGTTGTCCTGGAAGAAATGTTGCCGGAAGGAGCAAATAATGTAGAACTCTTCAAACGCTTCGGCGCACAATTTGGAGGGGCCAATACCACCCTTATTGAAGTAAAAAATAAAGCCGGCAATATTTATTCCATTGAGTTTCTGGAAAAATATAAAAAGATTGCCGAAGACGTTTTCTATCACCCTGACACCTACCGCCACCTGAGCCAATCTCTGATTCTGCGCAAAACGAAAGCCATAACAGGCAGTGGCGGCGCGGTTGACGTAAGTGCGATCCTCTGGCCGGACCTGCCGCGTGATGAAGCACAAATGCAGCAATTCCGGCGCGCCGTAAACAACCAGTACCGGGGGTTCCTGGTATCAAATGACGAACGTTCGGCGATGATCATTGCTGACTTCAAGGATGAAGCCGACTTTGAGGAAATATTGAATTTCTTCGATACGATTCGTGCAGATATGGAAGACGATACCTTATCAATTCACGTCGTCGGAAGGCCCATTCTATTGGGTTACATCTACCAGTCCCTGGATGCAATTTTCAATATATTGATGATGTCTTTGCTTATTGTTGCGCTGGTTCTTTACCTGTATTTCAGGACATGGGTTGGAGTTTTCGTGCCCATGTTCACGGCATCGGTGGCAACCATATGGGGTCTGGGCGCCATGGGTGCGGTAGGCTATAACCTGGACCCGCTCCTGATACTGTTGCCGGCGTTTATCTTTGCCATAGTCTTGTCCCACGGGGTCCAGTTAATAACCCGGATTCTCAACAATATTCAGCATTCCGATCCGTTTCCGGATGATTGCCGAACCTGTACGCGGGACGGACTTGCCCGGCTGTTACGTCCCAGTACTGCTGCTATCCTGACGGATGCGGCCGGTTTCGGCGTTTTGGGCCTGGTAGCCATACCCAGTATCGAAGGGTTGGCGCTGATTTGCGGAATTTGGCTGTTGTCCATAGTGCCAAGTCTGATCTTCGCCTCTTCGGTGATGTGTTTAATCAAACCCCCCAAATCCCACAAAACCGGTTCCGTACTTCTTAATAGAATCTGGTCCGCCGTAATCAATATGGAAGACCATAAATACATCATGTTTGCGGTTACGATGATATTACTTGCCATCGGGGTATCATATTCAACAAATTTAAAAGTGGGCGATACCAAGGGTAGTGCGATACTCTGGCCGGACTCCCGCTTTAACCTGGATTCGGAATCCATCAATACCCGTTTCTCCTTCCTCGGTTCAGACATGATGCAGGTTTATATCGAAGGCGATAAGGATACGATGCTGAACCCCGGTGTTTACCACCAGACCGAGGCAATGGACCGGTACATCTACGAACGCGTACCCGAAGTCCGTCCCGCGCAAAGTCTGGTGCCAATCATCAAAATTGTGAATTCCGTATTGTTCGAAGGTGATCCATCTTATGAAATTATCCCCGATTCCAAGGAGGAAGTCGGGTTCGATATCTATATGTTCAGGTCCCGGGGCGAACCCGGCGACTTCGCAGCTTTTACCAATATTGATTGGGAAATCGGGAACGTGTCGTTTTTTCTCGAAGACCACAGTGTCGTGACCATTGAAAAAGTGACCAAAAAACTGAATGACTTCTTCACCCTGGAACACGAACTGGTAAGCGATGCGGACTTTCTTTATTCCGGCGGCCAGATCGGTATAGTTGAAGCTCTGAATGCGGAGATTACAAAGTCCAACGTGCGTATCATGATAGCCATAGTAATAGTGATCGGGATCTGTATCCTGATTTATTACCGGTCCCTGATTGTTGCTATGATACTGCTGTTGAGCCTGGCGACAGCAAATTCGTTAACTTATGCATTTATGGCCTGGAAGGGAGTGGGGCTGAATGTGAGCACCTTGCCATTGACGGCACTGGGGGTCGGACTGGGCGTAGATTACGGGATTTACATGATGGACCGCATCAAGGAAGAATTCAGCAAGGGGACCGGCAGTATTACGGATGCAATCCATAATGCGTTTCTCACCTCGGGTAATGCCATATTCATTACGGCAATTACGATGATCGGACCACTATTGCCCTGGGCATTCATGTCGCCTTTACGTTTTCAGGCCGAAATGGGCATGCTGCTCGGATTGGTCCTGTTCATGAATATGTTGGGGTCACTGTTGTTCGTCCCTGCAGCTTTGTCCGTATTCAAGCCAAAATCGGTGTTTGCTGCTACTGAAGTAAATCCCGAGTTCCAAAATACTGCGCATGGGGCCTGTTCGGAAATGAAAATAAACCCGGAGTTGGCCGAAACAAGATGAATCCTTGTCCAACGCTTATTTTAAACTACACAAAAGACTGGGTTAATCAAAAATAGTTACACCATTACTGGTAATAATGAGGCACGATAACATGAAACAGATACTGAATTTATTGCTGCTTATTTCTGCGACCTTTGTCATTGCAGGGCAATCGTATGCAGTCAATTTAAAGAGCAAAGACTGGAGCCTGAACGGTCGATTAAAACAGGGGGGTTCGATTCTTTACGACCTTGAGAACCAGGGTACGATAAACGGTCCAACCAACTATCTCGCTGAGGTAAAAACATCGTGGAGACCAAACCGGCAATGGACGTTTATCGGGAATTTCTGGCTGCGTGGCGACTGGGCCCCGGGAATGGATACCATCAGCAGCAGCGGCATGCATGATCCGACCGATGTTGCCCCCGGTTCATTGAGCAACTTCAACAGGCGTTTGCCCTATCGCCTGAACACCGGTAACTGCTCAGGTTCCGCCATTAATTCGACCACGGATACTTTCTGTGCATCTTCCAAAGGGATCCGCCATTTCGATAGTGCCGACGAGATCATCCGGGAATTTTCACTCAAATACCGCGACAGGAAAAATCGCTTTACAGTCAAACTCGGTAAATTCCAGCGCGGCTGGGGACAGTCCGACGGCTTGCGTTTACTGGACGTTCTGCACGCGCAGGACTTGCGCGAGCGCTTTGCCTTCCGGGATTCTGATGAGCTTCGAATTCCGGCATTCATGGTTGCTGCCGATTTTAACTTTCGTAAACTGGGTATTTCCAAACCTTTTGAAGCCTTGGGGATGCGACGACCTGTTCTTGAAGTTAATATCGTTCCGGAAGTCAGACACAGCGAGTTTGTCGTCAATAATCCAAATCCCAGCGATCCTTCCTCAGGGGGCATCTTCGGACTGCCCTTCCCTGACGTGATCGACCCGGTATCAGGAGCAGGTTTTGTAGGATTTGGCTTCGATATTCGTGACAAGGAAGCCAACCATTGGGGTTTTGATGACGCGGAATACTCGGCCCGTCTGAAGTTTGACTCTCTTGGGGGCCAGTTTACCGTCAATGGTTTCTACGGTATGCAGGATTTGCCGACAGTGACCCTGGAAGGCGGCACATTTATCGTTGGTAACGGATTTAATAATATTGATGCATCTATCGCTACAGTACCGTTAACTGCTAATGACGTTGAAACGGTAGTGCACGGCGCCCCCGGCTTTTTAGGGCCTTCTCTCGGCGGCGTATTTCCCACCGGTGGATACCTTACCTATCTGCGCGGTATAGCCGGCGTAGGTCCGTTGGTTGAAAGCCCGTTAACAACCTTGTCGATGGGCGGATGCGGCGATCCGTTACAGCCCGGCCTGGGCGCCGGACTGCCCTGTTCGGTCAATGGTATCGTCAACCTCGATTATCAACACCGCCAAAAACTGATTGGTTTCAGCTTTGCCCGGGACATGAGCGAATTCAAGTTCGGCCCAAAACAAACTTCGCCGGCCATGCGTCTGGAATTTGCTTATGAATTCGACAAATATTTTAACCGCAGCCACATGAATCCCGGGGCAATCGGGACCCTGAATACTCCGTTCGGCGTACTGCCACTACCTCTGAACAACAGGGATGAAACGGGTAGCCCGGCACTGGCTGCAACCGAAGACAAAACCATTACCCGGAGTGACGTCCTGTCAACGATGGTTGGTTTTGACTATCCTCTATGGGTGCCTGGTTGGGATACCCAGGAGAAATCGGTATTCACCAGTTTTCAATTTTTTAATATTCACACCTTTGACGCCAATGAAGGATTGCTGCAACAGGCCCCTTATGCCTTTGACACGGTCTCGAAGGACCACCAGTATATTACCTTCCTCTGGCAGTCTCCCTTGTTTCAACAACGCCTGGTACTGGAGGGTTTGTATATCAGGGATTTTGACAATAAAGGGCATTATTACCGGCAACGGATCGATTTTAATTTCTTCGGTAAAAGGTGGCGCCCGCGGTTGGAATGGATGCATTTCGCCGGTAATGGTGGTGAAAATGCGCCGATTGGTTTACTCGACAATTCCGATTTTGTAGAACTGTCGCTGACATTTCAATTCTAAAAAAAACTGTGATCTGCAACAGACCCAGAACATAGGAGGATAAACGTGATGAACAATAAAATCATAACCCTGACAATTTGTCTTTTCAGCTTTTTTCTCAGTCCGGTTATTCATGCTGAAACAAACAAGGCATTGGAGGCATGGAAAGCCTTTGCCGCAGCAACGGGGGATCCCAATCATGCCAGGTGGGTAGAAGAAATCTCAAAGCCTGAGGCGATTGCTCTTGCGGCAGAGTGGAGAGAATTAAGAGGATACGATGCGTACGACCTCATGGAACAGGCCGATTTGCCGGAAGAATTAAAGCCGGGCCTTAGAATTACCAAGGATAATGTAGATCAATATCCCTGGTTAACGGATTATATGCCTCTGGAATTCATAGAACATTTGTCATCGTCATGGAGCAACATTGCCGAAATCACTATCGTTCCCACCAATACCTATTACATGCATAAAGGATACCTGGCAGGGACCAAGGAATTGAAGGAGAAAGGGATCGAACTGGTTATCAATGAAGATGGCGAACTGCTTTATCCGGATGGAAGTTACGCATTGATGACCGGTGCTGGAGCCACTTCCATCCCGTTTCTGAACCCAAAAAACGGCCTGGAATTAAACTGGTCGTATGTGGCTCATTCAGTAAACACTGATACACTGAACTTTGAGCCTATCCATATGCGCGCCTGTACGGCTGGGGGACGGCTTGACAGCGAATACAAGGCTGATTTGTGGTGGTGGCATTATCATAATCGAAAAAATACCGGTCCTTTAGGCGAGATAGACGGCAAAGAGGATTTCATAGAGGGAGGTTCGATATTCTTCCTTGAACCCCTGGATATTCGCGGTCTTGCCGGCGTCCGCCAGCGCTATCCCGATGCCGACAAGGATGATGATTTCAAGGTATTTATTCCCAGTTTGCGCCGCACCCGCATCTTAACCGGGTCTGATGCACAGGATCCGATTGCATCAGGGCAGGAACTGATCTGGGATGACTGGCGTGCATACTGGGGTAAAACCGATGTAAGCAAGTTCGATTACGTGCTGGCCGGAGAAGGCTTTATCCTGACCTCACCCGAGGTGGGTTATATCTATGATTCAGCCGTACTGACGGAAGATCAGTGCAATTTTAGATCACTGGAAGTGGAATTACGTCCGGTATGGATCCTGGATATTATCGACAAGACCGGCAAATACATATATTCCAAGCGCCGGACATGGGTCGATAAGGAGTTCTATTACATGCAGTACCACCTCACGGAAGATCCGAGAGGTAACAAATTCAGGAATTGGGAAGACAGTCGCGCCTGGCGTCCGACGGAAGGGGATGCCATGTGGCGTTACTGCATGGTCAATAACTACGTTACCAAACGCATGTCAACCTTATACATGGACCCAAATTGGGAAGGCCGGGACGAACGTGTATCGGAAGAAATGTTCGATGTTGACCAACTGCGGGACTATCAATAGGAATTGACCGCTTTGAGCAAATGACCGGCTCCAACAATTCAGTGTCAGGCCTGGAGTACGAGTGGGATTATCTGGTACAACCCGGCCGGGTACACCGCTCATTATACGTTGAGCCGGCTATATTCGAGCTTGAACAGCAGCGTATATTCGGCGGCACATGGATATATCTGGCGCACGTAAGTGAACTGGCAGAACCCAACAGTTTCGTCACCCGCCACTTCGGCTCGCGCCCGCTCATCGTTACCAGGGATAAAGACGGAGAATTACACGCACTCATTAACCGCTGTTCGCATCGGGGCGCCCGCGTATGCCGCACGATGACCGGAAAGGCACAATTTTTTACCTGTGGTTATCACGGCTGGACTTTCCGGAATACCGGCGAGTGCGTGGGAATCCCCGTCGACGCGGCCTATGGCGCAAACTTTGACAAAACCAGCCGTAATCTTGCCCGGGTTCCTTACGTCGCCGAGTACCGCGGCTTCATTTTCGGAACGCTGAATCCTGTCAAAGGCGAAAAAGGCCTTGTTGATCACCTGGGTCCGGCGGCGGAGCGCATGGATGAGTGGATAGACCACAATGGTGGTGACGCCGGCGCAATACGTGTGTCCAGTGCGCAACGTTACCTGGTAAACAGCAACTGGAAATGTATCTACGATAACGCGGGTGATGGTTACCACCCGGAGTATTCCCATCAATCCCTGCTACGTATGACCAACCGCCGGCATGGAAAATCTCGCGATATCGACTATTTCAGCGGTAATATTGATGAAACGCCAATGTACTCTCAAGCTTTGGGAAATGGTCACACTTTTTTGGATCAACGCCCGTGCATGTATGAAAGTTCAGCCTTTGAACGCCAGCGACCGCAACCCGGACGGGAAATAATCGTTGAACAACTCACCAATGAGACAGGCAGGGCTAAAGCGCTTGAATTACTGGAAACCGCGACCGGGGCAGGAATGAACCTTTCCATTTTCCCCAACCTGCTGTTTGTCGGCAACCAGATTCAAATGCTCATACCACTGTCAGTTGACAAGACGGACATGCTCTGGCACGCAACTTCGCTGGATAACGTGCCGCCCGCAGTCAACACCTTGCGTTTGCGAACCCAGGAGGACTTTCCAATGTTTGGTGAAGTTGACGACAATGCTAACTTTGAATCCTGCTTCGAAGGCATGTCGGTAACCGAGATGGAATGGGTGGATATAAGCCGGCACATGGAAACCGGGGTTGAACGGGTTGACGAAAGAGGCGTAATAACGGCGCCCATATCATCCGACCTGCATATGCGCTCTTATTTTGCGGAGTGGAAACGGTTGATGGGTACCGAACTTGAATTCAGATCAGGGTAAGTGTCCGATGGCAACACCTCAGCACGACACATCGACACAAACTTCATACTACGTTGATGATACATTATACGAATGGCTCCTCTCTCTGGCGCGGGAATGGCAACGTGCAAAACCGATTCAAGTTGTTGAGCGCCCGGATGAAACCGCACGCCTGGACTGTGAAGCAATACTCTATGCGGAGGCCAGGTTTGCAGATGAGTTGCAACTGGAAAGCTGGCTGGATTGCTACGACAAGGAATGTATTTACTGGATACCCTCCATAAACTCCATGTCAGACCCCCGTAAAGACGTCACACTGGAGTTTCAGGACCGCCGCCGCCTCGAGGATCGTGTGGCTCGAATTCAGACCGGTTTCGCATATTCAATGATCCCGCCCGTACGCACGCGCCACCTGCTCAGCAATATTGAGTTCTGGCACGGAACAGACAAGCAGATGCTGGCAAGAGCAAATTTTTTGATTGACGCACTCGTCAGGGGACGGCACCGAATCCTGTCAGGGTGGTGCGGTTATGCGCTCAAGAACTACGGCAATAACTGGCTGATAACGGTCAAACAGATCAATCTAATTGATGCCGACCTGCCGCAAGAGAACAATACTTTCTTTCTATAACGGGTACCGCACCAACGCCGATGCCACAACATACGCAAAACGCAGCGTCGATAGGACGCACTGATTTTATCAACCGGCACAACCTCTGGGATGCCGACCAGCGCAACTCTGCGCAAAAAATCGCTGACGAAATCAAGGAAAAAGATTTGCGTTTCGTGCGTGTGATATACAGTGACCAACACGGCATCTGCCGTGGCAAGGTGTTGCCTGTAGCACGTTTTCTCACTTCATTCCATAACGGTATTGCAACCACTCACGCACCTTTTGCCATGGATTCTGCCAATAACATTTACCTGCCCGTATTTACTGATGACGGCGGTTTTGGCAATGAAGAGATGGGAGGGGCCGGTGATATGTTGATGGTGCCTGACCCCGGCACTTTCCGTGTGTTGCCATGGGTCCCGGATACAGGATGGATAATGTGTGACCTGTACCTGAAATCCGGCAAGCCGATGCCGTTATCGCCCCGCACGTTGTTATACAGACAACTCGAACAGCTGGAAAACGCAGGATATAAACTGGTCATCGGTCTTGAAGTTGAATTTCACCTGTTCCAGATAGACGATGCCAACCTTACCATGGACGCATCGACTCAACCGGCAGTTCCTCCTTCGGTAAAACCATTGGGCCATGGTTATCAATACCAGTCGGAACAGGAAATCGATATTCATGCGCCGATAATGTATCCATTCTATGAACATCTTCATGCCCTGGGCTTGCCGGTCCGGTCCATGGAGGATGAGTGGGGGCCTGGACAGTGTGAAATCACTTTGGATCCATTGCCTGCTCTTGACGCGGCCGATGCGATGATACTTTTACGCTCGACATTGAAACAGGTGGCTCGCCATAATAACTGTCTGGTCACGTTTATGTGCAAGCCTGCACTACCTAATGTTTATTCATCAGGCTGGCATCTCCATCAATCGTTAGCTGGTATTGACGATGGGAATAATGCGTTTGCCACCCGTCAACGCGGAGACTTGTTGTCGGATACCGGACAACATTATGTCGGGGGCTTGATTGCCCATTCTGCAGCTAGTACGGCTTTTTCAAATCCTACTATTAACGGCTATAAACGCCTCAACGCAAACCCCCTGGCGCCTAATCGCGCAGTATGGTCGGTGGATAACAAAGCCGCGTATTTGCGTCTGGTTGGTGGCGGCGACGATCCGGTCACCCATATTGAAAACCGCTCGGGTGAGCCGGCCGCAAATCCCTACCTGTTCATCGCCTCACAGGTGGCAGCCGGACTCGATGGGTTGAAATTGAAACGCGACCCAGGACCGCCGGTAAGCGACCCGTATTCCCAGGTTGAGAAGCCGGCATTGCCCAGAAGCCTGATGGAAGCGGTCACAGCGCTATCGGAATCGAAACTGTTCAAGGATTCTTTCGGTGAAGTCTTTATCAATTATTACCTGGGGCTGAAACAACACGAAATACACCGGTTTCTATCAACTGTCACCGAATGGGAACACCAGGAGTACTTCGAAAGATATTGATCCGCATATCCTTGTAATTTCCAGGTGGATCATAATCACTTCATAGCCTGATCAGGCAATCAACCAGGTCTTCAGGGCAGGCATAAAACGGCGAATGGTCCGTTTCCAGCGTGAGCAACGCATCCAGCCTGGCCTTTTTCTGCATCTGCTGCTGCATGGGCCAGGTCAGGGCCTGGTCCTTGGTGCATTCGATGTAGCAACGGCGCACCCGGCCGTAATTTTCCGGGGTGATGCTGACGGTCTGCACTAACGGGGCCAACGGTTGCGGGCGCAACCTGGCGATGGCGTTACGGGTATCTTCCTCGCTGCACAAGCCGTAGAAACAGTCCGGCAGCTTGTCAGGCGGAATGGTGAAATACCCCTCTGCCTCGTTTACCTGGTTGAACCGCGTGACGTGGGATTCAGTATCGGCCATGGCATGCTGGAACAGGGATTCACCGTCTGCAGGGGAGAATGCAGCCAGGTAACCCAGAGCGCGTATCCTGTCGGGAACCAGTTCCGCAGTCTGGGTAATGACCAGTCCGCCCATGCTGTGCCCCACCAGTATCACGTCATGATCTATCGTCAGGATTAAATCCCTCACGGCATTCACGTAGGAATCCAGGGTAATATCCGCAATCGGCGCGGGATCATTACCCAGTCCCGGCAGGTCAAGCACATGTGCTTCGTGGCCTGCTTTACTGATCAGCGGCGTTACCTTCTCCCAGCACCAGGCGCCGTGCCAGGCGCCGTGTACCAGGACAAAATGTTTCTTGTCTGTGCTTTTCATTGCCGTCGGCCTCAGGATAGTTTGCGTTCCCCAACATGGAAACAATACTGATAGAATATCGATTCTTTATATAATAATCGACAAAAAGAACCCATAACAAGGACACCGAGATGACTACCTCTCCTGAAATCGGCTTATCAATCAATTCCGGCGGGATCGCTACGAACTACCATGACCAGGGTCAAGGCGCTCCCGTGCTGCTCCTGCACGGATCTGGTCCCGGCGTCAGCGCCTGGGCGAACTGGCGCCTGGTGATTCCCCACCTGGCGGACAATTTTCGCGTTATCGCACCGGATATCGTCGGTTTCGGGTTTACCGAGCGGCCTGACGATATCCGTTACGACATGGAAACCTGGCTCCGGCACGCGCTGGATTTCCTGGACGCCATGGAGCTCGAACAGGCCCACGTGGTCGGCAATTCCTTTGGCGGCTCGCTGGCTGTTGCGCTGGCGGTTCATGCGCCCGAACGGGTCTCCCGCCTGGTGCTGATGGGCAGTGTCGGTCTTGAATTCGAGTTGACGGAAGGTCTGGACCTGACCTGGGGTTATACACCCTCCCTGGACAATATGCGCAGATTGCTGGACCTGTTTGCCTACAACCGTGAACTGGTCACGGATGAACTGGCCCAACTCAGGTATGAAGCCGGTCTCCGGCCGGGCGTACAGGAGGCTTACGCAGCCATGTTCCCGGCACCGCGCCAGGAAGGTATCAGGAAAATCTGCAGCAGCGAAGCCGACGTCAGCAACATCGAACATGAGACCCTGATCATCCACGGACGGGATGACCGCATCATCCCGGTGTCCTGCTCGGAACAGTTGTTCAAATGCATCAAAAACTCGCAACTGCACATATTCGGCAACTGCGGACACTGGACCCAGATAGAGCATAATCAGCGTTTCAACAAACTGGTTACCGACTTTCTGCTTGAAATGGACTGAGCTTAAACCACATCAAGACAAGTGAGGCGCGTAGACTGGTGAAATATGCAGGCTAAACTGCCGGGCGCTCTCCTGTTTACCATGGCAGTGCTGGCAGTTGTGTCAGCGTCCTCTTCCCTGGTCTCCCCACTCTGGCCCGGTCTTGCCGGCTGGCTGGCGGCTGTGATGTTGTTTCACCAGTTGCCCCGGACCATGGTGTACCAGATATCCGGGATGCTGGCTATCGGATCGGGATGCATAGCATGGGTGATACTGAACGGCATTCACCTGGATCTGACCAGGGCAGTTTCGGCAAATATCCACGTGGTCGCCCTGATCGCCTCGGTAACTTTCCTGCGCCTGATAACAGGGCCGGGTGACCAGGAAACAGATCCAATCCCCAGGGGAATAAAAGCCCTGGTAAAAACTGCCTGGGGCTTGCACCTGTTCGCATCGGTAATCAACCTGTCCGCGGTCATGATATTCGGCAACCGCATGGAACAGGCGGCAAAGATCAACCGCTTGCAGGTAATCCTGTTTTCCCGCTCATTCTGTAGCGGCTGTTACTGGTCGCCATTCTATGTCTCCATCGCTACCGCCCTGGTCTACGCACCCGGTTCCGACTTCATCACCCTGGTGCTGGCGGGTATTCCTGTTGCCTTGGCCGGTTTGCTGATTACTACCTGGCAACTGGTGCGAGATAAGGAAAGCCACGATACCTGCGGCTATCCCCTTCGCTTCGAAGCGCTGTTTATTCCTTTGCTGCTGTCGATAGCAGTTATCGTGTTAAATAAACTGTTTCCGGCTTTTCCCGTCCTTACCCTGATAACGATCCTTTCCTTCCTGCTCGCCCTGCTGGTTCTTGTTATCCGCAACCCGTCCACCGCAATACAGCAAATTGGGGGGCACATTGCTACCGGCCTGCCGAATATATACCGTGAACTGATGCTGTTCCTGGCCGCAGGGGTCATGTCTACCGGTATATCCACCCTGTTGCTCAGCAGCGATATCTCTCTTGGCATAGCGGACGTCTCACCGCTGGTCGCCGGCGGTTTTATCCTGGCAGCGATGCTGTTTTCACTGGTCGGCGTGCACCCAATCATCACGATTTCAATCGTGGGAAGCCTGCTTGTCAATACCTCATACAACGTCAACCTGCTGGGCGTGGCAATGATGATGATGTGGGGGAACAGCATTGTCGCCTCCCCGTTTTCCGGGGTTAACCTGACCCTGCAGGGCCGGTTCGGGATTTCTTCCTTTTCGATAATGCGCGGGAACCTGGGCTATGCGTTTACCATGCTGATCGTCTGTATCCTGGCGCTCAGTATCTATACTTATACAAACGCCATCTGAATCCGCGGCACTAGCGGGCGCCGACCGAATGGTTATCAGGCAAACGCGCTGTCGGGCAACTCCAGGATAGCTTTCCAGACATCGTGCATGGATGTTCTCGCATGGCGCGTCGCCTGTGTGATATCGCTGTCGAGCAGGGCGGAAATTATCTCTTCATGCCCGGCTATCCATTGCTCATGGCTGCCGCTGACCGTCAATCCCTCCATTGCGAGCCTGAATAACGGGGCCTGCAGGCGTATCCTGATGTCCGACAGCACCGGATTGCCGGCCAGGTCAGCCAGGTCCCCCCAGAACCGGGCATTCTCATCCATGTAGTCGAGCACCCTGATGATATTGACCGACCGGTCATGGAATTTCCGGGCAGCAGCAAGAGACTCCCCCAGATATCGGCGCATCACCTCATCCTCACTCCGGCTGCCGATCTTCCTGATGATCAGGATGGAAACCTCTTCCAGCACCTCAAAAATGTTGTATACCTCCTCACGCGAAACCTTCCTCACCGAAGCGCCCCGGTTCTTGTCCAGTTGCACGATCCCTTCAGCCTGCAGGCGTTTAAATACGTCACGCACCCTGCCCCGGGTTATATCCAGGTGGGACATCAAATCCACTTCCACCAGGCGTTGTCCGGGGACAAAGCGTCCCTGGAGTATGTCCCGTTTCAGTTGTTCTGCAGCAACGTCTATATCTTGTCTCATGTTTTAGGCTTCAGAGCCTGCAGTATCTTGTCCGGCGTAATGGGCGGGTCAATGCGCGCCCCGATGGCGTTGTACACGGCGTTCGATATTGCAATCGGCACCGCGCAGGTGACGCCTTCGCCTATTCCCTTTGCCCCGAACGGCCCGTGTTCATCGTATACTTCTTCGAACATGATCTCCGGATCAGGCATGTCCAGGGGTCCCATCAGTTTGTAATCCATGAAATTCGGGTTGAGGATGGCGCCCGTCTCATCGTCGAATACCAGGTGCTCGGTGGTGGAGAAGCCCATTGACTGGTAGTAGCCGCCGGCCACCTGGTTCTCGCATACCGCCGGGTTGACGATGGTGCCGCTGTCATGCACCGCGACAAATTTAAGCAGCTTCATTTGCGCAGTGCGGGTATCGATCTCGACCTCGGCGAAATCCGCCATCATCATTTTGCCCGCCTTCTCGAACTCTACCCCTTTCGAAGCGCTGCCTATCACTTCCGGCGGCGCGAGGTATTCATAGATAGGCGTGCTCATCAGTTCCTTGAGGGTAACGCCACGCTCCTCGCTGCCTTTGACGAAGACCCTGCGGTCCTTGATATCCAGGTCCGCCGCATTGGCCTCAAGGTGTTTTGCCGCGTATTCAAGCAATTGTTCCCGTGCATGCTCGGCAGCGGCCTTGGTGGCGCGGGCAACCATGTGCATCCCGTTGCTGCCGAAGGTGACCATGGTATGTCCGCACACCTCGGAGTCGCCGTCGATAACGTTAATATCTTCCAGTTCCACCCCCATGACCTCGGCGCAGACCATGGCCTGGGTCGTGTCGCCGGCCTGTCCCATACGGCCGATACCCGTGGTCAACGCCATGGTGCCGTCCGGGTTGACCTTGACGGTGATGCCGTTAAATCCGAAAAAGGCCAGACCGCTGATGTGGGTTGATATGCCCATGCCGATACCGCGCACCTTGTGCCCTTCCAGCGCAGACGGCTTGCCCCAGCCCTTCCACTTGTTGTTCCAGTCAATGGCCTCGGCGCCCCGGGTAATACATTCGGCCAGTCCGGAACTGGTCAGTTCGACCTGCGGGTTTTTGTTGAACAACAGTTTGGCGAATACGACCTCCTGGGAAGTATGGCAGATATCGCCGGTCTTCCAGTGGTTCATCAGGTGAAACTCGACCGGGTCCATATCGAGCTTTTCCGCGGCCATGTCCACAGTCTGTTCAATGGCGTAGGCCAGGGTCAGGTCTCCGACCCCGCGCATGCACCCGGCTGTCACCAGGTTGGTCGCCACGCCGATAAACTCCACCCGGCCATGTTCGGTGGTATAGATATCCGCGACGGACTGGTAGGGGTCGAACTTGTTGCCGTAAGCGCCGTTATCCAGGATATGGCGAAATGACTGGGCGGTGATCCGGCCGTCTTTGGTCAGCCCTATCTTCACGTCGATAAGCGGCCGTTCGCGCCGCTTCACGGTCGTCTGCACCTCATCCCGCGTCAATACCAGGCGTACCGGGCGTTTCGACTTGCGCGCCAGTGCGGCAGCCAGGAACATGAAGTTGTTCCCCCACCAGAGTCCGAAAGAACCGCCGGTAGGCGTGCTGTACACCCGCACCTTGCTGGGAGACAGGTCAAAGAAGTCGGTCAGTGCATCCCGCATCCAGAACAGCGCCTGGGTTGAAGTCCAGACAGAGAGCCTGTCTCCCTCCCAGCTGGCAATACAGGCATTCCGGTCCAGCGGCGCATGCTGCTGGTTGCCCATGGTTACCCGGTTTTCGAGGATCATGTCCGCCTCGGCAAAACCCTGCTCGATGTCGCCCCACTCGAATAACGACGGCGGCAGGGTATTGGGGCCCCAGGGACGGACCTGCGGCGCGTCCGCGCGCATGGCTTCTTCCAGGTCGAACACCGCCGGCAGTTCCTCGTACTCCACCTCGATTAATTTCAGGGCTTCCCTGGCGACGTCTTCGTCCACTGCCGATACGGCTGCAACCTCGTCACCGACAAAACAGACCTCCTCTGAAATCATGGGGCCGCGAAAGTTGAAACTGGGATCCACCCAGGGCGTGCCGCAGGTCTTTTGTTTGCCGGTAATATCGTCCTGGTGGGTGATCACCGCACTGACCCCCGGCAACGCCTCTGCTGCAGATGTATCGATCGCAACGACCCGCGCATGCGCATAGGGACTGCGCAGCACCTTGGCATAGTGCATGCGATGATGCGCCGGCATGTCACCGGCGTATTTCAACTTGCCGGTTACTTTTTCGTAAGCATCCAGCATGGGTAAACTCTTGCCGATCACGGACGTTTCAGTTGTCATTTTTTACTACCTCTATCTCTAATTGTGATATTTCAAACCTTGGCCGTCTTTTTCAATTGCCGGCACGCATCACTGCAGCCGCGTTCAATATGGAACGCACAATCCTGATATAGGTGCCGCAACGGCACAAATGCCCGCCTATGGCTTCGCGCACCTCCTGTTCGGTCGGGTCCGGGTTGTGCTCCAGCAGGTACTTGGCTGCGATAATCATTCCGGGCGTGCAGAACCCGCATTGCATACCGTGGTCCTGGATAAAGGCTTCCTGCAGGGGGTGCAGTTCGCCATTATTTTCCTCTTCCACTCCTTCGATGGTGCGTATGTCGCAACCCTGTGCGTCAATGGCCATCCTCAGGCAGGAAAAGACCGGTTTGTCGTCCAGCAGCAGGGTGCATGAACCGCAGGTACCCATCTCGCAACCGGTTTTTGTCCCGGTTAACCCCACCTTTTCCCTGATGACGTAGGCCAGGGACCAGTGCGGTTTTACCAGCACATCATAGTGCTCATTGTTTATCTTCAAATTGATCGCATTCACGATTGTTCTCCCTGCCGGACTGCTGCGACAGCCCGTTCTAACGCGTCTTCGATGCCGCACTTCACCCAGAGACTACGGATTTCCGCAGACACCCGGAAATCATTGATACACGCTACATCGGCGGACGCAGCAGCGGCCGCTTCAATCAGCGCAGCGTCAATCACCTGGTTGAGCAGCGCGGCTTCCGCTGCGCCGGAGCGTTCGGGTATGCCGGACAGGGTGGCCGCTCCGGCAACCACTCTTGCGTCCGTACAGACCCCGGCGTCATCCAGCGATATCCGGGTCGCCACGTTGACGATGGGCAGGTCTGCCGCGGTTCTTTCGAACTTTGCAAATCCCCCGCCGGTGTTTGCGGGCGGCTGCGGAAGCTGGACTTCAAGCACCATCTCGCCCGGTTCCAGGGCATTGTTCAGGTAGCCGATATGGAAATCAGCCATGGACATCCGGCGTACTCCCTTGCTGCCGCCGATGACGATATCGGCATCATAGGCCAGCAAGGTTGTCGGCATGTCCACCTCGCCGGCGATGCATACCTCACCGCCGATGGTAGCCATATTTCTCACTTCATTGATATTCAACTCCTGTACGGTTGTTGCCAGGATGCCGAACGGGCCCTTGCGGGTAAGACCATGGGCAAATATCTCGTTCAACGTGGTCGTGGCGCCGATATGCAGGCCATCACCGTCCTGCCTGATATAACTCAAGCCCAGTTGCTTGATATTGACCACCGCTTCCACCTCATCGAACAGTTCTTCCCGGTGGCCCATGTAAAATGTACTCCCGGCGATGGGAATGGCGTCCTCGCCGTATTTATCCAGCAGAGCGTAGGCCTCGTTGAGATCCGTCGGACTGTAGTATTCCATCAGTTATTCCTCATATTCATTCGCTTGTTGCGGTTAGCCGCCCGCTGCTAACGCCTGCTTGATATTCTGCTCAAATTCATCAAACAAACCACCCATTTGTCCGGCCGCCACTTTCTCGATGATGGCGCCGCCCAGGCCGCTGGCCCTGACATCACCGGAGAAAACTATCCGGGTCCTGTCCTGTTCCAGTGTTTCAAGGTCGGTTGTACCCGTTATCGTCAGCTTGTAGTGGTTCGAGCGCTCGAACAATCTCCCCTCACCGACGAATTCCGCGTGGGTCGGCGGTTCCATCTTCACCGCCGTGGTCCTGGCGGTCGCCTTGCGCGTGGTGCGCAGTACTTTGGTCTCCAGTTTCCAGTCGAATTCCGTTTCGCTTACCGTCCTGACTTCCTTGCACCCGGGGATGCACAGGCTGAACCGTTCCATGTCGCTGACCAGTTCCCAGGTCTTTTGCAGCGGCGCATCGACGATAATTTCCTTGCTGATCTCCGGCATGTTGCCCCCTGCTAATTCCTGCTTGTATCCAGTTTATTAAATTCATCAGATATGACGTCAGAGCGCCGAAGCTTATCCAATGACACTGCTTCACGGAACCGGTGCAACTTGTCAAAACTCAGTGTGGCGCTGATGATCTCTTCCTTGTCTTCCGCCTGGGCATAGACATGGGAAAAACGCGGGTAGGACGGTCCCGCGATGGTACTGTAACCGTAATACGAAAGCGAGCGCTCCTTGCCGACGAGGTTGGCGCTGGCCGTGTACACCATATTTTCTGTTGCCCGGGCCGCGGTCATGGAGGTGATATAAAACGGCCTCCCCGGCATGGACATGCTGGCGGTGCTGTTGACGATGATACGTGCGCCCTTCAGCATCAGGATGCGGGAAAGTTCCGGGAAGACCCAGAAATCGGCGCAGATCTGTATCCCTACCGGGCCATAGCGCGTGGCAAATACCGGCACGCTGTCGCCGCCCGTGAAGCATAAACTCTCCCTGAACAGCGGTGGCGTCCCCAGGTGAAGTTTCCGGTAATTGCCGATAAACCCTTCCGGCCCGAGCAGCGGGCAGGAAATGTAACAGGTGTCGGCGTCACCGGGGTCCCGTTCCGGCATCCCCAGGATCACGTAGATATCCAGTTTTTTCGTCAGTGCGGCAATTTCCTCAGTGGCAGGCCCGGGAATGGTCTCGGCAAATTCCCGGTGCATGGTGTTGTCTTCATTCGATTCGTAACCACTCAGCGACAACTCCGGAAACACGAGGATGTTAATCCCCTGGTCCGCGGCTTCGCCGATCAGCCTTTTGACCTTGCCGATACTGGCTGCCTTGTCATTCCAGATACTGCCGTAGTTCACGCAGCCCAGGGTGACCGTATCCTCGTACTGCCGGTACTGTTCCGGGATCATCACGGCCGCATTCAATACTTACTGTATGTCATTGCGGGAAATATAGCTGCCCTGTCCTGCCCCGCGCGCGCCGGGCTCCCCGTCTTCGACGATGACCTGGCCGCGCAGTATGGTATGGGTCGGCCAGCCTTTCAGGGTCCAGCCGTCATAAATGCTCCAGTCGCACATGCTGCGCAGGTTTTGCGTTTTCACCGTGACTTCCTTGTCCAGGTCAACGATGACGATATCCGCGTCGGCGCCGACTGCAAGCCGGCCTTTCCTGGGAGCAAGCCCGAAGACTGTGGCCGGGTTCAGCGCGCATATCTCGGTAATTTTCTCCAGGCTGATGCGACCCTTGTTGACGCCTTCACTCAGCATGACAGGCAATAACAGTTCCGAGGTGTTGCCCAGTCCCATGGGCGCGTTCCAGATATCCTCTCCCTTCATTTCCAGGGTGGTGGGCGCCAGGTCGGAACCCACACATTGTATGATTCCTTCCGCAATCCCTTGCCATAGCCTTTCGTTGGCGGCCTTATCCCTCAGCGGCGGGTTGACACAGGCGCAGGCCGGATGGTCCAGCAATACCTGCGCCGGTTCCTCACTGTTATGGGTCAGGTATTGCGGGCAGGTTTCACCGGTTACCTCAATACCTTTCCTGCGCGCATCGGCAATAATATCCACGCCCTCGGCAATAGTTATATGAGGTATATACAAGGGACAGCCGGCGCTCTCCGCCAGGTAAATCGCCCGGTGCATGCATTCCGCTTCCACAAACGGAGGCCGCGACTCGTTCCAGACCGCGAAATCATTACGGCCCTGGGCAATCAGTTCGTCCCTGAGCATCAGGTGAATATCGATGTTCTCGGTATGGCAGGCAGCGAGACTGGGAGGTCCGGACCTGTTGATCATGCGGAAGCCCTTGTACACCGCCCCGTCATCGGTTGCGGTGATGCCGATAAGGTCCGCATGGGGGCCCTTGTAGCCCATATTGAACTTGAACGATGTCAGGCCGATTTCAGCCGGACAGGTCTCTATCTCACTGGTGGTAATGGCGTCAATCACCATGAGGTGCCAGAACCCGTCTACGAAACTCTTACCTTCGAAGGTACTTTTAAAACGGTCGAACTGCCTCAATACGCCTTCCTTCAGCGCCAGGATATAAACACCGAGGGTAGTGACGCCGCCACAGGCCGCGGCCCTGGTCTCAGTCTCTACCGCTTCCAGCGTATCCATGTAACCCAGGTGCGCATGGGGGTCGATGACCCCGGGCAGAACATGACAACCGTGCGCATCGATTTGTCTTGCCGCACTGATTGAAGCGTCCCCGGTGCCCACAGCAGCAATCCTGCCCTGGTTGACGGCGATATATCCCGGGAAAGATTTCTCCGGCGTTACAATGGTGCCGTTACGGATGAGTAACTCGCAGGTCATGATGTCAATTAGGAATAAGGAATTACGAATTAAAATGAAATAGGCTTGATTGAATTATTGATAAAATAAATTGTAATAGAACTTAATACCGGACTTTACGCATCCATTCCTAATTCCTAATTCCTAATTTTTCTCAAAGTATAATCGTTAATAATATGGTTTACAATTCGAGCACGAGCCATGGCTAAAACTCCGGTCAGTCTGATCGCCGGTTTCCTCGGCGCCGGCAAAACAACGCTGCTGAACCATATCCTGAATGGTGAACACGGCCGGCGCATCGGTGTGCTGGTGAACGATTTCGGTGAAATCAACATCGACTCACAGCTTGTCAGCCGCGTTGAAGGAGATACCATCAGCCTGACCAACGGCTGTGTCTGTTGCAGCATCCGGGACGACCTGGTCGGCGCAATCGGGCAACTGCTGGAACTGGAACCCCGTCCCGACATGATCGTCGTCGAAACCAGCGGCGTGTCCGACCCGAAGGCGGCGGCAATGGCCGTGGTTATGTCCACCCGTCTTGCCGCGGCAACGCAACTCGATGCCATCATCACCGTTATCGATGCCAGTGAATTACTTGAACTCGACGAGGTAAACGGGAAACTGGCTGAAGACCAGATAGCCGTAGCCGATATCACCATCATCAATAAAACCGACCTTGTTACGGACGCAGCCAATGAACAAGTTGTCAGATTTACGGAGGAGATAGCGCCACAATCACGTATTATCAAGACATTTCAAGCCAAAGTACCCCTGGAATTAATCCTGGGACTGTCGTTACATGCAGGACCGCCGGGGCTTATGGACAGGAATACAGGCAACGTTTCAGAGCACGGGCACGGACTGCATGCGCATCACGAACACACCTACTCCAGTTATTCATGGCAACATGCCGGGCCGCTTGGATTTGAAACCGTTTACCTGGCATTCCAGTCGCTGCCCGTGTCCGTATTCCGCTGTAAGGGTATCCTCCATATCCGTGAAGTACCGGACAAGAGGGTCATATTGCAGATGACGGGCAAGCGCGTGACCCTGGCCAAAGGCGAACCCTGGGGCGCGACAGCCCCCGCATCACAGGTAGTTGCCATCGGCGCAAGAGGCAGCATGGATAATGAAGACCTGGACGATCGTTTCAATGCCTGCCTCGACACCCCTGCAACCCCGGCCGCCAATCCGATGACCGAAGCAGTTATCAACATACTCCGCCGTCCCTGAACAGTTGATTTATCCAGCGGGTTACGTACTGTATAATGCGTTAATGGACTCAGCCCCGATCAGCTATGCTGGCGCGCCCTACCCGGTGCGCGATGATTTTGCCGCTGCTCATAACCGCTATTGGCGCCGTCTTGCCAAAGCGGGCGCCTGGCTGACCGGCCAGCAGCGCGTCGATATCGCCAGGGAGGTCAGGCAGGCGCAACACTGCAATTTCTGCCGCCGGCGCAAACAGGCCCTGTCCCCGACCCACGCAGAGGGGGCGCACGACACGGTGACCTCTCTTCCAGATACCATGGTCGAGGTCGTGCATCGCGTTGTTACCGATCCGCAACGTCTCACACGGGCCTGGTTCAACGGGGTTATCAGCGCCGGCCTCAGCGAAGAACAATACGTCGAAATCATCGGGACGCTGGTATGCGTCTTTTCAATCGATGAGTTCTGCAGGGCAATCGGCATCGCACCAAACCCGCTGCCCGACCCGGAACCGGGCGAACCGAGCCATTACCGGCCGGCAAATACCCTTAACGACGGCGCCTGGGTGAGCACGCTTCCCAATACGGTCGACACCGGCCCGGAGGCCGATCTGTGGCAGGGCAGGACCGGTTATGTTATCCGCGCCCTGAGCCTGGTGCCGGACGAAGTTCGCTCGATGCTCGATTTACTGGATGCACACTACATCAACAACACGAACATCTTCGAGTTCAAATCCGCGCCCAAAGGCACACTGAGCCGTATTCAATCGGAGGTTCTTGCCATACGGATCTCCGCGTTCAACGGCTGTTTCTACTGAACTGCCTCCCATGCAGTGATGCTCCGTGAGAGCGCCACGTACACCGGAACGTCAGTAAACCTGGACGGCATAACTGATCCGGACTGCACTCGTGTCGACGATATACCCCACTCGGAAGCGCTGATACGGTTTTGCGACACTTTCATGGGCGATGACCCTGACGTCTTTGCAGCCGCCCGCACTGCGTTGGCGGACGAGATGGGTATGGACTCCATGGTCGATGCAGCAGGTGTTGTCTCCAATTTTCAGCGCATGGACAGGATTGCCGACGGGACCGGCATCCCGTCGGACGGGCCCATGATGATGCTGCAACAGGAGTTTGTCGAGCAGCTCGGCCTGGACAGGTTCACCTCGGCCGGTAACACCCCGGAAATGTCCTGGCTGAAACGCCTGCTGGTCAAATTTATCGCCATGCCGCGGTACCGGCAATTAATCGACAGCAAGAACAAGGCTGCGTGATCAGCGCAGCGCGACCGGGAGCGCCCTCCTGCTTCAGGTGAAATAGTCCTTCAGGTCAACCTCGTAGAGTCCGGGCACGCGCTTCCTGTCGTAGTTCTCGCGCATGTCGAAAGGCTTGGTGGCGTCGATGCCGAGCCGTCCCGTATAGACCCCGGCAGGATCACGGAAAAACCCCGGGACACCTTCAACTATCATGATGTCTTTCTCGATACGGCCGCGGGTCATCACTGCCCACCAAACATCCTGAAAATTATGGATATCCACATCCTCATCCACCACTATGCATACCTTGTTGTACTGGAGATGGGAGCTGAAGACTTTCATCATGACATGTTTCGCATGGCCCTCGTATTCCGGCCTGAGCTGGACGATCGTATGCATCGGCATCGGGTAACAACTCACGTCCAGCACACCGGGCATGCCCGCTGAGATGTGCCGGTAAGTGCGGGTCGCAAATGCGACCTCCAGGGCGCGCAAATCCTCCATGTAACCGCACAGCAGGCCGTGGAAGTATGCCCCCTCGCGCCGGCTCACGTTCAAAACTTCGAACACGTGATTGTCCGTACGTTTGACGTAGTAACCCTGGAACTCGCCGAACGGCCCTTCCGGCTTACGCTGGTGCGGGAGAATGCGACCCTCTATCACGATCTCGGTCTCCGCCGGGACCTGCATATCGATATGCCGGCACTGGCGCATCCTTATGGGAGCCCCTTTTATCTGCGCGGCGATAGCCATTTCATCCTGCTCTATGGGCACGGACGCACAGGCCGCCATGAACACTTCCGGCGGCGGCCCGATGAGTATCGCCACTTCCAGGGGTTCGTCTCTTGCTTCGGCCTTCTTCTGGTACTGGGTGATGTCATGGGGCGGCGCCAGGCGTACGCGCAGTTCAGCGTCGTCAACCATCATGGAGCGGCAGAATGACAGGTTCGGGACACCCGTGTCTGGCTCTTTGGCCAGGAACACACCGGCCGTTATATAAGGCCCGGCGTCGTGTTCAAAATAGGTTATATGCGGCAGGTCGCTGACCTTCCCGTCAATGACACCGTCATCGGCGTCAACCAGTTCGGTATACTCGCCAGGTCCGGGCAGTTGATCATCGATGATGGTTTGCCAGTGACGGCAGAAATTGCCCTTGTGCGTGCCGATAATCTCGCACAGGCGAACGTGACTGCCATAGAGGTTGGATATGACCGGCAACCCGGTCCCCTTCACGTTTTTGAACAATACCGGTCTTTCACTGTCCAGTTGGGAGCGTCCTGTCACGGCAGCCAGTTCGAATTGGGGGTCGACTTCCCTTTCAACGATGTTCATCTCCCCGCGCTGCAGCAGTTTTTCGACATAGTCACGCATATGAGTGCTCCCGTCTGTTTTCACACATGATTATTTACAATATTATTGATATAACATTCTATTACACACCGGCTTACTAATGGTAGCATGCCGTATGTCTTGATATTCACCGGATTTGCACATGACCTTGACACATAAAAAGCTGTTATTCTGGATGTTCATGCTGATCGCACAAACCTGTGCGTTCCTTATCTTCAAAGACCTGGCTGATATCAGCCAATGGCTCGTCCAGTCCACCCGCGAATTCACGATGATGGTCTGGTATAACCGGCACATCATTACCGCGGCCGGGTTCCTCTCCCTGCTTGCTGCGATGCTGCTTTGGTGGAAAGACAGGGCCGTCTGCCATAAATATCTATGTGGATTTCTGCTGCTGTTTTTTTGCCTTAATTTCTATTCAGGCATGATCAACCCGAAGTGGATGTTCCGCTCGCAACAGCACCAGGCCACGTTTGTACCGGTAAGTGAAGCCCCGGAATATCTGGAACAAAGTCTGGATGTGGCGCATTTCGGCCCGGACGACTATGCCTCGGTAGACGATATCAACATGGTGGTACTGGAAACCGATAACGGCGCTTATGCGTATTCCGATTATTACATGCTGCAACCCCACGTGGTACAAGGCAATACCATCAACGGGGAAGAAGTCATCATGACCTATTGCGGTTTGACCAACCTCGGTATCGCGTATAGCCCGGTTATCAATGACCGGCCGCTCGACCTCACCGTAATGACCCAGTTAAAGAACAACCTGGTGCTGTTCGACAAAAACAGTGGTGAGGCCATCCAGCAACTCTGGGGCTCAAAGGAACGGGATCCGACCGGCGCCGCAATGAAGGAATGGCCTACTATTCGTATGCCGTTCAAGGCGTACAAGGCGCTCTATCCCGATGGTAACGTCTTTATCAACGAAATCGCTGATTACAGTGAAAACCCGGTGTTTGCCTTATGGGACCGCCTGGTGAGGCATGGAATGATGCTCTGGGGGGTGGGGTTGAACTGGGTTGAAAACGATAAACCGGCATTCCCCACTATCGATTTCACTGACGACAGGTTGCCCATGAAGGAACTGGTGTATACGGTCAGTATCAACGGCGATCATGTCGCTTATTCGAAGGACTTTCTTATGGAGCGAGACGACCCCGTCAACGTTGCGATCGGTGGGGAGCAACTCGTCATAAACTATGATGCGGGATATGATGCGGTTGTGGCGTTTTTTAACGATACCGGCACGGACGTTAGTGACGTTGATATCTTCGGAAATATTCCCGGTGATGACCGGTTAGCGCGCGTCAACACGCTCAAGAGCCGGTTATTCTGGTTTATCTTCGTCGAGTTCTTTCCCGGTACTGACGTCAATCGGGCCTGATAAGTACCATGCAATTCGGTCGAACACCGGTCGCAGGCGCCGCAGGCGGCATCCTCGCCCATTCCGTTAAATACAGCAGCATAAACCTGAAGAAAGGCGCGGTGTTGTCAACGGAAGATATAAGACTGCTGGCCCGGGCCGGTTGTGAGTCAGTGGTAATAGCACGCCTGGAAGAAACCGACCTGGATGAAAACGAAGCGGCGCGGCGTATTGCCGTGCGCATATCCGGCGAAAATACCGGAAGCCAACGCCCCAGTGCCGGTAGAAGCAATATTATTTCTGAAACATCCGGTGTGCTCGTCTACGAAGCCGCTGAGCTGGACAGGTTTAACCTGGTGAGCGAGGCGGCAACAATTGCCGTCCTGCCGCCCTATTCCGTGGTTGCACCCGGACAGGCCGTGGCGACGATAAAAATCATTCCCTACGGTGTGGATGAACAGATTATAAGGCGTATCGAACAGATGCATCCCCACCTGCCTCCCCTGCTGCGCGTCACCGTATTCAACGAGCTCGATATCGGCCTGGTACAAACGTTTTACCAGGGCATGAAACAAACCATCCTGGACAAGACCCGCAAGATACTTGATGAGAGATTGCGGCGCCTGGGAAGCAGCAAGGTGATCATGGAAGAACGTTGCAAACACCATGAAGATGCCATCACGGATGCGTTCAACAAATTGCTGGGTACAGGCTGCCGCTTAATCCTTATAGCCGGCGCCAGTGCGACCGCCGACCGCCGCGACGTAATTCCTCTTGCAATCGAAGCCGCGGGCGGTGGCATCACGCACCTGGGGATGCCGGTGGAACCGGGCAACCTGCTGGTACTGGGCGAATTCCCGGATGAGCGCCCCGTCATAGTCATGCCCGGGTGTGCGCGCTCACCTGTCGTAAACGGGTTTGACTGGGTACTGGAACGGTTGCTGGCGGGCCTGCCCGTCACCCGGGAAGATATCATGTTGATGGGGGCCGGTGGTTATATAAAGTGAAGCCCTCTATAATTTTACAACCGCCTGCCGCTTCGGTTTGTCGGGAAGAGCAGGAGACAATCTAAAAAGGTCCATTAAAATGTTTCATTCAATCGAAGAAATAGAGCAGCAGTTTGCAACCCAGGGTTATATCGCCGACCGCCACCTGGCGACCACGGTTTACCTGGCGACATCACTGGGAAAACCGCTGTACCTGGAGGGGGAACCGGGAGTCGGTAAAACCGAAGTGGCCAAGGTCCTGGCAAAGAGCCTTGATACCGACCTGATCCGTCTGCAGTGCTACGAAGGTCTGGATACCAACCTGGCGCTTTACGAATGGAATTACCTGAGGCAAATGCTTGAGGTCAGGCTCCAGGAGGCACGCGGTGTTGATAAAGACGAGATTGGCAGCAATATCTTCGAAGAACAGTTCCTCCTGAAACGACCGCTGCTGCAAGCCATACAATCCCCCGGTAAGCGTCCTGTCCTGCTGATAGATGAAATTGACCGCTCGGACGATGAGTTCGAAGCGTTCCTGCTTGAAGTACTGTCGGATTTTCAGATTACCATACCCGAAGTGGGCACCATCAGGGCGGAACAACCACCGTTCGTGGTGCTGACGTCGAACCGCACCAGGGAGATGCACGACGCCCTCAAGCGCCGCTGCCTGTACCACTGGATTGATTACCCCACCCTGGAAAAGGAACTCAATATCGTCCTGACCAAGGTGCCGGAAATCAAGGAAACCCTGTCCACCCAGATCTGTAAATTCATGGAACTGTTGCGCCGGGAGGACTTCTACAAACGGCCCGGCATTGCCGAAACCCTGGACTGGGCCAATGCCCTGCTGTCACTGGGCATAGACGAACTTGACCAAGGCATTATAGAAACTACTTTAAGTTGCATACTTAAATATAAGCAAGACCAGGATAAGTTGAGCGGAGAAAGTCTGGACAAGGCCCTGGCGGTCACCAAGAATTTCAAGGGCGGCCCCGGGGTAAGCGCACAGGGGAGTATAAACTGAACGGCGGGATAACGATCGTGCGTTACCTGGTTCCGGCCCATGCTTACGGCATGCAGGGATGAACATGCACGGTAATGACGCTGTAGCGCACCCGGGAGATGACGGTGTATCACTGCCGTTGATCACGCATATTGTCCAGTTTGGCAGGAAGCTGCATGACGCAGGGATAGATGTCAACCCATCCAACCTGATCGACCTGAGCCGCAGCCTGTTATATATCGACATTGCCAATTACGATGACTTCTACGCGGCAGCCCTGGCAACCCTGATCATCAACAGGGAAGACATGGAGTTGTTCTCCCTGCTGTTCCGTGAGTACTGGCAAAACCGGGAAATTCCATTTGAAGACGAACACCCCGCCGGCGAAGAGAAAGACGGCAACGGTGCGGGTGAAGCCCGGCAATTGCAGAAACAACTTCAGCCTGCGGATGGGGAAGCGCCGGGTGATGCCGAAGAACACGATGGCGACCCGGAACAAACCGGTTATTCGAGCCGTGAATTACTGGTGAAGAAAGACATAGACGGGATGACTGACAAGGAACTGGATGAGGCCCGCAAGATCATTGCCGAATTGATTGCCATCCTGGCCAATCGCAAGAGCCGGCGCTTCAGCCCGGCCAAATCGGGACAACAACTTGATTTCAGGAAGATATTCCGGCGCAGCATGCCTTACGGGGAGTACTGCCTGAAACTGTCCTATAAAACCCACCGGCTGAAAAAGAACAAGCTCATCCTGTTCTGCGACGTGAGCGGTTCGATGGAGCGCTACAGCCGGTTCCTGATTCAACTCATCTGCGCCATGGGCGCGAAGATATCGAATATCGAAGTCGCGGTATTCTCGACCCGCATGACCAGTATTACGCCTTACCTGAACCGCAAGGATATCGACGAGGTCATTAAACAGATGTCGGACCAGGTGCACGACTGGGCCGGCGGCACGAATATCGGCGGCTGCCTGCGTGAACTGAATGAACAACAGGCCCACCAGATGCTGAGTTCCCATACTGTTGCCGTGATCCTGAGCGACGGCTGGGACCAGGGCGACGCCGACCTGATGCGCAGTGAAATGGAGCAACTGCGCCGGCGTGTCAACAAGATTATCTGGCTGAACCCGTTGCTGGGCAATGCCAACTACCAACCCCTGTGTAAAGGAATGCAAACGGCCCTGCCTTTCCTGGACCACTTCCTCCCGGTGCATAACCTGGAAAGCCTGTCAGAGGCAACCAAACTCCTGCGTACCCTCTGGCACTAGGGGCTCTTCCCAAACACCATGAAACCAGTTCATGATGGATTGGTGATTAAAACATAAAGTCTGAACTATCCAGGTCGGCAACGTCAAAACCCGACAGGATAATAGTGGTCAGATAGTCCGTGCCGGACACCTCTATGCGCACATTGCCCCCGCGACTTTCTATGTCAAGATCGGCCATGGAACTGATGTCGGTAAATTCCGTCAGGTCAATAACATCCTCGCCATCAGTGAAATCCCTGATTGAACCACCCCCCACGTCACTCGGGAAGAAGCGGAATGTGTCGTTATCAGGCCCGCCATACAGTATATCTATATCATCACCATCAACAATAATTATATCGTCTCCCGGGCCGCCCTTCAGAATATCACTCCCTGCACCGCCGGTCAGCGTATCGTTTCCCCTGCCGCCGAAAACCCTGTCGTCGCCATTACCCCCATACATCATGTCGTCGCCGCCGGCGGGGCCGCCGTACAAGTCGTCGTTGCCGTCACCCCCTTCCAGCCGGTTATCGCCACCGTCGCCGGCCAGGATGTCGTTGTGCCGGCTGCCGACAAGGTGCTCAATACCGGTCAGCGTATCCCCCGCAGCATCGCCGTTCCTGACCGCGCTGGCATCATGCAGGCGCACCAGCACAGCGACCGCGGAGTTCTGGTAAGAGGCGGTATCAGACCCCGCCCCACCGTCGAGCATGTCGGAGCCGGGGCCGCCGTCGAGCGTGTCATCGCCGGCGCCGCCATTGAGTATGTCGTTGCCTTCACCGCCATTTAGGATGTCGTCGCCGTCACCGCCACTGAGCGTATCGGCGCCGGCGTTGCCGTTAACCGTGTCGTTGCCCGCAAGCGCGTCGATAACATCGTCGCTGGTGAGGCCTTCTACGGTATCGTCGCCGGAGGTAACAGCGAAAGTAGCGCTGTCCGGCAAGTCAAACGTTACCGCCACTGACAGGCCGCCAACATTAACGGCGGCGTTGATTCGTGTCGCTGATTCATACTCAAGCTCAATCGTATACTCATCCTCATCCTCGTTTTCCAGGGTTAATACGAGCGTCGCCGCATTCGGCCCGGTCTTCTCGTAAGTGTAGCTGCCGGTATTCACATCTCCGTTTAAGTCAAACACCACACTATTGCCAGACGTAAACTCCAGGGAAATGTCAAAGCCCGCTACTGATAGCTCAATTATTTCCCCGGACAGCGACGAAAAGAACCCGTCTCCATCTTCCGGCGCAAACCCGTTCATCTCATGATTAGACATGTTTTTTCTCCACGCTGATTACCATTCGGTATCATGATACATTATTCCCGGCTAACCGCCCATCTTCAGCCTGAAATGCGCCGGCGGGTTATTCTGCAATATCCTGCTGACCAGCAGCATTGCCGCGATACTGATGAAGGCAGATGCTGAAAAGCTGATGAATGACAGGTCGTACGACCCTGTTTTTTCCAGCAGGTACCCGCCCAGGTAGGTGGCCAGGATCGAGCCGCCGTAGCCGAAGGAAAATATCACGCCCAGCGCCTTGCCTGAACTGTGCGGCGGCACGATTATCGCGGCAATACTCATTATGGTGACGATGACCTGCGAGTGTCCCCAGGTGATCACCGTGATAACGGCAACAGTCAGCCATAACGGCATGTGCGAGGACAGGATTAACGCGAGAATGCATACCCCCGCCATAACGCCGCCTGTGACACACAGCCAGGTTATGCGGCGCAGGTTTGTGCACAGGAAGCCGGTAATGATCGATGCCGGGATGGCGGCTATGCCGAACATGGTGGCGCCGGCGCCGATTTCCGCCGGTGAATACCTGTAAACCTCTTCCAGGTAAACCGGGACCCAGGTAAGCACCCCGTAGAGTTCGATGAACAGGATAAAGGTGCCGAACGCCAGGAGCATGACAGAGGGATTGCGCAACAGGTCGATGACGGGGATGGACTCTTCGCCATCCCCGGTTTTATGCGGCGCGGCCGTATCCGGCAAATTCTTCAACAAGGGGATGGAAACCAGGAACAGCAGCAAAAACGAGAACGAATAGATGCGCGCGGTCCAGCGCCAGCCCAGCGAGTCGGCCAGTATCGGCGTCATGAATAATGCCAGGGCGATACCGACGTTAAGCGAACCGTTTATGTAACCGATGCCCTTGCCCACACTTTCCGGCGCCATGTACTTGGGAATGGAATCGACCGCCGCAATAAATATGACGGCAATACCGATTGAAACCAGTACCCTCAACACCAGCAGGACGTAATAGTTGCTGCCGAACGTCCCCAGGGTGCCGAGCACGCCGACACAGAGGAGACAGGCGGAGATAACGGTCACCGACCCCAGTCTGTCCGTCACCGAACCGGCAGGCAGGCTGGCAAGGCACCTGACCACGGCGTAGGCGGTCATGAAAATACCTGCCTGCGCATAGCTGATTTGCAATTCATCGACAAGTACCGGGATCATCGAAGGGATTTCGAATATCTTGACGAACGCAATCAGGATAGCGATGTTTACGAACCAGATGATCTTCATGGAAATAATCTGCTTATCATGTGTGGCAATATCTGCTGAAACCCGGTGCAGGTACGTCAGGTATTCAACGCATTGCCGACGCGCTCCCGGGTAAACGGCATGTGCCGCAGGCGCTTGCCCGTCAACTGCTCGAACGCATTGGCGATGGCGGGCGCGACCAGTACCGCGCCGGTCTGCCCTACTGCGGCCGGCTCATCCCCGCCGGGCAGTATTTCCATGTGCACCCGCGGCGTGTCCGCCATGGTCGGCAGCGGATAGTCATCGAAGTTCGCCTGTTGCACCCGCCCGTTCCTGAACGTAATACGCTCCGTGAGGGCGTTGCCCAGGCCGTAAACCACCGCGCCCATCACCTGTGCCCGTATGTTGTCCGGTTGTACGGCGATACCGGGGTCGATGGCTACCCAGACGTCATGGACCCGGATCCGGTCTTGCTCAATCGACATGTCAACCACACCGGCGATCAAGGTATGGTGGTATTCCGCAAATGCGATGCCCAGTTCATGGCCATTTTCCCCGGACCTGCCCCAGGATGACATGGTCGCTACCGCATCAAGCACGCGCTGCGCCCTGGGCGAGGTGTTCAAATGCCGCATCCTGAACTCCAGTACGTCGGTATTCTGCTGCCTGGCAACCTCGTCGACAAACGATTCCACGGCAAACTTGTTGGGCGTAAAGCCGACCGCCATAACGGAAAACGTCCTGATCCCGGGTTCGACCGGCAAGTGCTCCACCAACTGGTGCGGGAAGGCATATTCCAGGTGGTCGGTGCCCGGCATGGATATCACCGGCCGCCGGTCGATGGATTCGTAGATCCCGGGCTCTGCCGTGGTCAACGGTTCCTGTACCGCGACCCGGTGGTGCCAGGCCTCGATACTGCCCTGCACATCCAGGCAAGCCCGTAAAAAATGGCCGGAAGCGGGTTTGAACCAGCCCGCGGCAAAGTCATCTTCCCGGCTCCAGGTGAGCTTGACCGGTTTACCCGTCTGTTTCGACAACCAGGCCGCATCGTCGACAAAATCCATCTCGCTGATGCTGCGCCGGCCAAAACCGCCGCCGAGCATGGCCCGGTGCAGTTTTACCCGGCTTTCATCCACGCCGGTCGCTTTTGCAATGGCCTTGATGGTATATACCGGCGCCTGGGTCCCGACCCAGGCTTCGACCTCGCGGCCGCCGTCCTTTACCCAGACCACGGAGTTGAGCGGCTCCAGTTGGCCATGGTAGACGTAGTCGGACTGGTAAGCCCTTTCGATAACCGTTTCAGCCGAACCCAGTACCGGCACTGCGTCTCCCTGTTGATTCCATATCTCACCCTTCCGGACCAGGTCGCGAGCCAGTTCGTCATGTTGTCTGATCGCCGTGTCGCTGTCGAACGCGTCGACCTCGCCGGCCGGTGTCCAGTCCACCTGCAACCGGCGCCGGGCCTTGAGTGCGGCAATGGTATTGTCGGCCGCTACCACCACGCTACGGTCCCGTTTATACACGGCCCTCACACCGGGGACGCTGCGGGCCTGCGCGTCATCAACAGTTACCGGTCCGGTCCCCATGACAGGCGCGCGTGCCGCAGTGGCATAAACCATGCCCGGCAGGCGTTCGTTGATGGAGTAGCCGGATACCCCCGATAGCTTATCGGGTATATCCCGGCGAGGTATGGAATGCCCTATCAAGCGGAAATCCGCCGGGTCCTTCAGGTCCGCGGCAGTTATCCCGGGTTCCTTGTCCGGCAAACTGCCGAACCCTGCAATCTCACCGTACGTTAACCTGCGCCCGGTCTGTTTATGGATGACCGTACTCGGTTCCGTTGTCAACTCACCGGCAGGAACCTGCCACTTCTGCGCCGCATTCAGCAGCAGTATGTGACGGGTCTGGGCGCCGAAATGACGCAACTGCCGGTAGTAGCCGGACACCGCCGTGCTCGCGGCGGTATAAATCAGGCCGAAAAATCCCGGGTTACCGTAAACCTCGGGGTCCGATGGCGACATTTCGATGCGCACGTCGTCCCAGTCGGCGTCCAGTTCCTCGGCGAATATGACCGGCAACGCGGTACTCGAACCCTGGCCCAGTTCATCTACGGGAGAGAAAATCGTGATGCTGCCGTCGGCGGCGATATTGACCCAGGCGTTGGGAGTAAAACCGTTATTTCCTGCACCAGCCGGCTCTGAGCCGGAGTTGCCGCATCCGGGCAACGGGCCGACGGCAAAACCGACGGTCAGGCCTGCGCTTAACTTGAGAAACTGTCGGCGACTGCTGTTCATCCCTCCTGATGAATCATGAAGTGGACGGCTGTTTTGTACCATTCGTCTGTGAACTTCCAATTAAGTCAATCGGCGTCTGCTTCACCCTCGGGCGTCCTGCCTCTATTGAACGATAAAGGATACCTGACAGGCAATATAAACACCATGGGCCCATCCGGGCAAGCACAGCAAAGGCATGGCGCTACTGCGGCATAAGCCGATTCAAATCCAGCATCCGAGCGGACTCGGGCAAGTCGCTGTCATCGGCGATTTCCTGAAGGACAAACGCGTAGCGGTTTTCATTCTGGTGTCTGGCGCCTGCAGTCACAAGAAAGCGGCTGCCGGGCTGAAACAGGATTTCACCGGACGTGGAACCTGAGTTGTCGATATTGGGCGACGGCTGCGCCAGACGCTCCTCCTCCGACATGTACTCGCGTCCGGCGGCGTCAAAACGGCGTTCGGCCAGGTCGGGCAAGGCTGAGATGTTCTTTCCTCTGAGACCGCGCACTTCGTATAGTATTTCACTGTCACCCCCGTGCAAGCTAACGCGCCAGTACGTCTTTGACACTTCCGGCGCTACCGAAGTGGAAATAAATCCCTTGCTGGACAGGACAGTGTTGCCCGTCCCGGCGGCCGCGAGCAGTTCCTCCGCCACAGCAGAGTCCGCTCGCAAGGCTCGATAGGTGGACACCCGGTTGTCGGGGAGTTTCTCGAGCACAGAGTCGAGGTTTGCAATCTTCCTGTCTATGCGTGCATTACTCGCGCGCCCGGCGCAGAGGACGCCGTTGACATCGCTAGAGGTATCGATGTAGTCCTGCACCGCCTGCAACTCCTCTTCGGTGACCGGCTTGCCCTGGGCGGCCAGTTGCTCCGTTTCCGCGAGGCAGCGGCGCTTCGCCTGCAACAAGTTGAGTCGATCCCGAAGTTCCCGGGAGGACAACTTGACCGGGTCATCGACAACTTTATGGGTCGGGGGGAATGCTGAATTTCCGGCTTGACCGAAGCGCGCCCCGCGAGACGACACCTCGGGCATGGGCATTGCCGGCGCAAGCATCCGTCGCATGGAAGTTCTGGCGTTGCCGGGAGACACCTGTTTCGGGTCAAAGTGCAGCTTCGCACCATATAACGCTTCGTCGAAGTACGAATCAAACGCCGTTGCGTCAACCTGCCGCTGCTCTTCGCTGGAACCGGGTGTTAGAATCTTGCCGTAGTCCACCAGTTCCCAGGCCCCTGCGGGACCTACCGGCGCAAACCACTCAGTTGCGTTGTCTCCAGGCGCGGAGGACGTGTCAGCGCGGTTTGCCGCGCCGGGAGTGGTGACAGCATCGATGTCGTAATCCGTAACAAAGTCAGCGAGGTCTACCTGGAGGTCGGCGATATTTCCGCGCAAGTCGTCCAGCAGTTTCTGGCCGGCGGCATCGATTGGCCCGGTGGAGCGAAATTTCTCCTCCAGGCTGTTCAATCGTTCATTGGCCAGCGCCAGTCGGCGCCGGCCCAGGGCAAGCCGGGAGATGGCCAGTTTCCGATCTTCGCTGTCGGCAGGGGCATCCCTCAAGGAAGACAATTCGTCCATCGAGGTCGCCATTTCTTCATCAGTCTCCTGGAGGAGTTCTGTTAGCGCGGCAAATTCGGCCTTCTCCTTGCGCGGCAGTCCGCTCAGGCGCGCCTCGAGTCGAGCCAGTTCCGACTCCACCTCCCGGCCCGCTGTGGCCTGCGCGGTAGCTTTGTCGATCCGCGTTTCGGCGATCTGCCCGACCGCATCCAGACTGGCGGCGATACGGTCACACACACGCGCCCTGTCGGAACGGGACAGCAACTGGTGCGGCGCCTTCATGCCGGCGAGCGACGGCCTGGCGGCCGCGGCATCCTTGACCAGGCGCGACACCGCGGCGCCGTTCGCATGACGGTTGATCGTCTGGCGGTTCACCAGCACGAATTGCGGGTTGTCCGGAGCGATTTCGGCGAGAACCTGCCGCACCTTGCGCGCGGTCAGGGGTTTGCCCCGGCTCAGGTCGTCGGCCAGTTGTCCCTGCACACGCTGCAATTCGGCGTCGTTACGATTCAAATGGCTGGCCCGGACCACGTCGATGAAGCGATCGTACGCTCCCGCGATGTCCTTGCTCTGCCGCTCAGAACTTGACTTGCCGAGCAAGTTCTTGCGCAGCCAAACAACAGAGCGGTGCATCCGGCTATTGCTGAAGTACCCCAATTCCATGTCTTTGCGCGAATCCACAAAGAGCATGCGGTCATCGCTGCCTGTAGCAACCTGCTGGAACTTGGGAAGGTCTTGTGTTGGAACTCGACTAATCGGCATGCTCAATTTTGTGCGCAAAACAACCCTGCTGTAAACCTGGCTCCAGCATCAGGTTGTCAGGGGTTCATTGTCAGACACAAATATATAGTACAAATTACGATTTAAATCAAACCCTCATCTATCTCGCCTGTCATTCCTACGCAGACAGGATTGACAGTGGCCCGCTATCAGGCCCATTTCATACCGGCAAACACCCTGCATGAGGATTTACCGTCCAATGAATGTGGGTCCCCTTAAAGAGGTGGCAATATTCAGCGGCCGGCGGCCCTGCTTTCGGCAACCAGGCACAGGATTTCAAACAGCATCTGTTTGCCGACCTGCGGTGTGTTGGTCGTGGTGTCGTACTGGGGTGCGACCTCAACCAGGTCGCCGCCCACAAAGCGCAAGCCGCGCAAACCCCTGAGAAGCTGTATTGCATCTGCGGTGGTCAAGCCGCCGATTTCCGGCGTGCCGGTGCCGGGGGCATAGACCGGGTCCAGGCCGTCCACGTCGAAGCTGACATAAACAGGGCCGTCGCCCAGCACCTCACGGGTCTTTTCGATGACCGCGTTGACGCCCATTGCATGAAATTCCTGTACCGGGATCACCGTCATGCCCGAATCGTATGAGAATTCCCAGAATACCTCGGCTGCGCCCCTGATGCCGACCTGCACACAGCGCTCGGGGTCCAGCACCCCATCCAGCACCGCATGGCGAAACGGGCCGCCGTGGTGGAATTTGTGGTCTTCCAGCGCCCCCATGGTATCGCAGTGGGCGTCGACGTGGATCATGCCCAGCGGTTCGTCCCGGCCGACCGCTTTCATGATGGGATACGTCACGGAGTGATCGCCTCCTGCCGATACCGGCATCACGCCCGCATCCATGACCTTGTGGTAATACTGCTCTATGGTGCGGATACCCTCGTCAAGGCTGAACCCGTGCAAGGGCACGTCGCCGATGTCGGCGATCGTGCAAAGGTCAAACGGGTTGACCCTGGTCTGGTGGTTGAACGGACCGACTGCCATGGAGATGTTGCGTATGGAACGCGGGCCGAAACGCGCCCCGGTCCGGTGGACAACGCCGGCGTCGAAAGGCACGCCGACCAGTGCGATGTCCAGCCCTTCCGGCGTCTCTTTGTAGGGAGCGTCACACAAGGTGGCGATGCCGGTAAGCATATCGGTGCCCCCGAGCATGGCTTTTGCATGTTCGGGATCGTCCACCTCGTAATGCGGCTGGTCCCGGTACTTGCTGCGCAGCGCTGCTAGTTTTTCCTGGTCCATATCACTCTCCCGGAAGCGTCGGTTACCCTCATCATCGGGGACAGATTTCAAATCTGTCCCCTGTTCTTCTGATCAATTATAGATTGCCGGTGCTGCCGGGGTTTACCCGGTCAAAAATAAAGACGGCCAACAGCACCGCCGGCCATTGTATCCATGCTATCGCAGCATACCCCGTCTGTTCTATCAGGTACGCCCCGAAAACAGGACCCAGTGCGGTACTGATAACGAATACCCCGCCGGCAATGGCAGCCCAGCGGCCTTTGTCATCGATGCCCGCCGCCAGGGTCAGCATCAGGGGTATCATTATAATGAACAGCACAGCCTCAAAAAAGGCAACCATTCCCAGCACGATAACAGAGTCAGTCCAGACTGCCAGCGTAATCGTCACGGCATGCAAAAACGACACTGCACACAGTCCCCTCACCAGACCGAACCTGCCGGCTACCGGCGCAGCAAGCAGTCCACCGATAATACCGGCAACCTGTACCGCGGCAATGATGCGACCGGTTTCAGCCGGACTGGCATCGATCTGCACAGCCAGGCGTTCCAGAAAAGCGTAATACGCCATCATGCTGATAGCGATGACAATCATGCCGACCATCAGCATAGTTCCGGCGCGGATACTGTCCGAAGGTAGTGACAGCGACGCCGGCGCATTGCCGTGATCCGGAATGAACCAGAGCAATGGCAGAAATACCAGCAACGTCAGCGCCAGGGCCCCAAACACCATGTCGTACGTGACCAGGTCGTTGCTCTCCGTGATGACGACAGCCAGGATGGCGGTGAAGGTGTAGCCTGCCGCCCAGGCCAGCCCGTAGAGCCGGTCCGGCGCACGCGCCTGCGCAATCGCGGCGTTGACCGCTGCGGCCAGGCAACCACAGCCCATCCCTGCCGCAATGCGCCATGGATACAGTTCGGCCAGGCCGGTTGCCGTTGCCGAGAAGGCATGCCCCGCGAGCAACAGGATGCCTCCCGCCAGGGCCAGCAGCCGGTACGGTATCCTGACACTGACGGGCGCCACCAGGATGCTGGTGATACCCATAACAAGAAATTCGGCGGTTACCAGGGCGCCTACCTCAACTTCCCCGATTTGCAGTCCATTGATAAGACCGCCGACGGTGAGTGGCGACAGGATAGCCGGCGAGAAAGCCAGCACCTGCGCTGCGCAGGTACTCAAGATATGCCGGAGAGGGTCGCGGGCAGTGTCAGACAACTTGAATGCGCAATGGAGTGGATTTACCGCAGAGGGGCTCGATGCCTTCAACCGGCAGGTCAACCGAACAGGCCGTAACCACGTCGACAACGCGAAAGACGCAACCTTCAGCAAGCCGCGCGGCACGACCCTCGTAACCGGGAATATCGATACCGGTATCAGTCATGGCCACACTCTACAGAGAACAATCGGGACGGACAATGTTTAATTCCCGAGCACTTGTGCCGGCAGCCACAGCGTCACCTGCGGAAAGCATACCGCAATGGTCAACCCGACCAGTTGCAGCACCACGAAAGGAATAATGCTGCGGTAAATAACGGGCAATGTTATCCCTGCCGGCGCTACGCTTTTCAAAAAGAACAAGGCATAGCCGAACGGCGGCGTCAGGAACGAAGTCTGGAGGTTGATCGCGACCAGAACCGCGAACCAGAGCAATATCTCCGTGCTGGACAATCCGAGACCGAAATCCAGCCCTGCCACTATGGGTGCGAACAAGGGCAGGACGATGAAACTGATTTCCAGCCATTCCAGGAAAAAACCCAGGATGAAAATGGTCAGCATGACAAGCGCAAGCGTGCCGTAAGGGCCCAGCGCCAGGTGAAACACGGCATCCTCTATCATGCGCTCACCCCCCAGTCGTTTGAAGACAACGCTGAAACAGGTTGCGCCGATGAGGACAAAGACAATAAGGGAGGTTATTTTCGAGGTTTCGAAGACCGATTCCTTCAAGTCCCGTAACCGGAACTGGCCGGTAACCATAGCCAGTAAAGTGATCCCCAGGGCTCCCAAAGCCGCAGCTTCGGTTGGCGTAGCAATGCCCAGGGCGATGGAACCCAGGACCGCCAGGATCAGGAATATCGGCGCGAACAGGTCCCGTATCAATTGAAAGAATAGCCTGAAGCCCCGGACTCCGTCATCGACCGGCGCGGCCGGGGCCCTCTCCGGGTAAACGAAACCAACTGCCAGGATATAAAGGATATACAGTCCGCCCAGGAGCAGTCCGGGGAAGATAGCGGCGAGAAACAGGTCGCCGACCGATAGCTGCAATATATCGCCGACCAGCACCAGCATAATGCTGGGCGGTATCAGGATACCCAGGGTGCTCGAAGCAATCACTGTTCCGGTCGCCAGGTGCGGGTCGTATCGCTTTTTCAGCATCAGGGGCAAGCCCAGCACCCCGAGCATCACCACTGAAGCCCCGATAATCCCGGTACTGGCAGCCATTATTATCCCCAGGGCCGCAACGGAGACAGCCAGGCCTCCACGCACGCGGCCGAACAGGCGCTCAAGCGACTCCAGCAAGTTGTTTGCCAACCCGGACCGCTCCAGCATCAGGCCCATATAGATAAAAAGCGGGATCGCGATCAGCAGCCAGTTCTCGACCACGTTGGAATAGATGCGCGATACCACCACTCCGAGGAAACGGAACGGAATATCCCCGATATAACTGAACAGGACACCCAGTCCGCCCAGGAGAAACGCGACCCGGTAGCCGGAAAATATTCCGGCCAGGAGACAGATGACCATGGCGGCAGGCAAGGTGTATTCCGGCATGGTTACTCCGTTTTCACCTGCTTGTCATTCCCCTCGTGTATAATCTGTACTATTTCAAGTGTTGCAATAGATATACGAAGTAAGCCATTGATAAATAAAAAACCAAATGCAATAGGCAGAATAGATTTAATCAGGTAACGATCCATCAGCGCATCGTAGTCGGACCCCTCGCCTGCCAGGTACGAACGCTGTACCATCGCCAGGGAAAACCAGAATATGACGGCACAGAAAGGCAGTAAAAACGCAAGATCGCCAACCAGGTTCACGATATTCCGCCAGAGCGGCGAAAAGCGGGCATAAAACAGGTCGACCCGGATGTGCCGGTCGTGTTGCAGGACCCAGCTACCCCCGATCAGGACAAAAATGCCGAACAGGTGCCACTGCAGCTCGACCACGCTGATAACCGTCAGTTGCCGGCCCAGCAGCGGCAGGTCCGTTTCCCAATGTAACAGTTGACTGAGATTGAGCTGGCTGAAAATGACGGAAGCGATCACCATCAGGGCCATGGGAAGCAACAACCAGGCATTGACCTTCCCTACCCAGTCACTTGCCCGGGACAGGCGTTCAAGTAAACGTTGACATTTCTCCATAATCATATTTACTTCATCTGTGCCGGTTAAACCAACCCGAGCATTCTTTCATATAATCAGGGAATAATGAAACAGCCTGCCATCGATGACTTCGGCGACCTGGTCAGGAAAGATCGCGTCCATCGCCGGGTATATACCGACCCGGCCGTATTCGAACTGGAGCAGCAACGCATATTCAATCGCTCATGGCTGTTCGCAGGACATGAGAGCCAGGTGCCCCTCCCGGGCGACTTCATCACCACGCAGCTTGCCGGGCAGACACTCATCGTGGTCAGGCATGAGGACGGGATCAGGGTGCTGTTCAACCGCTGCCCCCACCGCGGTGCAAAGATCTGTGAGACGGAAAGCGGCAATGCGCGACCGTTCCGCTGCCCTTATCACGGCTGGGTGTTTGATACGGACGGGCGCCTCATCAGTTCGTCGTTGCACGGCGATTACGGCGATTTCACCGTTGCCGACGCTGATTTGAACGTGAAAGCCGTCCCGCGCATGACAAATTACCGGGGCTTTGTCTTTGTCAACCTGAGTAACGACGGACCGGGGTTGGAACAGGCGCTGGGACCCATGATGTCTGCTATCGACAACCTGCTGGACCGCTCTCCGGAAGGCGCTGTTGAACTCATACCCGGTATTCACAGGCATGTATTTCCCGGCAACTGGAAACTGTTACTGGAAAATATTTCGGATGCCGCCCACCCGCCTTTTGTCCATGCCTCGTCCAACGAAGCAGGCACAAAGGGACGCCTTGAGGATTTCAGGATGCGGGCGGAGGATGTCATGTCGGGGAACAACCAGGCAGCCGGCATGCTGGGCCAATCAAAACTGAAGGCATTTCAGCATGGGCACAGCTTCCTGGCGGCAATACCCATCAGGCTCAAGGTCAGCCGGGAAGCGGAGCAGGAATACAGAACAGCCATGGTGCAGAGTCACGGTGTCGACAGGACAGAGACGATACTGAATGACAGCCGCCATTTTAATATCATATATCCGCAGATCATGTTGCAGTCGATATTCCAGACCATGAAGGTGCTCAGACCCGTCGCCATTGACCGTACCGAAGTGTCCGTTTACGTATTCCGTTTGAAAGGCGCGCCCCAGGTATACGAGCGGGTTGCCGTACAGTTTGCCAATGCCACAAACTCATCGGCCTCCGTCATATTGCAGGATGACCTGACGACATTTGCGAATATCCAGGAAGGGTTGGCGACTTCCGCCGGCGACTGGGTCCTGTTTGCCAACGGTTACGGGGACGATATCGCCGACGGACACGGCGCCGTTACGGCTGAAGGCTTTTCGGAGTTGCCCATGCGCAGCCAGTTCGCTGCATGGCGTGACTACATGGCAGCCGGCCCGTCAGGCAATTGACCGGTACGACGGTTATGGCGGCCGGTGACAAGCATCTTGTTGAGGCGCTCCTCTATACCGAAGCACGATTACTGGACAGGAAACAATTCGATGACTGGTGTGCATTGTTTACGGAAGACGCGTATTACTGGGTGCCGCTGAGACCCGAACAGTCGCAGCCGGACAAGGAACTGTCCGTAATCTACGACGACATCGATATGCTGAGGGTGCGCGTGCACTGGCTCAAGCATCCGAAGAATCACGCCCAGGCCATCCCCTCCCGCACCGTTCATTACGTTTCCAACGTGCTGGTGGATGGTTTTGACGATGCAAGACAGGAATACCGGGTTTCCTCGGCATTACAGGTCGCTGAGTACCGGAAAGACATACAGACCGTTTATTCGGGAAGTTGCGAACACCTGCTTCGAGCCGCCGATGGTGAGCTGAAAATCGCAGCCAAACGCGTTGACCTGATCAACAGCCAAGCGGTACTGGGCCCTATCTCCGTACCGCTATAACCACTTATGACCACACCAGTCCGTGAAATCTGGTCGTCCCGCATGATATTCATCCTTGCGGCGGTGGGTTCGGCTGTGGGCCTGGCCAATATCTGGCGCTTCCCCTACGCTGCCGGGGCCAACGGCGGCGGCGCCTTCGTGATGATCTACCTGGTCTCCATCTTCCTGTTGACGATTCCCATCAACATGTCCGAGTTGTTAATCGGCAGACGCGGCAGAAAAAGCCCCATTGCCTCCCTGGCCGCTATCGCAAAGGAAATGAAAGTAACACCGGCATGGCGCTTTATAGGCTGGAACGGCATCATCCTCTCGGTTGTAGTGGTGAGTTTTTACAGCGTGATTGCCGGCTGGGGCCTGGCATATATCCCCAAGATGGCTGGAGGCGAATTCCATGCCGCTACTGCCGGCCTGGTGCAGGAAATCTTTAATGAACACCTGAGCAGTCCTGTCTCACTTATGAGCGGGCACACGATTTTTCTTGGAACGGCGCTGGCCATTGTTGCACTGGGATTGCGCCGGGGCGTAGAAAGGGCCTTTAAGCTATTCACCCCTCTAATATTTGTGATCCTGTTATTGATGATTATCTTCTCCATAGTTAACGGGGGCTTCATGGATGGGGCCAGGTTTCTTTTTACGGTTGATTTCTCAAAAATAACCGGCACGGTAGTATTAAGCGCCGTAGGACAGGCATTTTTTACCGTAGGGGCCGGCTCCTGTACGATGGCGGTCTATGGCTCTTACCTGCCGGCGCATGTTTCAATCCCCAGATCCTCCCTGGTCATAGTCTGCATGGACTCCATCGTGGCAATCAGCGCGGGGCTGGCTATTTTTCCCATCGTATTCATGAACGGACTCGAGCCGTCAGCCGGTCCCGGCCTGGTTTTTCTGACCCTGCCGCTGGCATTCGGCAAGATCACCGGCGGCATTCTGCTCGGCATTTTATTTCTCACCCTGCTGGTTGTCGCAGCACTGACCTCGGTGATTGCCATCCTTGAACCCGTAGTGGTTTACACGATGGAGAAAACCGGCCTGCGACGATCTGCATCGACGTTGTCAGTCGGATTTGTGATCTGGCTGCTGGGAATTGCAACAGTGTTTTCCTTCAACATATGGGAAGACTTCTATCCACTGGGATTCACCGGTTATTTCGCCGGGATGACCGTTTTCCAGGTCATAGAGTTCCTGTCAATCAATGTCATGCTGCCGGTGGGCGGCTTGTTCATCGCGGTATTTGTCGGCTGGAAAATGACGGCCGCATCGACCCGGGAAGAGCTGATGTTGACCGACGGACTCGTATTCCGTACCTGGCGCGCCCTGCTGCGCTACCTTATTCCCCCGGTAGTCTTTATTGTCATGATTACCAGCTTTTAGGAATAAATTGATATTTGGGGTATTAAGGGCTATCGGCAGGTTCAAGCTTGTCCTGGGTGCGGGTATCAAAATCGCCCGCATCATGGCGCTCCCGCAACTGCTCTGCCGGTTCGCCCCAGCTTCGATTCACCATGCGGCCGCGTTGCACTGCAGGGCGCTCTCTTATTTCGCCGGTCCATCGATTAAGGTGGGTGTAGGACGCGGCATCGAGAAACTCGGCAGCGCTGTAGACCTTGTTAAGGACCAGGGCGCCGTACCAAGGCCAGATGGCAATATCGGCGATGCTGTATTCATCGCCGCAGAAATACCGGTTATCCGCCAGGTGACGGTCGAGCACGTCAAGTTGGCGTTTCACTTCCATGGCATAGCGGTTGATGGGGTATTCGAATTTCTCCGGCGCATAGGCATAAAAGTGCCCGAAACCGCCGCCGAGATACGGTGCGCTGCCCATTTGCCAGAACAGCCAGGACAGGCATTGCGCACGCAAGTACGGATCCTGAGGGATCAACGCGCCGAACTTCTCCGCCAGGTGAAGCAGGATGGCGCCTGATTCGAACAGGCGTACAGGCGTCGTGCCGCTGCGGTCAACAAGGGCGGGGATCTTGGAATTCGGGTTAGCCCCGACAAAGCCGCTGCCGAACTGCTCGCCCTTCCCGATATCGATTAGCCAGGCATCGTATTCAGCCCCGGCAAACCCCAGGTCCAGGAGCTCTTCCAGCATTACGGTCACTTTGACGCCGTTGGGTGTGGCAAGTGAATAAAGCTGCAGGGGATGTTTGCCGGCAGGCAGTTCCTTTTCATGGGTGGGGCCCGCAACCGGCCGGTTGATGTTATCGAATTGCCCACCGCTAGGCGCACCCCAGGTCCACACCCTGGGCGGTGTATATGTAGATTTACCGCACAGAATACCTGTTAGTTTTGTCCACAAACGAGTTGCCATGATACCCTCTTCACCAGATTTGCCGCCAACCTGATATCTTACAGGCAAGCTGTTTCACTTTTCGTTCACGACAACATCACCGACCCGGTTGTCCACCAGCACCGGTATGTCGAGATAGGTGATTGTCGGGTCCACGCCGAAGACTTCACGGAAGTGTTCGACAAAGGCAGGTGAAAAGAATTCCTCGGCCTGTTCCTGTGATTCCCAGAGATAGACGGAGTGACCATCACCTGTCGTCTCATCGTAACAAAACTGTTTGCTCATTAAGCCCGGGAGGCCCTTGAAAATACTATTGGCAGCCCCGACGAAATTTTTCGTAATCGCCTGGCGCGGCGGTTTACCGGGAAGGTTGTAGGTAATCAGGACAGTTTTCATGCGTCATCTCCGTTTTAACCATTTGATTTTGAGTTTACAGTTTAACCCATTTATGGGCAAAGACGCACCGCGAGATAGTTCCCCACCACCGATAACAGCGACGCCGTAAACAAACGATGATGCGGCTGTTTTTTCGCTTGATGTATGAGTGCAGAATGTATATACTAGTGTATATACCAAATAAATTCGACGGAATTTTTCATGCATGAGCAAACAACAAAAGTATTCAAAAGCGGCAACAGCCAGGCTGTGAGGCTGCCCCGTGATTTTCGGTTGGATAGTGATGAAGTGCTGATTAGAAAAGAAGGAAAAAACATCGTTATCTCACCGTTACCAACATCATGGAAAGGCTTTATGGACGATACTTCCCCATTATCTGATGATTTTTCCACTGAAGGTGCAAAACTGCCTGATGATATGCCTCGTACTGTATTAAAGGATTAAACATGGTTAAATATTTATTGGATACGGATACTTCCATTGCCATCATGAATGATTCCCCCGTTCACGTTCGGCGACAATTGTTAAAAAACAGTGTGGACGAGGTGGGTATCTCGGCGATCAGTTTGTATGAGTTGCAATACGGTGTGAGCAAATCAAAAAAACGAAAACAAAACACGTACACACTGAATAATTTTCTCGAGTATATTCAAGTAATGGAGTGGACAAAGGAATGTGCATGTACAGCGGGAAGCTTGCGCGCTGAGCTTGAAAAAAGCGGTAACTTGATTGGTCCGTATGACTTACTGATAGCAGCGCATGCCAAGACTCTGGGGGCAACGCTTGTTACGCATAACGTGAAAGAATTTATGCGCGTTGGTGGCCTCAGGATAAAGGATTGGGTGGGAAGTTGTTAGGTGTGATCATAATTTTGCCTCACCCACGGTCAGCCGTGGACCATGTGCCATGACTTGACAATGTCTCTTCATTGGACACACTTCAATATCACTTTCAAGGAATCTCTTCAAGGTTGATTCCCTTGATCGGGGCAACTGAAGTTCTGGAGTGAGGCTCAGTCCAAGAGTTTCCTACCGATCGCTCTGCCCGGGCTCAAGTCGCGGCATAACGTCAGGGCACGCCTTGCCTTTATTTTCACCCGTGGTGGCAAAATCAAGATAGGTGGTCGGGGCATAGCTGGCGATGCCGAAAATACCGGTGCTTTCATCGATATCCGCCAGGATCGCATGTTCAACGAACAGGGCGTATTTCCTGCCCGCTTCCAGCTTATCCGCGCTCAGGGTGAATTCGGTATCCTGGTAATTAAGATAAGGAGTGCCGTCACGGGGCCTTCCGCCAAAACCGATGCGGTTGTTGTCGCAGTCATGCACCGCCACGAAGATAATGTCCTCCAGTACGGGATTCCTGTCCCCCCTGCCCTCGCTGAACGGCGGCCAGGTTATGCTGAGGTCCATATCCGGATTGACGGAATTCACTGGAACTGCTTTACCGTCCTGTTTCAAGGTAATTAGCGCCGTCTTTGGAAAATCCGCGCCGCTCAGATTCAGTGTCAGACCGCTGACATCACCATCCGGCGTACTGATATCGATCCGGTAATCGCCGTCAGGAAATGCCATGTCCATCCAGCGCCTTTGGCCGAAATGCATACCATAGGAAGATTTGCGCCCGTGCACTGCCGGGTAATACATACGGGTGCCGTTCGGCGCAGTGAACGTCGCATGGTTCATCCTGCCGTCGCGGGTGAGCACGACATCGGTAAACAGGAAATAACTCAGCAACTTGAGATTACCGTTTTCGTCCTGGCGGTAATGGTCCTTTTTGCCGACGACGATGAAAGTGACGTTATCTTCGGGTTTTCTCTGCTCTGCTGAAGACCCGGAAGCGATAACCAGCCCCAGCAATAACAGCAGGATATGGCGCAAGAACCTCACTCACCGTCAAAGCTGTACGACAGTTGCACGCCGATTGTGCGCGGCCGGGGGGTCACTGTACGCAACGGCTCATTATCAACCAGACGTGCCGCCATCGTGTCGTTATTATCAAACAGGTTGTTGACGAATAGCGCAGCGTCCCAGTTGTTGCCTGAAATACCTGCACGTATATTGGCCAGATCGTAACTGCCGTTGCGGTGAAAGCTGGGGTTTCTGCTGCCATCCTGCAGAATATCCGTCAACTGGGTATTGGAACTGCTGACATAGTTCCAGCCGGCCCTGAACATGCCCTCGTAGTTGCCGAGGACCGGGAAGCGGTAAGTGGCGGAAACATGAAACTGCCAGTCCGGCACATTAGACAGCCGGTCCCCGTCTTGTAAATCCACGGGTAATATACCTCCGGTCGGAGCCTCCTGTTCACCGTTCAGTCGCGCCCTGGAATATGTCAGGCCACTGCTGATTTCCAGACCCGTCACCGGCCGCAGCGTGGTATCCAGCTCAAAACCATATATTTCCGCATCGCCCGTGTTGCCTATATAGTCAAAAGCACCGGTGCTATCCACAAGCTGAATCTGGATCTCGGACCAGTCGATATAGTAAGCCGCACCGTTGAATATAACCTTGTCGTCCGCCCAGGCGCTTTTCCAGCCAATTTCATAATTCCATAGCGAGTCGGAATCAAACGGAGGCGCAGAGGCCTGAAATCCGCCCGGCTGGTTCGGCCCGCCCAGGCGGAATCCTTCTGCAGCCTGGAAATAGACGAGGGCGTCGTCGGTAACCTCATAGGACAGGTGAAACTTTTTAATCAACTTGTCTTCTGAAAATTCCTGGGTCGGCAGGTACCCGGTAACGTTGCCGAAGAAAGGCTGTACCAGGTTCTGGTCTTCATCGCGGTCCGTATCGAACCAGCGCAGACCCACCGTTGCAACCAGTCCGTCCATGATTTCGTAACCCAGTTCGCCAAAGAAGGCAAGCTGTTCCGCGTGTCCCCAGTTCTGCCTGGAAAAAATACGCCGTTGCAGCACCCGGTTCTCATCAAAAGTCGCCTCACCGGTTACTCCGTCGACTATGCCCACCTGCCCGTTTCTGTGCGTGCGTTTTTTCTGGTAGAAAAACCCCGCCGTCCACTGGAGCGGGCCTTCGAGTTCGGATGTCAGGCGAAACTCCGTAGACCAGGCCTTGACGGATTCATCCGCCATGGAGACTGTAGGCACGATGGGCGCGCCGAAACAACTGATAAAATAATTGAACTCATTACAACCAAAAACCCCGGTGATGACAAACCTCGTCGTATCATCAAAGCGCGAAATCTCGCGCTCCATGTAGGAACCGGTCCAGGTTGCCGACACCCAGTCCAGGCCGTCGTAATCGGCGATGACATTGAACATGTCCACGTCATCATCAAACATGTCTTCGACAAATATATTCGCAACAGGAGCGTCTCCGGTGGTAATCTCCGGGAAAGTTTCAAACAGCCCGCCGGTATCCATGCGCTGGAAATAATAGAGGCCCGTCAGGCTGAAATCCTCCGTGGGGGTAAACAGGACGCTGATCCTGCCGCCCGTTGTTTCCTCGTAATTAGCATCTTCCCGGTGTTCCTGGGTGACGCCCAGCAGAGTCGCCGAAATGTCGTCGATATAACCTTCTTCATCACGATGGTAGATGGCCGCGCGCACTGCAAGGGTATCCTTGATGATCGGGGCATTCACCATGCCGTTCACGCCATAGTTAAAACCGCCGTAGCGCGTATCCGACAGAGTGGTCTGTGCCGCGACCTGAAACTTCTCCGTATCGGGACGTTTCGAGATTACCCGCAGTGTCCCCCCCATGGAACCCTGACCGTAGAGTGTGCCTTGCGGTCCTTTGAGCACTTCAACGCGTTCAACATCCCACAGCTTCAAATCCATTTGCGCAAAACCGGAGTCCAGGTTGTCGCCCGGAAGACCTGCGATGGGTATTTCGTCGTAGTACAGACCAACCTGGGGTTCGCCGATGGACTGAACGTTACGAATGGAATAACGGCGGTTGCCGGGTCCTTCTCCGAACTGCGACAGGGAGGTTATCTGGCTGAAAAAATCAATAAAGTCATCGGCAACCAGTTCCCTTAAGGTATCGGCGCCAAGTGCCTGCACGCTGTAGGCAGTATCCTGCAGCACGGTGGTGCGCTTGGTGGCGGTGACGACAATCTCTTCGAGAGTTGATGAGTCCTGGGCCGATACGTTTCCCCAGCCCAACAACAAAACGCATAATGTGGATAGAACGAACCTCAAGCTGTTGTTATTCATTCCAAAGTCCCCCGAAGACTGTAATGTTGCCATTAATGTATTCTGTATACATAATGATTATCGGCCATCACCCTGTTTTTTGCAAGATGAAAAATTCATCGTATCTCTTGATAACACTGGTCATTGGAATTAGTTCCGGAAGCAGTCTGTTATCCATGACCCTGGCCCAGGCAGCCGACCAGGGATGGCCCGTCCATGGCGCCACTCCGGAGGGAACGCGTTACTCGTCGCTTACGCAAATCAACCGCAGCAATGTCGAAGACCTTGAGATCGCCTGGCGTTACCGCACCGGGGAAATGGCGCGCCGGGGAGACAAGTTTGCCCAGAGCAAGGACCAGAACATACCTGTCACCATAGCCGGCAACCTGGTCGTCTGTACGCCGTTCAACCGGGTTATTGCGCTTGATCCTGCCAGCGGGCAGGAACGCTGGGTATTCGACCCGGACGTATCCATGGACCTGCAACTGCCGGCCCCCTACGCCTGCCGGGGCGTGGCAGCGTGGAGCGATGAAAGCCTTGACGAGCATAGCGCCTGCCGCACCCGGATAATTTTTGGCACCAACGACCTGAGAATCTTTGCCATCGATGCGCGCACCGGGCTTCCGTGCCCGGAATTCGGCGGTCAAGGCTGGATAGCGGCGCCGGCAAACAAACCACTGGCCTATTCCGGAGAAATCCGCTACCTCATGCCGCCCGTCATTATCAACGATACGCTGGTGATCGGTTCGGCGATCATGGATTCACACCGTTTTGATACGCCCAGCGGCAAAGTCCAGGCTTTCAGCACCCGCACCGGCGCCAGGCTGTGGGAGTTCGATCCCATACCCAAGGACCCGGACGACCCGGCCATGGCAACGTGGAGCGATGACAGCGCCTACACCACCGGCAGCGGCAACGTGTGGGGCAACATGGCCGTCGATGAGAAACGTAATCTCGTGTTTTTGCCTACCTCCAGCGCCGCGCCGGATTATTACGGGGGGTTGCGCAAGGGCAATAACGAATACACGGACTCGCTGGTTGCCCTGGACGGGACCACCGGCAAGGTAGTCTGGCATTACCAGGTCCTGCATCACGATATCTGGGACTACGACATCGGCTCGCAACCGTTGCTGGTCGACATACCGGTAGACGGGCAACAGGTCCCCGTCGTCGTTCAGAACACCAAGCAGGGCATGGTGTTCGTGTTTCACCGGGAGACCGGCGACCCCATATTCCCCATTGAAGAGCGGGCCGTTCCCCGGGGAGATGTCCCGGGAGAATGGTATTCACCCACGCAACCGTTTCCCGTTAAACCCCCTCCCCTCATCTTTCACAGGATTACCCCTGAAGACGCCTGGGGGTTTACCTTCTGGGACAGGGGCAAGTGCCGTGAAACCATTGAAAACCTGCGGCACGGCGGTATTTATACACCCCCCAGCCTGCAGGGCACCGCGGCCGTACCCTGGAACGGCGGGGGCGCCAACTGGGGCGGCCCTGCGTTCGACCCGGAACGCAACCTGATGGTGATCAATACCAACCGCATCGCCGAAATACTGCAGTTGATCCCGATAGACGAAATTAAAAAGTCAGCCGGGGATGGAGCGACCCTGGACCTGTATGCCGCCAAGCCGATGGAAGGGACCCCTTATGCCCTGAAAAAGGCCATGCTGCTGTCCCCGCTGGGGGCGCCCTGCAGCCCTCCTCCCTGGGGCGGACTCACGGCGGTCGATTTGAGCAACGGAACGATTAAATGGGACGTAACCCTGGGGTCCATTGAAAAGTGGCTGCCCATCCCCGTGCCGCTGAACCTGGGTATTCCCGGTATGGGCGGGCCTATCATCACGGCAGGCGGACTGATCTTTATCGCCGCGACCTTCGACCAGAACTTCCGCGCCTTTGATATAGACAACGGGGAAGAACTCTGGCGTTACCGGTTGCCTGCCGGGTCGCAAACCACACCGATCACCTACAGCGTCAACGATCGCCAGTACATCGTGCTGACTTCCGGCGGACACGGACAGGTCAAAAACAAACGCGGCGACTACGTACTGGCATTTGCGCTGCCTGACAGGAGATACTAGTACCTTTTCCGGTTAAACTAACGCTAAAAGAAAATATGGCAGGACTGAAACATGAACATGCGTAACATCGACAGGATATTCATCCTGACCGGCGCCTTTTTCGCAGTAGTAGGTATGTGCACAGGGTTGTGGATGGTAGCCGTGAACAGTTTTGTCTACAGCAAGATCCACGCTCACATCAACCTGCTTGGCTGGGTATCTTTGGCAATTTATGGTGTCGTCTACAGGATTTACCCGGCCATGAAAGACTGCTCTCTTGCACTGACCCATCTCATATGTTCCGTGGCCGGTGTCATTTTCATGAACCTGGGCTGGTGGATGTTCCTGCAGAATATCCTGGTCGGGACGAAAACCCTGGTAGTCATATTCCGCGGCGGATCGGCGCTCGGCATCCTGGGGGTCGTCCTGTTCCTGGTCATCTTCTGGCTGCACGGGAAAGACAGGCCGGAAGCCGGCTGAATAACGCCCGGATGCACAGAGGCCATCTTCCATGCCGACCGTCCTGATTACCGGCGCCAACCGCGGCCTTGGCCTGGAATTTGTCCGCCAATACCTGCGTGACGGCTGGCGTATCATCGCCACCTGCAGGAAACCTGATCAGGCCCGGGAACTACGGGAAACCGGCGCAGAGTACCGGGGGAATTGTGACATTTACCCGCTTGAAGTGACCGATAACGATGCTATTCATGCTCTCGCCGCACAACTTGAAGGAACGGCCATAGATGTCTTTATTCAAAATGCCGGCATCGACCACGAGGACGGGTTTCGGCAAACGGGTTACGCCGAGCGGTTGCAGATATTCCGCATCAATACACTCCCGATCCTGATAATTGCCGAGGCATTTATCGGTCATATTGCCGCGAGCAACCAGAAAAAACTGGTCTATATCTCCAGCCTGAAGGCTTCCACTGCCCTGTCAGCCGGCCATACGGGCGGCGGGCAATACAGTTACCGGGCCAGCAAGGCTGCCGGCAATTCGATCATAAAAGCCCTGTCATTTGACCTGGCGGAACAGGGTGTCATTACCGCCGCAATCAGCCCGGGCTGGGTGCGCACGGATATGGGAGGAGCGCATGCCCCGCTTTCGCCGGAGGAGAGTGTTGCACAGGTCCGGCAGGCAATAACCGGCCTGACTCTGGAAAATTCAGGCGGGTACTTCAACCAGGACGGCAAGGCTAACCCATGGTAAACAGGATCTTCTTCGGCTGGTGGGTGGTGTCGGCAGCTGTTGCCGGCATGGCGCTGAGTATCGCGCCCATAGCAATCCTGTCACTCGGTTTGTTCATGAAACCCCTGGCCGCCGAGTTTGGCTGGGAACGGGGTGATATTTCCCTGGCCATCACCCTGGCGGCCTTGTCGCTCTCCTTTGCCATGCCCGTAGCCGGCCGCCTGGTGGACCGCTTCGGCCCCAAGCGGGTTCTGTACCCGTCGATACTGATCCTGGGTTGTCTTGTCGCTTCGCTGTATTTCCTGACCGAATCGATACTGCACCTGTATATCAGTTTTATCTGCATAGGCATCGCCGGTTCCGGAACAGGCGGGGTGGCCTACGCCAAGGTAGTTACCAACTGGTTCAACCGCAGGCGCGGACTCGCCCTGGGCATGACCATGGCGGGTGTTGGGCTCGGCAACGCCATTGTTGCGCCCTATGCACAGTTCCTCATCGAATTAACGGGCTGGCGACTGGCATACGTCGGGCTGGCCGTCACCATGGCGGCAATTACCATACCGCTGGTATGGCTGCTGTTGAAGGAAACACCCGGTGAAATGGGCCTGCGCGCCGACGGCGACGACCAGCCGGCACAGCAGGCCGGCAGTGAAAACCAACAGGCTTACGGGCTGGTTGCTGCGCAGGCGCGCAAGACACAGACATTCTGGATAATGCTGGTCGCGTTCGTCGGCATCGGCCTGGGCGTGAACGGGCTCGGCATCCACCTGGTGCCCATGCTGACCGACTGGGGCATGGCGGCATCAACGGCAGCGCTGGTGTTTTCCGTCAGCGGCCTTTGCACGATTATCGGACGCGTCGGCGCAGGCTACCTGGCCGACCGTTTCTTTGCGCCCCATGTGGCCATTGCCTTTTCCGCCTGTGCGGTCTGTTCCATCCTGTTGATGTTGTCGGGTGTGGTGGGGCCTGCCGCATTCCTGATAGGCGTTATGCTGGGTCTCGGCAGCGGCGGTAACCCGAATATTATCGCCTACCTGATCAGCCGCTACTTCGGCACACGCTCCTACGGTGAACTTTACGGCTCTGTTTACGGAATACACATAATCGGGTCCGGTTTAAGTCCGCTGGTACTGGGGCTGGGTTACGACGCAATGGGGTCTTATACGGGCGTCCTGGTCGCGTATGCCGCCTTGATCGTGGCGGCAGCCGCCATGTTACTGTTTTTAAGGGAATACCCGGACTGGAACAGGGACGCCGGGTAAACCGGCATAGAGCATATTTACCTGTTTCAGTAGATGGCTATGGGATTTACCACCATCTGCGCCGCACCGACAAACCTCGGTTGCCCCAGCACGAACAGAAATTCGGAAACCCCGGCAGCAGCCAGGTCCAGGGTCCACACTCCCTCGATAATATAAACACCGTTTCTGGCCAGCAATTCCTGGTGTACCCCGGAGCCAGGCGCGCCGCCCGTCCCGTCCCAGGCCTCCAGCCCGGCATTATCCGCTCCGACGGCAACGACACCAAGTCCGGCCAGGTATTGCGCGCCTTCGACATTCAATCCCGGCCAGCCGTGCCAGAGCCAGGCGCCGCCGCCCTCCTCGTAGTTTTTCATCCAGGCGCCATGTAACAGGACCACGTCCCCCTGTTCTATACGCAGTCCCTGGCGTTCGGCTGCTCCCTCAATATCCCGGCGGCCGTACGCGGTTCCTGCCGGCACGATGTCATGGCCCAGGAATGCGGCCATATCCAGTAACACACCACGCGTAACTATCGGCGGTATCTCGTGCGTGCCGAATTTGGCCAGGCCGGAGGGGCGGACAAAATCCCTTGCATGAACGCCGTTGTAATAGCGGTGGTTGATGCCCGCGTGACCCAGTCCGTCGATCTGGGTCCCGATACCCAGCCAGGTTATCATCATGTCATCGTTTGACGTGGCCTGCAGCGGGCCGCCCGGCGCGCCGGTCCCGTCACCCGGGTGCATGATGTGCATCTGGTAGGAGCGGAACGGTGGGGCCGGCGTATCCGCGCCGGTATCTATTGCCAGGGAAACAGCCTTGCCCTGTTTGACCAGCCTGGTTGCCAGAAGTGTTTTCTCCGGGGACAGGTTGTTGGCCGCGCCGATGGTGTCGGCAGCGCCGTACCTGGACGGGTACCACTGTCCATCCTCTTCCCCTGCCGCACTTGCCTGCAGTGAAAAGAACCCAGCCAACGTTAATACAACATACATAAATTGCCAGCGCTTCATAGTGACTTCCCCTTAAAAAATTGTCGCAACAGCACCCGGCTCAATGGCGGGAGTTCACGATGCCACACTGTCGCGGTACTGTTCCAGCATCTGTTCTACCCTGTCCAGTAACTGTTGCAAGGCTTTAACCGCCGCCGCAGGTTTCCTGTCCTTGATCGCATTGCAGATCTTTTCATGGGAGCCCACTGCCAGTTCCCGGCCCCTGGGTTCATTCAACCCCCAGATACGGAAACACTGGAACTGGTCGTCGTAAAGCTCTGCGCACCTCGTCAATAACTGATTTTTGCACAGGCTCAACAGCACCAGGCGAAAGTTGGCATTGGCGCCGATGAACTTGCTCGCATCTTCCGCATCGATATATTTCTTCTCTTCTTCCAGGGCTTTCAGCAATGATTTAATCTGCCTGCTGCTGGCTTCTTCGCATGCCCGGCGCAGTATTTCCGGTTCCAGCAGCCTGCGTATCTCCAACCTGTCCCTGATTTCCTCAGTAGTGTGTACCGGTAACATGTAACCCCGGCTGGACTCGGCCAGCAAACCGTCACTGGCCAGTTGGAACAGCGCTTCACGCACCGGGGTGCGGGATACACCCAGTTTTTTTGCCAGGCTCACTTCAACCAGCCGTTCACCGGGCGCCAGCGCGCCGGTGCGCAAATCGTCCCGGATCAATTTATAGATCTGATCGCGCAGACGCTCCGACTGGACGATAACACCTTTATTCCTGGTCATGTATTAGTTCCGGTGCGGTGTGCTGTCATGTATGTTGCAGGGCTGTATAACCAATCGTTTTGATTGATATTGTATACAATACTCACCTGTTGCGATAAATTAAAACCTGGTACTTGGAGCAAACATCAACTTTAGGAGACGCACATGTCCGCATTTGACAACGCAAACCGTTTTTTCCACGCCTGTGAAGGGCTTGAGGGCTGGAATGGCTGTAAACAATATGTTGCGCCCGGCGCAGGCTTTGTTGCGCAGAGTGACGCCCTGGCTGAAGTAGATACGGTTGAAGGGTATGCCGAATGGATGGCAGGCCTCGGGCTTAACCTGATGCCCGACTGCGGTTACGAACTGCACGCATCGTCCTATAATGAGGCAACGCGAACGGCACTGTATTTCGCAACGTTTTCAGGTACCCATACCGGTGAAGGCGGACCGGTGCCGCCGACAAACAAACGGACCAACTCGCACTACGTCTATGTGCTGACCCTCGATGATAATGACCTTGTTTCCAGCATGGTGAAAATATGGAACTCAGCGTGGGCATTAGATGAGTTGGGCTGGACCTGATTTACGGACCTTGATTCTTACCCCGGTAAGCTGACTGCTGTTTACCGGGTTCGCGGCGCGGAAGTTGCATCGTAGCCGGTAAGCTCCACGTAGCCGCGACCGTTTACCTCGTTTGCGCCGAACGCGCCGTCGAATTCCACCGCGCCCTCCCAGTAACGGAACGACAGGTCCAGTTCCTGGCCGGCCAGCGCCGGACGGATGTTGAGGTCGAGTCCATGTGCCGGCACCCGCAGGCGCCATGCGGACGGGTAGGTTACACCGCTTTCGGGGCTCGGCCAGGTATCGAGTATATCCAGCTCTACCTGGTCGAAACCGAGCGTGTGCATGCTCCCGTCCGGGAAAATAACCGCGCCGTAGCTGAACCGGTCAACCGCGTTGTCCGCGCGGCGGAAACGGTAGTACATCAGTTCATGATCGTTTGACAGTTGCAGCGCAAACCAGTCCCACCCGACCTGTTCCCTGCCCAGGGCGCTGCTGCTCCACTCCCTGTCCATCCAGCTGTTGCCGCGTACCGTGTAGGCCGTATCTCCAACGCTGATGCTGCCCGCCGTCGGCATGCGGGTGTACGAGTAGTAGTAGGAGGCATTGCCCGGTTCGCCGTTCTTCACGCTGACGCCGTCTTCACCGTGCAGGACGACAGCCTTGCCCTGTTGCAGGGTAAGGTCCAGGCCGATCCGGTCTTGCCTTGCGCGGATGCGCAGGGGGAATGTCTCCCGTGATGCCGCTTCTGCAGACCAGTCGTCAAGCCAGACATGCAACCTGTCCGCACCGGCGCCGGCGAGACCCGCGGCGCCGCGACTGAAGCGCTCAAAGGCATGGATCCTTTCATTATTGATATCGCTCAAGGCGAAGTGGGCCATGTAGAAATGTTCAGCCCGCCAGCGGGAAGAGCCGCTTGTCTCCCCTGCTCTCGGCCGGAACCGAAAAAAGGTGAGCTGGTAGCCGAAGCGGTGTTCCTCGCCCGCGTCGATGTTGCCGGTGAAGTACCACCATTCGGTGCGATACTCGTTGTGGGGGCCATGGTCGGCCGGGAAGATGAATGTTCGCGGCTCACCAACCCGGGCAAAGGCCTGGGCAGGATCGCCGCGCAATACGTTAGCGACGGAAATCGGTTCATCACTGTTCCCTTCACTCCTTTCGGCACAGCCGGACATTGCAAGGACTGCCGGCAGGATCAAAATTACCTTCACGAATTTCATGAATTTACGCCCTGACATCGGTTACTCCGTTCTCAGGGCCTCGGCCGGTTCCGCACGGGATATCTTCCAGGCGGGATAGATGCCGGCAAGCAGGGCCGCGGCAAGACCGAGGCCAATGCCCTGGAGCATGATGTCCGCGCTGAACTGCAATTCCATGGTCCAGCCGAAGGAGCGGCGGTTGATGACCAGGATCAACAGGGCGGTGATGAGACAACCCACGGGGACCGCCAGCAGTCCGGCAACAAGACCCAGCAGGCCGGTTTCCGAAATTATCAGCCGCCGTACCTGCCCGGGCAGAAAACCCACGGCCCGCAGCAGGGCGTGTTCCCGGCGGCGCTCCAGTTGTAACGCCATGAGTGCGCTGAACACGCCGATAAAGGCGATGACGGCCGCCAGCACCCGCAGGATCTCGGTGACGACGAAGGTATTGTCAAATACCTCCAGTGATGTCTGCAGTATCCTGTCCCTGTCCTGCAGCCACAGGTCCCGCTCAGGCGCCAGTTGCCGTACCTGCCTGCGCAACACTTCCAGGTCCGTTCCGGGCTGTGTGTATATACCGAAACCCGAATAGCGGTCGTCGCGCCAGTGGCGTTCGTAGGTGCGCCGGCTCATGCTGACCACACCCTGGTCGGAACCGTAATCCTTGTATACGCCCAGCACCCGGAACGACCGGTTGCCGTGATCGGTGCGGAGTTCCAGCACATCTTCCGGTTTCAGTCCATGACGCCAGGCATAGGGCTCGGAAACAATGACCGTGTCTTGCTGGCGAAAGTCAGTCCAGATGTCATCCGCATCGCCGTGTTTGAAGCGGAACCCTTCCCATGCGACCTCGTTCAGGCCGTAGGCGGCGAGCTCAGTCCGGCCCCGGGACGATTCAATGTTGATGCGCCGCACACTGCTGACTGCGCTCACCTGCGGCAATGCAAGGATGGCATCCGCCAGCCCGGCGTCCAACGCGCGGGCCGAGGCCGTCGTACCTGTCGACGGCAGCGATACGTACATCTGCGCCCGCAGCGCCTGTTGCAACCAGCGGTCCACGGAAACACGGAAATTATTGACCATCAGGCCTATGCCGATGACCGTGGCGATGGCGATCATCAGGGCCGCGACGGCCGCGGTGGTGCGGCTCAGGGAAGCCGACACCGACTGGCAGGCATAGCGGCCTGAAATACCGAAGACCCCGCCCAGGAGGGGTTTTAAACAGGCCATCAAGGCAACGGTCACCAGGGGTATAAACAGGGCAACACCCATAATAATGACAAATATCCCGCTGAAACCCAGCCCGATACCGGGGCTGGAAAGCTGGATAACCGCAACCCCTGCGCACAGCGCAACAACGCCTGCAAGGGACGCGGGCAGCACCACGCGCCGTGCAGACGTTTCAAGGTGGGAACGCAGCAGCGCCTGTCCCGGGGTGACCCTGGTTGCTTCCAGCGCCGCGGGCATGGCTGCCAGCAGCGTCCCTGCCGTGCCCAGCAATGCGCCCTTTATCAATGAAAAATGCGACAGTGTGAGATTCGCGTCCGTGAGCAGGTCATACACTTCGTTCAAGGTGCGGTTCACGACCTGTAGCAGTCCGTGCGCCAGTGCGATACCGAACAGCAGACCGGCAGCAGTAGCCGCCAGACCCACCAGCAAGGCCTCCATGGCAATCATCGCCCCCAGTTGCCGCCGCGTTGCCCCCAGGGCCCGCAACCTGCCAAGCAGAGGGCGCCGCTGCATCACCATGAAGGTCATGGTGTTATAGATGAGAAACATGCCCACCAGCAGCGCCAGCAGGCTGAGTGCGGTCAGGTTCGTATGAAAAGCGCCGGTCATCTGCTCCAGGGAACGGGTCCTGGTGCTTGCCGCCAGCAAAGCCGCACCGTCAGGCAACAGGGCTTCCAGCCTGTTCTTCGTCCTGTCGTCTCCGTCTTCGAGCACCACGTCGATCCGGTTAATCCGTCCCGGCATATCGAGCAGTTCCTGGGCGGTGGCCATATCCGCCAGCAGGAGGTTGTCCGGACTGTGGGACGTTCCCGCTACGGACCCGGCCAGGATGCCTGTGACACTAACCGGTATGCTCCTGCCGCCGGTAACCAGGGTCGCATCATCATTCTCCACCAGGCCCAGGCGGTTTGCGGTGGCGGCGTCAAGGAGCACGGTATTTTTCTCCGTCAACAGGGGGATGAACACCCCCTCTCCTTCCGGGTTCTGCAGGTTGTTGAACCAGGCGTATGCGCGGAATGTCCTTTCCGCGAAGGGATCGAGACCGAGTAAGACCAGGGCCTCCCGTCGTTCATCCTTCCGGAGCGTGACGTGAGCCTCGATCACGGGCGCCAGGTCCCGCATGCCATGGTCGACACGCAGCCGGGTGTACAGCGTTTCATCAAGGCCGGCAGGTCCCCCAATAACCTGGTGGGTGGCCCTGCCGACGACAGTTTCGGTGGAGCGTTCGAAGGAATACCCTGCGCTTTGGTTAACCAGGTCGACGGACACCACCACGGCAACAGCCAGTGCGATACCTGCCACGGCCAGGCCCAGTTGCCATGGATGGCGCAGGAAAAAATGCCGGCTTGACCGTAGCAGGATGCTGCCCATAGTTAACGACTGCTTTGTTCCAGCCGGCAATCCCGTATCGTCATCAAGCGGTCGGCCAGGCCGATGACCTCCCGGCTGTGGGTAACCATGATCATGGTCCTGCCGGAGCGGCGCACCAGCCGGTCGAGCAGGTTCAACACGTCCTGCCCGGTATCGTGGTCGAGGTTTCCCGTGGGTTCATCTGCCAGGATGATCGACGGGTCATGGACCAGCGCCCTGGCAATCGCGATGCGTTGCTGTTCACCGGTAGACAACTTGTCGGGGTAATAGTCGACCCGGTGCGCCATGCCCAGTTCCTCCAGCATAGTCTCGAGCGCGGTGCGGTTGCCGTCATCAAGCTGGCCGGTCAATTCCAGCGGCAGCAACAGGTTGTCCCTTACCGTCAGTGTCGGGATCAGGTTGAAACTCTGGAACACGAAACCGATATGACGGCGCCGGAACAGGGTGCGTTCATCCTCGCTCATCCCGGTCAGCGATTGCCCGTCTACAAGTATGTCACCCCGGCTCGGGGCATCGATACCGCTGACGAGATTAAGGAGGGTGGATTTTCCGGATCCGCTCTTGCCCAGCAATACGATAAATTCCCCTTCGTGTATTTCCCCGTTTACATCATCCAGAACGACATGCTCCTGATCGGCCTCCCGGTAGGATTTGGACAGGTGGCGAAATTCTATAATCGGCGCGGCCATGGATCGGAATGATAGCAAACTGTAGTAGGATCACATCTACATAACTCTCTTTGGAATATTTGGGGTCAGAGCAAGGGGTCAGAGAAAAAATACGGCCAAGCTTGGATGGCGCAGGTATGTTGCTCTGACCCCTTGCTCTGACCCCAAATTTCCGTAGATAAAATGTTTTTCGGACAGCGACCAAGGTGACTGACTTTCATGCGCGCTAAACAGCTTCACTCCCGGGGATTATTCCCGGTGCTTCGCACCTGTTTCTCAAGGGTGATAATTATTAGCGGGATTTACTGCAGTTGCCTGCCTGCGCCGGCATCGGCACAGGCTACACATGGCGGGAATTTTCTTGAGGCAAGCGAGATTGCCGTGGACCTCGCTGCCGGCTCTGCGGTTCCGGCGCTCAAATGCAGTGAACTTGGCCACCAGTCGGACTTTGATTTCACCGTTATCTCAGCCACGGAGATTGAAGCCGCCGACGGTTTACCCGGGCTGTGCGCCATCTATGGAATTATTGAGCCCAAGGTCCAGTTCATGCTCAAATTACCGGACAGCTGGAACCGGCGTATCTACATGCACGGCAATGGCGGATACGGCGGCCAGTCCGTCACTGGGTCCTACGGCGCTAAATTATCCGGTCCGGCGCTACGCCAGGGATTTGCCACGGTCTTTACCGATACCGGGCATACCCGTGACGACGGCCATAATGCCAGTTGGGCTCACAACGACCTGCAGAAAGAGATCGATTACGGCTTTCGCGCGGTCCATTTGACGATTGTCACGGCAAAACGCCTGGCCGCAATCTACTACGGCAAAGCCGCCGGCTACTCCTATTTTGACGGTTGTTCAGGCGGCGGCCGCCAGGGCCTGGTCGCCGCGCAACGATTTCCCGGCGATTTTAACGGTATTGCCGCGGGCGCGCCGTTTTATGACCTGGCCGGCATCATGATGCAATACTGGAATAACCAGGTGGCGTTGGCCGAAACGGCCTTGTCCGCGGTAAAGGTTGAACAGTTGGGGAAGTTCATCATGGACAGGTTCGATGCGGTGGACGGCCTGCGGGACGGCATCATCAGCAATCCCCTGGAAATCGATTTCGACCCGGCACGCGACCTGCCCGGGGATGAAACAGGCCGGGACGGGTTTACCCGCGCCGAGATCAAGACCCTGCAGCGTCTCTTCGCAGGACTTGAGTTAAACGGCGAACAAATCGCGCCAGGTATCGTCGCTGGCGCGGAATTGCCGGGGAGACGGGACGCGGCCCGCACTGCAGACAAATCCCCCATGCTGTCATCGTGGAATTCCCGCCTCTACCCGGATATTTCAGGTTACAATCAGCAACTGGACATATTAGTCCCGTGGTTGCGATATATGGCCTTTACGACAGACGATCCGGAGTTTGACTGGCGCCAACTGGACCCGGAACAGGACTGGCCCCGGATGTCGGCGATGTCAGCCATATTCAATGCCGACAACCCCGACCTCTCCGCATTCAGGAACAGCGGCGGCAAGCTGCTCATGTATCACGGCTGGGGGGATATCGGCGTCAGCCCCATCATGACCGTGCAGTATTACGACAAGGTCATGCAGACGATGGGGGATGAGGAAACACAGTCTTTTTTCAGGACGTATATGATACCCGGCATGTTCCATTGTTACGGCGGCCGCAACGTGGACCGGTTTGACACCATGACGACGCTGATAAACTGGGTGGAGGCGGATGTCGCGCCGGACCGGATTATCGCCTCCAGAGTTGAAAATAACCGCATTACCCGCACCCGTCCCCTGTGCCCCTACCCGAAGACGGCGCGTTACCAGGGTTCGGGGGACAGCAACCGGGCAGACAGTTTCAGGTGTGAATAACCATGTCATTGAAAAAAAATGTCTTGATCATCTCCGGTTTGCTGTGCCTGGCGCCTGCCGTAACGATTGGAGCAGATGTAAACGGCGCCAGCTTTGCTGATGCAGGTAACGGTCGCGTCGACTACCACCTTGCTGCTGCAACCGCGACGGGGGATTGCCGTGGTCTTGTGAGCCTGACGGATTTCAACCACAGTGTGATATCCGCAAGAACAATCCCCGCCGATGAGAATTCATCCGCACACTGCGAGATCCACGGCGTTATCACGCCGGAGATACAGTATGTCGTCAACCTGCCGAAGCAGTGGAACGGACGCCTGTACATGATCGGCAACGGCGGGTTTGGCGGGCAATCCGTTTACGGCGATTACGCCAGGGAAGACCGGGCCAAGGCCCGGCGCCTGGGCTTTGCCACCGCGTTCACCAACACGGGGCAAACCGACGATGCGCACTTTGCCTCGTGGGCGCACAATAATATCCAGAAGGAAATTGACTACGGTTATCGCGCCGTACACCTGACGGCCGTAGTCGCAAAACAACTGATCTCCCAATATTACGGGCAGGAACCCGCCTATTCCTACTTCGAAGGATGTTCCGGCGGCGGGCGCCAGGGTCTGGTTGCGGCCCAGCGCTTCCCGGATGATTTTGACGGCATTGCCGTGGGCGCGCCGTTTTACGATTTGCCGACGATTGAAATGCAATCCTGGTGGAACCAGGCAACGGCGGACAAGATACCGCTCAGCGCCGAACGGGTGCACCTGCTGGGAGAGATAATCATGGAGAAATACGACGCCCTGGACGGCGTTGCAGACCGCGTGATAGGCAACCCGCTGGCTGTCGATTTCGTGCCGGCCCGGGATTTGCCCCGGGACCCGGAGGGCAAAAACGGCTTTACCGATTCCGAGATCGAGGCATTTACCCGGATTTACCAGGGCCCCCGCATCGGTGACAGGCAGGTTGCACCAGGTCTGCCCGTGGGTGCGGAACTGCCCGGTGTGCGTGATGCCGGTCGAACCTATGAAAAGACCAGTGAAGCCTCACCCTGGTCGGCGCGGGTTTACCGCGAAGGCACCGGGTATAACATGACCCTGGAAATACTCGAATCCTGGCTCAAGTACATGGCCTTTACCCAGGACAACCCCGATTATGACTGGAAAGACCTGAATATGGAGGCCGACCTGGAAAAAATGCAGCCGATGGGCCAAATCATGAATGCCACGGCTACGGATCTGAGTCCTTTTATGGACAGGGGAAACAAGATCCTCATGTACCACGGCTGGGCCGATGTGGGGGTGAGTCCGATTATGACGGTGCAGTACTATGAACAGGTCATGGAGACGACGGGCGAGGAAACTCATTCATTTTTCCGCACTTTCATGGTGCCAGGCATGTTCCATTGCCGCGGCGGACGCAATGTTGACCACTTTGACGTTATGACCACGCTGATTGACTGGGTGGAAGCGGGAGTAGTACCCGAACGGATAGACGCTGCACGGATCGAAAACGGTGAAGTTGTGCGTACCCGGCCGCTGTGTCCGTACCCTGAAGTGGCTGTTTACAAGGGTAATGGCAGTACTGACGAGGCGGAAAATTTCACTTGTCAATAAAGCCCTGTCTTGGCGTATGAAAACCGCAGTTTAAGCCTGTATTAGCGCGTATTTCGGGACTGTTTCTGTTTATTATCAGTACGTTATAGCGGGCCTGAATGGTCCCACCCCATATCCTGGATTTGACATCATATATGATGTATAATTAGTGATCATGCATAGGTATGTTTTAGACACGGATGTCATTGTCGCAGCGATGCGCAGCCCGACTGGAGCTTCTGCCGCTTTGCTGGGCGAAGTATTAGACAAGCGACTCAAAATGCTGGCCAGCGTGCCGCTGTTTTTTGAGTACGAAGCGAAATGCACATCCCGGGAACATGCGACGGCAGCAGGGTTGAACCAGGAACAGGCGCTTGTTTTTGTGAGCGGACTTACAGCTTTGATCGAACCGGTCAAGACACATTTTTTATGGCGGCCTTTCCTGAGAGACCCTGATGACGAAATGGTGCTTGAGGTCGCTGTTAACGGTCAGGCAGACGCCATCGTGACGTTTAACCTGCGTGATTATGCCAAAGTGTCGGATATGTTTAATATTGTTGTGATTAACCCTGCGGAAGCCTTGAGGAGTGTGAGAAATGGCTGATTTATCAACTTATCCACTGAGACTGCCGAAATCTTTGAAAGACAAGGTGGCCAAGGTGGCCAAACGGGACGGATCCAGCATGAACCAGTTTATTACAATTGCGGTAGCTGAAAAGATTTCGGTGCTGGAAACCGAGCAATTTTTTTTGAATAAGATGAATGAGGCCGATATGAATGCTTTTCGCGCACTTCTGTTTCGGTCCGGTGGAGAACCTCCACGCTCAGGCGATGAGTTGCCCTGAAGCTGCAGGTCTGCGTTTCAGGAAACAAAATCAGTCTGAGTCGAACGACGGCGATAATCATATTGGATTAATCTAAATCCGCCTCAGCAAACACTCATCCTTCATTTGTAGTTAACAAAGGTTTAATACCCAAAAGCGCATCTCTAAATAGAGCTCGATTTCTAAGAATGGCCAAATGTCCGGCATCGTCCAGGACAATCATTTTCTTTTCCGGAGCAGAGATAGATTCGTAATACTGTCGAACCATTGCGGTCGGAGACAGTTTATCCTCACTACCCTGAATAAATATAACCGGAATGTCAAAGTCCGTTCCAAGCCCGGGAACATCTTCATCAAGCATCGGTTCCAGCATTAATTTTTGCGAAAACACAATGCCCTCCCGGACTGATTTATCAGTCAAAACAAACAACCTGAAAAAGGCCCAGATGGCAGCAAGTGTGTTACCACGACCGGGTTCCGACGGCGCTACTGCATCGAAAGCATTCGCCCATCGAATAGGAATTATGTAGTCATTAACCCTGCTGTATGGTGGAGGTCCGGCAGCCTCCAATTCCTCAACTGACTGCTCATTTTCCATCTCACGAGCCACATCGAGGATCGACGGATATTCCAGTTCCATCGCTTCCCTGAGACTGACAACCTGCCCGGTGCCGATATAGGCTGAAAACAGGTCCGGCCGCATCAGTGCCATGCGTACACCAAGTATCGACCCCCAGGAATGTCCCATAATCACAATCCTGTCGACACCAAGATGTTGTTTTAGAAACTCGGCAAGCTCCACCCCATCAGCAGCCATCCGCTCTATAGTCATCGTCGGGGCGATCGATGCACCACTGATAGCGTAGGATTTGCCCTCTCCACGCTGGTCCCACATGACCACGGTAAAATCCTTTTCCAACGGCACGTGGAAGAACGTTTGCGGAATTGTGGAAAATCCCGGCCCTCCGTTCAGCCACAAAATGACGGGGTTATTCCTGTCTTTGCCTCTTATCTGAATCCATTGTTGTGTGCCGCCAATGGTTTCATACATCCCCTCGTTGATACCGACAGAAATATCAACTTCCATTACCTTGTCGTAACGATACGAGCAGTACGCCAGGAAGATGGCTGTCAATACAACGATAAATGACAGGAGGATTGCAACTAAGAGAACTTGCTTCTTTCCAACACGCATTATCAATCCCAACCTATGCGAACATCAGTGCGGTTACATTCTGGATAGTATCAGGGCTGAAAAGCTTGTTCATACTGCCAAAGGGTATCACAGGAGTCGACGGGTTCGTCTGATCCAGATGGTTCAGTTGTGAGGTAACTTATTGACTTTTAGGGGTCAATGAACCACAGTAAGGTTTGCAGGAAAAAGGATGCAAGATGCAGATACTCGTTCCAATCGGTACGTTTGAAAAAGTATGTAGATCAAATTATCGACGAATTCGGTTAGGGGATGAACGTGGACGACAAGTTATTCAACGAACTCGAAGCCAACCTGAAAGAAGCAGTAGAGGTAGCCAAAGGCAAAATAACGCCCGAAACTGCTTATTTCGTGATCACGCCTGCGACGATCAAGGCGATACGACGCAAGGTAAACATGTCGCAAGCCGTGTTTGCGCGTTCGTATCACCTGAGTCTGGACACATTGAAAGGATGGGAACAGGGAAAGCGCTCTCCTGATGCGGCTGCTTCAAATTACCTGCGACTGATCCAGGCTGACCCTGAGTTTGTACTGAGAACTATAGCTGCTTAGGGGACTCCTTCCCTGGGTCATACCGCGATAGGCGCCGGGATTGACGGGTGCGCTTGGTACCCCACCAGTTCAAAATCCTCGTAGCGGAAGCCGAAAATTTCTTTAACATCCGGATTCAGCCGCATCTGCGGCTAGACCGATATTGAACTTGCGAAAAGGGCATATGTATGATATAAGCATAATATGCACTTTGAATGGGATGATATTAAGGCTAGGAGCAACAAGGACAAGCATCAAGGGGTGACTTTTGATGAAGCGGTATCATGTTTCTTCGATCCTGATCAAGTTGCATTTTATGACCCCGATCATAGTGATGATGAAGATCGTGAAATCCTCGTTGGTCATTCTGAGCTGGGGCGTTTGCTGACTGTGAGCTATACACTTCGAAATAATGCCATCCGCATCATTTCGGCACGTAAAGTAACCCATCGCGAGGCAGAAGATTATGCGCGAAGAATATGACCTGAAAAAACTGAAAGTGAAGCGTCGCGGCCTGTTGCCGGAACTCAAGGGTGAAAAAGGGAAACAGGCAAAAGTCAGGATAACAATATCCCTGGACAGGGATATTGTGGATTACTTCAAGCAGTCCGCCGGCGGGGTTGGCTCCTTACCTTATCAAACCCAGATAAACCAGATGTTGCGCAGGGCTATTGAAAATAACCAACAGGGTGATATAGAAACTGTAAAGCTGGAGTTGCTGAAAGACCCTGATTTTATACGCTCACTCGCTAGCCAAATCAGAACCCTATGATTGAAATGATAGCGCTGTGTGTGATTGTCATCTTATTTGCAGTCGTCCTTCTGTATGGCGCTGCGAAGGTTTAATCCATTCGGCAAAGAAACAAAGAGTAGGTGGCGATGTTGAAGGGTGTCCCCTGGAACAGATGATTAGTTCACCCTGCAGGAGTTAATCCGCAGGTAAGGCATAACCCAATACATAGTCGCCCCTGACGCTGGGGACCTCACCGTGCCCTCCCGAGACCACGGCTATGTATTGCCTGCCGTTAACCTCGTAGGTTATGGGCGTTGTCATGGTGGTCGCAGGCAACTTGTCCCGCCATAACTCCTCACCGGTCTCTATATCAAAGGCCCGAAAGACCTGGTCCATGGTCGCGGCGATAAAGATCAGGCCGCTGGCGGTGATGATCGGACCGCCGATATTCGTCATACCCAGGTTCCAGGGGATTGGCAGGGGAAGATGATCTTCGATGGAACCCAGCGGGACATCCCACGAGATCGTACCTTCGGCAAGGTTAACCGCGGTCAGGCCGCCCCAGGGCGGTGTGTTACAGGGCGCTCCCCAGGGCGATACGAACAACTGGTCCTTGATCGCATACGGCGTCCCGTGCATTTTTTCCGCAGGGCCATAGTGAAAGTCATCACCTTTCGTGTCTTTATCGGCTTCCTCTATGGGCACCAGTTTGGAGACCTTCATGACCCGGCTGGTATTGATGATCATCAGGCCGCGTTCCGGGTCAAAGGCCGGGCCGCCCCAGTTGGCGCCCCCGCCGGTCCAGGGGCTGATCACGCTCCCCTGCAGGCTTGGTGGTGTATACATGGCCCCGTAACGAAGGTTTTCCAGCATCTCGCGGCACTTGCCCTTGTCCCAGAAGGTGAATCCCCACATATCGTCCGGCGTGACTGTGGGTTTGATCAAAGGCGGCGGTTTTACCGGGAACGGCTGTGTCGGGGAGTACCATTCACCCGGGACATCTCCCTGCGGCACCGGGCGTTCTTCAATGGGGAAAAACGGCTCTCCCGTTTCACGGTGAAAAACAAAGATCAATCCCTGCTTGGTATTTTGCACCACGACCGGCACCATCTCCCCGTCACGGGGCAGATCAACCAGCAGGGGCTGGGGCGCAAGGTCGTAGTCCCAGATCGTGTGGTGCAGGACTTGATAGTGCCAGATCATTTCACCGGTGCTGGCTCTCAATGCCACCAGTGAATTTGCGTATTCGTTATTGCCCGGCCGCGCACCGCCGTAATTATCCGGCGCGGGCGTGGAGACCGGCAGGAACACCATGTCCCTCCCCTCATCCGCGGCCATGTTGGACCAGACGTTGGCGCTGCCGTTTACCAGGGCGCTGTTATTACCCCAGGTAGCAAAGGCCGGGTCCTGTGCCGACCTGGGGATCGGTTCGAACTCCCACAGCTTTTCCCCGGTTTTTGCCGACAGGGCCTGTACCTTGCCGCTGGGCGTATCGATACGCTGGTTGTCGCCGATCGTCGAGCCCAGTACGACAACACCGTTAACCACGATGGGTGGAAACGCGTACTGGACTTCACCACGGTACAGTTCGGGTTTGCTCGGCGGCAAGTCCACGACGCCGCCATCACCGAATTCCGCACAGCGTTTGCCTGTTTTCGCATCGATTGCGAACATGCGCAGATCATTGGTGCCGAACAACAGGCGTTCCTGGCACGGCGCCTCATCGCTACTGTTCTCGTCCCGCCAGTAAGCCACTCCACGGCACCCGTAGGTAGTGGGCTCCACCAGGTCCAGGGGGATATCGGGGTCAAATACCCAGCGTTCATTTCCGTTGGCCGGGTCCAGGGCGATAATGCGGTTAAACGGGGTGCAGATGACTAAATTACCGGCAACCAGCAGGGGAATGCTTTGATCCTTACTCTGTTCAAATGCTTTTTCGCCGCGCCGTTCTTTCTCCCCGGTGCGGTAACGCCAGGCGACTTCCAGGTCATCCACGTTATCGGGGGTGATCTGTTTCAGCAGGGAATAACGCGTGCCTTTCTTGTCACCGCTGTGCACGGGCCAGTCACCTGCATTCGCGCCATTTAAACTGCCCAGGATAAGAGCCGCCAGCAACCCGCAAATACGAATACCAATGTACATAATCGACCTCGACTTAACCGTTACCGTTTGAAGTCCTGTATCTCATACCAGCGGTTCACTTTGGCGCTGAAGGCCCGGATCGAATCATAGGCCTCTTTGAAGTACGGATCTTTCGTTGCCTCTTCTTCCAGCACTGCCCGTGACGCTTCCCGTAACGCATCCAGTACTTCGTCGGGGAAGCGGCGTAACTGCACGCCCTGCTCTTCAAATTTGCTGAGAAAATCGGACTGGGGAACCGCTCCGTTGGTGTAGCTCCACAAAAAATTGACCCTGCATGCGGTTTCAAATATCAACTGTTCCTGTTGCGTGTATTCCTCCCAGACAGTCCTGTTGATCATCAGGGTATTCAGGCTGGTGGGTTGGTGCCAGCCAGGGAAATAATAGTATTTGGCGATCCTGGGAAACCCCAGCGCGTCATCGATTTGAGGCAGGGCATACTCGGTGGCCTCGATGCGGCCGCGCTCCAGCGCCAGGTAAACCTCGCCGCCGGGGATAAGCTGGGTGGATGCGCCGACCCTGTTGAGTATCTTTCCTCCCAGCCCGGAAATGCGCATCTTCAAACCACGGAAATCCTCGATTGAATTGATCTCCTTGTTAAACCAGCCACCCGCTTCCTGCAGCGTCATGTGGCAGGGTATGGCCCACAGATTGTGTTTATCATAGGCTCTTTGCAGGATCTCCCGGCCGCCGCCGGCATACAACCACGAAATAAACACATCCGGAGGCGGTCCGAACGGCATCGAGCCGATAATACCGGTAACCGGCACCTTGTTCGCCCAGTAGCCGATCCAGTCCCAGCCTGCCGCTACCGCGTTGGCGCTGACCGCATCGAACACTTCAAAGGCAGGGACAATCTCCCCGGCTCCGTAAATATCCAGTTTCAGCCTGCCTGAGGAAATCTCCTGTATTATCCCGTTCAGGTGATGCGCGCTTTCACCCTGAACGGCCAGGTCCCTGGGAAACGTGCTGTGGACTTCCAGGACCGCGGGACCGGCCGCGAAAACGCCGTTTCCGGTGAAGAGAAGGAATAACGCAAATGACAGGACCCTGACAGGTTTACTCATGACCAAGTTTGTCCCACGGGTGGTATCAACAATCGGTTAATTGCCAGAATTGGGGGATGAGCATACAGTATACAGTAATATCCCTGCACCAAACAGGCGGCTTACCGACCCGGACATACTGAACAAGGATACACTCCATGAACCTGCCGGCATTTCAAACCACCCGATTAACGCAATGGATGGTTTTCACAATCCTGTCACTCACCCATTTGCACACTGTCGCGGAAACCAACAGTTGGAGTTTCATGGACGCTGAGATTTCTGGGATAGACTACCGCCAGCGCGACGTCACTCCCGCCATGGCTTGCAGGGAACTTATGTCCGTGACCGATTTCGACCACAGCGTCATCAGCGCCAGGCTTGTCCCTGCAACTGAAGCCGCGCCTGAATCATGCGAAGTGACAGGGGTCATTGCCCCGGAAATACAATACCGCACCAACCTGCCGGCTGACTGGAACCGGCGTCTGTATGTCCACGGCAACGGCGGCTACGGGGGTCATTCGGTATACGGAAACTACGGGTTGGACGATCGCCGGCGCGCCTTGCGCAACGGGTTCGCCACCGCCTTCAGCAATCTCGGCCACGACAAGGATGCCGAACCGGGCGGCACCTGGGCACACAACGCCATTCACAAGGAGGTCGATTACAGCTTCCGCGCTCTGCACCTGACTACCGTCGTCAGCAAACGGCTGGCCGCGATGTATTACAGCAAGCCGGCCAGTTATTCATACTACGACGGCTGCTCCACCGCCGGCGGCCAGGGCATCAAGGCGGCGCTGCGCTATCCGGCCGATTACGACGGCATCCTGGTCGGTTCCCCGGTGTTTGATTTTGTCAGGAGCGTGCTGTACGCCTGGAACAACCAGATGGCGCAACTGCAGGGCCGGTTCGACGCGGATCGCATCGAGTTGCTGGGGAAAATCATCATGGACAGGTACGACGAACTGGACAAGGTGGCGGACGGTGTCATTGAAAACCCGCTGGCGATTGATTTTGACCCGGCCCGGGACCTGCCCCTTGACGCCACGGGCAAAACCGGTTTCACCGCTACGGAAATAGAAGCCCTGGCGAGAATATATAACGGCCTGGTCGTTGACGGCGTGCAGGTTGCGCCGGGGATACCGGTAGGTTCGGAGCCAAGCGGGCGCCATTATAAGTTTGCCACGTTTGAGCCGGTGCCGGACCGGTCCCCCTGGTGGCGCCGGGTATTTCCCGACGAACGGGGCTTCAGTGAGCAGATCGCCATCGTCGATTCCTGGCTGAAATACCTTGCCTTTGAGAAAGACGATGAAACCATCGACTGGCGTGAACTGGACGTAAAGGAAACCCTGCCGCGCCTTGAAGCCATGTCTGACATCATGGATGCCAACTCCACGGACTTCAGCAGCTTCCGCGCGCGCGGCGCAAAGCTGTTGTTGTACCACGGTTGGGCGGACGCGGGGGTCAACCCCCACATCAGCGTGGATTACTATGATCAGGTCGTCGACGATATGGGTGAAGACACCGCTTCTTTTTTTCGGCTGTTCCTGGTGCCCGGCGGTTTCCACTGTTGGGGCGGACTGGGCGCCGACCGCTTTGACGGGATGACCTCCCTGATCAACTGGGTTGAAGGCGGCACTGCGCCGGAACGGATAAGGGCAATCGAGCTTGAAGACGCTGAAACGGTACGGGAACACCCGCTGTGCCCGTACCCTGAAATTGCCAGGTACCGCGGACGCGGGGATACCACGAAAATGGATAGCTATACCTGCGCAGCCCCTTGATATCGGTCAGAGCCTGTTACTGTCCATGATTGGCCGGCAGAACCGCTCAGGGCGCTTCTGCACAAGGCAGTCCGACATCTTCGCCTGTGGTCCGGAAATGCATTTTCGTGGTGGCGTTATAGCTGACCATGGCAATCGTATCCCCTGTCTGCCTGGTATCCACGCCATTCACGTGTATAACCGTAACTTCATGGGTCAACCCTGGTTGTAAGCTGTCGGCAGGTATGACATGTTCATCGGCGCGGAAGGTCAGGTACTCCGGCATGACCAAGGGAATGCCGCTACGGCTGACGCTGTTGCCGTGACAATCGCTGACTATGGCGAATACCAGGTCATCCAGGATGCCCCTCGGGTCGGCCGCGCCCTTGGAAAATTCACTCCAGACCAGGTGCAGGTCCTTATCGGGGTCAACCCGTGTAAAACCGGCTTCGTTATCTTCCTGCTGTAACGTGATACGTATGGGGTCAGGGAACTGCACCTCCCCTTCCGGGCCGTCGAATACCAGGGATAAATCCTCAATGCGGCTGGACCTGCCGCGGATATTGACAACGTACCCGGTATTGGGATGGGCTCTATCCAGCGCACTGAAATCCGCATAGGAATTGGCATAACGGTTGAAAAAGGCTTCCGATGCCTTCAACTCGAATACCGGCGTTGCGCTTCCGGCCTGTGTTATGGTCCCGTCAACGATAGCCCCGCCGTCACTCAAAATGGTTTCGCTGACGAATTCAATCCTGACCAGGTGTAACCCGCCGGCCTCATCCATTTCATAACTCGCGCCTTTTTCCAGCAACGTAAAGCGCACGTCACCCGCCTGCGCCGCCATTCCGAATAACATGGCGAACAGGCCTGTAAAGATGAATTTAATCATATCGTCTCCCCTTCAGGCCGGCCTTGCACGGCACATTAACACCAGGAACAGCAGGAACGACAGCAATACCAGCAGCGTCCCCACCCTGATCAGCAGGAACCCGCCTTGTTGTTCAAAGAACATCCACAGCCCGATATTGAGCGCAAGAACGGAAAGGTTTGCCGTCCAGAAGTGGACAGCCGCCAGTTTTGTCTCGGACACACTGGGATAGATATGGTAAAACGCGCCGAACAGCGCCAGCGCCACCCAGCCGACCAGGTTGATATGGGCGTGTACCTGGCTCAGGTGTGACTGCCCGGCAAATACCATCCAGGCGCCCATCAGCGTTCCCCAGAGGCCGTAGAGGATGGCTGCTATGAGAAAATTATGCGTCAGATTTTTCATGGTGTGTTACTCCGTGTCGTTGAACCATCTGCCGGTTCCCAATCTCACCTGATATGAATCAGTTATGATCTTTGCCGGAGATGGAACTCAGGGTAAAGCGCGTATTGATCGCTTCGGGGTTGATTTTCAATTCGATCAAGGCAGGTCCGCCGGACTCCAGCGCCTGTTCGAAAGCCGGTTCGAACTCATCGGTTCTGTTCACGGTCGCGCCGAAGATACCGTACGCCCTGGCCAGGGCGGCAAAATCCGGGTTAGACAGGGAGGTCCCCAGGTCCCGTCCGCCGAATGCCGTCTCCTGGTGCAGGCGTATGGCGCCATACATATCGTTATTGATGACCAGCACGATAACGGCTATCCGGTACTTCACCGCGGTCGCCAGTTCCTCGCTGTTCATGAGGAAACACCCGTCGCCACCCAGGGCAACAACGGTCGCTTCAGGCCGGTGCAGTTTCGCGGCGATGGCGGCAGGCAGGCCGTAGCCCATGCCGCCGCTGATCGGGCCAAGCTGTGTCTGCGGCCGGTAATGCTGGAAGTAACGCTGGCTCCAGCCTGCATAGGTGCCGGCCCCGTTGGTCAGGATGGCATCGGCCGGCAAGCGTTCCCGCAGCCAGCGAAAGATGCCGGCCAGGTCGACCGGCCCGGGACAATTGTCGGTGGCGGTGAATGTTTCATATTCGGTACGGGCGTTCCGGGTCCATTGCTCCCACGGGACGCCGGCAATGGCTTCCATGCCGTTCAGGGCTGCGGCCATCGGGCCCGGAGATGCGAGAATTGCCAAATCAGCCTGGTATACCCGCTGCAGTTCTTCAATACCGCTGTGAATCTGTACCAGGGTCTGTCTGGGCGCGGGCACGTCGAACAGGGTAAACCCGACCATGAACCCGGAACCGATGGTATTCATCTCGCCGAGACGCAGGCCAAGAGCAATGACCAGGTCACTTTCCTGCAGCCACGGGATAATTTTTGGATTGCAGGCAATACCCAGTTCGCCCGCGTAGCACGGATGGCGCTGGTCAATAATATCCCTGCGCCTGAAAGAAGCGACTACGGGCAGTTTATTTTTATCAGCAAAGTCGTGTACCTGCTCCCTTGCGGTTTCATCCCAGCCGGCGCCACCGACCAGTAACACCGGTTTTTTTGCCTTGCCCAGCAGCCTGAACAACTCGTCGACCTGTTCCTGTGAAGGAGAAGGCTGAATTGTCTGTACCGGAGCCACGTTCTGCGGCCGGCATTCTTCGTTAAGTACATTTTCCGGGATTACCAGGACGACAGGCCCTGGCCTGCCGGACAGCGCGGTATGAAAAGCCCGGCTGACAATTTCCGGCAACCGGTGCGCGCTATCGACCTGCGCCACCCACTTGGACATGGGCGCAAACATGTTCGGGAAATCCTGGTATTGTAAAAATGCGTCGCGTTCGGTCTCAAACTGCCCCGCCTGGCCGACGATCAGGATCATCGGCGAGGAATCCTGGAACGCGGTATGGACACCCAGGCACGCGTTGGTCGCGCCGGGACTCCGGGTCACAAAACAGACCCCCGGCTTGCCGGTCAGCTTGCCCGTCGCCTCGGCCATCACGGCCATTCCCGTTTCATTGCGGCAACTGATCGCCGTTACCGTATCCCGGTGCCCGCTCAAGGCGTCGATTGCGCTGAGAAAACTTTCCCCGGGCATGTGAAACACGAAGCGGGTTCCATTACTTACCAGGAGATCTGCGAGAATTTGTGCGCCTGTCTTCATAACATGCCGGCTAAGGATTATCTGTGTACAGTATACATAATATCTGCTCTGGATATCCGGGGTCAGCGTAAAATAGCGATTAGTAGGGCTATACAATCTACCGGGTTGCCTGAATTTTGCTCTGACCCCGGGTATCTGCGGGACTGACTGTTGTGATCCCTGTTGCGATGAATGAGTACTATGTGTGACATTATTACCCGATGAACCAGACCGGACAGTTTCAGCTCGGTATTGATATCGGCGGCACGTTCACCGATTTCTCCTTATCCGGCCGGGAATTTAAACAACTGTATGTGCATAAACAACTGAGCACCCCGGACGACCCCCTGCAGGCGGTCCGTGAGGGCCTGGGGGTCCTGCTGTCAAAAGCCGGTGTGCAACTGGCCGCCGTATCCCGTATTACCCATGCAACGACGATGGTTGCCAATGGCGTGCTGGAGCGCAAGGGAGATGCCACCGGCATGTTATGTACAAAAGGTTTCATCTCAGCGCTCGATATCGGCAGGGAACAGCGCTACGACCTGTACGACATGCGCATTGAGTACCCTGAACCCCTGGTCCCCCTGCCGCTGCGCAGGGAGATCGATGAACGGATCAACAGCAAGGGCGAAATAGAAACTGATCTGCCGGAGCAAGAGGTCCTGGGAGCGGTTCAGGAATTAAACGGCTGGCACCGGATTACCTCCGTTGCCGTGTGTTTCATCAATTCCTACCGCAACCCTGTCCATGAACGCCGGGCAGGCGAAATCATAGCCCGTGAATTTCCCGGTATGTCCGTCTCCACCTCCGCTGGCGTACTGCCTGCCATCAGGGAGTATGAGCGCTGGACGACGGCAGTGGTAAACGCGTATTCCCAATCCATATTCAGGACTTACCTGTCGGAACTTGATGCCTGGTTAGCAAATAACGGATTCACCGGTACGCTGCACCTGCTCGGCTCAGATGGCGGCGTAGTGAATATAGACACTGCCCGTCAATACCCGGTACGCCTGCTCGCATCCGGTTCGGCCGCGGCTGCCCTGAGGTGCGGCCAGGTAGATAATGCCACTGCCGGTTCCGACCTGCTCATGCTTGACATGGGAGGCACGACAGCCAAGCTGGGCATTATCAGCAGCGGCAAGGCGCAGAAACGCTACGATACGGAGGTCGGCCTTGTCTACCGGAATAAATCAGGCAGCGGCCTGCCCGTCTCCACCCCGGTGCTGGACCTGGCCGAGATTGCCGCCGGGGGAGGAAGCATCGCCGCCATCGATGAGCGCGGCGTCCTCAAGGTCGGGCCGGAGAGCATGGGCGCAAAACCGGGACCCGCCTGTTTCGGGCTTGGAGGAGAACAGCCCACCCCTGCCGATGCCAACCTGCTGCTGGGCTATTACGGCACGGATACGTTTCCGGGCGGTAAACTGGGTTCGCCGTCCGAGCTTGCCGAACGGGTGATTGCCGGCAACCTGGCCGGCAGGCTGGCCGCAACGGTACCCCGCACTGCCTGGGGTATTTACGAGACCGTCAACGAAAAAGTATCGGCGGCAATAAAACATTATTCGGCAGAACGCGGCATCGACTATCGAAAGTGCCGGCTGGTTGCATGCGGCGGGGCAGCGCCGGCCCATGCCATGGCAATTGCAGGGAAACTGGGAATGGCGCAGGTGATCATCCCTTTCGCCTCCGGCGTGGCATCTGCGGTCGGCTTGCTGAGCGCGCCTGTGTCTTTTGCCTCCATGCAATCATACCGGACCGCGTTAAGCGGGCTTTCACCGGAAGGGTTCAGCAAGCGCTTTACGGAACTGGAAAACAGCATCCTGCGGAGTATCTCCCATGAAGATGCGAGTGCCGGCAAACCTGAAACCGCCAGGCGACTGGACATGCGCTACCTGGGACAAGGTTTTGAACTGGAAGTCAGCCTGCCCTCCGGCGCCGACATGAAAAGCCTTTATGCCGCGCTGCCGGGTCTGTTTCATGAGGCATACGAAAAACATTTCTTCACCCGTTTTCCCGACAGGGACATTGAAATCATCAACTGGAAGGCGGAGGTCACTGTTGCCGGCACATCGCCGGTTGACGGCTGTAAACCTGCCGATCACAGCAACGGCGACGCGTCGACCGGTGTCCGCAACGTCTATTCACACAAGGATGACCGCTTTGTTGAGTGGCCGGTAGTTAACCGTTATGCCTTGCGGCAGGGAGAGAAAATTACCGGGCCCATGTTGATCGAAGACGATGAGTGCACAGCCGTCATTCATGAGGGTGACTCTGTCGAAACAGATGACAGGCTGAACCTCATTGCCGCACCGGTTTTAACCCGCCATGAAGCATAATACGTTGGATCTCATCACCCTGGGGCTCCTCTGGGACCGTCTCATCTCCATTGCAGATGAAATACTCCTGGCGCTGGTCCATACCTCTTTTTCCATGACCGTGAGGGAGGCATGGGACGCAGGCGCCGTCATATTCGACCGCTCGGGACGCCCCATTGCCCAGGGTTCGCAAAGTACGCCCGCGTTTACCGGTACCGCCTTTTATACCATCGAAAAACTGCTGGAAAGCTATCCCGCGCACAGCCTGGAAGACGGTGACGTCATCATTACCAATGACCCGTGGATCGGCACCGGCCATCTTGCGGATGTCAGCGTATTGAGGCCCGTATTCCGCAATGGCGATCTTATTGGTTTCGTCATGACCATTAGCCACCTCGTCGATACCGGCGGCAGGGGCGCATCCGTATCGAGCAGGGATATTTACGAAGAGGGCCTGCTAATCCCACCACTGAAGATTTACCGGCAAGGGCAGTTGAATGAAGAATTGCTGGATATCATAAAGGGCAACGTGCGCGCGCCGGAGCAGGTGGTCGGAGATATCATGGCCAATATTTCAGGCACGTATGCCGGCGGCGTAAAACTGAACGAGATGCTGGACCAGTATGAACGGGAAGATTTACAGGATATCGCCGACGGCATCATCAGGCAGTCGGATACGGCTGTCAGGGAAAAGATCCTGGCCATGCCGGATGGTGTCTACAACAATCAACTGAAAGCTGAAACACGGGGCGAACAACCTGTTACCCTGGCCTGCACCCTGGAGATAAAAAGCGACCGCGTAAAAATCGATTTTGCCGGCACCAGTCCCTGCGTGCCCTACGCAATAAACGTCCCGCTCTGCTATACCCGTTCCTGGTGCGCATACACCCTGAAATGCCTGACCACGCCGGACCTGCCAAACAACCTTGCCAACGTGTCGACCCTGGACGTGACGGCCCCGGAAGGTTGTATCCTGAACGCTCAACACCCGGCAGCCACCCTGGGGCGCAATACGGTAGGCTGGTATGTCGTGCCGCTGCTGATGGGCGCCTTTGCCAGGGCGCTGCCTGAAGCCGTCCAGGCCGAACCGGGGATGGCGACGGCGGTTGTGTTCAACGGTATGCTGCGGAATGGAGACAAGCTGCTTGACCAGTATTTCGCCACCGGCGGGATCGGCGCCATGACCGGACTGGACGGCCGTCAAACCACGCCCGCGCCGACAAACTGCGCAATGATATCCAGCGAGATATGGGAAGACGAAACAGACATTGCCGTGCTGGAGCGGCGCATACTCCCCGATTCCGGCGGGGCAGGCCAATACCGCGGCGGTCCGGGACAACAGGTCGTGCTGAAAAACAACACGGGCCATCCAATATCGCTGTCCCTGTTTGGAATACGCACGGAATACCCCGCCAAAGGCTATGCGGGCGGCACGGACGGCGGATTGCGCGCCTTCAGGATCAATAACGAAACCGTCCCGGGCAAAGGCACGCATACGTTACCTGCAGGGGGGCTTTTTACCATCCGGGAAGCCGGCGGCGGCGGCTTCGGCGATCCCGGAAAACGACCCGGTGAAAAGGTCCGCGAGGACTATCGAAAAGGCTTTATCACGTCAACGGGGGCAAAACAGGATTACGGCGTCGAGATACCCGAGGAGTAGCGTTGATGAAAGATATTTGAATATTTGGGGTCAGAGCAAGGGGTCAGAGCTCTTGCTCTGACCCCAAATATCCGAGATTTAATCGCTGACGAGGCTGGCCAGCTTATCCTGTTCCAGGTGTGCCGCGCTGCGCTGCCCCTTGTCTCCGAAGCCGCCTCCCCCCGGCAGCAGCAATTCCAGTCGCTGCCCGGGTTCTATGAGTTGTACGCCCTTCGGGTTCAGGGTTTTTCCGTGCTTTACCCGGACTGTTCCCACCTTGCCGTCCTCGCCGCCCATACGGCCGCGAGCCGGATTCGCAGTCCTGTCAAACATGGCGAACAGCAGGAACGGACTCTCATCGATGGTCCCCACTTCCACGACCTGTCCCAGGCCGCCGCGCCATTTGCCGGCGCCGCAGGAATCGGCCAGCAATTCCTTGCGCCAGATCACCACGGGACCCATGTTTTCCACAACCTCAACCGGCATGGCGCGCACCCCGCTGGGAAACCCCGTGGCCGACATGCCGTCCTGGTCGGGCCTGGCGCCGGTTCCGCCACTGTTAAAAATCAGCATTTCGTAACGCTTCCCGTCCCCATTCGGGTTGTCAAAATTGCACGAGGCATCCACCTCCGGGCCGCCGCGGATTTGAATGCCCCACAGGGATGACGCGCCTTCCGCCGGGACTTTCTCCGGGAGCAGTTGCGCCAGGCAACCCATTACCGCGTCCGGCAGGAATTGCCCGATAATATGCCTGGCACAGACCGGCCAGGGGCGCTGTACATTCAGGATGGAACCCTCCGGCGCGCTTATTTTTATCGGTGATAACGAGCCGCTATTGTTGGGGATGTGGGCGCCCACCACACAGCGTATCCCGTAGTTGGCATAGGCCTGGGTGTAATTCAGTACCAGGTTGATTCCCTTGGTGCTTGCCTCGGTGCTGCCGGCAAAGTCGATCCTTATCTCGTTATCAGCAACGGTCAGCGCACAGACAATTTCAACCGGCTTGTCATACCCGTCCAGGGTGATGCTGTTACGGGTGGTCCCTGCCGGCAGCTTGCGGATTTCTTCCAGCATCCCCTTGCGCGAGCGTTCGATGATCTCGTTCCCGGTATAATCGAGATTATCCAGTCCGTATTCCCGCATCATATCCAGCAGTTTCACGCCGCTGGTCTCGTTTGCGGCGACATAGGACAGGATATCGCCCCGCACTTCGTACGGTGTGCGTACGTTACCCTCAATTATCCTGAGTAAATCCTGGTTTACCTCACCCCGGTCAACCAGTTTCATAACGGGAATATACAGTCCCTCTTCATACACCGACTTGCCGTCAGGCCCCTGCCCCAACCCGCCGATATCCAGTTGGTGGCAGGTGCAGGCAAACAGCGCAATTAACCTGTCTGCAAGAAATACCGGGGACACGACCGTGACGTCGTGCAGGTGGCCCGACGCAATCCACGGGTCATTGGTAATCAGGTGATCCCCGGGTTTTAGTTCCGCCGGCGGGTATTCCCTGAGGAAATGGGGTACCGCGGCAGCGGTTGAATTGACGTGCCCGGGTGTGCCGGTAATGGCCTGGGCCAGCATGCGCCCCTGCGGGTCGAACACGGCTGCGGACAGGTCGCCGGATTCCCGTACCACGGGGCTGAACGCGGTCTTCATCAAGGTCCTGGCCTGGTCTTCTACAATAGAGATTAAGCGACGCCATATCACTTGAAATTCAATATGTTGCAATGATGACTTAAAGTTATTATTAATCATGATGACGGTTATTCCCTTTCGATGATCAAACTATCGTCCCCGGCCACCGTGACACCGTGACCCTGCGGCACCATGACGGTTGTGCCCTTGTCGCGCACCAGGGTTGGCCCTGGTATGTAATTCCCCGGTTGCAGGGCATGACGTGAATACACGTTTACGTCCGCGTAAGCGCCGGCCTGCGCATCGAACAAGGTGGCGCCATGATCGATTTCAGGCGGAATGCCGGGGGCAGTCACGGCAGTCTCTGCAGGTTGAGCGAAAACAAGTTGGGCGGAAACGGAAACACTGACGCCGACAATTTCCACGTCAACCCCGTCATGCAGCTTGCTGTAGAGGTTGATATAGGCCTTGTCGAAAGCCTGCTGCAGTGATTGTGCGTCACTTTTCAGCAACTCCCCGACCGGCACGTCGACAGGAATACTATAGCCCTGCCCGATATAACGCATTTGTGCCTGCCGGATTTCCGTACGCTCCCGCCCGGGAGCGCCTGATACGACTATTCCGTGTGCGTATTCACTCATTTCCTCAAACAGCTTGTTCAGTACTCCAGGCTTGAAATCAGTCAGCCTGACGTGACAACTGCGGGCAAGTTCATAAGCAACGGGCGCCAGTAAAAACCCAATTGCCGAACCCACCCCTGCATGGGCCGGAACGATGACCCGCTTGATCCCGAGCTTGCCTGCAAGGGAAAGAGCGTGTAACGGCGCCGCGCCACCGAAGGCAACCAGGGTTCGCCCGGTCAGCGATTTCCCGCTTTCCGTTGCATGCTCACGCGCCGCGTTGGCCATATCTTCTTCCACGATCTCAGCCACACCGTAGGCGGCCAGCGGAATATCCATGTGCAGCGGCACCGCAAGCTTGTCCCGGACTGCCTGCCTGGCAGCCTCGCTGTTGAGTCGCATGGAACCGTCGGCGAATCCCTCCGCCTCCAGCCGTCCCAGGATGAGATCGGCATCGGTTACCGTTGCATTACTGCCGTCAAGGTCATAACAGGCCGGTCCCGGTTCAGAACCGGCGCTGTCAGGACCTGTGGTTATACGGCCAAGACTGTCGACCCGGGCAATGGACCCGCCACCGGCGCCGATCTCGACCATTTCAATCACCGGTATCCTGGCCGGCAGGCCGCTGCCCTGCTTAAAGCGATGCGCCCGCGCCATCTCGAACAGGGTCGCCTTCTGCGGTTCCGCATTGTCGACCAGGCAGATTTTCGCAGTGGTCCCGCCCATATCGAACGACAGTATGCGATCCTCCTGGTGGATACGGGCGACATGGCTCGCAAAGACGGCGCCGCCGGCTGGCCCGGATTCAACCAGCCGGATCGGGAACTGCCTGGCCACGTCCACTTCCACCAGTCCGCCGTTGGATACGAACATGTAAAGCGGACAACCAAATCCTGCCTGTTTCAAGCCCTCCTGCAGGCGCTTGAGATAGGAATCTATCAACGGCTGGATATAGGCATTGGCGATCGTCGTGGAGAAGCGTTCGTACTCCCTGATCTCCGGCGCCACCCGGGATGACAGGCTGATATAGATACCCGGCAAGTGTTTGCGCAACGCCTGCGCGGCCCGTTCTTCATGTTCGGGGTTGATAAAGCTGTGCAAAAAGCAAACCGCGACACTGTCTATGTCGTGTCTTTTTAACTCTTCGGCAACCTGTTCGATGGCTGAAAGGTCAAGCGGCAGCAACTCGCTGCCGTCTGCCGCCAGGCGTTCGGAAATGGTAAACCGCAGTTGCCTCGGCACCAGGGGGGCGGGTTTGGTCAGGCCTAGGTCGTATTGATCAAACCGGCTTTCCGAACCCAGTTCCAGAACATCCCGGAACCCCTCCGTTGTAAGCATGGCTACCCTGGCGCCCTTGTGCTCGATGACGGCATTGGTGGCCAGCGTGGTGCCATGGATGATCAATTCCGCATCGGCAGGGCGGCAACCTGTAGCCTTCATCAGGTCATCCAGTCCCTGCATGATCGCCAGTTCCGGCGCCTGGTGGGTAGTCAGTATCTTGGTCGTGTGGAAAACAGCGTCCCTTGACAAGGCAAAATCGGTAAAAGTGCCCCCGGTGTCAATACCGATTCTTATTCCTTCACTCGACATGAGATACCCTGGTTTGTATTAATTCCGGAAAGGTTCCGGTGCAACAGAACTGAATGCTGACCCCGTTTCCGGCATATGTTGATTTGGCCATAATACCTGTTTTTTACATATCAAATAAACCCGGTACCCTGCCGGAAGCGTTGCGGCCGTACCGGGCAGAGTTGAAAGCGGGAATCCCAAAGCTTAAGATATTAGCCATGAGATTTCCCTGCAAGCTTACCACCCGGTCCATCATGGCCGCGCTTGCTGTGGTTTTTTTCACGCCTGGTGCGCCGGCGACCCCGACCGCGAACGGTTCAAGCTTTCTTGATGCGGAACAATCCCGTATCGATTACACCACACCCGAAATAACGCAACCCCGTATGGGCTGCGGAGACCTCATCCATGTTTCCGACGCGGATAACAGCGTAGTATCCGCCACCCTGTCACCGGCAGCAGCCGGCAGCCCGGATCTGTGCGTGGTGCGGGGGGTGATCAGCCCCGAAGTCCGCTATATCGTCTACCTGCCCGCCCGTTGGAACGGACGTCTGTACATGCACGGCAACGGGGGTTATGCAGGGGAAGCGCTGGATGATGAGGCCGGCCACATGGCGCGGCTGAAGGCGGCGCGGCATGGATTTGCGGCGGCGTTTACCAACACCGGCCACGACGCGGCCACGGAGCGAGGCGGCACCTGGGCGCACAATAACCTGCAGAAAGAGATCGATTTCGGGTTCCGTGCGGTGCATTTGACTGCGCTGACGGCTAAAAACCTTGCCGCGGCATACTACGGGAAGGCGCCCGGGTATTCGTATTTTGACGGCTGCTCGACCGGCGGTTTGCAGGGGTTTAACGAGGCGCAACGTTTCCCGGCCGATTTCGACGGCATCCTAGCCGGCGCGCCTGTGTTCAGCCTCAGGGAGATGATCTGGCAATACCGGAATATCCAGAAGGCGGTTGCCGAAGCACCCCTGTCCCGGGAAAAGCTTGAACTGCTGGGGGATATTATCCTCGAACGCTACGATGAAGCTGACGGGGTAAGAGACGGCGTTATCGGGAACCCGCCTGCCGTGGATTTCGACCCGCAACGGGATTTGCCCCGTATACAGGGAACGCAGCAGGGTTTCACGGATGATGAAATCAATACCCTCGCAGTCATCTACGGACCCACCTTTATCGGGAAGACGCAAATCTATCCCCGCACCGTCATCGGCGGCGAGTTTCCGGGGCTCGCCTACACCGACGGCACCTATACACCGGTTGCGCCGCAATCGGCGTGGGACGGGCGCGCAGTCCCTGACAGTAAAGGCGGACTGGGGCAGTCGTTTATCGTCCAGTCGTGGTTCCGGTACCTGGCATTCGAAACGGATGACGCCGACCGGGACTGGCGGGAACTGGATCCGGAACGGGACTACCCGCGCACGCTGCAATCAGGGCTGATTTTCAATGCAACCGACCCCGATCTCAGGCCCTTCCAGCGGCGTGGCGGAAAAATGATCATCTACCACGGCTGGGCTGATTTCGGCATCAACCCCATGCGCACCGTCGAGTATTACCATGAAGTAGCCGCACTGCCGGGCGATGAAATTTCCGGGTTTCTGCAACTGTACCTGGTCCCCGGCATGCACCATTGCAACGGCGGGGTGAACGTGGACCGGTTCGATTTGATGACGCCGCTGATCAACTGGGTGGAAGGCGATGCCATACCGCGGGACCTTACAGGCCACCGGGTAGAACAGGGCAAAGTGACCAGGACGCGCCCGTTATGCGCCTACCCCCGGGTTTCCAGGTACCGCGGGACCGGCAGTATCGATGCGCATGAGAACTTTGCATGTGTTGATCCGGAATAACCGGCAACAGGCAAAAAACGATACAAAAATATCAATTTCTGGATTATATTGTGCGGAGTCCACTTCCTGGTGTAACCCTGGTGCAGAAAAGACATGATTAAACTCAACGTTAATGACCGGCAATATGAGGTTGACGTCGAAGCGGACACGCCGCTGCTGTGGGTGCTGCGGGACGAGATCGGCCTGACCGGCACCAAGTTCGGTTGCGGAATAGCCCAGTGCGGCGCCTGTACCGTTCACGTTGACGGCAAACCCATCCGCTCCTGCGTGCTCCCCGCGAGCAGTATAGGCCGCAAGAAAGTTACCACTATCGAACACCTGGCCAGAGACGGTTATCACCCCGTGCAACAGGCCTGGCTGGAATTGCAGGTGCCCCAATGCGGTTATTGCCAGTCGGGACAACTGATGTCCGCCGCCGCCCTGCTGACGGATAATCCCGCGCCATCCGACTCCGATATCGACCAGGCCATGTCCGGCAATATCTGCCGTTGCGGGACGTACCAGCGCATCCGCGCCGCGATTCATCGCGCCGCCGAAATACAAGAGGAGACGTATTGACTTGGAGTTATCCGGCCGGGTAGTAACCGGGACAGGACAAGCCGCGGGTTTTACCGAACTTACACACGCAAAACAGCAATTCCTGGAGAAACTGGGCATTGATGCGTGGCCCGGCACCCTCAACATAAAAATCGATGATAAGCGGACCCTCTCGAACTGGCAATCGCTGAGGGACAGGCACGGTATCGGCATAAACAGCCCTGACGGGAATAACTGTGATGCGCGGAGTTATCCGGTGCATATCAACAGGCGTGTGACCGGGGCGATTATCTTTCCGCAAATCAACGGCTACCCTGAAGACCAGGTGGAAGTTATTACCTCCGTCTCACTGCGCCGGCACTTATCCCTGGACGATGGCGACCGCCTGCGCCTGGATGTCATCGAACCCGTCAGGACAAGCAACATTTTGTTCGACCTGGACGGCACGCTGGTCGACACGGTCGGCGCGTTTTACCTGCTTGCCAAAACGACCGGCGCTGAATTCGGCCTGGAAGTATCCAAAGCGGTCATGTATGAGACGCTGAATAACGGCATCTCCTACTGGCATCAGGTAGTACCTGCCTCCGTTGAGAACCGCCCGGCCATGGTCCATAAACTGAACGACAGGGCCATGCAACTCTGGCCTGATGTATTCAAGGCCCATGCGCTCGCATTCCCCGGCGTGTCCGGGACATTATCCGAATTAAAAAGCGCGGGATACCGGCTCGGCATTGTTACGGGTTCCGGAGAAAGATCACTGGATTTACTGTATGAACAGGGCGTAGCCGGGTTATTCGACGCAGTGGTTACCGGCGCCGACGTCGAGCAACGCAAGCCCGATCCGGAAGGCCTGCTGAAATGCCTGGGACGCATGGAGGCCGATCCGGCCGATACGATTTACGTGGGCGACAGTATGATCGATATGCAGGCGAGCCACGCTGCGGGTGTCGTGCCGATAGGAGTGCTCACGGGCGCCGGCACCTCAGCCAGTCTATGCGCCGCCGGGGCCTACCGCATTATCGGCAGCCACCGGCAACTGGCAGGGCTACTGGCCGGCTGAGCGACCCCTGGGAGAAACCATCTCGTAACCGCGCCCTTCGTAATCGAAGCCGCCCAGTTCCAGGCGCTTCAGGTCCGCTGCCTGCGGCGACGCATAATAGGCCCGGATCTCCTGCATCAATCCTGATACCCTGTCAAACACAACCCATTCGGCGCCACGCAAAACGGTCCCCTGCCCCGTTTTGAAGTGGCTCCACTCGATCACTGCCTCGGCCTTGTCAGCATCGATCAACAAGGCATCAATGGTCCAGTACGAACCGCCTTTTTCCACGGCTGCGCACCAGCGTTCGGCAATCTTTCCGGCGCCGCGGAACGGTCCTTCGTACATGCCCGGTGGAAAATAGTGCACCGCATCGGGCGTGAAACACCCCGTTATCTTTTCCCGGTCAGCCTCGTTACAACCGTCGTAATATTCGCGCATTACCGCTTCCATCCCGGCGGCGTTCAAGCGTTTTACCGACATAGTCATCACCCTGTAAAATTCGTATTAATAGTTTGTATTTTTCGTGTTAACAGCCTGTAAAATTCGCCTTAACCTGTTCCCGGGCAAGCCTGTTCCAGCCGGAATTGGACAGGATCATACGCCTGTAAAATTCTACCTGCTATGATATCGCGATGAAAAGGCGGGAATTCATTATCAGCTCTACCCTTGGACTGGCCGCCGCACAGGTTTCCTCACCGCTTGTCGCAGAGGCCAGGTTCGATAGAAACCCGTTTACCCTGGGGATAGCCTCCGGTGACGTGACGCATGACTCGGTGGTGTTGTGGACACGGCTGGCGCCGGAACCGCTGGCTGCCGATGGCGGAGTTGGCCGGGACGCCATACCGGTACGCTGGGAATTGTTCCGGGATGAGGACATGCAACAACTTGTCAGGAGTGGTGAAGAACCGGCTGTCCCCCAGCTTGGCCATTCGGTACATGCCGACATCCGGGACCTGGAACCGGAGCAGGTGTACTGGTACCGGTTCAACGCAGGCTCATACACCTCGGCGAAGGGCCGTACAAAGACCCTGCCCGCTCCCGGCAGCAAGCCTGGTTCAATACGTTTCGTCACCGCTTCCTGCCAGAACTACACGCACGGTTCTTTCGTCGCTTACGACCATATCATTGCGGATGACCCGGACTTCGTGATTCACCTGGGCGATTATATCTATGAAACATCCTACGGTGAGACCTTCCGCAGACACGAGACCGAAGACATGCCGCCGACGCTTGACGGTTTCCGGCGCCGCCACGCGCTGTACAAAACCGATGAATCCCTTAAACAGGCCCACGCCAGGTTGCCCTTTTTTTGCACCCTTGATAACCATGATGCGGTAATTGATGCCGATCCGGCTACCATGGCGATACGGGCGGCGGCCTACCAGGCCTGGTATGAGCACATGCCGGTCCGCGGTTACGGCAACCCCGGTGATAACCGGTTCCGCATCAGGCGGACTATCCAGGTGGGAGAACTTGCGCAGGTCAATTTCCTCGACACCCGCCAATTCCGCGCCAGGCAGATGCCATGCCCCGGTGACAGGTCCCCCCATGGATTCGGCAACTACGTGGTACGCTGCCCTGAAATGTTCGCTGACCAGCGCAGCATGCTGGGTGAGGAGCAGGAGAACTGGCTGACGCATAATATCCTGGCAAACAACACCCCCTGGAACGTGATCGCCTCCTCCAGCGTGTTTTCGCCGTTCAACCTGGACATTGACGGCAAAACCTATAATTTTGCAGGTTCCTGGGATGGTTACCCGGCCAACAGGGACAGGGTCGTGGACGCAATCAAGCGCAGCAACGCCGGCCAGACAGTGATCCTCAGCGGCGACATGCACTCTTTCTGGGCTATTGACGGCGCCCTGTCAACAGCGCCGGATGAACGGTTCCCGGGAGTGGAGTTTGTATCTTCCTCCATTTCGGCCAACTGGCCCGACCAGATGGATAAACCCATAGCAGACAACCTGGTTCGCAACCCTCAGATACAGCTTTATGAACCGGACAAACGCGGCTACCTGTTACACGAAGTCAGTGCAAAGGAGTGGCAGGCGACCGCACGCGCGGTAGATAATGTCAGGGATGCGCAATCCGGAGTCTTTGACCTGGCGCGTTTTGTCGTTGAGTACGGCAAACCCGGTCTCCGGCGCGTCTTATGATTGTATTCCCGACTGCGCGGGAATGACGACAGGAGTTAACGGTGCCTGATTTTACCTACGAAATTGAAGATATCGAACTGGCGCAACAAGGGTTGCATCGAATAAACTGGGTGCGCGAACGGATGCCGGTATTAGGCCGGATCAAGGAGGATTTCAGCAGGACCAGGCCTTTTGCAGGCATGCGTATCGGTATCTGCCTGCATGTGGAAGCGAAGACCGGCGTCTGGATGGACGCACTGACCAGCGGCGGTGCGGAGGTCGTAATCACCGGCTGGCCCGGAACTACCCAGGATGAGGTGGCTGCCGCGCTGGTGGCAGAATACAACGTCCGGGTATTTGCCAAAAGAAGTGAAACCACCAACCAGCACCTTGATTACGTGGCAAAGGTATTATCCACCGAACCCCACCTGATTGCCGATAATGGCGCAGAATTGCATATGTTGGCGCATACCAATCCGGACTTTTCCGGCGCTAAGGCGAAGCTGCTCGGCGCCACCGAAGAAACTACCACCGGCGGTTTCCGCTTACGCGAGGACATTGACGAACATATCTTCCCCACCCTCATAATTAATGATACCCGGGCAAAACGCATTGTCGAAAACCGTTACGGCGTCGGCCAGAGTGTGCTCGACGGCATCATGCGCTGTTCCAACCTGCTTATCGGCGGAAAGCGGGTAGCTGTCATCGGTTATGGTTATTGCGGCCAGGGTATCGCCCGCGCCTTGCGCGGCTTGGGGGCGCATGTAACCATAGTCGATATCGAGCCCCTGACGCGCCTGGAAGCGCACCTGGAGGGTTATAATACGGCTGAACTGGAACAGGCATTACCGGTCAGTGACATCGTCATTACCGTCACCGGCAGACCGGGAGCACTCAAACGGGATCACCTGGCGCTGATGAAGGATGGCGCCGTAATATGCAACGCCGGGGCATTTGAAAACGAGATCGACCTGCCCGGCCTGCACGCACTGGCCTCCGAACCACACCAAATCATGCCGGATATCCAGAAATTCAAGCTGGACAACGGTAAAATCGTTTACCTGTTCGGCAGGGGTAACAGTATTAACCTGAGCGCCGGTGACGGCAACCCAATCGAAATCATGGACCTGGGCCTGGCCCTGCAATCCCTGTCCCTGGCCTATCTCGCGACAAATGGTCAATCATTGCCGGCAGGTCCACAAAATGTCCCCCGGGAAATCGAAAACGAAGTGGCCGTCAGGACCCTGCGTGCCTGGACCCGGAGTTAGTGATGAAATTATCCGGTAACACCATCCTGATTACCGGCGGTTCGAGCGGTATCGGTTTTGAGATGGCCAGGCAGTTTTTACTAAAGGGCAATAAGGTCGTTATTACGGGGCGGGATGAGAAGAAACTCCAGGACGCGAAACAACAACTGGGAGGTGTGACGATAATCAGGAATGACGTCAGTAACCCCGGCGACGTAGAAAAACTCCACCAGCAGGCCGTAAAAGACTATCCCGATCTAAATATACTGATCAATAATGCAGGCATCATGCAAACGCTCAACCTGCGCAACGGCAACCTTTCCGCAACATATCTGACGCAGGAAATCGATATTAACCTGAAAGGGACCATGTTGATGAACAACGCCTTTCTGCCGCTATTGCGGCACAACAACAACCCTGCAATCGTCAATGTTACCTCCGGGCTGGCATTCGTCCCCCTGCCGATTACTCCGGTATATTGCTCGACCAAGGCCGCCATTCACTCATATACATTGTCATTGAGAGCGCAACTGAGGAATACAGCAATCAAGGTCTTCGAACTGGCCCCTCCTCTTACCGAAACAGGGATGTTAGGAGGCTTTGATGAAGAAGATATTAAAGGCGTTCCGATAATGCCCGTAGAAAAAATGGTTGCGGCGTTCCTGAAAGGTTTTGCAAAAGACAACTACGAAATTCGCATTGGCGTGGCCAACCAGCTCTGGTTCATGAGCCGGTTTTTCCCCAAGTTCATATTCGCACAATTAAGCAAGAGTATTAATAGATTACTTTAATTGTATACATTATATAATTGATATTTAGATATTAATTACCATTTTTTAAGAATAATACTCAACTTCTAACATGCGGGGGCATGCTTAAAATCCGTCCCCGGTTGGTTGTGGTACTTCCTTGAACTCCAGTTCCCCGGGGTTGATGATCTTGCCATCTTTCACTACCAGTTCGACATTGCCCAGGGCAGACAGGTCCTGCAACGGGTCGCCGTTGACGACGACGATATCAGCCAGCTTGCCGGCCTCGAGAGTGCCCAGTTCCTCTCCCCGGCCGATGACCTCGGCCCCGTTCCGGGTGGCAGCCACGATCACCTGCATCGGCGTCATGCCCGCTTCGTTCATCAACTGCAGTTCGCGCAGTACCGTCGCGCCGTGCAGCATCCCGGCATTGCCCGCGTCACTACCCATCGCGATCCTGACGCCCGCCCGCAGCGCCCGCCCCAGGTTCGCCATTGAGATTTCCAGGCTGCGCTCCCTGTCATTGAGGAGACCCGGAACATCCCGGGAAGCCAGAACGACGCTGCCAGGGGCAGTAATCGACGCCAGCAGGACATCCCATACCTTGTCATGCTGCTGTGGGGAGAAAAACGAACCGGGTTTCATTGTATAGCCGCCTTCGAACACCGCAAGGGTCGGGATATAGGCAACATCGCGTGCGGCCATCAATTTAAATACGTCCCGGGCGCCGGTTTCGGCCATGTGTATGCTGTGCACGACGACGTCGCCGCCTGCTTCAACAAATTCCCTGGCCTCGCTGGGAAATGACGTATGTGCGTACACCTTCAGCCTGCGGGCGTGGGCTTGCTCAATCACCGTCTGGAGGATTTCGGGCTTCAACTTGTCCATGTCGGCGTCAAACCGGGTTGTCCCGGCTTCGACGCGCGAGTGGAACAGCTTGATGCCGTCAACCTGTTCCGCACTGATCCTGCGCACCGCCTCTTCAGCATCTGCCATGCTGTCAACCTGGAAATAGAAAGGGCCCAGGTAGTCCAGGAGGCCGAGCTCGGTTATCAGGCGGATGGGATGCGAACCGGGGGCGGTGATACCGAAACCGTTGCCGTACAACCTCGGACCCGTCAGTTCACCGGTCTCCAGCGCCGTTTTCATGGAATTGAGGCTGGGATGCGCGGCCATATCGTAAATACTGGTCACGCCGAACTTGAGATAGCTCAGGAGGCTGTTTTCAACAGCAGTGGGGGTGAATTCACGCGGGTCCGCCGACCCGCCACCGCTGCCGCCGATGTGGATATGCGCATCAATGAGACCCGGCAAGAGAGTCATGCCGGCAAGGTCCATTATACGCGCGTTTGCGGGGATGACGGATGCGGGACCGATTGCGGAAATTTTTTGTCCCTGGATTATTACGGCAGCATCTTCCAGCGGTGGACCACCGTTACCGTCTATAATCCTGGCGCCTGTCAGGGCCAGTATTTCCCCGGCCCATGAATGGCCGGAACAGACAGAGAGCAGTAATATTCCTGCCGGCAACAACTGCCGTAAGAAGGATCTCCTTTCCTGAGAACCGGCAGTATCAGCGCACAAAGCCAACGACCCTGGTCAGTTCTGCCTTTTACATCTCGTAACGCAACTCTATACCGTAGGTTCTCGGGTCGTTGATATCGCCGTTGCGGGGGAAGCCGCCACTGGCCAGGCTGATATAATTGGTTACATACGCATCCTCGTTGGTCAGGTTGTTGACCCAGGCCGAGATGGACCAGTTCTGGTTACGCGGTTGAAACGTGCCCCTCATGCTGACGTTCGAATAGGAGTCCTGGGAGGCTACATCCCGTTTATACGGGTCAAAATAAGCCGTATCCCGCCAGCGCCAGTCCACCCTGAAGTCGAAATCACCAAGGCTGCTGGGGTATGTATGGCTCGCGCTCAGGGTGAACATGTGTTTGGGAGAATTGGGCAACGGATTGCCCTTCAGGTTCAACACGCCCAGTTCCGGAAATATCGGATCCTGGGTGAAAAATTCGGTAAATTCATTATCCAGGTAGCCGTAGACAAGTTCCAGCTGGGTATTCTCCGTCAGCAGGTAGGCAAGTTCCGCCTCAACGCCGATAGCGTCGGCCGCCGCGGCATTGGTAAGCGTAAATGACAGGCCCAGCAACTGGCTCACCTGCAGATCCGTGTAATCGTAATAGAAGGCCGACAGGTTGGCTTTCAGCCTGTCGTCAAACAGCACGGACTTTATGCCCCCTTCAAAGCTCCAGATAAATTCGGGGTTGAGCGGCGGGGCCGTGTTGCCCGGCAGTATCTGCCCGCTTTTAAAGCCGCGGGACGCGGTGAAATAAACCATGGCATCGTCGGTCAGCGCATAATCAATGGAGAAGCGCGGCGTCCAGGCGTCATATTTACGCTGGTTGTTCAGCGGGATAAACAAATCCAGGCCAAACAGTTGAATCTTGAGCTGGAACGAGCTTTCCGTGGTTCTTTTTTCGTCGCTGTACCTGACTCCCGCGGTCAGGTTCAGCCTGTCCGTCACCGCCCAGGTCAAGCTGCCGAATGCCGCGTAGGCTTCCGTTTTTGCATGTCCCCGTTCGTCAAAGATATCACCGGGCAGGTTGATCGCGAACTGGAACGGGACCGTATTGGTGACAAATACATCGTCATCGAAGTAGTACAGTCCGAATACGCTGTTGATCCTGTCCGTGTCCCAGTTTATTTGAAACTCCTGGCTGAAATGGACGCCGGAATTGTGATTTGTCGAAGGCCAGCCGGGATTGTCGGTACCGTCATACTGCGATTTTTTTACGCTGTGCTCATCACGGTAACCGGTCAGGGATTTGAAGGTGAAGTTTTCATTCAGTTCATAGGTAATGTCCACGGAGTAGCCATAGGTTCTCATGTCCCGGCTTTCTTCGGTTTCGCTTGCTATATCCCTGAAACTCGGCTTGCCATTACCGCCCTCGACAACCCCCTGTAACTCGCCGAATGCCGAACCGAAGGTATGCACGACCGCCCCCGAGTCATCCGCATCCCAGTAATCAATCGCCGCAACTATGGTCAACTCGTCAGTCACCTGCCACTTCAGCTTGCCGCGCGCCGCGACCTCATCGCGATCGTCGATATCCTGGCCGTTAAAACTGTTTTCACCGAAGCCGTCCCTGTCCACCTTGTAGAACGCAGCACGCGCGCTTAACTTGTCTTTTACCAGGGGCCCGCCGACGCCGAGTTCGAATTCCCGTGTCTCATAGTTGCCGAAGTTGGCGCGGGCATTGACACTGACCTCTTCCGTCGGTCCACGGGTGATGATGTTGAGCGTGCCGCCTGTTGCATTCCTTCCGAACAAGGTACCCTGCGGTCCGCGCAATACCTCGATCCGCTCAATATCGTAAAACGAGGTGCCCTGCGAGTTCGGATAGGCGATGACGACACCGTCCTGGTGCACCGCGACTGCGCCTTCCGAGCCGGAATTATCCAATGTGAGGCCGATGCCGCGGATAAATACCTTCACCCTGCCGTTATTCTGTACGATGTCAAGGTTCGGGGCCAGGGATGTGAGGCCAAACAGGTCATAGACACCTTTATCACTGAGGTTCCTGGCAGAAAAGGAGGTGATCGCCAGGGGAACATCCTGCAGGTTCTCGGTGCGCCGCTGCGCGGTGACTATCACTTCCTCCAGAACGCCTTTATCTTTCTCTTGGGAATAAGTCGCTGCTGAATCGAACAACAGCAAACCAAGGCATGAACCGATGATGAGATATTTTACAGAAACTCTTGTCTTGAGCATCACGTTATGCCTCCAGAAGAATTCAGGTTTTTTGTAAGACTGCGCAGGTACAGGCAGAGATCGGATATTCGGTTCTACCCCCCAGTCTCGATAGTATCATATAAGCTACAATACTCAATCTGAATTTTGTTTCTGATGTTTTTTTACCACGGTTATTTAATGTGTCGTTATTGATTTTAGCGGTACTTACCAGTACCGTAGAAAATCCTGAACAGGCATACCAACACAGTACAATTTATCAGGGGATGAGGTAATGAGTTACGAAATTGGCATCGATGTCGGGGGCACATTTACCGATTACGTCGTGCGTAGCGCGGATGAGGTCATCAGCGGCAAGGTGCTGACCACGCCCAACGATGAAACCGTCGGCATCATGAATGCCATCCGCACATCCGCAGAGCATTTCAGCCAGGATTCACAGGACTTTCTCAAAAATGCCGACAACCTGGTGCTGGGCACGACGGTGGTGACCAATGCCATGCTGGAGTACGCCGGCGCCAAAACCGGGCTCATCACCACAAAAGGCTTTCGCGACATTATCGAACTGCGGACCGGGTACAAGGAAGATCATTTTGATATCCGCCTGCCGGCGCCCTACCCCATCGTACCCAGGCAAAGACGCCTGGGTGTCACTGAGCGCATCAATCACCTGGGAGAGATCGTACTTGACCTCAACGAGCAGGAAGTACGCGACGCGGTCAGTAATTTAAAGCAATTGGAGGTCGAATCAATTGCGGTATGCCTGTTGTTCTCATTCAAAAACAATGAACACGAATTCCGCATCAGGGAGGTCATCCAGGAGGAATACCCGGATGCTTATGTTTCCCTGTCCTGCGAAGTCCTGCCCCAGGTTCGGGAGTTCGATCGTTTCAGTACGACCATACTGAACGCTTACCTCAGTCCGAAACTCGATAATTACCTGCGCCAGCTGGAAGTCAGTCTGAATGAAGCAGGTTTCGGCGGCCGCCTGTTCATCAAGCTTTCCAACGGCGGCGTCATGGATACTGACTTCTGCTGCAAACGCGGGGTCGAACTCATCCAGTCAGGGCCGTCCGGCGGCGTGACCGCGGCGGTTGCGGTGGGTGAATGGTCCGGGTACAAGGACTTGATCGCAGTGGACATGGGCGGAACCAGTTACGACGTCTGCCTGATCAAGGATGGCCGGCCCGATATCGGCGTTGATTCCTGGGTCAGCCGCTATCGCGTCGCAACGCCCATGATAGACATACATTCCATCGGCACCGGCGGGGGTTCCATAGCCTGGATCGATGAAGGCGGCGCACTCAGGGTAGGACCCAGGAGCGCGGGGTCCGACCCGGGACCTGCCTGCTACGGTCGCGGCGGGGTCAAACCCACAGTCACCGATGCCAACCTGGTACTGGGCTACCTGAATCCAGGCGCTATCGGCGGGGGGGAAATCAACCTGGACACAGCAGCCGCACACAAGGCGATAGAAACTGAGATTGCACAGCCCCTGGGCATGTCGGTCGAGGAAGCGGCAAGCGGTATATTCCGTATCTCCAACAGCGCCATGACCAACGCCATCCGTTACGTTTCGGTTTCCCGCGGGCGCGACCCCAGGGACTTCGCCCTGATGGCTTTCGGGGGCGCAGGCCCCGTTCACGTGGGAGTGCAGGCCAAGGACCTGGGCGTCAATACGATCCTGGTGCCGAAGAACGCGGGCGTATTCTGTGCACTGGGCTGCATCATATCGAATTTCAAAATATCCAAGGTCAAGAGTTTCATCAGTCGTTCCAACACCATCCGCATCGATGATTTGAATGCCATCTACGAGGAGATTGAGAACGACGCCCTGGAATTGCTCAAACAAACGCCGGGCATCGTCGAGACCCAGACCCACCGCGCCATAGACATGCGCTACGTCGGCCAGACCCACGAAGTCACCGTTCCGATCCGCTCGAGGACAAAACGGGTGACGGAACTCAACCTGAACAAGACCTTTCAGGACTTCCATGAGGCCCATGAGCAGCTTTACTCTTTCAAACGTCCCGACCAGATGGTCGAAGTGCTCAGTGTCCGTTCGGACCTGGTCGGCACCCGCGATACTCTCAAATACCACAGTACGCCGTTCGAATCCGAGGACCCGTCTGCGGCATACAAGGAAACGCGCCGGGTGGGTTTTGACGGGGTCGGGTTTGTCGACACACGCATCTACGACGGCACGAAAGTCAGGCCCGGAAACCTCATTACGGGTCCTGCCATAATCGAAGAACCGGAAACGACGATAGTCATCTATCCGCAACAAGAGGCTATGCTCGACCACTATCAGACTTACATTATCGAAAGCTTCCAGTAATGCCATGGTAGACAAAATTACCGGCGAGGTCCTGCGCAGCAAGTTCGACGCGGTTGTGGCGGAAATGCGCGCCACACTGATAAACACGGCCTGCTCGACTACCGTCAGCGAGGCAAACCAATGCTGTAGCGGCTTGTTTACCGAGGCAGGATCACTGGTCACAATCGACAACCCGTTATACCTTTCATCCATGGCGGATACCGCTGCCGCCGTGCTTGACTACTTCCAGTACGACCTGGGAGGAGAAGATATACTGCTCACCAATGATCCCTATGGCGGAGGTTCGCGTCTGCAGGAATTTACCGCTTTTGCGCCGGTGAGTTTTGAAGAGGAGATAGTCCTGTACGTGGGCGTGCGTGCACATACGGAGGATATCGGCGGTGATTTGCGTGGAAACTACAACCCCAGGGCCACTGACATCTGGGCAGAAGGTGTGCGCTGCCCGCCCGTCAAGATTTACCGTGACGGGAAATTGCTTAAAGACACGTTGAATACCATCGCCCTGAACAGCCGCAATCCAAAGGCTTTGAGGCTGGATCTGGAAGCCATGTTTTCTGCTGTCAGGGTCGGCCAGGCGCGTATGACGGAGTTGCTTCACGACTATGGCGCCGGGGTGGTACTGGATGCGCTTGACTGGTCGGTCGATTACGCAGAAACCCGTTTCAGTTCGCTGCTGAAGGGCTGGGGAGACGTCAGTGCGCAAGGCAGTTGCAGGCTGATGCATGATTGCCAGGGACGGGACAACCTCAATATCCGCGTCAGGCTGGAAACGACAAACGGCCGGCTGCTCCTGGACTTTTCAGAAACCGATGCCCAGTCCACCGGCTTTATAAACACTACGCCCGCCCAGGCCCTGAGTTATGCGCTGTTACCTGTTTTTGCTTCGCTGGGAGGCGACATTCCGAAGAATGCGGGAAGCCTGCGTTGTGTCGACCTGGTTGCTCCGGAAGGTTCCCTGGTGAATGCTCGCATGCCGGCGCCGACAGGCTGGTCGACATCCCATGTCGGCACCGAACTGGCGCTGGCGGTCACCGATGCCCTGTCCGGCCTTGTTCCGGAAAAAGTTGCCAACGTGGCCGGGAATTCGATGCTGATATACATGATCCGGCGCGGCATACGCAACGGCTTTACCGTCGAGCAATTGGCATTTACCGACTATGCCCGCTTTACCCAGGGCGGCTGCAGCGGCGCGGCCGGACGGGATGGCTGGGGCATGCCCGGTATTTCCTCTACCACTCCCCTGCCGTCGATTGAGATGTTTGAAGCGGAGGTCGACGGGGAAATCCGTAAGCTGGAGTACGTGACGGATTCGGCCGGCGCCGGGCAATGGCGCGGCGGTCCCGGAACCGAGGCGTGCATTGAACTGCCCGACCCGGATCCGGATGAGTTCTATCTGACTGCCTGTGTCATCCCGCGCCAGCAGGCAGCCGGGTTTGCCGGAGGAACCACGGGCATGGACAATGCCGTGCTGGTACATTCCGGTAATGCGGAGATAAACGTTGAGAACGCCTATGTAGACCAATTGCTCGGACAGGGATCCGATCTCAGTATCAGGATGGGCGGCGGTGCAGGCTGGGGCGATCCCATGGCCAGGAACCCGGAGCAGGTACTGGCAGACGTACTGGATGGTTACGTATCCCTGGAAGCGGCAGAGGAACAATATGGTGTCATTGTCGATCCTGAGAAGTTGCAGATCGACACCGCCCGTACCGCCGAACTGAGAAAAGAGCTGGATGTGAATGGCTATCGCCCGGAGAAATACGACGATGATTGACGTGATCACGGCTGAAATCATACGCGAATACCTGGAAACGGTATCGGAAGAAATAAGCAAAACCATGGAGAACACCTCCGTTTCCACTGTTTTCAGCGAGGCCCATGATTATTCCACCGGCGTGTTTTATTCAGACGGCAAGGAAGTCAGCCTGCTGGCCAGGGCAAACTCGCAACCCATCCATATTTATGCGTCCGTTCATTCTGTTGAAACACTGTTAAAGTCGTTTAAGTACAACCTCAATGAAGGGGATATCGTGCTGGCCACCGACCCCTATTCCGGCGGCAGTCACATCCCTGACTGGACCCTGATGAAGCCCGTGTTCTACCATAACAAGCCCGTTTTTTTTCCCGCTGTACGCGCGCACTTTATCGAAGTGGGTGGCCCCGTGCCGGGAGGGTACAACTCATTGGCCACGGAAATCTGGCAGGAGGGTTTTCGCCTGGCGCCCGTCAAGATCTGCGAAAAAGGGGAAATGCGCCGCGACATCGTAAACCTGCTGGCAGGCAACAATCGCCTCCCGGACACCATGGAGGGGGATCTCAATGCGATGATCGGCGCCTGCAAGGTCGGCGAAGACAGGATCGTCCGGCTGGTGGAGAAGTATGGCCTGGATACAGTGCTGGAGTCGGTGGATTACATCCTGAATTACAGTGAACGCCAGGTGCGCGCCGAAATCTCTTCCTGGCCGGATGGCGAATACAAGGGGAGAAGCATCCTCGAACACGATTTCAACGGCGGCATCGATATCAATGTGGACGTCACCATCAACGTTGAAGGGGACGCATGCACGGTGGATTTCACCGGCACTCACCCCCAGACCAAGGGGTTCGTCAACAGCGTCAAGGGCAACACCTTATCCTGGGTATTTACCGAATTTTCCGTAGTGATGCCGGATGTGCCGCTGAACTCCGGGTTTTTCAGACCGATCGAGGTGATCGCTCCGGAGGGCACCGTGATTAACCCGTTTCCGCCGGCGCCGGTGGGCAATTCAACGCTGTGCATCGGTAGTGATATCGGCCAGGCTGTAATGAAAACCCTGGAAAAGATCGTTCCGGAAAAAACCGGCTCGGCATTCATCGACCTGACCATCAATACCGTTTTCGGGTTGAATTCTCTTTATGATAACCAGATGTACGTCAGTTTTGACTACTCAACCACACCGACCTCCAGCGGCGGCGCCTGTGGCACGGACGGTTGGGGCGGATACTCCGCGCCTCATGCCTCCCTGCGCATCCCGTCGTTCGAGTTGCAGGAAGTGATGTATCCGTTCCTGTATTACCAGAATGAATACAGTACCGACAGTGCGGCGCCCGGTAAATGGCGCGGTTCGCCGGCCCACCAGATGCTGCGTATGAGCACCACGGACCCGGTGGTCAATTTTATCCAGGTCCAGGCCTGCCGGCGTCCGTTGATGGGTTTTGCCGGCGGCAAGGAAGCGGCGGGCAATCACGTTGTCCTTGACTATGGTGGCGATAACGAGGAAGAGGTACGGGTCGCCAAGGCGGACTATGCGCAACAACCCGGCGAGATCATGTACGCGCAAAGCGGCGGCGGCGGTGGTTGGGGAGACCCGCTCGCCAGAGATGTACACGCGGTGCTGCAGGATGTCGTGGATGAGTACGTTTCCATCGAGGGAGCGGCGCGGGACTACGGCGTGGTAGTTGATCCGGCGACAATGACCATTGACGAGACGGCTACCGAAACCTTGCGCACCTCCCTCTCCGCTGGCCCGGCAACACAGGGGAGCACACCGGCATGAGCAAAATGCAATTCATCGATCCGGGCTGGGAATGGGATGAGAACTTTCCACTGTCCCAGGGTATCCGGACAGGCAACCTGGTGTTTCTCTCCGGTCAGGTCCCGTTTGACGGGGACGGCAACGTCGTCGGCATCGGCGACCTGCGCCAACAGACCCGGCAGGTTTTTGAAAATATACAAGGTATATTGCAGGAAGCCGGGGCTACCTTACAGGACGTGGTCAAGATGACCACGTTTTTTACTGTCGATATCACGGACCACGATAAAGTCTCCGATTACTTCGAGGTGCGCAGGGAATACTTCGGCGACCACAAGCCCTGCAGCACAGGCGTACAGGTCTCCGCCCTGGTCGACCCGGAACTGATGCTGGAAGTCGAGGTCATCGCCCTGCTCCCGGACAGCTGAACGGTGTGACAGCAGATGCGTGTTTTACGGCACTATCGTAATGGCGCCCTGAAGCTGGCGTATGAGAGAGAGGGAACCGGTCCGGTCGTCATCTTCATGCACGGCATTGGCGGCAATCGAACCAACTGGGATGAACAACAAACCGGATTGAGTAACCGCTATTGCACGATCGCCTGGGATGCCAGGGGCTACGGCGACAGCGACGACCCGGATGAGCCGCTGAAATTTTCCGACTTTGCCGACGATCTCAACGCCCTGCTGGATCATCTGGGCGTACACACCGCGCACCTGGTCGGCCTGTCCATAGGCGGCATGATCGCCCAGGACTTCTATGGCCGCCATGCGGACCGGGTGGCAACATTGACGCTGGCGGACACATCACAGGGGTTCGGCGCCGCCGGCGAGGCGGACAGACGGGAATTTCTGGCTCCACGATTGAAACCGTTGCAGGAAGGACTGACACCGGCAGACCTTGCTCCGAAAATGATAGAAGTGTTAACCGGATCCAAAGCCACGGAAGATGTTCGCCGGCGCCTGCTTGAATCCCTGTCGGCTGTTCGAACCGGGCCTTATATCCAGGCGTTAAAAGCAGTGGTAACCACGGATTTCAGAGCAATTCTGCCGGAGATTAACCTGCCTGTGCTCATCATTGCGGGGACAGAAGACAAGGTGCTGCCCGTGTCTGAAAGCCGGATACTGGCGGACGCCATACCCGGATCAGAGTTGACACTGATAGAAGGTGCAGGTCATTTAACCAATATTGAAGCACCCGGACTGTTTAATACGATCCTGGGTGACTTTCTGGACCGCCATGCAAGCAGGGCAGACAAGCTGTAGGCGGCAGGACCATTGCCTGCACCGGCTGTTTTATTTCACTCCAGGGAAAAAAAACGTCTGCCGGATAGCCACACTCGTCATCGCCCTGTTATTCACGCCCGTGACGGCGGCACAGCAAGCCGGGGTCATCGAGGAGATCGTCGTTATCGGCTCCCATATCAAAATGGACCCGAGCGAAGCCCTGGTACCGGTCACCAGCATTAACCGGGAAGAACTGCGCTACCAGGGGTCGCCCACCGTCCTTGACATGATACTCAACCTGCCCTTCAGCCAGGGCGCGGACGGCGAATCGGACCGGTTCCAGGGTGGCGGTGGCGGCTCCGGCGTGGGACCGGACCGGGCGACCATCAATATCCGCGGACTCGGACCCAGCCGTTCGCTGGTGCTCATCAACGGCCGCCGCACCACCTGGTCGCCCATACCCATCGGCGCCGACACGCAACTGCTGGTGGACGTGAACATGCTGCCGTTCATCGCAGTTGAGAACATCGACTTCCTGCGCGACGGCGCGGCGGCCAATTACGGCTCCGATGCAATCGCGGGCGTCATGAACTTCCAGACCCGCAGCGACTTTTCCGGCATTGAACTCAGCGCCAACCACAAGGTAATAGAAGATTCAGGCGGGGACACCGAGATCGGCTTCATCGGCGGTTTTGATTTTGCCGGCGGCAGCGGACATATCACCACCTCAGCAAGCGGCATCCGCCGCAGCGAGCTTGAGATATACAAGCGCGACTGGGCCATCCGCCCTTACGCGGAAAACCCGAAAGGCGGCTGGTCGTCCACGGGCAGGCCTGCCACGTTCGTACCCGGCACCACTACGGACGTGAACAACAACGGAATTATCGACCCAAACTGTGCAGCCCTGGGCGGTGCGCCGACCAGCGGCAATAAACGCTGCCGCTTCCAGTACACCCCATTCGATAACCTGGTCGAGAAAACCCGGCGCTGGCAGAGTTTCACCGAGGCATCCTGGGAACTCGGTGATACCGTGACCCTCAGCGGTGAATTCCTGTACAGCGAAAGCAGCGTGCCTGACTGGAATACCTCGCCCTCGTACCCGCCGAACCGCGTGATCGCCCCGGACCGTTCGCTCCGGGCAAACAACCCTGCCCTGGTCGATATGGCCATGAAATACCCGAATAGTTACGGTCCTTATGCCTTCTGTGACGACAAAACCCGTTGCGGGTGGTCCGGGGACGCCTGGGACAGCGTGGGGTGGGTGCTCGGCCGCTCCTTCGGCCAGGACGGCCCGTTACGGGCCGAACCGGTGAAATCAAAACTTACCCGCTGGGCCGTCGGCCTGGACGGTCAGTTTGGGAAACTGGACTTCACCACCTCCGCTACCTGGTCTTCATCAACCCGCAGGATAAGAAAAGCGGATGTCATGAGCTATCGCGATAAACGGGCGCTGCAGGGCCTGGGTGGTATCGAATGTGAACAGGAGGTGCCGAACCGGTATGTCGACGGCAGGCTTGAATTCGACCTGGCAACCTTGCAACAGCACGCGGGACAGGGGAATTGCATGTACTGGAGTCCGTTCTCCAACGGCATGTACGGCGCCCACGCCCAGGTTCCGCATGCGCAGTATTACGATAACCCGGATTTCAACCCCGACCTGGATAACCGGCGGCTGTTTGATTATCTGCTGACCGAGCGCATCGTCAGGGGCGAGACCTCGTTGCTGGTGCTGGAAGGCATCGTCAGCGGGGTTGCGCCGTTTGAGCTCATGGGGAACGAGATGGATTTTGCGCTGGGCGCCCAGTGGCGCCGGGAAACCTTCGAAAACGGCCCCATACCGGGGTCCCTGAATGACGGCAGCATCAATCCCTGTCCGGCGGGACCCGGTATTACCAGTTGTCCCGAGGCGGAACGCAGCGGTGTATTCGGCTACCTGCCGCCGCATTACAGCGTCGATGAAAACCGCGACATCTACTCGGTCTTCGGCGAACTGCACCTGCCCCTGGGCTACGATATCGATGCGCAGCTATCGTTGCGCTACGAGGATTACGGCAGCGGCAGCGGCGCCAGCCTGGACCCGAAAGCCGCCCTGCACTGGCATATTTCCGATAACCTGGTCCTGCGCGGTTCGGTCGGTACCGCCTTCCGCGGCCCGACACTTAACCAGACCGTCAGCGGAAATTCCGTCCATTCGCTGCGCTACGTGGCGGCAACAGGCGCATTCAAGAGCCTGATCATCAAGGGCAACCCCGGCCTGGACCCGGAATCGGCGGTTACGTTCAACGTGGGACTGCTGCTTGACCAGGGTGACCTGCTGGCCGCCAGCGATGATCTCAGCGTTTCACTCGATTACTGGTCGTACTCGTTCTCCGATCCCCTGGTGGTCGAACCGTTCCCCCGGGTGCTGGAACTCGCCTGTCCGGGCGGGGACTGCGATGCGGGCGACCCTGCCTACCTGCAGCGGATACGCTTCGGCGAGGCCACCAGCCTGGCAAACCTGCAGGCTATTGAAGTCAATATCGTTAACGGTCCCGACGTCGAGACCGACGGCATTGATTTCACCGGCAGTTACCGCTTCCCCGCGGGCCCGGGAGATATGGAACTCAGGGTTTCCGGCACCCGTATCCTGTCATTTGACATCGGCTCATGGGAACTGGGCAATTCCTTTAACGCACTGGGGAGGTTTAACTACGAAACACCCCTGGCCCGTACCCTGACGGAATGGAAGATCCTGTGGCACGCGAACTACGCCTGGCGCGGCTTCAACCTGCGCTACGCGGCAAAATACGTCAACAGTTATGACAACGTAGAGGACAACATCAGGATCGACGCCCACCTGACCCATGACCTGCATTTCCACTGGGCCGTGAAGGAAGACAGGCTGAACCTGTGGGCAACGCTGCTCAACCTCACCGATGAAGACCCGCCCTACGCCGGCGAAGACCTCAACTACGACGCCTTCACCCACAACCCCCTGGGACGTATCTTCAAGCTGGGTTTCACTTATTCCTTTTAGCGACTACAAGCGTATTGAGTGCCGCCTGGCAGTAGCCTGAGATGTACTATTTCTTTCCGGCAATTACTTCATTCAGCGTCTTATCCGCATCCCTGAACATCTTTTCCAGCAACATCTTGCGGTGGTGTCTCAATCGCTCAATCTCTTGCCACAACACAGTTTTTATTTTGGTGGTTGCTGCATGGCGTATTTCGTCAGAGAGGACTGTGTCATTCGTGAACTCATACTTCTCAAGGGTAAAATTGGTAATGTCCTCTATGTTGTCCCCCACGATAACGTAATCGACTGCTTCCTTAACCTCGATTTTAACTTCTTTCTTTTGTACTTCTTCTACCTCGTCCTGCGCCAATTTGGCTATCGCCTCGGTCCGTGTGCCGATAACCGGCATGGCTCGATCCAGCCCGCTCATTTTGAAAATCTTGTTGATCGGGTCTGACAGCGCACAAATGCCAAATTGCTTGTACGGCCCCTTGAATTTCTTGGCCATTATCACCACGACACGCAAGCCGGCGCTGCTGATGTAGGAGACTTGTTCAAAATCCATGATTAACACCTTGTCTTTAGGGGCAATTTCAGCTTCCATCATCTTTTGAAATTCATCAGCGTTGGTACTGTCCACGCGGCCGATGAGCGTAGCGATCAGGATTTCGTCTTGTCGTTGCCAGTCAATATTAATTCTCATTTGAATTTGCTCCCGTTAAGATAGTTGAAGATTTACCCCCGGATGACCTTCTCAAATCCGTGCAGGGCAATCTGCATTTTATCCACCAGGAAATCGATTTCCTGCTCGGTAATAATCAACGGCGGGCACAACATGATCGTCGAGCCTACCGGGCGTACGATGATGCCCTGTTCAAGACACAGGCCGCGAAATACTTCCGTGTATTGCTCAACTTCCTCCATTTCATCCGCAATCGGTTCCATTGTCTCGTTATGCCGGACCAGTTCCACTGCGCCGATCATGCCGCAACTGCGTACTTCTCCTACCATCGAGAAACCGGACAACGCCTTCAGGCGCTGCTTCAGGTAAGGCCCGGTTTTCTGTTCCACCTCCAGGATGATCTCCTCTTCGTCAAGGATACGGAGATTTTCCAGTGCCACCGCGCAACTGACCGGATGCCCGGAATAGGTAAATCCATGAAAGAACTCACCACCTTTCTGGATCAGTGCATCAGCTACCCGGTCACCGACCATGACCGCTGAGAGCGGCAGGTAGCCTGAGGTAATCCCCTTGGCTATACACATCAGGTCTACCTGTTCTATCTGCATGAGGTCGCTGGCGAACCACTTCCCGGTCCGGCCAAACCCGGTAATCACCTCGTCGATAACCAGCAGGACATCGTATTTCCTGCATATCCTGCCAATTTCCCTGAAATAATTCCGCGGCGGGATCTTGGCGCCGCCGGCGCCCTGTACCGGTTCGGCAAAGAATGCCGCCACTTTCTCAGCACCCGTTTCCAGGATCCTGTCTTCAAGCCAGCGCGCAGCGAGCACCCCGAACTCTTCCTCGCTCATATCCCGGCCGTACTGGAACTGGTAAGGGCACTGGATATGCTGGATATCCGCTACTACCGCGGCCTGTTCATGCATGGGCGGCATACCGGACAATGCCCCGGCTGCCACGGTACTGCCGTGATAGGCCATTTCCCTGGCGATGACTGTCTGCTTTTCCGGCCGGCCTTCCAGCATCCAGTACTGTCTTACCATGCGCAACGCCGTATCGTTTGCCTCGGAACCGGAGTTGGCGTAGAAGACCTGGTTCAATCCATCCGGCGTTATATCAACCAGTTTCTCTGCCAGGGTTATCGCCGGTGGATTCGTCGACTTGAAAAAACTGTTGAAGTAGCTCAACTCCGCCACTTGCGCAGCGGCGGCCCGTCCGAGTTCGGTCCGGCCATAACCGATATTGACACAGGCGAGGCCGGCCAGGCCGTCCAGGTACCTGTTATTGTCACTGTCCCAGACGTAGCAACCTTTCCCGCGCGTGATCACAAGCGCTTTTTCGTCCAGCAGCGCCTTGTAATCCGTAAACGGGTGCAGGTAATTGTCGAGATCGGCCTGTTGCCATTCAATTGTGCTTCTGGCAAGCTCTGTCATGTCAGTTCCACCGTACTAAACGCATTCGACTCAAATCATATTATAGATATGACTGCACAACCTGTCATATTCCTGATTTCGTGTATTTCCCGAACTACCATAGGTAGGAAGCAAAGAGAAGATGACTATGAATGAAGACAACGCTTACGAGAAACCTAGAACGGCCCGCCGGGTTGACGAATTGTTCCAGGAAGCGATGAATGAAGGCAACCTGGATAAAGCGATGGCCTTGTACGACGATAACGCCGTGTTCGTTCAGGAACCCGGCAAACCCACTCTTACCGGGCTGGAAAATATTCGTCAGGCACTTGAACAATTCCAGGCTATCAAGCCGAAACTGAAAGTTGAGGTGATGCAGTTTGTGGAGGCTGATGACGTTGCATTTTTTACACTGAAATGGGAAATAAAAGGCACATCGCCTGATGGGGAGGATATTTCTGTATCATCCTATGATGGGAACGTCGTCAAACGGCAGCCGGACGGCACCTGGAAGACCATTATCGACAACCCGTTCCACGCTCACCACATCGGCCTCATGGATTAAACGCGCCGTGCCCGAGGGGGAAATCATGAAACAAAGAATCTCAATTTTTATACTGTTCTGTCTCAGTCTGACCGTATTTACGGGACCGGTAGCGGCGCAAGACACACCCACGCTGGCCCTGAGCGGCGGCACACTCGTTGACGGCTACGGCGGTCTGCCCGTACAGGATGCGGTGGTCCTGGTCTCCGGCGACCGCGTTATGAAAGTCGGCGACGTGAATTCCGTGGACATTCCCGGGGGAGTTGAAACACTGGATGTCAACGGCATGACTATCCTGCCGGGATTGTGGGAATCTCACGGGCATTTATATCATATCGGCGAAGGAGACCCGGCGACGTTTCCGGACAAATTCAAATCCCGGGCCGGTTCGATCATGGCTGCCGTAGCCAGGACGACGCTGTTGGCGGGGATTACGACCTTCCGCGACACAGGCGGACCGATTCACGAGCAACTGGCCCTGAGAGCGGATATCGAGGCGGGCCGTCTGCCCGGTCCCAGGCTGTTCCTGGCCGGGCCCGTGCTGCATCAGAGTAATCCTGAAATAACCGCCACCAGCAATATAGAATATCTCATCGGCTCGCCTGCCGAAGCAAAACAGGTTACTGAAAGAGTCATCGGTCTTGGGGTAGACCAAATCAAAGTGGCCAGGTTCTGGGACCTGGACATTCTGAAGGCGATAGTAGCTACGGCTCATGAGGCCGGACTCGGTGTAGAGGCCGACGTGCGCCATATGAATGCCTACCGCACCGCGATCGAAGCCGGTGTTGACCGTCTGCATCACGTTTTTACCGCCGACCCGTTATCGGATTACAGCGCCGCAGATATCCGCTTCCTGGTACGCGGCATAAAACCGCCTCCAACCGGACCGATGGCCAATATCCTGCGCGGACCGTATATCGTACCGACTGTCGAGATGCGCCAGGCCTACGTACGCGTGTTTGCCTTCCCGGAATTCATAGACCATCCCCGCTTCAGAAAACAATATCCCCCGGACGTGTACGCGCACCTGCGTGATTCCTGGAAGAACCCGAACGCGGTGCCCTGGGGCATCGGCGCGCCGGATCGCATCAAGGTGGCCAAACGCAAGCTGAAAACGTTTATCGCGGCGGGCGGGCGTGAGCAGATTGTTGCCGGTACGGATGCCGGATCGCCCTTCAACATGCACAGTGCATTGACCAGGGAGATGCAGCACTATGCCGAGGCCGGATTGACCCCCATGGAAGTAATCCAGAGCGCCACGTTACGGGCCGCACAGATGCAGGGCGCGGAAAAAGACCTGGGTACGGTCACGGAGGGCAAGTTTGCCGATATGGTGATCGTGGATGGCGACCCGTTGCAGGATATCACCCTGCTGCAACATAAAATCGTACTGGTCATCAAAGGTGGAGAGGTTTATAAACCAGGCGACTAAGGCCGGAATAAAACCTCAGCCGAGCAACCTCTGACCAGTCTTGGTGGTTAATTAATTACCCAGGCTGAATATCATTCGATCCTCTGCGAGGATAACGGGGCCGTCATACTGCTGTTTCATCGCATGCACAAATTTGCCCCAGATTGAGTGTCCCGGACTCGGGCCGAGATACATGCTGGACATTTCGATCGCCGCCGGGACGCTGGTGTAGGGCGCGAGGTGATACGCTACCAGTTTCTTCGCGTTTACCTCGCTGGCCAACCGGCCTAACTGGGTCGGGCTGGTATGACCGGTCTGGGGGCGTTCTTCCATCAACTCCTCCTTATGGAAGTCCTTGAGGCTGAACTTCCCGCCCGGCGTCATGCCCAGGTCAGGCTTGACGCACTCGTGCACCAGTATGTCCACGTCCTTTGCCAGGGTTTTCATCCCTTCGGACACAGCCGTATCGCCACTGATGGCGACGGAACCATAATCGGAGTCAACGCGGTACCCCAGACTTTTCACACTGGGGTCGGGCAGGTGTTTTGTCTCGAGACAGGATACCTTGAAGTTGTCAGTCTCCAACGCAGTCCCCGGTCCGATATCATGCACTTCGTAGGGGGGCGTACTGCGCGGGCGCCTGGCCATATGGGGCGGCCAGTGCTTCAGGATAGTGCCTACGAAATCAACGTCCATGGCGTGCATGTGCTGGATGGCGCCCTCAGACATCCGTTCCGTTCCCGCGGGACCGTACACATGGACCATCTCCTGCCTGCCGGCAATCCAGTTGGTTATCGCGTAATAATCGTAATCGGCGATATGGTCGAAGTGCATGTGGGTAAAGAACATGTGGTCTATTTTCATGGGGTTAATCCCGACCAGCATCAGGTTTTCAAGGACGCGGCGGCCGCAATCGAACTGCAGCACCGTACCGTCTACCACGACCGCGCAACTGGCGCCGCCCCGCAGCGGGTCCGGCAACGCCGATCCCGAACCAGTGATGATCAACTGCATCCCCTTCCTGTCGAGGTCCGCAAGCGCATTGGCGGGCAGTCCCGGTGACTCCACGGCGCCGGTGGCTGCTGCAGCCTGTTTGACGGCAAGGGCTGACACCCCGGCAAGCGCTCCTCCGGTCAGTGCGGTCAATAACCTGCGGCGAACCCGGTCGAACTTGTTTAACGTAGTATGTATAGGCATGGCTGATATCCATTAACTTGATTCTGTATATTGTATATTATACGGGGTATGAGACTTCCTTTGTTTCCATGCACGATTGTAGGCAGCTATCCACAACCGGACTGGCTGATTGACAGGGAGAAACTTGCGCAACGCTTTCCGCCGCGCACCCGCGCCAGGGAGTTATGGCGTATCGGAGACGATTATCTGCGTGAAGCCCAGGACGACGCCACCCGCCTGGCTATCCAGGACCAGGAAAGAGCAGGCCTGGATATCGTTTCAGATGGGGAAATCAGAAGAGAGAGTTATTCCAATCATTATGCGACGGCCTGGGACGGCATTGATATCGACAACCCTGGACAGGCGCTGGACCGCAGTGGTGAACCGGTTTTCGTGCCGCGTGTCGTCGGCCCGATACGGCGCAGTCATTCCGTGGCTGTAGAAGACGTGAAGTTTTTACGCGCCAATACCGGTAAGGCCATAAAAATGACGGTACCGGGGCCTTTTACCATGACGCAGCAGGCACAGATTGATCATTATTCATCTGAGTTGGATTGCGCCATGGATTACGCTGTCGCAGTCAACGAAGAAATCAGGGATCTGTTTGCGGCCGGGGCAGACGTGGTACAGATTGATGAGCCTTACATGCAGGCCCGGCCGGAGAAAGCGAAAGAATATGGCATAGCTGTATTGAACAGGGCTCTTGAAGGGGTAAATGGTAAGACCTGCGTACACATTTGTTTCGGATATGCTGCATTGATTCATGATCGTCCTGAAGGATATTCATTCCTGCCGGAATTTGCCGACGCGAATTGCAACCAGATTTCCATAGAAACGGCCCAGTCGAACCTGGATTGTACGGTACTGGAATCCCTTCCGGACAAGCAAATCCTGCTTGGCGTACTGGACCTGTCCACAAGTGAAGTAGAGACAGTGGATATGATCAAGGCCAGGGTGTTGCGGGCCCTGTCTCATGTAAGCAAGGAACGCGTCATACTGGCGCCGGACTGCGGCATGAAATACCTGTCACTGGAGTCTGCATTCGGCAAGCTGCAGGCAATGTGTGAAGCAGCCAGGCAGTTGCGGGAAGAGTTATCGTAAAACAACCTCAGGCCTTGCCAAACCCCCCTCCTCCGGGTGTTTCCATCACAAGCAGGTCGCCGCTGTACATTTCTGTCTCATCGTTGCCCTTAAGCTGCACCAGGTCACCACCTGCGCGCACCACGTAGTTGTTACCGCATTGCCCCGGCCCGCCACCGGCCAGCCCGAATGGCGGCACTATCCGGTGGGAACTCAGCATGGTCGCGGTCATGGGTTCAAGGAAGCGCAGTTTTCGCACCACGCCGTCGCCGCCGCTGAGTTTGCCGGCGCCTCCTGAGCCCTGTCGGATTGAAAATTCCTCAAGACATACCGGATAGCGCAGTTCCAGCACTTCGGGGTCGGTCATGCGGGTGTTGGTCATGTGGCTGTGCACCGCGCTGGTACCCGGGTGATCAGGACCGGCGCCCGTACCGCCGCACACGGTGTCGTAGTTCTGGTAGCGATCGTTACCGTAGAAGATGTTGTTCATGGTGCCCTGGGACGCAGCCATTACACCGAGCGCGCCATATAGCGCGTTGGTGATGGCCTGGGATACTTCAATATTGCCCGCCATGACGGCAGCCGGATATTCCGGCGTTATCATCGAGCGTTCCGGCAGGATCAACTCAATTGGCTTGAGACAGCCTTCGTTCAGCGGGATATCATCGTTGACCAAAGTCCGGAATACGTAAAGTACCGCGGCTTTACAGACCGCCGCCGGTGCGTTGTAATTGGTCGGGTTCTGCATTGACGTGCCGGTAAAATCGATAATCGCCGCACGCCTGTCACGGTCAACCGAAATCTTCACCTTGATGACACTGCCCTCATCCATCGGATATTCGAATTCGCCGTCTCCCAACACTTCTATTACCCGGCGCACCGATTCTTCGGCGTTGTCCTGAACGTGTTTCATATAGGCGCCGACTACATCGATACCGTAATGCCTGATCATTTTCTGCAGTTCCTGAAGACCGGTCTCGTTGGCGGCAATCTGTGCTGACAGGTCTGCCAGGTTCTGATCGATATTGCGACAGGGGTATTTACCGGAACCCAGTAATTCCCTGACCTCCCGCTCACGTAATCGACCGCTCTCGACCAGCAGGAAGTTGTCTATCAATACGCCTTCCTCATCGATATGGGTGCTGTCGGGGGGTGCGGACCCCGGGGTGCGGCCGCCGATATCTGCATGGTGGCCCCGCGCCGCCACGTAGAACAGGATGTTCTCACCCTTGTCGTCAAATGCCGGCGTGATCAGGGTAACGTCAGGGAGATGGGTGCCGCCGGCATAAGGGGCATTGAGCGCATACACGTTGCCGGGCCTGATAGTCCCCTTGTTGGCGTTGATAACGGACTTCACTGATGCGCTCATTGAACCCAGGTGGACGGGAATGTGTGGTGCGTTCGCGACCAGGTTGCCTTCGGCATTGAACAGCGCGCAGGAAAAGTCCAGGCGTTCCTTGATGTTAACGGAATAAGCGGTATTCTGCAGGGTGATGCCCATCTGCTCTGCAATCGACATGAACAGGTTATTGAACACCTCGAGCATGATCGGATCGGCCGCGGTATTGATCGTCTCACTCTGGATACGTTTAACGGTACGCTCCAGGACCAGGTGGCCGCGGCGGTTGAGTGCGCCGCGCCAGCCCTGCTCCACGACGATTGTGCCTGTAGTCTCGATGATAATGGCAGGTCCGCTGACTACCTGGCCGACCTGCAACTCAGCGCGCTGATATAAGGGTATATCACTCCATTTCCCGCCGGTGTACATCCGTACCCGCTCCCGTATGATTGGTTCTGCGTGAGAATCCGGGGCTTCGACTTCGGGGTCCATACCGGTTTCGGTAACACCGACAGCCTCTACGGACAGCGCTTCCACAACCAGGCCGCGTTCCCGGGCAACAAAGCCGAAACGCCGGCGATGCGCTTCCTCGAAATCAGACAACATCTGCGCCGCGCTGCCGGTATCAACCGGCAGGCTGGTGTCGGTACCCTCGTAGCGAATAAGCGCCTTGCTGACAATGGAGATGTTTTCCGGCTCCACCCCCTGCTCCCGTACCGCTGCACGTGCCGCATCTGCCAGCGGCAGACACTGCCCGTCAATAACCTCTTCCATGGACTCTCCGTCAAAATCGATACCCAGCTGCGCTTCACGCATCACGCGTATCTCGGCCAGACCCATGCCATAAGCGGACAATACGCCGGCCAGGGGATGCAGGAAAATACTTTCCATACCCAGCGCGTCCGCAACCAGGCATGCATGCTGGCCAGCCGCGCTGCCGAAGCAGTTCAGGGTGTATTCCGTCACATCGTAACCGCGCTGCAGCGAAATCTTCTTGATTGCATTGGCCATATTTTCCACCGCGATACGCAGGAAACCCTCCGCGACATCCTCGGCAGTGACGGCTGTGCCTTGTGCGGCGGAGACCTGTCCGGCCAAACCAGAAAACTGCTGCGTAACTGTTTCACGGTCAAGCTTTGCGGAGCCGGTGGGGCCGAATACGGCAGGGAAATAGTCTGGCTGTATTTTTCCCAGCATCACATTGCAATCGGTAACCGTCAGCGGACCCCCGCGCCGGTAACAGGCTGGCCCGGGGTTGGCGCCGGCTGATTCCGGCCCCACCCTGAAACGCGCACCGTCAAACTGGAGTATTGACCCGCCGCCCGCCGCCACGCTGTGGATGTGCATCATCGGCGCGCGCATACGAACACCGGCTACCAGTGTTTCGAAACTGCGCTCGTATTCACCGTCGTAGTGGCTCACGTCCGTGGAAGTGCCGCCCATATCGAAACCAATCAACTTGTGAAAGCCGCTCATCACTGCCGTACGCGTCATACCGACTACACCGCCGGCAGGACCTGACAGAATGGCGTCCTTGCCCTGGAAGCGGCGGGCATCAGTCAGGCCGCCATTGGACTGCATGAACATCAGCCGGGGACCGCTGTCATCCCTGATGCGCAGTTCATCGGCAACCTGCCGCACATAACGCTGCAGTATGGGAGACAAATAGGCATCAACGACAGTCGTGTCACCGCGCGAGACCAGTTTGACCAGGGGGCTGACTTCGTGACTCAGGGAGACCCGGGTAAAGCCGATCTCCTTACAGATTTCTCCCACCCTGCGTTCGTGGCCGGAGTAGCGATAACCATGTATAAAGGCAACGGCCACCGCCTGTATGCCACTAGCAAATGCTGCCTGAAGTTCGGTCCTGAGCCGTTCCTCATCCAGGGGGCACAACACCTCGCCGCCGGCACCGACACGCTCGTCAGCCTCAATCACCTGTTCGTAAAGCAGGGCCGGCAACACTATATCGAGATCAAACAGGCGCGGACGGTTCTGGTAACCGATACGCAGGGTATCGCCGAAACCCCGGGTGGTGACAAACAGCGTGCGTTCCCCTTTCCGTTCCAGCAACGCATTGGTCGCAACGGTGGTGCCCATCTTGACATGCTCGATGGTGTCCGCAGGGATGCCGGCCCCCGGCGCCAGGCCGAGCACGTCGCGTATCCCCTGAACCGCCGCATCCCTGTAGCGCCCGGGGTTTTCCGAGAGCAGCTTATGGCTGATTAATCTGCCGTCGGGAGACTTGGCGACAATATCGGTAAAGGTGCCGCCGCGATCAACCCAGAATTGCCACATGTTTGAATGTCCTTGTTCCGAAATGGTTTTTGGATTTTAACTGATTTATATCCACATGGGGTGAGACCTGGGATGAATTTTGGGTTATTCTTGTTTAGGACATTGTCCCGGGGGTAATCATGAAAAACAGATATTCCATGCTGGTTGCATTCTCCCTCATCGTCGCCGTGTTCGCCGGGCCGGCGCCTGCAGACGATGCGCCGACGCTGGCAATCAGCGGCGGCACGCTCGTTGACGGCTATGGCGGTTTGCCTGTGCAAAATGCCGTCGTACTGGTTGCCGGTGATCGAATTACCGCGGTCGGCGACGTGAATTCGGTGAACATCCCCGACGGGGTAAAAACACTGGATGCAAACGGCATGACCGTCCTGCCGGGGTTATGGGAGTCACACGGGCATTTATTCCATATCGGCGAGGGAGACCCGGCGTCGTTTCCTGTGAAGTTCAAGTCCCAGGCACAATCCATCATGGCGGCCGTCGCCAGGACATCACTGCTGGCAGGCATTACAACTTTTCGCGACACCGGCGGCCCGATCCAGGAGCAACTTGCACTGAGAGCGGATATCGAAGCAGGCAAGCTGCCCGGTCCCAGGCTGTTCCTGGCAGGCCCCATACTGCACCAGCGTGATCCGGACAAGCCCAACATCAGGAGAGACTACCTGGTCGGTTCCCCTGAAGAGGCAAAACAGGTCACACAGGACGTCATCGAACTGGGGGTCGACCAGGTAAAGGTATACGGTTTCTGGGACCTCCACATACTCAAGGTGATCGTGGACACGGCCCATAAGGCCGGTCTCGGCGTGGACGCCGACGTGCGCCACATCAACGCCTACCGCACCGCGATCGAGGCTGGTGTCGACCGCATGCACCACGTGTTTACCGCCGATCCGTTATCGGACTACAAGGACGAGGACATCCGCCTCATGGTACGCGGAATAAAACCCGTCCCGACCGGGCCCAGGGCCAATATCCTGCGCGGGCCGTTCATCGTACCGACTATCGAAATGCGCAACGCCTACGTGCGCGTGTTTGCATTTCCGGAATTCACGGATCATCCACGCTTCAGGGAACAATATTCTGAAGAGGTGTACGCGCACCTGCGCTGGTCCTGGAGCAACCCGAACGCGGTGCCCTGGGGCATCGGCGCGCCGGAGCGCATCAAGGTGGCCAAGCGCAAGTTGAAAATGTTTATTGCAGCCGGCGGGCGGGAGCAGATCGTTGCCGGAACGGACGCAGGCGCACCGTTTAATGTGCACAGTCCCCTGACCCGGGAGATGCAGCATTACCTTGGGGCCGGACTGACGCCCATGGAAGTGATCCAGAGCGCCACATTGCGGCCTGCACAGATGCAGGGAGTGGAAAAAGACCTGGGCACGGTAACCGCAGGCAAGCTCGCCGATATGGTGATCGTGGACGGCGACCCGCTGCAGGATATCACCCTGCTGCAGCACAGGATCGTCCTGATCATCAAGGGTGGAGAAGTGTATACACCAGATAAATAAATCGTATGTTGAAATTATCTGATTGTACGGAGGGCGCCCGGACATGTGTTTCAGGACCCGCTGTAAATACATCCCTGTACGCTTACCATCCGCTATCCCTGCGGATGATAGTCCTGAAACACATGTCCGGGCACTTCACTCATACAAATTAATTTACAGGAGATAAGCCATGTTTAAGACAATGCCACAATTTTTTGTAATAGCCATTTGGTCGATGTTCTTCACTACTCCTGTGAACGCCCAGGATATGTCCCAATATTACACGGTGCAGAACCCCGGGGATTTTACGATTGACTGGACCGGGTTCTATCACCGTATGAACGAACACACGGCCAGGGTCAGGGACCAATTCCCGCATCACCTGGACCTGGCCTACGGCTCTGATCCAAAACAGGTCCTTGACCTTTACCTGCCTCTAGGTGAGGTGTCGAACGCCCCGGTATTCCTGTTCCTGCACGGCGGCGGCTTCCGTGAAGGAGACAAGGCGCATTACGGCTCGGTTGCCGAACCTTTCGTCAAAGCTGGGGTGATCACGGCGGTCGCCAGCTATCGCCTGACCGGCAGCGGCGCGCATTACCCGGATCAGCCGGATGATGTAAAAAGCACTGTCAAATGGTTATTTGAAAACATCGGACAATACGGCGGCAACCCTGAAGCCATTTACGTGGGCGGCCATTCGGCCGGCGCCATCCTGTCTGCCGACATCGGCGTTGACCGCGCATGGTTGGTGGAGATGGGTATGCCGAAGGAGATTGTTAAAGGCATCATCCCCGTGAGCGGGCCTTACGATGTACGCGCCAGGGGCCGGTCGGGTGAGGTATATACCTACGCCCCCACCCCGGAACTGCGGGAACAGGCCAGTCCGATCCTACACGTCAATGACCCGGTACCGCTGGCCCTGGTCGCAGTCGGGTCCGAAGAAGGGTACCAGGAGTCATCTGTTGCGTTTACTGAGGCATTAAAGGCAGCCGGCGTTAACGCCCATTACCTCCTGCTGGAAGGAGAGGACCACGCCGATACGGCGCTGTCCCTGGCGAACGGGGAAAGCGAACTGTTCACACAGGTCATAGACATGATACTGGGGTCAGAGCAAATGCTCTGACCCCATTGATTAAACCCGGTATTCCTTAAAAATCAAACGATTTACGCACCGTTAAAGTAACCATGCGCGGCCATGGACGGACCATTCCCGGGGGGACCCACCCAGGTAAGCCAAGCCGGGACGGCTGATTGCCACCGTTAAAGATGTAAGCCAGGGTTTCGTCCTCATCCAGCACGTTGTCCAGGCTCACCACCGCAGACCAGCCATCTCCGTTAACGCCGGCTCTCAGGTTTAGAACGGAATAACTGTCCATCTCACGATAAGTGATAAAGGTCGGCCTCAATTCATTGGTCTGTTCATCCACCCAGGAAAAATCACCACCGATAAACCCGGTCCAGCCGGCCCACCCCAGGGGTAGTTCATAACGGCCGTTCAAGCTGAAGGTGGTTTCCGGGACATGGGGAATTCTATCGCCATCCATACCGTTGGCCGGTATCGGCGCGTCCGCGGTCAGTTCCGCATCGCTGTAGTTAAACGTAGCGCCGAAAGACAGTCCTTCAGCAGGATGTACCTGGGCTTGCAGTTCAACCCCGAGGACTTCCGCGGTACCTCCATTTCCCCGGTAAGAGAAAGTCAGCCCACCGGGAGCGGTTGCCTGTTGCCGGGCCTGTATATCCGTCCAGTCAAGATAGTAAAAGGAACCATTAAAAATGAATTTACTATCCGCCCATTCACTTTTGAACCCGACTTCATAGCTGTCCACCGAGTCGGAACCAAACCCCGCGGGAATGGTGACGCCGGCGATACTGGCTGCCGTCTGGTCGTTCGGCCCGCCGGAGCGGAATCCCTGGGCAAACTGGAAGTAGGCCAATACGTCATCAGTGATATCCATGGAGACATTCGCCTTGAAAATGATGTCCTTTTCGCCAAATGCAAGTTCCGGGCCGGGGCCGGTGCCGGGCCTGCCCGGAAAGCCGGTCACCGCTGCGGCGATTTCCGATAACTCGAAATCAAACCAGCGGAAACCGCCCGTCACATTCAGCCGTTCCGTAATGTCCCAGGACAACTCGCCGAATAACGCTTTCTCATCAACCGAGGTGTCCACTGTGCGGTCCAACAACGAAATTGACTCAGGTGTGACCCTGCCGCTCACCGGGTCTACCGTTATCACCTTGCTCCTGAAGAAACGTTCTTCCGACTGGCGAAATCCGCCAAGCAATAACTGAAAAGGACTGTCCCAACTGGAAGCAAAGCGGATTTCATTGGTGAATAACTCGCGATTCTGGGGCTGAACAATAAAAGACTGCCCGGTGCCGTCAGCAGGAAAAGACAGGCGGGTGATAATCTCAATCTCGGCAGAGGCGTCCCGTCTGGAGTATGTATCCCGCTGCATCATGGATGATGTGAAAAGCACATTGCCCCACTCCGGGTCATATTCAAACTTGACGTTGTACATGTCGGTCTCGTCATCAAAGCTGGCGTCGGACATATCCGTGTTGTAATACTTGGTAGGCGTTGGACCGCCGTTGAGTGTCGGGCTTACGGGAAGATCGATCAACTGGTCCATCCACCCGGCCCTGGCATTAGTCCTTGCATCCTGGTGCATGCCCAACAGCGAAAATTTCAGATTATCCGTCACCTGTACAGCCAGTATGCCGCGCAGGGCTTCGGTGTCATCGTCATTGCCGTCTTTCCTCCACTGATCGTCGATATAACCATCGTTATCAATCTTTATCCCGGCAAACCTGAGTGCCACCCTGTCCTTGACGATGGGGATGTTGACCATTGCATCGACCGTGTAACCGAGGCCGTCCGAGTGGCGGGTGGAACTGAACCCCGCGCCGACGTCCATGGAGGCCTGGCTCATATCGGGGTAAGCAGGTATCCACCTGATCGCACCGGAAAGGGAACTGGAGCCGAAGGTGGTTCCCTGAGGCCCTTTCAGCACCTCGATACGGTCCATATCGAACAGTCTCACGTCAATTGAGCGTCCGCCGGCCGCTGTCAGCATGTTGCCGGTAACGACGATTTCATCGAAATACAGACCCACGGTACCGGCGCCGGCCGAGTTGATGCCGCGTATGTTGTAGCGCTTGTCACCGGGCCCCTGGTCGACGGCACTCAAACCCGGCACCTGGCGGAAAAAATCGTTGAAGTCCAGCGCCCCTGCTTCCTGCAGGCTGTCCCCGCTGATCGCCTGCACGGACAGGGGTATGTCCTGGATCAACGTGTCACCGCGCTTGGTGGCGGTCACCACGATCTCTTCGATCTGGGACTGCGCTACCGGTGTAATTCCGAACAGCAAAATGAGCAGGCTGACGGATAGAATATAATGGATCTTGTTGACTGAACGACAATCTTGATTTTTCATTTTTTACCTCACTCGTTCGGGGGTTGATAGGCAAACTCCATGCGCGGGTAGGCCTTGCCTTTGTAGATGATGGTCTCAATCTGGCGAATGTTCTCTATGTCATCAAGCGGGTTAGCGGTCAGGATCAGGAGATCGGCCAGTTTCCCAGCCTCCACCGTGCCCAGTTGATCCTCAACGCCGATTACCCTTGCGCCGTTGAGTGTGGCCGCCACCAGGGCTTCCATCGGGGTCAATCCTGCCTGCACGAACAGCTTGACCTCCCAAGGGAGATTATAGCCCTGGAAGTTGAAGCCCACCGGTCCCCCTGCGTCGGTCCCGGCGGCGACTATCACGCCGGCCTGGTGTGCCTTGAAGATATTCTCGCTGAATATCGGTATCTTGTCTTCGGCCCACTGGTAAACCGGCATGTCGGCCACTGCCAGGAAGCGGCGGGTCTCCTCGGCGCGGTAGTCCGGATCCTGCATGTAGTCCAGGAGAAAATGGGGAACGCTGTCACGCAGTATCGGATCATCCAGGTCAGCGGCCGCCTCGTCGTGGCGCAGGAACGCCTCCCACAGGCTATGGGTGGGAACAAACATCACGTTGTTCTCGACCATGTCCTGCAGAATGGCATCGCCGGGCGGGATGGGGTCTTCAAGCCCATGGACGATAGCCGTTGATGACATTGCCACGGCCGAATGGAATTCGTCCAGGTTGATGGCGTGTGTATAGATGGGCACATCGTTTTCATGGGCGATCTTTGAAATGGCCATCATCATCTCTTCGCTCATTCTTGTATAGGTGCCCGATGCCCCCAGACCGTCTTCGATGATCACCTTGAACCCATCCGTGCCCCGGCTGATGTAGTCCCGGGCGCGGGCCACCGCATCATCGGCATCGGCCAGGGCGCCGCCGTGCCGGCTGCCCCATCCGTCCACAGGTGTAAAAGAACGCCCCATTACGTATAGCCTGGGCGAGAGCAACCGCCCTTCCCGCTCGGCCTGGCGCTGTTCGAAGATCCAGTCCACATTCGAGGATACGTTCAGGACTGCGGTGACGCCGTTGTACAGAAAAGCCCTGGGGTTGTTCTCAATGACCTGGGCTTTCTCTTCAGGTGTAAGCTGGAAGACTATGGGGGCGTCCATGTGGACGTGGGCATCGATTAAACCGGGGATGACATATTTCCCGCTGCCGTCGATAGTCTCCGCCCCTGCAGAAACCGTTAAGTCAGGACCGATTTCATCGATTCGGCCATCGGCTATGCGGATATCGACCCCAGCCTGCGGCTCAGACCCGGTACCGTCGATCAAGGTGACATCTGTAATGATGAGTTCGCTACCGGAACCTGGCTGGTCGCCCGAACAACCCGACAGCCACACCAGCAGCATAAGGATGATGCATGTAAACTTCTTCAACGTTATCCCCCCATTCCCCCGTGAGATTATCGGAAGACTTAGATAACTTCCCCAGGATTATGTCAGTAATTCGGGATGTTTTCAAATATTAATACGTTCCTCGAGTTTGTAGATAAAGGTTATATATTTCGTAGTGCGGTAGAAAACGATAGAGAAATTGAATATTTTTAACAAATATACTATAGTTATTGTCGTTTTTATCAAAAACTATGGCAAATTATGGCAGATCTTTACCTTGTCACCGATATCTCCACCCGTAATGCCCTGCAAAGGCGTTTTCGTCGCGGCGAACTTACGCGGGTACGTAACGGTGTCTATGTAGACAGCCATGACACTGCCGAGATAGCAGAGATCATACGCAAGGAGTGGGTGGCGATCGCCAATTTTCTGTTCACTAATCCGGTTGCCGTGTACAGAACAGCGTTTGAGCTTGGTCCCGCCAACAACCGCGTCTACTTAATGGTCGCCATGGGCAAACGCCGTAGCGTCACTGTCGGCCCACTGCAACTGAGTATCGAAGCCGGCGACGTGGAACATGGCGTAGAGCACTTCAGCCTGTCGATGCGGCGCAGCAATGTGCCGCGCCAACTACTGGAAAATCTCACGTCGGGACGAACCAAAAAGGTTTTTAAGAAAAAATTGGGGCGAGAGTGGGTGGAGTCACAGTTACTGAATGAAGTGACTGTTCGCGGTGAAACCGGTGTAAACCGGCTGAGAGATGAAGCGGCCGTCTTGGCGCCATTGCTTGGTATGGAAAAGCAACAGCAACAACTCAATAATATGGTATCAGCCATATTAAAGACCCATCCGGTTGATGGCGTCCTGACGACGCGGGCCGGTATTGCGCAAGCGCTGGGCAAGCCCTTCGACCGGGATAGACTCGAGCGCTTTTCAAGACTATCAAACTATCTCAACAAACTCGATCTAAGTAAACACGCCTATACGTATGATAACGCCGGCTGGCGCAATCTTGCTTTCTTTGAAAGCTATTTCTCAAACTATATCGAGGGGACACGGTTTACCATTGACGAAGCCGAGGGTATTGTCACCTCCGGCCGGGCGCTGTATCAACGTCATGAAGACAGCCACGATTTGTTGTCCCATAACGACATAACAGGCGACCACACTGAGATGACGCGTACCCCTGATAGCGCCGACAGCTTCATCGACATGCTGAAATTACGACACAGCATCTTGCTGGCGCAACGTCCTGACAAACGGCCGGGCGAGTTCAAAAACGCGCCCAATCAGGCCGGATCAACTTTTTTTGTCCCGCCGGATCAGGTTGAGGGTACCCTGTCGCAGGGCTTTGATTTATATCGGCACATGAAGGCTGGTATCAAACGTGCATTATTCATGCATTTCCTCATAGCTGAAGTACATCCATTCGACGATGGCAATGGGCGCATGGCGCGTATTATGATGAATGCTGAACTGGTGGCGACTGATCAACACAAGATTATCGTGCCGACAGTCTGTCGTGAAAATTACCTGGGTGGTTTACGCCGGGCGACGCGACAGGACAGCTTTCGCATCCTCACTAAAGTCCTGCACCAGTTGCAGCAATACAGCGCGGCGCGGAACTGGTCGGATTACGGCGATGTCAAGACACAATTGCTTAGCCATGCAGCCAACCAGGAAGCCGATGATGGACTGATGGTATTTAACAAACAGCTGAGCCAATATGCGGGGGATTACCAGGCGGGCTGACAACCCTGTTCCGTTTTCTTGTGTTTCTTCGTGCCATTATCATATGTAGTCCCACTCCCTCTCCCCAACTGCATTCACTGAATGTAATGTCATTCCCCGTCGCGGCTATCCAGCCTCCGTCTTTTCTGATTCGATCAGTATCTCGCGTGCGCGTTGCAGTTCGAAGAGCGCGTCCCGGGTAAGATCGCTGCGCGCGAATGTTGCGTCCCGGGCGCTGTGTATGATCTCCTCCGCCCTGCGCAAGCTCCCCACCGCCGTCGGGTGGAGGTTCACGCCGTCGAGAACGATGATGGCATCTTCCGTCTCGTAGGCCGCCCGCCGTATCAGTTCGCGCGCCCGCGCGCGCTCGAGAAACCCCTTCTCGAGGCTGGACTCCAGAAGTTCAGTGGTTTCGCGGATGTTTTCGAGTGCATTGATGACCCGCAGGAACGCGCCGATCGCGAGGACCTCGCTGGCCGACAAATCAGTCTCGGTCCCGAAGCGTTTGGTGAGCGCGACACCTACTCCCGAGTCCCTGAACGTATCGAGATTGTAGATATCCACCGCTTCCTCGACCGACTTCACGAACCCGCTATGGAACAGCGGCCCTGCGTCCGCCGCCTCGACCACGGGCGGGGTATTGAACTGGTGCGTGTCCTTGTAACCGTCGTCCAGCGGGATGAGTTCGGTCGGCTTGCCCGGCGCGAACTCCTCGCCGGTGGCATGGACTATGCTGCCGAGATTCACGACACGTCCCTGCGGCAGCACGCTCGCCTGGAGCGAAGACGCGCCGGCATTGATATGGCAGACATTGCAACGGGCGTTGCTGTTATCCCTGTCGATGAAGAGTTCCTGCCCGCGCAACGCCAGGTCTCCCTTCAAGGGCAGGGGAAGCGAGAGTTCCTCCTGGCGCCCGAGGCTCAGCATGAACGCTTCCAGCGCATCCAGTTCCTCGTCGGTGGGAAGACGGAAGTCGACCCCTGGCTCGCGGGCAAGCGTCCTGGGCATGTGCTGAATGATGGCCCCGATGGCGAAAGACCGGAGGCTGCCGTCGCCGGGCGCGCCGTCCCCCGCCCACCCGGTGAGCGGCTCCATGAAATCGAGCTGGTTCTCCATGCCCTCGTGGGGCATGCCCTCCACGCTGGTGCGGACGGAACGCAGGGAATTCACCGTGCGCATTACGAAATCATTCTCGAGATCACCGAAGCCATCGGGGTTCATCAGGACCAGGCCCCACTCCCGCAGGAGATGGGCTTTCTCGAAGTTCTCCCTGAATTCAGGCGAGAACTCGTGGATGAAGAGCGGGTCATCGTCGGGCAGCGTGGCGATGAATGCCGGTGTGATGCGCCAGTTGTCCTCGGGGCGGTGACAGGTCACGCAGGTCCGGCCGTTTCCGCCGAATGTTTCATTGAAAAAGATATCCTCTCCCAGCGCCACGAGATCCCCCTCGGTGCTCGCAGGCACTCCCGGGAAAAGAGCGTATAAACACACGAACAGGACGACGACTGCCAGTGTTGGCTTCACGTTTCTCTCCTGGTGGTAGCAGAAAGTGCCTTATACATGGGCGTTGTATTCCCTGCGCACGTAAACCCTCGCGGCTGGAAACAGCAGTGCTTCAAGTATTCAATATCAACCCTGCACTGTCAATACACAGTATTTTTAAATCAGCTTCATTTCAGAACTGGGGAACCCCTTTTCAGGAATTCCCGGAAGGCCATTGTTCAGCAATGGCTTTACCGTTTATCCCTGGCATCGAGGAGCTCACGGTGGGTTTGCAGAATTTCTGTAATAGCGACAGGGTCAGCCACCCCTTGCTCTGCGGCCTGTACGAAGTTGCCAATAAGACCGGCGTACTCGGCTTCTTCCCGTACTCCGGGGCGCTCTCCCGAGAGAACAACCGTACGGGGTTCGTCCTCATCCGGCCATTCCACTGTAATTTGCAGGCGATAATCTGCGTTACCTCTCATATCCACCGATATTCCGAGCTCCGTTTCTCCGAGCCGGCCCATAAGTGAAACCTGGAGCGGAAAATCACCCTGTAATTTGTCAGGCACAGCAAGATTCGTCAGCGCCCTGCCCCGGGCCCGGCACAGCCAGCGAACCAGGTCATGACAATGTATGCCCAGCACAAAAAAAGGTCCCCCGCTACGCGCCGGGTCGCTAATCCAGCTTTTCCCGGCAGCTAAACGGTCAATTCCCAGTTGATAGCTGCAATGGACCCTGCGGAGAACGGCCCAGTCGTCTTTCGGTCGGCGCAGACGTCGAACCTCACCGTTGAAACGAAGGCGATAGCCGAGGTGAAAGAGAACGTTTGCAGATGGAAGAACAAGTTCAAGCTGTCTCAGTTCCTCACGGGTTATACACAGCGGTTTTTCAACCATGACCGACTTACCCGCCTGAACTGCCCTCAACGCCATCCCGGCATGAAGATCATTGGGCGTGGCAATCGTGAGCGCATCCACCTCGGGCAGGATGTCTTCCAGACTCCTGAACCAGGGGAATTCCGTCCCGGGCGGCCTGCGCGAGACGACGCCGACCAGGCGCGCGCCGTGCGCCGCCAGGTGTTTTGCATGAATCCTGCCGGCATCTCCCCAGCCGACAACACCTACTCGCAGGCTCACTGCAAACAGCCTTGATTCATCCCTGTCTCATTCCCCTGTTTTTATATGGCTACAGCTTATTACGATATACCTTGCCGCCTTTCATCACCAGCAGGATATTGCGCAGTGCCTTGATGTCCTGCGTCGGGTCCCCGTCCACGGCGACGATATCGGCATACTTGCCCTGTTCCAGCGTGCCTGTCTCATCCTCGGCTTCCAGCATCCTGGCGGTTTCTATGGTGGCGGAGCGCAACGCCTGTAGCGGAGTCATACCCGCTTCCACGTAGTATTGGGCTTCGCGCGCGGTCGCGGTGGTGCCGTCATTGGGTTCGGCAGGCATCTGGTCGGTGCCCAGGGCGATATTCACGCCTTCCTCGATGGCCATCTGAAGCGCCTTCCAGTGGGCCTTGCCGGCGGAATCGCGCCGTTTCAGGTACCAGGGCGGAGAACCGATACGCTCGAAAAACGGTGCCGAGGCCGGCTGGCTGACGACGATGGTCGGCACCAGCCAGGTGCCGTGCTCCTTCATCTTCTTCAGGGTGGGACGATCCAGGAAATAACCGTGTTCCACGCAATCAAGCCCGTAGTCTACTGCAATGCTGGTCGCAACCGGGGAGCCGGAGTGGGCCGTCACCTTTACGCCGAAACGGTGGGCCGCGTCGATCACCGCTTGGATTTCCTCGGGCATCATCAATGCTTCGGCAAGACCTCCGCCGTCTGTGGCTATACCCCCGGAAATCGCTATCTTGATCCACTTGGCCCCGGCGCTGATCTGGGTGCGGGCTCCTTTTACCAGTTCGTCAGGCCCGCTGAACTTTTTTCTGCCTTCCTTTTTCGACCCATGACCTGCGACTATCGTAAGCGCCTGGCCGGCGCTGAAGATACGCGGTCCGTGCGCCTGACCCTTGTTTATCGCCCGCATCAGGGCCAGGTCGGCCTGATGCAGATCTCCCGTCAAACGAATGGTTGTTACGCCGGCTTGCAGGCTCTCACGCGCGTTCATTGCCATGCGCAACGCCAGCGCCGCTTCGCTTTCGTTGTCCAGTTCGGCCTTCATCTTGCCGGGCAGGACCAGGCCAAGGTGAACGTGCATGTTCATCAGGCCGGGGATCAGCCAGGCGCCCTTGACGTCTATCTGCTCAGCGCCATCAGGGATTTCCACACTTCCGGCTGCACCGATTGTCGCTATCCGTTCCCCTTCGACGACAATAACTGCGTTTTCTATCGGCGCTTTACCCTCCAGGTCTACCACCGTGCCGCCGACGATGGCGGTAACTGCATTCGAATCAACTGCCTGGACAGATAGCGCAAGGAACACCAGTAATAGAGCGCTGAATCTTAACCGGGTATTTCTCATTTCAATAACCCCCCTTCTGTGCCCGGGGACGGATTTCAAATCCGCCATTCCCGGTTTTTTTGCATTTTCTTACCTTCCCTGATATCATCTTATCTGTTTGATATTGTTTGTTTTATTGTCTGTTAACGCCTTACGTCGTATCAGGCATTCTTTTACACTAAGTGATAACGGTAACAATAACATTATCCTGCCATGAAACGACCCAAAATCCTCTCGGCCTCCTTCGTCAGAACCATCAACCGGCCCGGCCGCTACGGCGACGGCCGCGGCGGTCATGGCCTGTCCCTGCTGGTAAAACCCATGACCAACGGCCGCCTGTCAAAGACCTGGTCCCAAAGACTACTGATAAACGGCAAACCCGTCAACATCGGCCTCGGTGCCTATCCGCTGGTGTCATTAGCCGACGCACGGCGAACTTCCCTGGAAAACCGCCAAGCGTTACTTAAAGGACGGGACCCGCGTGGTAGTATGCCGCTCTTCTCCCAGGCTGCTGAGGAAGTCATCAGGATGCACGCTATAGGCTGGCGGGACGGGGGCAAGTCGGCCAACCAATGGCGCGCCTCCCTGCGGGACTATGTTCTGCCCAGGATAGGCCATAAACGCATCAACGCCATCACCACATCAGACATCCTGGCCCTCCTGCTGCCGCACTGGCATGACCGGATGGAAACCATGCGCCGGGTCAAGCAGCGTATCGGGGCCATCATGAAGTGGGCCATCGCCAACGGTTACCGGGAGGACGATCCGACCTTGACACTTTCGGCGGCGCTGCCAAAGAACAGTGTTGTCCGCAACCATCACAAGGCCCTGCCGTATGCGGAGGTGGGCTCAGCCATTGCCAGGGTGCGGTCATCCGGTGCGTACTGGGCCACCGTGGCCTGTTTCGAGTTCATGACGCTGACCGCAGTCCGCTCCGGTGAGGCGAGGCTGGCGCGCTGGGCGGATATCGACCTTGAGACCGCCACCTGGGCGATACCCGGGGAGAGCATGAAGTCGAAGCGTCCTCACCGCGTCCCGTTATCACAACGTGCGCTTAACATACTGCAGGACGCATCCCGGTATGCGGACCGTTCCGGGCTGGTGTTTCCCGGCATGAGCTGTAAGGCGTTAAGCAAGAATGCGCTCAGCAAGCTGCTCCGGGAAACCGGTATCGGCTGCGTACCTCACGGCATGCGCGCATCGTTCCGGCAGTGGGCTGCTGAGCGGACCAACCAGCCGCGAGAGGTGTGCGAGCTGGCCCTGGCGCATGTCAATTCGAACCGGGTTGAGGCGGCGTATCAGCGCTCTGATTTGTTTGAGTTGCGGCGGCGGCTGATGGCGCAGTGGGCTGGTTACCTGACTGCTGAAAAAGCCGCCGTTACGGCAATTCGATAAAAACGAATCCTGGGGGCCGGCTTGCCGGCACGCGGAACGCGGTAGCCTGACGCGTGCGCCACTGCACAAAACGCGGTTCGAAATCCAGTCTTGGATTTGTTATTGATAAACAACCCTGAAAACCGTCACACAGGCGCCACAGCCCGTCCAGGGCGACGCAAACCGTTGCCAGTGTACCAGGGGCCATACCGGCATGATGGAACCGCGGGGCTGATTATTTCCATCAGACCGTTCCTGCAGTGCGGATTCCGGGAATGTGAACACTGATTCCGGCTGAACGTGAACAGTTGTTCCAGTTCATCGTGAACACTTTTCGGGTATTTCCGGAATCGGTGTTCACATTCCCGGAATCCGCGTTCACTTTGAAACGGAATCCGCATGCACCGGATCCGCCTGATCAGAACGACCTTACCCGAGCAATATGACAGGGTGGCGGGACAGACTTGTCTTGATGCCGGAACAGTTTCCTGCAAGTGGATAGGGCGGCGCGTAACGAATGGCAGGACCGGGCACAGGACTTAGGTCTGCCCGGTCGGTTGCGATGGAATGGTGCCCATGGGCACCGGCCGGCCACGGGTTGTTCAGGGCGGCAGTGGTTGCTGTGGTTTTGGGGGTCTATCTCTCGGCCATTGTGTCACACAATGCCTATCTTGCCCTCACTCCCCTTAATCTGATTAAAGGACGATATTTGTTTAAGTATACGTTATTTGAGAACGTGTTTCAGTGCAGTGAAACGGGGGTGCATGTTTCATTTCATAGCAACGCTGCCACTGATTATACGGCAACGCTGCCACCTGCGTAGTCCGGCTCAGCGTGAACACGTTCAGGCTGATTCTGGAATCGGTGTTCACGGTCCCGGAATGGGTGTTCACGTTGGGCTGGAGTATTCACGCAGTCGCCTGTTGTGCCGCGTCTCATCGAGTACGCCTCGGGAGTGGTTGTTTGTCATTAACAAGGCTGCTGTTGCCGACATCGGGCCGTGTTGCCAGGGGTTGACCGGTGTGCCCTGGTTATTGATTTGGCAAGGTTGTCCAGGATGAACCAGGCCAGACGCGCCCGCCGGTCCGTGCTTCTGCGGGATATAGTCAGTCGCCTGGCTGAGTGGATGACGACGGATAAATGCTGGCTAATCGAACAACCGGATTCACCTTGTGACAGGTTATCCGATAGGCCACGGAATTATGCCGTCAGGGAACAACGCACACACGGTCGATTACTGTCGGTAACGGCAGGGGCGAGACTACTCCTGTATACAAAACTGCGTTTTGATACAGGAGTCTCGCAAGGGGGGGCGAGCCCCCCTTGAACCCCCCGCTTAACAGCGGACACACGAGAAGATAGTCACACTGAACCTCATCCATGGCGCGTCCCCGGACATCAAAAACGCAGCTGGACAAGGTCATCTCCGTCCGCATCGACAGCGCCACGTATGCAACGTGGACTACGCTGGCGAAGGACTCCGATCTCACCATCGGCGAATGGGCGCGCAGCATGCTGCAGGGCAACCACACAGCATTGCCGGTCGTGCGCCGCCGTACGCCCCCGCCCGTTGACCCGACGCTGCTGGCTGCGGTGGGCCGGGGCGGCAACAACCTCAACCAGATTGCCCGGGCTGCCAACCGCAACGAGCTGGACAGGCGCAATGTGCGGGCAGTGATTGCGCGCCTGGTTGATATCGACCGCCGGCTTGACGAGGTGCTCAATCATGATGATTAAGTTTCACAGGCCCGGCCGAGTGGGCGCCGCCGCGGCCGACTACCTTGAGGTGTCAACAGGAAATAAAAAGCAACGATGCGCGCAAAAGACTATCTCAGGCACAATGCCCGTTTCATGGACGACCTGGTTGCGCGCAGCCGGGACCACATCGATACCTTCCGGCCCGGGCGCATGCCCGAGTGGACCCGCGCCTGCCGGCCGCAGGCCCGGGAGGATGAGGCCGGTCTGTCACGTTGACAAATCCCGCTACCCGTCCGTACTCTCGCTATGGATTATCCAGGCACACACATTGAACCGGATTCACGCGCAAACAGGGACGAATACCGTACCTTGCCACGTATACAGCAAAGAATGCTGACAATAGTAATTCAAAGATGTAATAATTCACTGTGTACATCCATGATCCGGGATATATCTGATTAAAGCAATATGAGTCCGACCCTGGACAAACCTGCAGAAGCAATCTGGACGCCCTTGACGGGATTGCCGGAAGGCGCAACGCACTGGCGAGACGACAACTACGAGACGCTGGTCGAGGAATGGCGCGCGCATGTCCGTGAAATCACCGACAGGAAAAAAGACAAAACCATCGTCAACATCTGGCTCCGGGAGCGCCGCCGCGCCTTTGCTATTGAAACCGGCCAGATCGAGGGCCTCTACACGCTGAAACGAGGCGTCACCGAACAGCTGATTACTGAAGGGCTCAAAACGGTCGTCTCATCGCACACACTGGAAAACGTTGATGATAAAACCATAAAAGGCCTGCTGCAGGATCAGGAAACCGCCATGGAAGTCGTCTTCGACCAGATCAAGTCTGACAGGCCACTCTCGCATTTCACGCTGAAATCCTGGCACCAGTTGTTGACGCGGCACCAGGCAACCGTCCCCGCACTACGCGTTGAGGGGGATCGCGTAACACGCGTGCAGGTTCCCTTCGAGCGAAAGGGAGAATATAAACTGCACCCCAACAACCCGAGACGGCAAGACGGCGTTGTGCATGAATACTGTCCGCCCGAACACGTACAATCAGAAATGGACCGGCTGATTGAGTATTATCAGGATATTTATAAGAGAGATCTACCAACCCATGTAGAAGCTGCCTGGCTGCACCACCGGTTTGTGCGCACGCACCCCTTCCAGGATGGCAACGGGCGCATGTCCCGCCTCCTGATGGCGTATGTTTACCTGAAGAGAGGCGAGATACCCCCCATCGTCACGGCAGAAGGGAAACCGGCTTACATCGCTGCGCTGGAAATCGCGGATAGGGGCAATCTGAAACCCTTCTCTGACTATATCGGTGCACTGGCAACCGTAACCATGAACGCCGCCCTGGTCATGACGCAGAAAGTCCTGGACGACCACAGACATATCATGCACGGCAACGGCGGCATGACCAAAGACGGTAAATACTACCCGCCGGAAACAGAACAGGACAGTCCAGACCGTGAGCCGGGAGACTGAAATACACATTACGTGTAGACATTCAGATTCGATCAGACAGTTACGGGTTTGATGGTTGAACCGCCCCGGGAATCCCGGATAGATAAGTACCGGCGTATGGAATAACCGGAATCACCTTGCAATGAGTCACAGGATAAATTGCCGGATTATCCTTTCAGGGAACAACGCGTTCACAGTCGATTACTGTTATTCACACAGGAATGAGTAAACAACGCGTCCCTCACAATCAACACAATCAATGCAGTCCAGGCAAGGTTTACATTTCCTTTTACGCTGCGCTCAACATGATTGATCCGTCGGGGAACGGCGGCGACTGGCATTCCTGCACCCTGTTGCCCGAAAACCTGCGCTATGCCGGCGAGGGCTGTGAAGTGAATACACTGCCCTGGCTGCAGGATAAAGGGATCATCACTTATCCGGAGTATGATTCCCTGCCCCGGTTCTGTCTGTCACGCGATCACTGGATTAACCTGCAGCCACCGTTTATCGTGGCCAACCACCGGCGCGCAGCCATCGATCTGTTGTATCAGGATTTCGTGTTAATCCGCAACACCCGCGGCCGGACCGTGGACATGTACGGCTGGATTGACACCGATGAGGCGATACAGGCCATCTTCGATGACTTTCAGGTTATCATCGATGATCTGTCAACGACGTCGCTCAAGGTGGACCCGACTGACTGGCGCAATTACCAGAGCATGATATGGGAAATGGCCGCGTGAGCGATATCCCGAACCGGATACACAATAGGTTAATTCAGACTATTGTTAAAGGATTGTCAAACAAGCCCGTGGTCCTGAAAGGCGCCGCCGCGCTGGTGCTGGCTTACGGCCTGGACAGGCATTCAGGGGATATTGATTATGATTCGAGTACAACGAAATACTATGTTTGATCATGTTAGGTACGAAGATTTAACATCTCGGCAGCAGGAGAACTACAATTTTCAGAAACTCGCGTCCCGACTCGCCGATTATGGATACAACTGCCTACGCCTCAGCGATGACTGGCAGGGAGCAGACTTCATTGCCTGTCATATAGATGGGAATTCTTTTATCAAGGTCCAACTGAAAGGTCGGTTAAGTATTGACAGAAAGTACAACGGGAAAGAGGTGTACATTGCTTTTAATGAAAATGATCAGTGGTATATTTATCCTCATGATAAATTGCGTGATGAACTGCTTGATATGCGCTTAATGTCCGGGACCGTATCTTGGGAAGAACGCGGTATATATAATTGGCCACGTCTTTCAAAAAGGTTGGCTGAACACATGGCACAGTATGCAATTTAGAGGATATCTGACTTGCTTCGCTATTTTATCCCCATGCTTGCAGATAAGGAGCGTAATATCTTTATGCGCGCTAATAAGTTTCCCATAAACAACGATCCGTCAATAGAATTATATAATAGACAAAGTGATAACGTAATGATTTAATAACGTATTATATTATAATAATATCAATGACATATGAATTATACGAGACGGATTTCAAATCCGTCCCCTTCTATGAATCGCTACAACTTGTCGCGGTAAACCTTACCACCCTTCATCACCAGAAGGATATTGCGCAAGGCCTTGATGTCTTGTGTGGGGTCCCTGTCCACAGCCACGATATCGGCGTACTTGCCTGCTTCCAGGGAGCCGATCTCGTCTTCCGCCTCGAGCAGTCTCGCTGTCTCAATGGTCGCAGAGCGTAACGCCTGCAACGGCGTCATGCCCGCCTCCACGTAGTATTGCGCCTCGCGTGCGGTCGCCGTGGTCCCGTCGTTAGGTTCGGCAGGCATCTGATCGGTACCCAGGGCAATGTTCACCCCTTCTTCGATAGCCATCTCAAGAGTCCGCCAGTGCGCCTTGCCGGTGGAATGAAGCCGTTCCAGGTACCACGGCGGGGATCCTATGCGCTCGTAAAACGGCCGTGTCCCGGGCGCGGTGACAACGATGGTCGGCACCAGCCAGGTGCCGTGTTCCTTCATCTTCTTCAGGGTGGGACGATCAAGAAAATAACCGTGTTCCACGCAGTCAAGCCCGGCATCTACGGCGACCTGCGTCGCTGCCGGGGAGCCGGAGTGGGCCGTGACCTTGGCGCCGAACCGGTGGCCCGCATCGATCACCGCATGGATCTCTTCGGGTGTCATCAGCGCCTCGGCAAGACCGCCGCTGTCGGTGGCTATGCCGCCCGATATGAGGATCTTGAGCCACTTCGCCCCGGCGCTGATCTGCGTACGCGCCGCCTTGACCAGTTCGTCAGGGCCGTCGTAATTGGTTTTGCCGGGCAACTTCGACCCATGTCCCGCAGTAATAGTGAGTTCTTCGCCGGCGCTGAAGATGCGCGGGCCGTCGGCCTTACCCTTGTTTATCGCCCGCATCAGGTCCAGGTCGGCATGGCCGCGGTCACCCGTCAAACGGATGGTGGTGACTCCGGCCTGCAGACTGTCACGCGCGTTCATGGCCATGCGCAGCGCCAACGCCGCTTCACTTTCATCCTGGAGTTCGGCCTTCATCTTGCCGGGCAGGACGAGGCCCAGGTGAACGTGCATGTTCATCAGCCCGGGGATGAGCCAGGTGCCGCTGGTGTCTATCTGCCTGGCGCCGTCCGGAATTTCCACGCTGCCGGCTGCGCCTATTGCCGCGATCCGATCCCCATCCACGAGAATAACGGCGTTTTCAATCGGCGCTGCACCGTCCAGGTCTACCACAGTGCCACCGACAATGGCGGTGATGCCGGTTGCATTCGTTGCCTGTGCAAACATGGCGAGAAACGCCAGGACTATTGGAATCCAACGGGGGCAGATTTGATATCCGTCCCCTGTACGACTGAACAGTGCCCGGCTGGTACTCATATTACACCGCTCCCCCTCTCTGACTTGAACATCTCTTGCTGTTCTGCGGACACGGCTACCTTCTGTTGGCTACCGGATTGGCCGGCACCGCATCTTCCACGTCAATGGCTTGCGAGTAGCATACTCCACAGGTATTTTTGTTTCAATTACATATATTTGTTATCTTTATTTATGGCCACGACACTCCATAAATATGCCAGATACAATTCAGGTCAAGCACGAGACCTGGTCTTCCGGATATAAATTTATTCTCGCCACTATCGGCGCCGCCATAGGCCTGGCGAATATCTGGCGGTTTCCATACGTCACGGGCACAAGCGGCGGATCGACATTCGTCCTGACCTATATCGTCGTTTCCCTGTTGTTTGTCATGCCGATAATCATTGCGGAACTGGTGATCGGCCGTTACAGCGGGCAAAGCATGATCGGCAGCATGCGGAAAGCGGCAACCGACCACGGCGCAAGTCCTCGATGGTCACTGGTCGGGTACCTGGGATTATCTGCCATGACGTTGATACAGTTTTTCTATTTCGTCATTGCCGGCTGGGTGCTGTATTACTTTTTTCTGTCCATATCTGCCGGTTTCAGTAACATCGACGCGCAATCCTCATCACGAATGTTCGATACGCTTAAACAAAGTCCGTACGCGTTAGTGATATGCCAGGCGTCCCTGATTGTTATTACGGGATTTATCATCGCCAAGGGAGTCCGCAAAGGGGTGGAGAAATCGGTAAGCTGGTTAATGCCGGTTTTATTTATCTCGCTGATATTATTCGTCTGTTACGGGATTTACCTGGGTACAATAAAACAAGCCGCACTATTCCTGTTTTCATTCGATTATAAGAAACTGAACTTCGAAGTTATACAACTAGCGATGGGGCAGGCATTTTTTTCGATAGGCGCCGGCGCCGGATTCATCATGACTTACGGCGCTTACCTGAAGAAAGACGTTTCCATTCCGAAATCGGCATTAATCATCATTACTGCAGACGTGGGCGCGGCATTACTGGCCGGACTGGCAGTCTACTCGGTTGTATTTGCATTCAGGATGCCGGTCGATTCCGGCCCGGGATTGATTTTTGTCGCCTTGCCGGTTGCGTTTGGACAGATGCAGTTTGGACCCGAATTTGGCGTGATGTTTTTTGGCGCGCTGCTTGCCGCCGTCATTCCCACGTTGATTTCAGGCTATGAACAGGTGGTATGCTGGTTGATTGAACTCAAGATAGGCAGCAGGGCAAAAGTGTCTGTCCTGCTCGGCTTTGTGGTCTGGCTGGGTGGATTACCTGCGATCCTTTCATTTAATCACTGGTCCGATATACATTTATTCGATGTTGCACCGATCCTGAAAGGTAAAAATATTTACGAGTTATATGAAATAGTGGCAGTGGTGTTTCTTCTTCCAATCTGCGGCCTCGCTATCGCGGTATTTTCCGGCTGGTTGCTTCCCGATAAAACTTGTCAGGGTGAATTGGGCACAAGCAATGGTTTCATCTATGTATTGTGGAAATTTTCGCTGAAGTTCGTTGCGCCATTGTGCATGTTAATAATATTGTTTGCCAACATTATCAATATGCTATAGACATTTTGACGGCGCCACACATCACCCGATCGCTACCTGGACAAAAACAGCAAGACAAACTACCCGGATTCCGAAATGACAGTTAATCCTCATCGAACGCAGCACCTGCTGCCTCACCACAGGGTATCTCCCTATTTCCCGAAAACGGAGGAGCTGGGCTGGGAGCAATACACGGTTTTTAACCATATGATTACGCCCACCCTGTGCAAACACATACCTCCCGATGAGGTTTACCGGGCATTAACCACGAAAGCCATATTAATTCCTACCGGTGCGGAACGGCAGATTGAAATAACCGGTAAGGATGCGGTGAAATTCATGGACTACCTCGTTACCCGGGACATGGCAAAACTTGCTCCCGGACGCTGCAGTTATACATTCATGTGTGACGAAAACGGGGAAATTATCGCAGACGGTATTGTTGTCTATATATCGGCGGCGCGACTCTGGTTCGGCGTATCGGACGGCGACGTTGAATTGTGGGCCCGGGGCATCGCACTTCACAGCAATTATGAGGTCATGGTCAGGGAGGCTGACGTGGCGCCGTTACAACTCCAGGGACCGAGGTCCCGTGATATATTGCGCACCATCATCGGCGTGTCCATCGATGAACTGAAGTTTTTTCGTTGCATGGAAACGGAAATCTCAGGCGCTGCCTGTGTCATATCGAGAACCGGTTGGACCGGCGAACTGGGTTATGAGGTGTACCCGGTCAATTCCACACAGGCGCCGGCTGTATGGGATGCCATCGTTGAGGCGGGAAACCCCTTTGATATGCTGGTATCGGGACTTTCCTGGAGCAAGGCGCTTGAGGCGGGGTTGATGGTATTTTCCATGGGCACCCGGGATGAGCGTATCAACCCGCTCGAACACTGGCGCGCAAACCTGGTGGACCTGGATAAGGGGCCGTTTCTCGGGCGGGCTGCCCTGGAAAAGATAATAGCCGACGGCGGTCCATCAAGAAGAATTATAGGTCTCGCGGGCGGTACCGAGCCGTTATCACGCATCGAAAGGCCGTGTAGAATCAAGTACCAGGACAAGGATATAGGCGTGACGCGCTCCCTGGCCTTCTCTCCATCCCTGCAGCAGAATATCTGCCTGGCGCTGGTTGAGCGGAAATATATTGATAAAGGGCTTAAGCTGGTTGTAGCACACCCTGACGGGATGGTGGAAATGGCAGTCACGGAATTACCGTTCGTCGACAAGAACGGTTTGCGGGTCAGATCCTGAGTGAATTCACAATGAAAAAGAATATTCGACCGGAAGACAAAGCACTGGGGCTGGATACTTCCATCACGCGCAGGGATTTCGTTGGCAGTACCTTGATCGGCGCAGGAGCAGGGTTAGTGGCAGCGACACCACCTGGTTTCCTGGCGGCAGATGTCAATTCAGTACAGCGACCCGGTTTCACTACTCTGGGCCCGGACTGGACGGGTCCCGGGGGTAGCGGGGACTATGCCCGCGCCAACGGCAACACCCACGAGGTTGTCAATACGGCACATGCCCTCAGGGACGACAGGCTTGAGCAGACGACGAATACAGCTAAGGATGTAGACGGTCTCTATGACCTGGTAATAGTCGGAGGAGGCTTTTCCGGATTTGGCGCCGCCTATGCATTCAAGGAAAAGACTGGCGGCAAACAGAAATGTCTTATCCTGGATAACCACGCCATGTTCGGAGGCGAGGCAAAACAGAATGAATTCATCGTGGACGGTTACCGCCTCTATGGTCCACAGGGATCAAATTCCTTTGTCGTGCATACCGACAAACCATCTTTTCCCGAACTCTGGTACAAATTGGATTTACCTACCGAATTTGAGTTTGAAGAACTATCAGGTACCGATAAAGACATCAAGTTTGCGCCAGACAGTTTCGGGCCCATGATGAAGTGGCCGGAAAGTGCCAGCACCGGTTATTATTACGATACCGGCGGAGAAGGAAAATGGGTAATGGATGCGCACCGGAACGGCTTCAGAGACGCCCCGATTTCCGAGAGTTTCCGGCGTGAACTCAATGATGTCCTGCATAACCGAATCAAGCCGGAAGGTATCAGCGGGGATTGGGAAAAACAATTCGATTCCATGACTTATCACGAATTTCTGGTCAATAAACTGAATGTTTCAAAAGACGTTCTCTACAAATACATCGACCCTTATTTCGGCAGTGCTGCTTTTGGCGCGAGCGGCGATGCAATCTCCGCGTATGCTGCATATAAGTTACAAATGCCGGGCACAATCGGACATTTGTCACAGGAAAAACAGGATGCTTACAACAACAGGAGTTTTTACAGCTTTCCCGGTGGGAACTCGACGATATTGAGGCACCTGGTCAAGGAAATATTGCCTGAAGCAATAACCGGAGGCAGTTCCCTGACCGACGTCGGCTATGGAGACGTCAATTTCAATAACCTGGATAAGCCCGGCAACCAGTTCAGGATACGTCTCTCGGCAACAGCGATCGATGTCAGGCACACAGCTTCGGCAGGAAGGCCGGATAAGGTAGCCATAACTTATATCAGGGATGGAAAAATATACCGGGTAATGGCAAAAGCGGTGGTGATGTCGACCGGTGGCTGGATAACGCGGCGCATTGTAAGTGATATGCCGCAACCGGTCATCAGTGCTTACCGGCAATTTCACCATACCCCGATGCTGACGGTTAACGTGGCGCTGAAAAACTGGAAATTTATGGAAAACCTGGGTATCTCTGCCGCCCGCTGGTTCAATAATTTCAGCTGGTATGCAAATCTTCGACGGCCGATGAAGATAGACGGGCACAGTGCACCTCTCGACCCGTCAAAACCCGCGGTAATGACGCTTTACGTCCCCTTCGTACGCTATTCAGGCAAACCATTGCAGGTACAGGCGAGTATGGGCCGGACGGAGTTGTTATCCAGATCGTACCGTGAATACGAACTGGACATCCGCAACCAGCTTGTCACGCTGTTTGGCGATCAAGGATTTGATCCAAAACGGGATATTGCCGGGATTGTCCTTAATCGTTGGGGGCATGCCTATATCGCACCCCAACCCGGATTTTATTTCGGGACAGGGGGTGAACCGGCGCCGAAGGATATTGTCGATGCGGGTTACGGGAGGATTGCTTTCGGACACTCGGAAGTGACCGGTTTTCAGGGCTGGATCAGTGGATATATACAGGGCAACCGCGCAGTGGAAAAGATCCTGCGTCACGCAGTTGCATAAACGGGAATGTTACCCGCGGGCGGATTTCAAATCCGTCTCGTGAAATTCATAAGCCATTGATATTGTAATAGTTTAATGGGTTATTAAATCATTACGTTATCACTTTGTCTATTATCTAATCTGATTGATGGAGCGTTGTTTTCGGGAACATTATACGCGACAACTGGACCCGGTTACAGGGAGGGGGTCAATGCTCAAAGACAAGGTGTTAACGGCACTGTAAGAATGACCCACTTTCCAGTAACCTCGGCTCTGTCTACCCGGCAGAGGAACCGAGATGCCAGGAGAGGACAGTGTTATGGCGTAACATCATGTGGAATTATACTTTACAAACCAAGCTTAGTTTCCTATAATCTCAGTATAGACTTTAAACCGGCGATTGAAAATGTCTGTACTGAATGCCAAATACATGCAAGATGAAGCCGCAGCCTTTGCGCACGTTGAAGGTATGCTCTGGCCACACGGCCCGGTCTGCACTGCCTGCGGTTCGCTGGATAATGCCTACCACCTGAAAGGCGTTCGCTCCAAACCCTCAAAGAAAAACCCCGATGGCAAGGTACGTCACGGCCTGTACAAGTGCAAAGACTGCGGCAAGCAGTTCACCGTCCGCATGGGAACGATTTTTGAGTCCAGCCATATTGATTTACACCTGTGGCTGCAAGCCATACACCTGATTACCAGCAGCGAGAAGGGCATCAGTGCAAACCGGTTGCATCGCACCCTGGGCGTTACCCTTAAAACGGCCTGGTTCCTGGGACACAGAATCCGCGAGGCCATGCGGGATAACGCGCCGGCTATCGTCGGCTCCGGCGGCGGCATCGTTGAATCGGATGAGACCGTTATCGGCACTGCCCGTGAACGCGCCCCCGGCGCACGCGGTGACGCCCACAAGAACAACGTCCTGATCCGGGTTGACCGCGACAGCAAGCGGGCCAGGCGCAGGGTCGTTGACACCCTGAAAGAGAACATCGCCAAAGAAGCACGACTGATGACGGATGAGGCCAAGCACTACAGCAAGGCCGGCAACCACTTTGCCGGGCATGATACTGTCGAACACGGTGCCGGTGAGTAGGTCAATGCACTGGATGGCGACATCCACACCAACACCGTTGAAGGCGACTATGGCGCCTTACCCGTTGGCTGAATACCGGCGTTTACTACAGTTTCCAACAACATGAACAACCAAAAACTCTGCGAGAACTGCCGTTTCTGGCACCGGACCGGCAAGCCGGTAGGCGAGTGTCGGATTTACCCGCCATCGAAAAACGGGCTATTCCCCAAGACCCAGAAAACAGACTGGTGCGGGATGTGGCAGGCCACAGAAAGGCGATGAGGTTAAAGTCAAGTGTTGGGACTAGATGGCCTGCCCTCTGCCGCCAGCAGCTGCAATGAATGACAAGAAGCTACTCAAAGCCATTAACAACCAGAAACAGCCCCGGACCGGATGCTATTACGTTGTGCTCTTTGCCGTGTTGGGCGTGCTGGGAATAATCCTGTTGGCTGTGTGGGTGCCATGGCACGTGTTGTAGCAACCGGCCTCTGGTCTGAAAAACCAGTCTGCCGGGCTTTGCCCGCACTTCATTTGGAGTGCGGGCGTTTTTGTCTGCTGGTAATGCAGGTACCGTGATAGTATGAATCACGCGATGTTGAATAACACAGGCGGCATTTATGGCGAACAGGACAGTTGATGCCGGTAAAGAACAGTATTCACGGTTTATTCAAAAAGCTAACGAACCAGGCTGTGACGAAGACGAAAGCCACTTTAACGCCACGCCGAGGACGATCGCAAAGACTGAACCGCAGACGAAGCACGGCAAGCGCGCAACCGGCCCCGCATAAATCCCTGTTTCTTATTCTCCCTGCGTAACCCGGACAGGGTGACTATGTGACCCTTCAGGCGGTTACACGGCCTGCAGAGCACTATCCGTTTCGATATCTGATTAGGCGCGCCGTCAGCCCGGGGTGTGTTGTGATCCAGTTCCAGATAGCGAGCATCGCATCAGTTGGATATCCGGGTTAAAACAGGCCTGACAGACGGGTTCCGGTTCACCAGCGTGCTGTGACCTCCAGGCCGACGCCGTGCCCCGCGTGCGGGAGCAATATCAGTTCCGCCGCCAGGCCCCGGCCCTGGATGCCGCCGGCCTCATACGAGACCAGCGCCCGCCCCGATACGTCCAACGCCAGGCCCAGACGCGGATGCTTCCAGGCGATCCCGCCACCCAGCACCACCCCGAAGGCGGATTGGGCACCGGCGCCATCCCGGCGCGCCCCGGCTTCCAGGCGCGGCCGCAAGGAACCGCCCCTCGGCAGTGCGTACGTCCAGCCGCTCTCAATCCCCAGCCGCAGGTGCGTCGTGGCCACAAGCGAGGATACGCGCTCCCCAGGTTGCGCCAACGACCTCGAGCGCCATAACGCATCGCCGACCAGCGCCAGATCGGGGCCGGTCACGCTCGAGCGGTCGAGGATATCGCCTTTTACCCCCACCCCCGCCATCCACCCGCGCGGTTCCATCCCGACATCCCCGGCCATCGACAGCGTGCCGAGCCCCTGTGTAAAACCTGTCCCGTAGCCGGTGTCGCGGTCCTCGATGCGCAGCGGGTAAACGCCCATAACCGACGAGGGCGCGTCATCGGTGATGGTCATGAACTGCACAGTGAGTTGCTCTATGCCCTGGACAGGACCCACGTTGTTAAGGGTGAAACCGGTGATCGACTGGGCGGATGAGACGGCAGGTAAAAAGAAGGCTGTCGCTGCCAGAAGCAGCTTTGTTGCCTGCAGGCGCCATCGGCGGATGAAACGCACCGGATGAGTCCTGCCGACTGAAAAATAAGCGTTACACCAGTGCACAGACATGACGTAATCTCCCACTTACTCAAGAGCAGTACTCTTACTCTTAAGTATAGTCCATGGACAGCGCAGTCAAGTTTTTTTTTCACTCCGCAGACAGGATCACCGCATACGTTATGAATCCGGGTTATTGTCATTCCAGCCGGATTGCTGTCCACTGCGGCAGAATCCGATAGTATGCGGTTGCCCTGATTAGCGAGGCGTTGCTTGCGGATGTTGGGGCCGTATTGCCAGAGGTGGACCTGCGTGCCCTGGTTGTTGATTGGGACAGGTTGTCCAGGATGAACCAGGCCAAACGCACCAGCCGGCTCCAGCGCATGCGGTATTGGGTGGACCGCCTGGCCAGGTGGATGCCGATGGAAAAGCACCATTTCATCGAACGACCGGATACGCTTCGTGACAGGTTATCCGGCAGACCACCGGATAATCCTGTCAGGGAACAACGCGTTCACAGTCGATGACTGTCGTTCACACAGGGGCAAGCATACCCCTGTATTACATGCTGCGCATGAATACAGGGTGCTTGCAAGGGGGGCGCCCCCCCCTTTGATCCCCCCCGTTGGCAACGGGGCCCGATGATACATTGACAGTTGCCAATGGCTGAACGCGCTACATCGCACGCGCCGCCGGGCCGGATGATTGCCCTGCGCGTGGCTGCGGCGACCCGGGCAGAGTGGCTGGCGCGGACCAACGCGGATGGGCTGTCTCCCGGTGACCGGTCATGTTCACAGGGGAATGTCGGATGGTCCCTGACACCCGCATCCACGCACAGGGCAGTGATCCTGTCCAGCGCCGGTTGTGCGGCTGTTCAACAATATCCTGCTTGTCGCCGGCTCCCTGGTGGGCGCCACCGGCATCATCCTCACCAACAGCATGTGCAAGGCCATGAGCCGTTCCCTGGCCAACGTGCTGCTGGCGGAAGCGGACGCTCCTTACGACCTGACAATGTGTCGCAAGCAATAAGTATGTGACTGTATTCCGGGTCAAGCCCGTACTGACGAACGGGGAGCGGGAATGCCTATCCCGGCATCTCGTTAATCGGAGGCATTTCTCCTGGTTCCGGCCTGGCCAGGTCAGGGTTCAAAACATAAAATCGGCATTATCCAGGTTGGCGCTATCGAAATCCGACAGGATGATAGTGGTCAAATAATCAGCGCCTGCCAAGTCTATCCGCACGTTATTCCCAACACTGACGATGTCAAGATCGTTGACGCTGCTGATGCCGGAAAACTCGCGCAGGTCGATCACGTCCTCGCCATTGGTAAAATCCCGTATGATGCCACCGCCAAGGTCGCTGGGGAAAAACTGGAACCTGTCATCGTCGGGGCCGCCATATAAAATATCCATATCGTTGCCGTCAACAACCAGAACATCCTCCCCCGGTCCTCCCTTCATCACGTCAACGCCAGCACCGCCGGTCAGGGTATCATCTCCCTTGCCCGCGAAGATCCGGTCATCGCCGTTACCGCCGTACATCCTGTCGTCACCGCCGGCCGGTCCACCGTACAAGGTATCGTCGCCATCCTCTCCCCGGAGGATATTATCTCCACCATCCCCAGCCAGCGTGTCGTTATACCTGCTGCCGACAAGATGCTCAATACCCGTCAGCGTATCGCCCTGGGCATCACCGTTCTTGACTCCCCTGGCATCGTGCAGGCGCACCAGCACCCCGCGCGCGGAGTCCTCGTAAGAGGCGACATCACTACCCGCGCCGCCATCCAGCATGTCAGCGCCGGGGCCACCGTTAAGCGTGTCATCACCGGCGCCGCCCTGCAGGGTGTCATTACCGGCCCCGCCTTCGAGTCTGTCATCACCGGCCCCGCCATTGAGCCTGTCATCGCCGGCAAGTCCCTCCAGGATGTCATTGCCGCTGACACCGTCTATGATATCGGCGCCGGCGCTGCCGGTCAGGGTATCCGCGCGCGAGGTGCCGGATTGCGTATTTGCGCCAGAGCCAGTGCCAGTGTTGCCGGGTTCTGTATTATCATCGGGGGGCGCCTGAATTTGAATCGTTTCTGTCACAGCTCGCCCGTCGGGCAGAGTAAAGCGGACGGTAAGCTGGGTTGCCGACTGATACTCTAAATCAACCGAAGACCGGTCGCCGTCATTGTAGTACAACCGGAGCTCTGCCGTGTCATCTCCGGTTTTCTCGTAAGTATATCCGCCGGAATCCGTTGTTATTCCGTCAGTTTCACTGAAACGGGTGGCAGAGGTGAATTCAAACGTGGACTGCAGCACAGAGAGTTTCTGTCCGGCCACCGCCTGGTGAAATACATCCTGGTCGGCCGGCGCAAAACCACGCGCTGCTTGAGGGGGTGTAACCACGTCAGGCCGTGGCGGGAATGTCACCTCCACCGTTACACTTGTCCCATCAGCCTGATAAAAGTAAAGGCTGACCTGGGTAGCTGACAAGTAGTTGAGGTCAACCGAAAACCAATCGCCATCATCGTAGTACAATTCGAGCCTGCCCTGGTCGGCCCCGGTTTTCTCATAAGCATATCTGCCGGGATACGTTGTGGCTCCGTCATTGTCCCTGAAATGGGTGGCGGAGGTGAATTCAAACGTGGACTGCAGCACAGCGATTTTCTGCCCGGCCACCGTCTGGTAAAACACACCCTGGTTGGCCGGCGCAAACCCGTTCATCTCATTGTCATGATTCGACATGCTTTCTCTCCACGCTGATTATCATTCGGTCTCATAATACATTATAACTTCAGCCTGAAACACTCATCTCATACCATTCGTTGTCTGTGTCAAAAAGTCCAGTTGCCGGTCTCTTTCCTGACGGTATCAACTGCGGGGTCGAAATCCGTGATGGTATCCAACCCGTTACCGCCGGCGGTCTGGAACACAAATACCTCCGCGCCGGAACCGCACTTGAGCGTATCGTCGCCGCCCAGGCCATTTATCGTATCGTCGCCCGCGGTGCCTGTGAGAGTCTCATTGCCACCGGTGCCTGTTATGTCTGCCATTAACGTTGCCTCACGTGTAAACCTTCACGCTCAGGACTCTGGACACCCCGGCGCGATTCATGTAACCGGCCGGGGATACAATGTGCCTGTCCCCAAAACTTACGCGTACGCGCGCTGCAGGACCGGATGGTTACCCTGCGCGGGGCTGCGGCGACCCGGGCAGAGTGGCTGGCGCGGGCCAACGCGGATGAGCTGTCTCTCGGTGACCGGTTACGCATGCCGGTGTCTGGCGTCTCAGGTGGCCGGCTTGTTACTCCCCGGCGCAAACCGCCGCCCGCGGCTGACCCGGCATTGCTGGCCGCGATTGCGCGCATCGGCAACAATGGCCGGGAGAGATTGAGTTGTTGCACCGGCTCATCAACATTCACCGGGTATTAAGGAACCTGGCGGCATCCCATGATGATTACGTTCTATGCCGGTAATGCATCCGGGCCGTGGCCTACCTGGAGAAAGACACGGACTACAAGGGTCGGCCACGCGCCGGCGTTGACGTGCGGCGCGGGGACCCGGTGCTGGTCCGGCAGATCGTCAATTCCCTTGACTTCAAGGACCACACCACCGCCGCGGTGATTGCCTGGGCACCGGAGCCAGTCATTCATAGCGACACCTTCCTGTTCTTGGAAATTTATACTACCATACGCCCTCTTTATCCAAAGTAGATGGAAGCCTCAATGAAATTGCCAGCGTTCTGGTTCTTCACAGCCAGTGTCATATTGACAGTCCTCGCCACACCTGGCATTGCAGGCGCAGAGCAGGCAAGCTCGGGGTGGTACGTCGGCGCCGGAGCAGGCGCAAGCTGGGCTTCCACGATTGATCAGGCGGGTTGGAACCGGGACACCTACTGTTACCCGGATTCCTGCACCCAGCCGGGCCTTGGTCAGGAAATAGGCGGGGTTTCCATACCGGGATACCTCTGGAAGTATGACCTTGATGCGGATACCGGCAGCGCATTCGAAATCTCAATCGGTCGCTATTTCAACCGTATCCGCCTGGAAATTGCGGCCGCACTGCGAAAAAACAACGTCGAGCAGACGTTCTCCGACATCACCTTTCTGGACGGAAGACGCGCCGGTCAGCCACCCGGCAACATGGTCACGTCAAATTTCGAGTCCAGCATCGATGATTTCATCTCGCGCACCCTTTCGTTCAACGCGTACTACGATTTCCAGAACACATTCGAAACGTTAACGCCCTACCTGGGGATCGGGCTGGGCGCTGCGTTTGCCGAGGTGTCGGGAGTACACTACACCACCCATTACCAGGACCTGGCGGCTCCTTCACGGGACCTGTCGTTTTATAACAGCAGCCAGGATGCCGATATGACGGATACCATCCTGTTCGGTAGCATCCATGCCGGTGCGGACTACAGCCTCGGCCACAGAACAATAGCCGGTTTGAAGATGACCTGGTCCATTATGGATGACATCAAATACACAGGTTCCTACTCCAGGCACCCGGCCCACAGAGAGAACCCCGATTTCACCAATCACACCACGTTCAGCGATCTCCGGCAGTGGTCGGTGATGTTCACGCTGAAATACCTGTTGGACCGCTAGGGACTGGCCGTCACCAGCGTGCTGTGAACGCTGATGTCCCGACCCTGTCCGCTTTTTGTCCCGTGTGCAGCGCGTTCACGTTCTTTTGTCCCTGTTCCAGCTTGGGCCACCGGCCCTTGCAGGACACGAACACCCCGAGTACTGATTTTTCTTCTATATTTGCGGTCGGTCTCGTGTTGCCGCTGCCATTGCGTAAGGTAATGGGGCACTGTTCCCGACGCCGAGTAGTTGGCATCATGCGGACGGATATACACCTCTGCTTCACCGGGATTATGGGCGAGTTTGGGGTCGTTGGCATAGGAATCATTCATCCGGTAGCTTGATGCTGATTTTAATTGGCACTGGGCCGGCATCCACGCGTAGGGTAATGACCTTGTCCAGCTCCGGTGGTGCGGCTTTACGTTTCGGCATGATGTCCGAAGTACCATCGTGCCCCGTTGCCAACGGGGGGGTCAAGGGGGGGTATCCCCCTCTTGCGAGACTCCTGTATCAAAACGCCGTTTTGTATACAGGAGTAGTCTCGCCCCAACGTATTTGACAGTTAACGACTGTGTGCTCTTTTGTCACTGGCGGAACCATCCGGTTGGATGTCCGGCGACTCATTGAAACATAAAGCGGGTCAGTAGGTGAGCTGGTATTGGTCTCTGGCCGTCCACCCGGTCAGGCAGGTTGTCCGCTTCCGCAGGAGCCGGATCCGGCTGGCGCGCCTGGCCTGGTTCGTCTTGTACAACCCGGCCCAATCAACAACCAGGGCACACAGGTCAACCCCTGGCAACACGGCCCGATGCCGGCAACCACCGCCTCGTTGATGACAAACACCCACCCCCCGCCGCGCACCCGATGACCGCCGTCGTCTCAATGCCGGCTGGGGGCAGTGTTCATCTTCGCTGGACTACGCAATTTTGGGGGTGGCAGCTTTGCCGATGGAATGGTTCGCCCCTCTCTTAAACACGGCTTCGCAATGAGCCATAATGAGGTTTTGTTCATTAAACCTGTATTGATGGTGTGGAAACATTTCACCGTCTATATTTGTTGTCGTTACTTTAAACATGACCAGCCACTGCCAGGCACAGGAAACAAGTTATCCACAAGCCTGTCATATTTAACATAACACCCGATCCTTGCACTTAGGCGGGTCTTCTACAGGATGCTCAGCGGCGCGACCCACAGCACCAGCGCCTGTCAGGCTGATTGCCAGATCCAGTGATCCCTGAGCCGAGCACAGCTGCCTCAAACTACCGCCCCCTGACCCAGACTGATCCGGACGTTGTACTGAAGACTAATTTCGTGTAACCAGAATTTTTTTAACCCAGCCGCCACCATTGCTGGTTTCGACCCTGATGAAACCGTTGTTTTCTTCACCCATGAAGATCATGCCATCAGATTTTTTCAGTTTACCAAGTTGTTCCGCTCCAGTGGATGAGTCGGAGAGTAATTTCACGTTATCTATCTTTGGGTAGAGAATGTCACCTTCAGCAAATACATCACCTGCTTTTTTGGACCCGCCGGCAGCAGCTTCCTGTGCCAATGTGCCGACATCACGCTGCAAGCTCGGCTGACCGCGCACTGCCCTGACGATGTGGTTGTAATTGTCCATGAGGCTTGCAACAATAATCTTGCCTTCATTGGTATTGCCATACCCGCCTAAACCGGCGCCAGCGCTGCCACCTATCAGGACACCGCCCAGCGCCAAATCCGCTTTCTTGGAACTGCCGGTTGCCGAAGCGACTTGCACTCCCGAGCGCGCGTCAGCGACCAGCATACTGGTTTGCGCCTCTTTGAATTTAAGACCACCGACCAAACCGCCAATGAGGGACCCCGCGGAGCCGAACACACCACCTAACGCGGCACCGACCCCGCCACCCAAAGCGCCGGCGTCACTTTCCGAAAACACCACTTCAGGCCTCAAAAGAAAATCCGCGCTGACTATTTGACCGCCGCCGAAGTTGGAGTTCTCTCGAAGCTGACCCGCTTCCATCAGCGCGCGTTCCTGCATCATATTGTTCATTCCCTGACCGCGTTCTACTACGATGAAACAGTTGGACTGTTGTATCATCATGCGAACAACGCCAACCGGTGATTGCAAGTCATATTGCAACAATGCGCTAATGACAAAATCCTGCGGTTCTATGACAGCCATCGCGCCCATCGGTTGAGCACATTGTTCCAAAGTGCTTTCACTGCCTTGCGTCGAACCTGATGGACCGGCGGCGCCTTGTGCAACACTGCCGCCTTCTCCCTGTTTCATGTCGGTAACACCCTGGGCCTGCGCCAGCGACATAAAACCGGCAACCGGTAAAGCAATCAAAATGGTCTTCAAGGTTTGCCGAATAATGGCCAGAGAATTCAGGCTGAATTTTGTACCGTAGAAACTATGACGCCTAAGGGCTTGCCTGCTTTTGTGTCTCATACTACTTCTCCTAATATGCTTATTTGATCAGTAAGCGAAAGTCATCGTCTGTACACTCCGTTCCGTCGTGTGCGATCACGAATTTGCCGCTCCGTAGTCGATGGCACAATGATGCGGGCGCTACCCCGCGGGTAATTTGGACACTGTAGCGCATACAACCCCTATCATCCAGTCCGACGGCAGTGTAAATGCGTCCATTATCATGGATAGGTTCCAGTTCAGGCGCATCATTACCTGGTTCCCTGTTACACCCAGTGACTAAATAACTGTTCCTAACCATCGATCACTTTAAGGGGACTCGGGTGACATTCGTGGATCAGATCAATTAGACGATTTATCCACCCACGAAGAGGTCACCCGATGAAAACGAGTATAACATTGTATCGAGCACAAGGCCGTCGTCTTGCGCGTCAGGTTCACAAGAGCCGCGATGCGCTGCTGGTGCGCCGTATCCTGGCCGTGCTATATCTGGCCGACAGGCAGTCGGTGAGCGCGGTGGCGCGGCGTCTGGCCGCGGCGCGCTCGTCGGTAGGGCGCGGGCGGGCGCTTTGGCAGCGTTATGGGGAAGCCGGGCTGGCCCCGTGTCGCGGCGGACGCCCGGTGAGGACGATGACGGCGCCGGTGCTGACGGCATTACGGGAGTTGTTTGATACCTCACCCCGGCAACTGGGTTACCTGCGCAGTCGCTGGAGCACGGAATTGCTGGCGCAGGCAGTAAATCAACGCTTGGACACCGCCATCCATGCCTCGACCGTGCGCCGTTGGTTGCCCCGGTTGGGGTTTGGTTATCGGCGTGCGTGTCCGACATTGCACAAGCGCGACCCGCACAAAGATAAAAAACTGGCTGTTATCAACCGGGCGCTACGCCGTTGTAGCGCCAAGCAGGCCGTGTTCTACGCCGATGAGGCCGACGTGGAACTGAACCCCCGCATCGGCTATGACTGGATGCGGCGCGGGCAACAACGCAAGGTGCCCACCCCCGGACAGAACCAACGCGGCTACCTGGCCGGGGCGCTGCCTGCCAACACCGGCAAGCTGGTTTGGGTACAGGGACCGAACAAAATTCCCACCTGTTCATTGCCCTGCTGGAAACCTTGCACCGCACCTACCGACGCGCTAAGCGATTAGCGCTTATCCTGGACAACTACATCATCCATAAAAGTCGCACTGTGCAAGAGTGGCTGGTCAACCATCCACGAGTGCGCTTGTTGTTCCAACCGGCCTGGCATCCCTGGGTGAACCGGATTGAACGCTTGTGGAAAACCCTGCACGACACTGTGACCCGGAACCATACGTAAAGTTCTTGGTGATGAATTGGAAAGAGAAAAACGTAAAACCAACGACACAGAACTTATCAGATAACACTGGAAAACAAACAAATGACTGATGCCGTAATAGACAGAATCCCGGCTAATCTGGGTGGCACACCCGTCTTCACAGGCACCCGGGCACCTATCCGTATTCTGATGGAGCATCTAGAGTCAGGATATGACCTGAGTTATTTTCCGGAGCACTTCCCCTCTGTCAGTCGTGAACAGGCTGTTCAGTTAATTGAACTGGCCACAGAAAAACTGACGGCAGATACAGAGTATGAAGCTACTGCTTGACGAGCCTGTTGACCACGAGTTAGCTACCCATTTTCCCTCCATCAATAAGTGCAAGAGTGTATATGCCAGACATACGAATAGGACACGGCATTCGCCTTGCCCAATGTAAACAGCAGGAATTCTGGGGACACAGCACTTAATTCCGCTCTATTGGTACAATAAAACCAGCAAGGAACATGTTATCCCGGCATGCCCTCCACGATAAGCCAGGACATGAGCCGCGACAGGATATAAGTGTCGTATCCCCGGAATTCTATGCAGATTCCCATCGCATGTTCCTGCCTCGCCGCTCCATCATGCCGACAGGGCCCCTGGTACACCGGCAACGGTTTGCATCGCCCTGGGCGGGCTGTATCGCCTGTGTGACGGTTTTCAGGGCCGTCCTCCAGGATTCGTTTACCGTATAGCCGTAACGGAGGCTTTCTCAGCAGTCAGGTAACCAGCCCACTGCGCCATCAGCCGCCGCCGCAGTTCAAACAAATCAGAGCGCTGATAGGCCGCCTCAACCCGGTTCGAATTGACGTGCGCCAGGGCCAGCTCGCACACCTCACGCGGCTGGTTGGTCCGCTCTGCGGCCCACTGCCGGAACGATGAGCGCATGCCGTGGGGCACGCAGCCGATACCGGTTTCCCGAAGCAGCTTGCTGAGCGCATTCTTGCTTAACGCCTTGCAGCTCATGCCGGGAAACACCAGCCCGGACCGGTCCGCATACCGGGATGCGTCCTGCAGTATGTCAAGCGCACGGTTTGACAACGGGACGCGATGCGGACGCTTCGACTTCATGCTCTCCCCCGGTATCGCCCAGGTGGCGGTGTCAAGGTCGATGTCGTCCCAACGGGCCAGCCTCGCCTCCCCGGAGCGGACTGCGGTCAGCGTCATGAACTCGAAACAGGCCACCGTGGCCCAGTACGCACCGGATGACCGCACCCTGGCAATGGCTGCACCCACCTCCGCATACGGCAGGGCCTTGTGATGGTTGCGGACAACGCCGTTCTTCGGCAGCGCCGCCGCCAGTGTTATTGTCGGATCGTCCTCCCGGTAACCGTTGGCGATGGCCCACTTCATGATGGCCCCGATACGTTGCTTGACCCGGCGCATGGTTTCCGTCCGGTCATGCCAGTGCGGCAGGAGGAGGGCCAGGATGTCTGATGTGGTGATGGCGTTGATGCGTTTATGGCCTATCGTCGGCAGGGCATAGTCCCGCAGGGAGGCGCGCCATTGGTTGGCCGACTTGCCCCCGTCCCGCCAGCCTATAGCATGTATCCTGATGACTTCCTCAGCAGCCTGTGAGAACAGCGGCATGCTCCCGCGTGGGTCCCGTCCTTTGAGTAACGCTTGGCGGTTTTCCAGAGCCTTACCTCTGGCCTCAGCCAGCAAGACAAGCGGATAGGCGCCCAGACCGATGTTGACGGGTTTGCCGTTTATCAGTAGTCTTTGGGACCAGGTCTTTGACAGGCGGCCGTTGGTCATGGGTTTGACCAGCAGGGACAGGCCATGACCGCCGCGGCCGTCGCCGTAGCGGCCGGGGCGGTTGATGGTTCTGACGAAGGAGGCTGAGAGGATTCTGGGTCGTTTCATGACAGGATACCGTTATTTATTCAGTTATCACTTTGTGTAAAAGAATGTCTGATACGACGTAAGACGTCAACAGACAATAAAACAAACAATATCAAACAGATAAGATGATATCAGGGAATGTAATGAAATGCAAAAAAACCGTCGGTGGCGGATTTCAAATCCGTCCCCTTAACACATAGCTACAGGTTATTACGGTAAACCTTGCCGCCCTTCATCACCAGCAGGATACTGCGCAATGCCTTGATGTCTTTCGTGGGGTCCTTGTCAACGGCAACAATATCGGCGTACTTGCCCTGTTCCAGGGAGCCAATCTCATCCCCGGCTTCCAACAGTCTGGCGGCTTCTATGGTTGCCGAACGTAGCGCCTGGAGCGGCGTCATACCTGCTTTCACGTAGTATTGCGCCTCAAGCGCGGTTGCCGTGGTCCCGTCATTGGGTTCGAAAGGCAACTGGTCGGTGCCCAGGGCGATGTTGACACCTTCTTCAATGGCCATCTCAAGTGCCTGCCGGTGTAACTTGCCGGCGGAATTACGCCGTTCCATGTACCACGGGGGCATACCCATCCGCTCAAAAAACGGTTGGGTTTCAGGCGCGGTGACAACGATGGTCGGCACCAGCCAGGTTCCGTGTTCCTTCATCTTCTTCAGTGTCTTCCGATCCAGGAAATAACCGTGCTCGACGCAGTCAAGCCCGGCATCCACGGCAACCTGTGTCGCTGCCGGGGACCCGGAGTGGGCCGTCACCTTTACGCCAAAACGGTGCGCCGCGTCGATCACCGCCCGGATTTCCCCCGGGGTCATCAATGCCGCGGCAAGACCGCCGCCGTCAGTGGCTATGCCGCCCGAGATCAGGATCTTGAGCCATTTAGCCCCGGCGCTGATCTGCGTGCGCGCCGCTTTTACCAGTTCGTCCGGGCCGTCATAATTCTTCTTTCCCGGCTTTTTCGAACCGTGCCCCGCGGTAATGGTGAGTGTTTCACCGGCGCTGAAGATGCGCGGACCGTCGGCCTGGCCTTTGTTTATCGCTCTCATCAGGGCCAGGTCGGCATGGGCCCGGCTGCCTGTCAAGCGGATGGTGGTGACGCCGGCCTGCAGAGTCTCCCGCGCATTCGCGGCCATGCGCAGTGCCAGGGCCGCTTCACTTTCATCGGACAGTTCAGCAGTCATCCTGCCTGGCATAACGAGGCCGAGGTGGACGTGCATGTTCATCAGGCCGGGGATCAGCCAGGTGCCCCTGGCGTCTATCTGTTCGGTTCCGTCAGGAATTTCTACGTTGCCGGCTTCACCGATTGCCGCGATCCTGTCCTCTTCAACGAGGATAACGGCATTTTCGATGGGCGCTTTGCCCTCCAGGTCTACCACCGTGCCGCCGACGATGGCGGTCATTCCGGCTGCATTGGATGTGAGGATAAACGCCGTGAGAAACGTCAGAACTACCGGAATCCACCGGGGGCAGATTTGAAACCTGTCCCCTGTTTTTCTGGACAGTGCCCGGTTGATGCTCATTTCATGGCCTGCTGATCAGGGATGGCCTCTCTCTATGCAATATCGCCTTTTTTGCAATTCCGGTGATGGATTAAATGCTTTTTCTACAGATTATTACGGTAGACCTTGCCGCCTTTCATCACCAGCAGGATATTGCGCAACGCCTTGATGTCTTCCGTGGGGTCACTGTCCACGGCAACGATATCGGCATATTTGCCCGTTTCCAGAGACCCGATCTCATCCTCCGCTTCCAGCAGCCTGGCGGGTTCTATAGTTGCCGAGCGCAACGCCTGCAGCGGAGTCATGCCGGCTTCCGCGTAGTATTGCGCCTCGCGCACGGTCGCCGTGGTGCCGTCATTGGGTTCGTGCGGCAACTGGTCCGTACCCAGGGCGATATTCACACCTTCCTCAATGGCCATCTGCAGCGCTTTCCAGTGCGCTTTGCCGGCGGAATTACGCCGTTCCAGGTACCACGGCGGCGAACCGATCGCCTTAAAAAACGGCTCAGTAGCCGGTTGGCTCACGACGATGGTCGGCACCAGCCATGTGCCATGCTCCTTCATTTTCATGAGAGTCGGACGATCAAGGAAGTAACCATGTTCTACGCAATCCAATCCGGCATCAATGGCAATGCTAGTGGCTGTCGGGGAACCGGAGTGCGCCGTCACCTTCACCCCGAAGCGGTGGGCAGCGTCGATCACCGCACTGATCTCCCCTGGTGTCATCAGTACCGCGTCAAGATCACCCCCGGCGGTGGCTATCCCGCCCGATATGAGGATCTTGATCCATTTCGCCCCTGCGCTGATCTGCGTACGCGCCGCTTTTACCAGTTCATCCGGGCCATCGTAATTTCTCTTGCCGCCTTTTGAACCGTGTCCCGCGGTTATCGTAAGCGCTTCACCTGAACTGAAAATGCGCGGGCCATCGGCCTGACCCTTGTTAATCGCCCGCATCAGGGCGAGGTCGGCATGTGCCGTGTCACCAGGTAAACGAATGGTAGTCACGCCGGCCTGCAGGGTTTCCCGCGCTGCCGCAGCCATGCGCAGGGCCAGTGCAGCCTCGGATTCGTTGGCCAATTCCGCTTTCATCTTGCCGGGCAGGATAAGACCGAGATGAACGTGCATATTCATCAGGCCGGGGATGAGCCAGGTGCCCTTGGCGTCTACCTGCTCGGCGCCGTCAGGGATCTCCACGCTGCCGGCTGCGCCGATCGCCGTGATCCTGTCCCCATCAACGAGGATAACGGCATTCTCGATCGGTGCTTTGCCGTCCAGGTCTACCACCGTGCCGCCGACAATGGCGGTGGTGCCGGCTGCATTCGCTGTGAGGACAAATGCTGCGAGCAGCATGAGAACTACAATACTAGTCAGTGTCCGGTTTATGCTCATGTCAGTTACCTCTCCCCCTTTCAGGTGTGACACATATCCCTCAGTCGTTCAGGTCCAACTGTCATTCCGGCGGATGCCAGAAACGGTGATACAGCGTGCCGCCTTGGGCGGCACGCTGTCAGAACAGGTTCCTGCTCCTGCTCAATGCCCTACAGGCTTGAACTTGCGCAGGAATGACGGGCTATCTATTAATATATTTACAGACTACTCGCCGTACGTATATCTCACGCGAATACCGTAACTGCGCAGGGACGGTTCAAGCGACACGCCGCCGGCCCAGGCCTTGCGGTAGGCATTCTGGTAAAAATGGCTGTTAAACACGTTCTCGGCATAACCGGTGATGGTAAAGTCCTTGTGACGAACGCCGGCGCGTACGTTGAAGAAATCATAGCTGGGCACGGACCAGGGGAACCCATCCGGTTTCAGCAGGTCTTCCACCTGGGACCTGTGCACAGCGTCCCGGTACGTCCACTCGACCCTTGCAAAACCATCATAGGTCGGACTGACGTTGAAGGTGTATTCGGCATCCGCAGACATGGTCCACTCGGGTGACAAGGGCGTGGGACTGCCGTCCAGTACATGGTTGCACTCGGTAGAAGGCGGTATGTGGTTACAGGAATTATCCCGGATGAATACGATCGCATTCTCCAGTTCCGCCTTGAGATAACCGACATTGAAATTCACTATCAGGTTATCGACAGGCAGGGCGGTAACCGAGACTTCCACGCCTTTGGAAAACGCCGACTCTGCATTACTGGTCACTCTGCCTCCCACTTCACCTCCCAACTGGGGTACCAGGAATCCCACGTGCATGTCGGTCCAGTTCATGTAGAACGCTGCCGCGTTAACTCTCAGCCTGTTATCAAATAGATCCGCTTTCACGCCGACTTCATAATTCCACACTATCTCGGGATCAAACGGAATACCCTGCTCACCAAACCGGCTCACACCGCCCGATTTGAACCCTTTGGAGATGGATGTATAGAGATTGACATCATCGTTCACGGAATACGTGATCGCTAACCTGGGAGAGAAACTGGTAAATTTTTCCTTCACCGAAATATGTATTGACGGCTGACCAAGCGGGAAAAAGTTATCCGTCAACGTCCTGATTTCTTCACTGTAGCGGCCGCCGACGGAAAGGGTCAGGTTTTTCGTGAAGTCCGCTTCAACCTGGCCGAACAGGTGCCAGCCTTCGATCCCGTCCTCAGTATCCCCACCACCGATACGCAGCCATGGAGGAAGGCCGAATCCATTGTCTGCGCCGGTAAAGGTATCGCTTATGATATGCCCAACGTCATCGGCATACAGACCGCCGATATTCCAACGGAACCGGGACGTATCGTCGTTGCTCTGGATACGTATCTCCTGGCTGAAACTATCCCGGTTGATATTGCGAAATTCATTCCAGCCGTCAATGCTGGATCCGTCCACGTCGCCGTTCAGGTTGAAATCGGAGTTGATATAGCCGGTGATGCTGGTAAACAGCACGTTTTCCAGTTCATAATCCACCCGGCCGGTGATCATCCGGTACGTGGTGCCGACTTCCTGGGGGAAATCGAAGTTCACCTTGTTCCTGTTCTCCGGCCAGAAGCCGATACCGTCATGCAGAGGTATCGTCCTGCCATCGCCGTCAGGATCATCAAAATGAGCAACATCCCTGCCAAAAAGACGTTCCGCAAAGAATGACCAATGCCCGGAGGGCACCCCTTCACGCATGCCCGACGTTTCGGAGGCGAGCGTTCCGGTAACATCTACGGTCAGTTCATCGGTCGGGGTGAAACGGATTGCCGCCCTGGCGTACTTGTATTCAAAATCATTGCCGCCGCCGATAGGATTGACGTTCTTGATGTTCCCGTCAGATTCGTTGTATTTGATGTTGCCGCGCATGGCCAGCACGTCTTTCACGATCGGGACATTGACAACCCCCTCAACGTCTACCGTGTCACGGTTGGAATAATCCACCATGACGGAACCTGCCAGGTTGTCGGTATGAGGCTTTTTCGAGGTAATGCTGATGCCGCCGCCCGTGGCGTTCCTGCCGAAGTAAGTCGCCTGGGGTCCGCGCAACACCTCGATGCGTTCCACGTCCATCACGGGCGGGTTGCTGGAACTGCCGACAATGCTGAAATCATCCACGTAAAATGCGAAAGTGGCCGGTCTGAGAGGTGAGTTGACGTCCAGGAAGTTGGTAACGCCCCGTATAGCCAGTTCCCGCCTTGACCTGGCGCCGTCCGATTTCCAACTGATGTTGGGGGTGCGGGTGACATATTCAGTCACGTCATTGAACATGAATGCCTCAACGGCATCTGAACTGAACGCGGAGATACTGATCGGTACGTCCTGCAGGTTCTGCTCGCGCCGTTGGGCGGTGACCACCACCTCTTCAATCCCAACGCTGTCCTGGGCGACGATGGCGCTGGAAAAACCCAGCAAAACAATACCGAGACTTGTCATTACAAGGCGCACAACACTGCCTGACATCAAGTTTTCGTTCCTCATTATTTTCCCCTCTCTTGCTTGAACGTCTAGTGAATCTATGGACATTGCCACCACATCTGCGGTAACTGGCATCCCCTGAATTGCACAAGGGATTACTCTATAACAGTCGCAACAGCGATAGCCTTCTGTCTCCACGATAATAGATTACACGTAAGTTTACCTTACGGATTTTGTTGTTTCAATAACAATATTTATAATTTTATTCATAATTTTGTTGGTCGAATACAACACTGGCGCTGACATCCGGTTTCAACAGGCCGGTGCCGAGTACGACCAGCACGAGACCGATATAGAACGCGGGTTACGCCGGAACAGCCGGGGTGAAATGCCCGAATAGTTGGGGTCAGAGTAAAAATATCCAACAAGAACCCGATGCTGCCCATAAATAGACCGTATTTTTACTCTGACCCCAAGAATAAAACCACCGTTTCTTGCGTTCCATTTCTTTCCTTTGTATGCCATAACTATCTGATATTCTTATAAATGTGTTGTTGACGGGTATTTTTCCTTCCTGTACAGTTCCGTGTGTATCGTTGGACAAATCGTAGGAGCAGGAGAAAATACCATGCAACAATTTACCGATGCAAAAGCCCGAAAACTAAGCGCCCCCGGTTTCCATACGGTGGACACGACATTGTATCTGAGAATCACGGACCGGAGCAAATACTGGGTACAGCGAATCACGATTAAAGGCAAGCGCCATGACCTGGGCCTGGGTGCGTTCCCCGTTGTGAGTGTGGACGAAGCCCGGGAGACGGCGTTTCAGAACCGGCGGCGGGTCCGCGCCGGCGGGGATCCGCTGGCGGACAAGCGCAAGGCGCTGAAACCGGACTTTGAGGCGGCAGCCATGGCGGCCCTGGACAGCCTGCGGCCGACCTGGCGCAATCCCATGACTGAGCAGGAATGGCGGCGGTGCATGACCAACTATGTCCTCCCGCGTATCGGGCACAAGCGGATCGACCTCATTGACCGGGCGGACCTTCTTGACATACTGGTTCCTTTGTGGACCGATAAGAACGCAACGGCGCGCCGGTTGCGGGGCTGGATCAAGGCGGTATTTTCATGGGCGCAGGCGTTCGGCCATATTGATACCAACCTGGCCGGCGACGCTATCAGCGCGGCGCTGCCGAAGCAGGCCGGTAAGACCAAGCATCACCGGGCATTGCACCATGCCGAGGTCAGGGACGCCTTAAACCAGACCGACAAGGCCCAGGCCTGTGATGCTGCGAAACTGTGTCTGCGGTTTATCGCATTGACGGCTGCCCGGAGCGTTGAGGCGCGGGCTGCTTTCTGGAGTGAGATTGACCTTGAAAACAAAACCTGGTCAATCCCCGCGGGCCGCATGAAGTCGAACCGGGCGCATCGGGTTCCGTTATCAGACCAGTCGATAGCCATACTGGAAAAGGCCAGCGTGCTTCGGGACAAATCCGGTCTGGTCTTCCCGTCCCCAAGAAACAACGGCAGGCCGTTAACCAATGCCACGATGATGGTGTTTCTGCACAGGGCGGGGCTGGCAGATCGGGCAACGGTGCACGGCCTGAGGTCGTCATTCCGTGACTGGTGTGCTGAAAGCGGTAAAGACCGGCAACTGGCGGAAATGGCCCTGGCGCACGCTGTTCCTGGTGTTGAAGGCAGTTATTTCAGATCTGACCTGTACGCACGTCGGATGCGTCTTATGCAGCACTGGGCGGATTATATCACCGGCGCGGGTCTGGCGAAGGTGGTGAAGTTGAACTCGGGTTGAAACCCTTGACGGGAAACCCGGTAACAGGCGGCACCTGCGAATAATTTGAGTTATTCCAATATGTTGGGCAAGTACGCGCCGCTTTGCTACTACCTGTTGAGTGTAGATACCGGCACGGTAACGCTGCCCTTTTCCGGGATTGAGACAATCATCGGCGGCGATTTGCCGCCAAGTGCATTTACCTATCGGGAGTGGTGGGGTAACGACGTCACGCACAGCCAGGCAATGAGCGGCTGGCTGGCCGCTGACTGGCATTCTGTGCTGATTGATGTACCCGGTAAGGCAGTTAAATTCAGACGTATGGGCAGGCAGCGCCGATGATGCACCGAATCCGCCCGACGGCGTTATGCCTGGCGCTGGCCGAATGGTTCAGTGGCGAGCTTCAGCCGGGCAGTCTGCAGAAAAGCTGAGACCTCCCCGATTCGGCTGTAACCGTCCATTTCGGCCTGTCCTGGTGACATCCGACCGCCGTAGAGGCGCTGTAAGCGATTTATCGGAGCGACCCTAAGGTTTGGTATGGCCTGACTACGGCGGATACAAGCCCGGCGCCGACGAGACCTGGGGCGCAACGCAGCACGTCAACGTCGGTGCGTGGCTTGGCTTTGTGGTCTGCGTCGTTCTCCAGGTATGCATCAGCCGCGGCCCCGGCGGCGCCACCACCGTAAAACCCGGTCATCAGGGAAAACCGGATTCCCTAACGACCGCTCACTGTCGAGGAGACGGCGCAGCCGCTCAAGCCCCCCCAACCATTCCTGGCGGTTTACGCCGCGGCAATGTGTGCCGCCCGGCGCCCGCAGCAACCCGGCATCGAGTCCAGTTGTGGGGCGGCAGACTGCGGCCTGCGCCAGGCATGTCCACCGGGACCGGGTCTCCGTCGCCACGAACAGGGTAACCATCCGGCCCGGCGGCGCGTGCGGTGTGGTGCGCTCAGCCATAAATATCTGCCTTAAATCATTTTAATAGGAGTGAGGGCAAGATAGGCATTGTGTGACACAATGGCCGAGAGATAGACCCCTGAAACCACTACCACGTTTACCGCCCTGGCCAAACAACAATTGACCATTTCCCGCGCTCTCGCCCGGACAGCCACAGCTATAAAGCTATGGAATCCATCCTCCGCCACGGGCTGAACCGGCAAACCCCACGACATGCAGACCTGCGGCCTGTGCCCGGTCCTGCCACTCGTCACGCGTCACCGTATCCATGCGCAGGGTAACATCCGGTCCGGCGGCGCTCGTGACGTGGTCAGCTCAGCCATCGGGTGATGTCAATTTATCATCAGGCCCCGTTGCAAACGGGGGGGGTCAAGGGGGGGTGTCCCCCTCTTGCGAGACTCCTGGTACAGAACGAAGTTTTGTATACAGGAGTAGTCTCGCCCCCACGTGAATGGCAGTTACCGGTGGTACGCTCTTTCGTCCCTGACGGAATAATCTGATTGGACATTCGACATTACCCGCTGGGTGCCCGATACAAAACCGCCGCACCTGGTCAAGACTCGTCATTCGCATTCATGATCGTTTTCATCCTCGTATCATGAACGGAAACACGGGCTAGTTCAGGCTCATTTCATGTTAGAAAATACTAATACTTTTCTTTGGCTATTTCTTGTGTTATAATTCGGTCAGTAACGACTGTGGAGTGAGTATTTTTTTCTAATGTGTTTTTTTCAATGAAACAGAGACAGAAAAAATATGGTAAAGTAAAAGAGCGGCCAGTCCGCCAGTCCGCCAGTCCGCCAGTCCGCCAGTCCGCCAGTCCGCCAGTCCGCCAGTCCGCCAGTCCGCCAGTCCGCCAGTCCGCCAGTCCTATTAAGTGTAGCATCCCAGATTGACCCTGAGTATCGAGCGGCATTCATAGGGTGCTCGGCAAACGAGTTGTATCGCACCGACTGTTCGGATGTCATGCAAAATGGCTCTGGTGACGCGCTGGTTGAGCTTATATATCCGCGCCTGCCATTCGATTCAAAACACATCCATAACGCTTACCACGGCAGCGCTTGCCCAGCTGCATTCACGGATGCCTGATGCTGGTAGCCATTCGTCAATGACAGGTTGATACGGAACTTTTCAGGGGCCGGTTGCTAATGACAGACATAGTGAGAATTCATTTCAATTGATAGACAGGACTTGGGGGAAAAGTTATGTCTTACAGAACAGAGTATGATCCGGCATTGCCTGATGAATATGACGCGCCCGCAGATGCCAGCACCGAGCTTTCATTCACTCCGGCTGACGGACCGTTCGATGGGAATTCGGATGAGAGTCAAGTCTGGGGCACACTCAGTTCCAGATACGATGTGGATTGGGTTGCCATTGAACTGAGCGTGGGGAAGGAATATGAGATTAGCCTGTTTGGCGGCTACGTGAATATTGAAGGTGAACAATTAATTGACCCCAAAATCCGGCTACTCGATGCAAAAGGCAATGAGATCATGGCGCTGGATGACGTTGACCTTTACGAGGAAGGCATTGCGGATGATCTCCGCCCGACGATCACGTTCAGGCCGCAAGCAGACAGCGGCACGCAAACCTATTTTATCGAAGTCAGCGCTTCCAACGACAACCCGAATACAAATATTTTTATGTCGCCTACTGTCTATTCGGTGTCTGTGGATGAGATGGAAGCGCTCCCAGTTGACGGTCAAGAGTTGACAGGCCGCGATCAGGAGTTTTTTTTATTTATTGACAAAATCAGTGGCACCGACAGGAACGACATAATTTGGGGACTCAGAGGTAATGATTCGTTATACGGTAAAGGAGGCGACGATAAGTTGTACGGCGGTGACGGTGCTGACCTCCTGTCAGGAGGCCCCGGCGCTGACATTCTCAGGGGTAGTAAAGGCAACGACACCATAACCTACCAGGATTCAACGCAGGGTGTTACCATAAACTTGCGCGACGGCAGCGCCAGCGGCGGCGATGCCGATGGTGACGATGTCGGCGGCAAGGATATTGAGAACGTCATAGGCTCCGAGCATGACGATACGATCACCGGTACGGATGATGTCGACGTGGGTAACAGGCTCTGGGGCCTGGGCGGTATGGACCGTCTGTACGGCGGCGAAGGTGATGACAGTCTCTACGGCGGCCCCGGCGCTGACGCGCTGGACGGCGGGGATGAGGACGACACCCTGGAGGGTGGCCCCGGTGCCGATACCTTGACCGGCGGCCCCGGCTCAGACACTGTGTCGTATGCCCGGTCCGTGTTGGGCGTCACCGTGCGTCTTCACAGCGGCCAGGCCGCAGGCGGCGATGCTGAAGGCGATGTCTTCACTGATAAGGTGACCAATACCTATGTCGTGCTGGATAGCGATGGAGAAGAAGTCGAAATGACTGAGACGTTGCCTGACTTCATCCACCTGACCGGTTCTCCCCATGCCGACGTCCTGGCCGGTGACAGCAGGGACAATGTTATCATAGGCGGCGCCGGCGATGACACAATCTATGGTGGTCCGCGTGGCAGCTACGACGATTCTGACAATCATGACAATCTACACGGTGGTGGCGGCAATGACCGTATCTTCGGCGGTAGAGGAACAGATCTGCTTGATGGTGGCGCCGACGACGATGAACTCTGGGGTGGTTCTGGTGCCGATGTATTAGTGGGCGGTCCTGGCAGCGACACTATCTACGCTGACAGGGAAGATCTGGAACAGAATTTTGCTGTTTCGCTAAATATTGTCGGCCCCAGTATTAATGGTCATGGTTATCTTATCCCCCCGGGTCTTACTGCTACCCCTCCTCCTGCCAAAGGATTCCAAGATACAGACACTCTGTCCTTTGCGAAATTCACGGATGAAATGTTGGAAGATGGTATAGGCATTACACTGAATCTTGAGGAAGATACGAGTGTAGGCAACATCGACATCCTCGTCGGCACGGCGGAGGAGGATACTCTGACTGGAACAAACGCTGCCCCTGAGACCATTGAGGGAGGCGATGAGGCAGATACGCTGGACGGCGGTACGGGTGATTTCGTTTATGATACCGTTTCCTACGCAAATTCCGACCGGGGGGTAAGGGTGGACCTTGGCAATAATCGCACTTCGGGAGGTCATGCAAGTGGTGATGCCATTTCCGGTTTTGAGAATGTCACCGGTTCCGCTTATGACGATAACCTGACAGCCGTGGACGGAACGCCTGGTCAGGTCGGCAGCACGCTTAAGGGGTTGGGTGGTGATGACATCCTGTTAGGCGGTCTCGGCAACGATACGCTGGAAGGTGGTGCTGGCGCGGATGAGTTAGACGGCGGTGTTCAGGCCGATAGGGAAGACGCTCAGGCCAACAGCCAGGTCAACACATTGTCCTATGCTGATTCAGATGCTGCCGTGATAGTCAACCTGGCCACGCTCAGCCTCTCCGGCGGCCATGCCGAGGGGGATGAGATCGAGAGCTATGAGTTGACGCTCAACGCGGACACTGGCGAAGAAAGGGAAATTGACGTTGCAACCTTTACCAATGTAACCGGGTCTGCACACGACGACCACTTGACCGGTGATATGATGGGAAATTTTCTTACGGGCGGCGACGGCAACGATACCCTTCGGGGTGGTGAAGGCGCGGACTTGCTACTTGGCGGCAAAGGCGCCGATATGCTGGACGGTGGTTCGGATACGGGGACAGACAGAACCGTCGATGGCTGGAATCATACCAATGTCGACTGGGCATTCTACCTTACTGCCGAAGCGGGCGTAACGGTAAACCTGGCAACCGGCAGAGGCATAGCTGGCGACGCCGAGGGTGATACCCTGAAGAATATTGAACTGATAATGGGTTCCGTTTATGGCGACACGTTCATGGCCGGTCCGGAGCCGGATATCATTCACGGCAATCTTAACGGTGACAATGCTGACACCGTGTCTTACGAGGAGTCAAAACATGGCGTTAGCGTGAATCTGGCTAATCACAATAACGATGGCCCTACTAATCTTGATCTTGGGGATTGGGATCCACCAGGCGTAACGTACGATCACGATGACAACTCTGGTACGCCTGACGTTCCTGGAATTCCTGCAGCAGGGGGGTTCAGCGCCAAAGGCTATCAGGTCGGCGATCTGTACAGTGGCATCGAAAACCTGACTGGCTCCCGATATGCTGACAGCCTGAGCGGCGATGCCAATAACAATATCCTCAGAGGTGGCACCGGCAATGACACACTGGCTGGCGCTGACGCTGCTGATGAGTTGTACGGCGATGCCGGCAACGACACCCTGGACGGCGGTGAAGGTGATGACAAACTTGAAGGCGGCGCTGGCAACGACACCCTGAATGGCGGCCCCGGCAACGATACCCTGTATGGCGGCGCCGGTGGTGACGACCTGACTGGTGGCGATGGTGAGGATGCTTTTTTTCTTGCACCCGGCAAGGACAGCGACGTCATAGCGGATTTCACCGCAGATGACTGGATTGACCTGTCAGAAATTGACGACGTTGATTTTCATAGTGACAGTATCGATTTGACAGAGCATATCAGTGTACGAGCCGGCAATGTTATCATCAACCTGGAAGATTACGGTGGCGGCAGAGTCGTGTTGGTAGCGGCGTCTGGCGAGCTTAACACCGTGCTGGATGCGCTCGGCATACCCAACGCCGATAATACCGGTATCACCGCGCTGGACCCTGGTGTGGTCGCAGATGATGGGGTTTTTATAGTCTGATCGGCAACATTCCTGAATGCAGGGAAGTAAACGAGGGCAGGGGCGGCCTGGATGTGATTCTGTTCAGGCTGCCTCCTGTTTTACTGCCTGCTTGAAGGGCCTCCCGCGGTAGAATGCAAGGATTGCTGTACCCTGACCCCGCTTCAGAAAGTCCAAGGCTCAACAAGGCCTCGTCTGTGTTTACGATTTTACATGAGGTTTACTTTCACCCGCTGGGTGCTACAGACAATGCTGGTGGATATCCTGCCTAACACCATTGCCAAAAACTATGATTTATTGGCCAGTCGCGGCGAACTTGCGTGTTTTGTCGAGTTGATTGCGTATTCCAGCGAAGATGAACACCAGCTGATTGTGGTTACGGTTTCAGGGGTCTATCTCTCGGCCATTGTGTCACACAATGCCTATCTTGCCTCACTCCGTGAATATCGGGAAGGGGGTGAGTAGTTACATAACAACATACAAATAACGAACGGGGGGTGACCTTGCGGTTTCTAGAACAGGAAGTCGGTCGCATCCAGGTTGGCGATATCGAATTCAAACAACTTGATTGTCCCTCCCCCATAGACTGAGAGGTCGACAGTAGTTACCCCAAAAAAATCGGAAAACAGTACCAGGTCGTCAAACCCGGACAGGCCGAAGGCGCTGAGGTCGATTTTGTCTTCATTATCGACAAAGTCGTAGATGGAGTCGTTGCCATGGCCGACGTCGAAGACGAATACATCGACACTGCCTCTTCTGTCTTCTTCATCCAGGTTATACGCATTTCCATATAATCTATCGTTTCCGGCGCCCCCGATGAGGCGGTCGGCGCCGGCAAGGCCATACAGGTAGTTATGATCATCGTCACCGGTCAATACATCTCCGTGGCTGGAACCTGCTATTCTCTCAATATTGACGAACACATCACCCTCGGCGTAACCGCCCTGACCTGTACCATCTTCAAGATTTACGGTCACCCCGGTATCCGATTCCCAATAAGACACCACATCGGAACCCTCGCCCCCATCCAGTTTATCAGCGCCTGGACTTCCATTAATCCAGTCATCACCCCCTCCACCTTGAAGATCATCCTCGCCATGGTAACCATCCAGCAAGTTATCGCCATCGTCGCCAACCAATACGTCACCGTAGCGCGAGCCCCAAACTCTCTCGATGCCCACAATCACGTCACCTTGGGCATGCCCTCCCTCAGCCGTGCCTTCCTTGAGGTTCACCACCACACCCGCATCCGACGCCCAGTATTCTATCAAGTCTGTCCCTTTACCTCCGTCCAGCAGGTCCGCACCGGCGCCCCCATGAAGCCTGTCGTCACCAGCGCCCCCTATGAGGTGATTAGCGCGGTTATCACCTCTTATTGCATCTTCATAATCAGACCCGACCACATTCTCTATATTTCTGATAACGTCACCCTGCGCATGACCGCCTTCAGTCGTACCCTCTACAAGACTGACTGTGATACCTGCGTCCGAGTCTTGATATGACAGCGTATCACTACCATCTCCACCATCCAACCGGTCAGCGCCGGCGCCGCCCTGCAATACGTCGTCACCGCCATTGCCGTACAACTCATCCGCGCCGTCCAGTCCTTGCAACTCGTTGGCAAACCCGTCACCCCGTAATACGTCGCCGTAACCGGAACCCTCCAGGTTTTCAATCGCGCTGAGCACATCTCCCGCGGCGTCCCCGCCTTCCGCTGTGCCTGTCGCAAGGTTTATTCTTGCCCCTGCATTCGAGCCCGAATAGGAGGCCCAATCGATACCTCTACCTCCATCCAGCCGATCAGCCCCGGCATTGCCGTGTAGCCGGTCATTGCCGTCGCCTCCCTGCAACTCATCATCACCCTCATCACCATGCAAACTGTCCGCGCCAACTCCGCCGAACAGTTGATCCCTGTCCGCGCCGCCGCGCAGTTCATCATCACCCTCATCACCATGCAATATGTCAGCCCCGGACTCACCGAAGAGTCGGTCATGGCCTGCATTGCCCTGCAACTCATCGTTACCCTCAGCGCCGTACAGATCGTCAGCGCCGGTATTGCCGACAAGTTGATCAGCGCCGCCCCTGCCATACAACGTATCATTGCCCTCAGCGCCATCCAGCCGGTTTGCCCTATCATCACCGCTCAGGACATCCCGGTAGTCAGAGCCCGTTACGTTCTCAATACCCGTAAACGTATCACCCTCGGCATGACCGCCTGCTGCCGTGCCCTCTGCCAAGTTCACCCGCACTCCCGCGCCGGATAACCGGTAGGACAAGGTGTCTGCGCCTGCTCCCCCATGCAACCGGTCGGCGCCGGCGTCCCCGGCCAGCACGTCGGCGCCACCGCTGCCGTGTAACGCATCGTCGCCCTCATTACCGGCCAATTCATTTGGGCCGTCATCGCCCGTCAGCACGTCCGGGTGTGCGGACCCGGAAATGTTCTCAAACTCGCTGATGACGTCACCGCCGGCATGGCCACCGGCAGCCGTGTTGTCGCGCAGGTTCACCGTCACGCCCGCCTCCGACCAGAGGTAGGACAGCCAATCCGTGCCGGCCCCACCGTCCAGTCGGTCGGCGCCAGGCCCCCCTTCCAATTCGTCGTTGCCGGCGCTGCCCCAAAGCTCGTCATTGCCCCCGGCGCCATACAGTTCATTGGACCCGCCATTACCTGTCAATACATCCCGATAGTCAGACCCCGCGATATTCTCTATCTCAGTCAGTATATCGCCCTGGGCAGCGCCGCCCGCAGCCGTGTTGTCAGCCAGGTTCACGGTTACGCCTGCCTCCGAGTCAAGATACATCGCCCAGTCCAGGCCGGCGCCCCCGTCCAGCCTGTCAGCGCCCGCGCCGCCTGACAGGGAATCATCGCCCTCGTTGCCCCACAGCTCATCATCACCACCAAGGCCGTACAACTCATTCGCCCCACCGTCACCCCTCAGCACATCCCGGTAACCAGAACCCATGACATGCTCAATGCCAACGATGACATCACCCTGCGCATCACCTCCTGTCAGGGCGCCCTCCTCAAGATTGACTGTCACCCCCGCGTCGGATAACCGGTATGACAACAGGTCGAGTCCCGCGCCTCCATCGAGTTGGTCGGCGCCTGTACTCCCATACAGTACGTCATCGCCGCTGCCCCCTTCCAACACGTCAGCGCCGCCCCTGCCCCAAAGTTCATCATTGCCCGCACCGCCCGCCAAGCTGTTGGCGTTGTCATCGCCCCGCAGTACATCGCCGTAACCAGAGCCGCTCAGGTTTTCTATATTCGTAATCACGTCTCCCTGTGCGTGACCACCCTCCGCCGTGTCCTCCTCAAGGTCTACGCTCACGCCCTCATTCGACCCCCGATAAGACGCCCAGTCCGAACCCGCCCTGCCATCCAGCCGGTCGGCGCCGACGCCACCTTCCAGTCGGTTGGCATCGTCATTGCCCACCAGCACATCATCGTGAGCGGAGCCAATGATATTCTCAATCTCCGTCAGCACGTCGCCCTCAGCATGACCCCCCTGCACAATGTCCTCCGCCAGGTTGACCGTCACCGCCGCATCCGAGTCACGATAGGCCGCCCAGTCCAGGCCCGCATCCCCGTCCAGACGGTCGGCGCCGGCGCCCCCTTCCAGGATGTCATCGCCGCCACTGCCCCAAATCCTGTCATTGCCCTCACGCCCGTTCAGGTCATTGGCAACGGCATTGCCGGCAACAAAGTCATCTCCTGACCCGGCTATGAAATTCTCAATCCAGGTGTCTCGTGCAATAATCACGTTGCCGATCAGACCGTACACATCGGAGATGCCTTCCGGACGCAGGTACACGCGCTGGTCATTTGTATCCGTGCGTACATCCAGGGTATCGTTGCCGCCGTTGTCGTAAATCGTGAAGGTGGTCGGGATGGCGAGGCTTTGTGCTGGAAATTCAGGGTTCTCGGGTGTACCGACGCTTTCAAAATAGTGTATATCGCCATCATCGTTCCCGACAATCAGGTCAGGATGGCCATCGTCGTTAAGGTCGGCAAATTCAAGCCCGATCCAAAAACCCGCAACAGTCGCAGAGAAAGGATTGTCGAAGCCGGCGCGGTGGGCGAAAACCGGCTCGGTCGTTGTGCCGGTATTCTCATGATAGAGAATGTCACCATTGTTGCTTCCAACAACGAGGTCAAAATCATGGTCATTGTCAGCATCAATAAATGCGGGGGAGTTATAGGCGCCTGCCTTGACCTCGTTAAACGGATTGGCAGCGCCAGTTCGTAATACGAAATCAGGGTTACTCGGCGTGCCGGTGTTTTCATAATAAGGGACCTCACCGTCATTGGTCCCAACAGCAAGGTCCAGATCACCGTCACCATCCAGGTCGGCCAGTGCAAGCGTACTACGTGTACCCATGGCAATGTTATTAAACGGATTAGCCGCATCGGTGCGCGACGTGAATCCGGGGGAGTCCACTGTGCTGGTATTCTCGAAGTAAGCGATAGCGCCATAGCCGTTTCCGACGATGAGGTCCAGGTCACCATCACCATCGAGGTCGGCGGAGGTCGGCGCGCTGTAAGACCCCACTGAGAGACCGTCCAAGGGATTGGCCGTGCCGGCGCGTTCTGTAAAATCAGGGTTGGCAGGCGTACCGGTGTTCTCAAAGTAATACAGCAGACCGGTGTTATTGCCGATCACAAGATCAGGATCGCCATCGCTATCAAGGTCGGCCAATGCTGGTTTAAGGGCTTGATAGTCAAGGTTGCTTGCCACTTCTACACTGAAGAAGGGATTCGCCTCGCCGCTCCACAACCTGAAGAACTCACCCAGGTAGCCGTCCAGGTTGGACTGGTAGCCGTAAATGGTATCGCCGGTGTTGATAGTGTCAGGCACGCCATAGAGCTTCTGGATGGCGATGATGTCCACTATCATCGGCGTGACAGGGGCCGCCAGACTTGCATTGATATAGGTGTTCTCATCTTGTTCTACATATGACATTACTGCTAGCTGCTGTGAATCATTCACGAAGAGGTTGTGATGGCCGTAATAAAATGGACGGCCGCTGTAAGGACCGGTATGGCCGAGACCAAGAGCATGGCCAAGCTCGTGAAGATGGCCAAGGAAGTTGTAGCTATCAATTGTGGACCCATGCTTAATGAGAAAGCTTTCAGGATTGTTGACGTATCCGGAACCGATTCCGTTATTTACCAGGAAATAACCAGAAGCATAGTGGGCTTCGTGGTTATCGAATGTGATATCTGCGTCATTATGGTCAACAAACTGGAATTTGATAGCAGTCACGTTGGACCAGGCTTCAAGAGCCCAGCGAGCCAGTTGTAAACCCGCCTCAGTCAGCGCCGTGGCATTGACTGTTAACGTGTCGCCAGCTCTGACGTCAAAAGCCCTCGTTGATCCCCAGCCCCCTAGCTGCTCATAGAAGCCATCAATCAGGTAGTCTGCAAGTTCGTCATAAGTACCCACCGGGCTCGTGTTCTCAACCAGTGAGAGCTCATAGTCACCGGTAAAAGTTTCATTGTCACTGTCTGCCTGGATATAATAAGTTCCGGTAGCACTCGGACTGTAGATGAGCTTTGCGCCGGTGGGAATGGCGCCGCCGGAGACGACATGATTACCTTCCGAATTGAGGAGCTGGAGTTGAGCCGACTCTACACCGGTCAGCGTGATATCGTAGATAGTCCCGGCGGTCAGTTCGACCCGAACCCAGTCTTTGTCATTGGCGGGATCCAGCGAGCCTTGGAAAACATCGCCCAGGGATATCGAATACTGGGTTTCAGTCCCGGCATGGGCATCGCCCTTGTCTTCTTTAATTGCAGCCATGTGTCAGCCCATTCCCCTGTCTGAATTCAAACAATAGTGTTTCTCATTTGACTTATGGCAACCTCTGTTTATTCAGCCCATGATATAATATTGGCCATTGATTTCTACACTCCAGTTTTCGATTAGCTGGTATTTATACATTTCCATCCTCCCGCCCAGGCGGCTAACCCTATCCCGCAGGAGCGCGGACCGGCTGGCGCATCTGGCCTGGTTCATCCTGTACAACCTAACCCAAGCAACAATCAGGGCACGCAGGTCAACCCCTGGCAATACGGCGCGAACTCCGCAAGGAACGCCTCATGATAAACAAACACAATCCCAGCCAGGCACTCGATGCTCGCCATCGTTTCAGTGCCCGGGAGTGGTGTTGTCTTGTTCAACCTGCCGTTGTTGTTATCAACTGCTGCGGGCTGCGCTGATACCGCCCACTGTACGGTGTACGTATGACGGGCTGCATGACTTGTCATGTAAAACGGATTTTGCTTTATCCTTATTGTACCCTGTACGTATCACCTGGGCCGATAACGGCCCCTGAGCGGGAATGTCTGGCGGAATACCGGGAAAATGACACCGTACGTATAACGGATTTATAGTAGCGGAAATGGAGAAATAGTGCTTAAATTCCCTGCAATATCTGTTGGGCGGATTGTGTGATATTGCGTTATTCTATTTTAGAGAATATTATACAAAACAAAGGGTTAATGAGCCATTATTGCTCTGACCCCAAATATAACGCGAGAGCATCTATCGGTATCGGCCCAGCCTGCAAAACACTGTCGACAAATCCACGGGTAGTAAAACTGTCCCCAAGCCGTTCCCGTTCTGCCTGCCACAACTCTCTGAATCCATGAAAGCCAAGAAAATAACTGGGTATCTGCAACGGGTTGTTCATTACCCGGACCCATAAGTTGGCCGCAAACTGCGGCGGCAGCAGGCCGCGCGTTACCGCGAATTCTCTGACCTGCTCCTTGTTCCAGTCATGAACGTGCACCATGACGCTGACGTAGGCGCGCGTCGCATTTTCCAGGCGCTTTCTCAAATGCGCAAGGCGCGTCAGCCTGTTATGGTCATCCCAGCCGGCGTCCAGCATCAACTCTTCGCTGAACGTGCCCCAGCCCTCGACATAGACCCCGTTGGAGAAAAGCGTACGCAGGGCCGGCGCCGCGCCGGCGCCGACCTTGAGTTGCAGGTAGTGTCCCGGGTAGATCTCGTGGGCGATGATCATCGTGTTGAAGTGGTCGTTGAAGGAGCGGTAAAACCCGTTTTTCTGTTCCGGCGTTGAATCATCGGGAATGGAAGGCAGGTAAAACAGCGTATCGGCGCCGGGATTGAACGGGCCTGCCGAGTAGACACCGCCATAGGCTGCGCCGGAGAAGTGGTCGGGAGACAGGCCGACATAGATGGTGCGAGGCAACGGCACCGTCGCCAGGTCGTTTTCCAGCAGGAACGTTTCCGCCCTGTCGGTCAGTTCCCTGAAAAAATTCACGAAATCGGAACGGTTGTCCGATCTCGCCCGCTCCATTTCCGCCATCACCGCCTCCAGCAGTTCATCCTCATCTGCAGGTATCGGCAAGTCTGAACCTTGCTCATTCCACCAGGCCTCTGCCTGGATCGCCATCAATCTCCGCACTTCCTCGATCTCCGCCGCAACGCTGTCCCTGAGTTGTGCCGGGGTGAGATCGCTGTCCGTATAAATCCTTAATTTACGCGCATAATCCCGGTCGTCAAGTCGGTCCGGAATGGAAGCGTCCGGCAACACGGTCTCACGGATATGGCGCAGCAGGGCATCCACCGTGTTGACGGTATCACTGATGACCCGCGTTACCTGTTCATGCTGATTCCCCCCGGACCAGTCGTGCATTATTCCGGGCAGGCTGTCCCGGTAAAAAGTCTTTGTGCGCTCCAGTACTTCCACGGCTCGGTGCGTTCTTTCCCGGCTGCCGTTTTGCAGGTTTGTTATGCCGAGTTCGCACAGAGACTGCACCCCCATGAGGCGTTGCAGGACGGCCTCGAGCTTGTCTTCAGGGGTAAACTGTTCGCGTACCAGGATATAGGTCAGGGCCTGGGAAATAACCTCGGCATACCAGGCGGGCTGGTTGACCAGCGCGCCGTCATGCACCCAGCGCTCCAGTTCCCGCCTGGCCTGGCGCCGCAATACCCGCGCATCAACCGGTTCGTTGACGGACAGGACCGGCAGGGATTCGAGCATCTCCAGGGTACGCCGGTTATAGGCAATCCATTCCCCGACCCTGTCGCCGGAAAAATCCTCGAATTGCCATGCAGCCGGTCTGAACCCGTTACGAAATGCGTTGCTCGGATAAAACCCGGTCCACTCTTCTATGTAAGCGTTAACAAGCTCATTGAGGTTCGGTTTTGCCTGAACCGTCCCGGCAATCAGGCAGAACGCGGCCGTCAATGCGAATAAAAATTTGTCAGATTTCATCATTTTTCAGTCTGTTTCTCCCAGTCCGGATATTTGCCCAGGAAGCCGGTGAGGATAACGGCCAGGATATTGAGCCCCACGCAAATCGTCAGGATGCCGATGTAAGACCCGGTGGTATCGAAACCGATTCCGAAGGCGAGCGGTCCCATAGCCGTGCCGACCAATACTGCCGAGAACAGGAAACCGAAGGCCGCGCCGAATGATTTCAGACCGAAATAACGGCCGACCAGGTAGGCCAGCAGGTCCCCTTCGGCCCCCAGGCTCAGGCCCACGCAGATGGCGCCGAAGAAGGCCATGGCATCCACCGCGCCCAGCGCAAAGATGGCTATGCCGAGCGCGGACAAACTGAAAGCCAGCATGGCGACGTAAGGCGCAAAATAATGGTCGATCAGGTAGCCGATGACGATACGGCTGACAAATACGGTGATGCCCACCGTTGCCGCCACGGCCGCGGCGCTGCCGGTGTCCATGCCCCGGTCCGAAAGCATGGGCACCAGGTGGGACAGCATGCCGTTCAATGCGAACGACAAAATCACAAAGATCGCTACCAGTATCCAGAATTCACGATGCCTTGATATTGCCTTAACATCCAGTCCCACATCTTTCCTGGTCGCCTCGGGCACTTTACCCGTGGTCTGCCCATCGGGTTTCAAACCCATTTCGGCGGGCGATTCCCTCAGGAAAAAATAGACCAGCGGCAAGGCAACAAGCAGGACAATTCCGCTCAAGGCATAGTAGCCGTAACGCCAGCCTACGGTATCGATCAGAAATTGAAGCAGCAACGGCACGTAGGCGTAACCCAGGCCGATGCCGGCGTCGGAAATGCCGATGGCCAGCCCGCGATACTTGAAAAACCAGGCGGACAGTACCGGCATGTAAGGCACGCTGTTTGTGCCTGCGGCAATGGTGCCGATGAGAAGGAATACCAGCACCAGGTGCCAAAGTTCGGACACGAATGCGGGAATAGCCGCCAGGCACAGGGCAAAGATAACCAGGGAGGGAAATAAAATGGCCCGCGACCCCAGTTTATCCACGCAACGGCCGACGATCGGGACGGAGACGGCCGTCGCCGCGACCAGCAGAGTGAGACAGGCGCTGATCTGGGTCCGATCCCAGCCGAATTCCGTTTCGAACGGGATGATGAACAGACCCAGCGCGGCAAAGGCAAACGGACCGGGACCGGTTGAGATACACAGACTGGTGGCGCCGACGACGAACCAGCCGAAGAAAGGCCCCTGTCTCTGCTGAGTCATGTTATTTCTCTCTTTGATCAGGGGGTTTCCTTAATCCCTGCCAGAACCAGGTTCGGCAGGTGGGTGTCATTCCATTCCCAGGCGAGCACACCGGTCCTGACAATGACCAGTTGTGCCGACGGTATCACGTATACCCGTTGTCCGCCCAGGCCGTCGAAATAGATGATGTCCCCGGCGTCAAACGGCGTTTGTGCGACTGCGGCAAAACCCTCGAAGGCTTCCAGGGTGCGCTGTTCCACGTAGTCCGTTCCAATCCAGGTCAACAGGCCGTAGCGGGGATTGGTGGGTGACGGCGTGGTCAACGCTGCCAGCCAGTCTTCCGGGATGACCTGCCTGCCGTCTGCCCTGCCCTTGTTGAGCAGCATCTCGCCGATGCGCAACCAGTCCATGGGTTTTGCATACAATGAGGTAGCGCCCCGCGCCAGTCCGCCGGGACGATCAAGCCAGACACTGGCGTCTTCATTGCCCAGGGGTTGCCACAGCTTCTCTGAGAGGTAGGCCGCGTAACGCCGGCCTGTTGCCTGCTCCAGCACCATGACCAGCAGAGTCGGATTGACGCCGTTATAGTCGAATTCGCTGCCCGGTTCATCGTGCAGGCGAAAACTGAGGGCAGTGCCGGCCAGGTCGGTGCCTATCTGCCGCTTGACATGCTTTGAAAACGGATTCGCCGGGAAACTCATGGGTTCAAGGCCGCTGTTCATCTGCAGGGCATGGCGTAGCGTGATCAGCTCACGCGGGTCGTCCTGCCATTCCGGTAGATACTCTGCCAGCGGATCATCAATGCTGCCGATCAGGCCCTCATCGATAGCTATGCCGATCAACAGGGCGACAATACTCTTGTGCATGGAAAAGGAGTAGACGACCTGGCCGGCTCCCTCTCCGTTCCAGTACTTTTCCAACTGGATTACGCCCTTATGGGAAACGATGAGCGAGGTGGAGGTGCTCGCTTGCGCGAAGGCAACCGCTTCGTCAAGTGCGGAGGCGGTGATAGTCCGGGAGGCCGCGTCAGCGGTCGGGACTGCTAATGGTGTTTCCGCACCGGGTACTGTCTCCTGGGGATATAAGCGATCCAGTGTCGGGAACGGATTCTTAACGAAAGTTTCGAACGTATATGCGCGCAGGTAACGATCCCAGTACAACACGTCAGAGAATATTCCCAGGAAAAATACCAGCAACAGGCCGGCTCCGACCATCAATATCGCCTGGATGTTACGGCTGTCGGTTTTTTTCATGTTGCGTACAAGCGCCGGTTGGATACGTGAATTTATCTCAAACGGGCATGGAAAGACAGCAATATTATTTATGATATTATTGACGATTGTAATCGGTACTATATCAATCATCAGCCATCGCCGGATGTGCCGGAGGTTCACAGGGACAAGACCATGACATATCAAACCATTGAGGTAGCCCCGCTGACACCCCGGATCGGGGCAGTCATCACGGGCATCAACCTGGCTGAACCGCTGAATGACATCCAGCTTGAGGACCTGCACAGCGCCCTCGCGGCGCACCTGGTGATTTTCTTTCGCGAGCAGGCGCTTGATGCCGCCTCACTGAAGCGGGTCGGCCTTTACTTCGGACCGTTGCAGAAACATGCGCTTAAAGGACTTCCCGACCATCCGGAAGTACGCAAACTTCACGCGGACGAGAACTCCAAACATGTATCAGGAGAAGAGTGGCATACCGATATGTCCTGCGCCGAGGTGCCGCCGATGGGCAGCATTCTCTACCTGCATACGCTGCCGCCCATGGGGGGCGATACCGTCTTCTCCAGTATGTATGCGGCTTACGACGCGCTTTCGGACGGCATGAAGGACTACCTGGAAGGACTGACCGCCACCCACGATGGCGTGCTGGCCTTCGGACGGTTTGATCCGCACGGCAAGTATCCGAGAGCCGTCCATCCGGTTATCCGGAAGCACCCGGTCACCGGGCGCGAGGTGATTTACGTCAACCGCGGTTTTACCAGCCATATCAATGAATTGAGCGAACGGGAAAGCCGTCATATCCTCGAATTCCTGTACCAGCACATAGAAGATCCGTATTTCCACGTCCGCTTCCGCTGGGAACCCCACTCCGTGGCGTTCTGGGACAACCGCTGTAGCCAGCACCTGGCGGTCTGGGATTACTTCCCGCACGTACGTTCAGGGTTGCGGGTGCAGATAGAAGACAAACTAACGGCTTGACAGGAAACAAAAATGGCATTTAAAGATATGCGCGACTTCCTCAACCACCTTGAGGATAACGGCAGGCTGGTGCGGATCAGGGAAGAAGTGGCGTTGGAGTACGAACTGGCCGCTTACCTGCGCAAGGCCTCGGACATGGGAGACAAAGGCCCCGCCCTGCTGTTTGAGAGGGTCAAGGGGCACGATATTCCGGTTGCCGGCGGACTTTACGCGAACCGGCAACTGATGCTGGAAGCCCTGGAGACCAGCGAGCAGGAAGCCAACGCCAGGTACCTGAACGCCATAGACAACCTGAAGGAACATAAACTGCTCGACCGGGGACCGTGCAACGAAGTAATTCGGCTTGGCGATGAGGCTGATCTCACTGCCCTCCCCTTCCCGACCTACTGCGAACTGGACGGCGGCCCGTTCATCACCCTGGGCATCGCCATTAGCAAGGACCCCGAGGACGGCGGCAAGAATGCCTCCATTTACCGCCATCAGGTACTGGGTAAACGGCGCCTGGGCGTGTTGTCGCCGCCGCCCCATCACCTTGGCGTGCATTACAAAAAAGCGGAAGCGCTGGGCAAGCCGCTGGAACTTGCGATTGCCCTGGGTGTTGCGCCCAGCGCCCTGGTCGCAACCCAGTGGGAAGCGGGTTACGGGGTTGACGAGTTGACCCTGGCGGGCGCGTTCCTGGACGAACCCCTGGAAGTTGTCAAATGCCGGACCGTAGACCTGGAGGTCCCGGCCACCGCGGAAATCATCATAGAAGGCAAAATGCCCCCGGGAGTGCGCGCGCATGAAGGGCCGTTCGGTGAATATACCGGTTACTACACCCAGGCGTCGGACAAACCCGTGATGGAGGTGAGCGCCATCACCCACCGCCGCGACCCCATCCTGCTGGCCGGCATGAGCGGGGTACCGACAACGGACAACCACGTGCTGAAAATGATCCCCATGGAAGCCTCCTGTTACGCCATGCTGAAACGCAAGTTTGCCGGTATCAAGCGCGTGCATTTCCACGGCGCCGGCGGTGTCGGCCTGATGTGCATAGTCGCCATGAAGCAGTATGCCCGCAATGAAGCCAGGCAGGTGCTGGCAACCCTGCTCGGCTCCCAGGGCAGCAAGCTGGCGGTCGTCGTGGACGAAGACATCGACATCCACGACATGGACAAGGTCATGTGGGCCATCTGCACCCGCGCCCAGGCGCAGAAAGACGTTATGATCCTGCCGAATATGACCCTGTGGCAACTGGACCCCTCGGCCCTGGATGACGGTAGTTATTCCGTCATGGGCATCGACGCTACCCGGCCTTTCGGCGAGGAGTTTGAAAAAGTAGCGCTGGTGCCGGATGTGGACAAGGTCCCCGATTTCTAACCCGTCGTGGTTTCCTGCTCCGGCAATTCCAGGTAACGTCCCAAGGTTAAAATCAAATTTGGGACACCCATGAATTTCGGATTAGTGTCAATTTGGGACACCCATGAATTTCGGATTAATGTAAATTTATGGGTGTCCCAAATTTGCGTGTCAAACAACTGCGTTGACGCAACCTGTTGGATCAGGGAGAATTCCTGCAAATGAGTAAGATTGATTACAGCAATGCCCCCTGGCCGGTGCGCGGGAATTTCGCTGCAAGCCATAACCGTTACTGGCAGCGCCTGGCTGCTCCGGGTAACTGGTTCACGGCCGCTGAACGGGTCGACATAGCCAGGGAAATCCGCCATTCGCAGCAATGCGATCTCTGTCGCCGGCGCAAGGAAGCGTTATCTCCGTACACGGTTGACGGGGCCCATGACACAGTCAGCGATCTTCCCGACGTGGTGGTCGAAGTCATCCACCGCGTGACCACCGATTCGGCGCGGCTCACGAAAAGCTGGTTTGACGGGATCATGCAGCAGGGGCTCAGCGAAGAACAATACGTTGAAATTATCGGTACCCAGGTCGCGGTGTTCTCCATAGACGAATTCTGCCGCTGCCTTGGCCTGCCCTTGAACGAACTGCCGGAACCGCAACCGGGCGAGCCCAGCCGTTACCGTCCCGACAATGCTGCTTACGACCGGGCCTGGGTCCCGATACTCCCGACGCGGGTCGACACCGGGCCGGACGCCGACCTGTGGGAAGGCGATATGCGCGGCTACGTCATCCGGGCGCTCAGCCTGGTGCCTGATGAGGTGCGCACCCTGCTCGATACTTCCGTAGCGCATTACCTGGAGGTTGGTGAAGTATGGAATGTTACCAAGTCCCCTCATGGAAACCTGACCCGCCCCCAGACCGAGGTAGTGGCCGCACGGGTGTCCGCACTCAACGGCTGTTTCTACTGAACTGCCTCACACGTGGTGATGCTCCGTGAGAGCGTCGAACTGACAGGGGGGTCCATCGACTTCGACGGCCTTACCGATCCGTCCTGTACGGAAATCAAGGGGATACCGAATTCCCGCGAACTGCTGCAATTCACCAACGCCTCCATGGGCGTGGATGGCGCTGAACTGGAGACGGCGCGCCAGGCACTGGTGGATAACATGGGTTCAGCGGCGATGATCGATACCGCCGGGGTCATATCCAACTTCCAGCGCATGGTGCGCATCGCCGATTCGACCGGCATCCCGGCCGACGGCCCCATGCAGGCGATGTCCGAAGACCTGCGGGAACAACTGGGCATCAATGAGTATGTATCTGCGGCCAACTCCGGACGACCTTCCTTTTTTAAGATGCTGATGCTCAAACTCGTGGGCATACGCATGTTCCGCAAGATGATCCGGGAAGCGAGCAGCTAGCCCGGATTTCTCACCGACTACGGCACGATGACAAGAAAGTTATCGGCCATGTGCGGTATCACCCGCCAGCAGTTACCCCAGGCAGTTACGGGGAAACATAACTAATTATCATCACTTATTAACAATAATTATGCTTGGAAGACTCTATATACTGCTAAAATAGCACCGGATTAAACTGGCTTAAACAGAAGAATTCACAGGAGCCTCATGACACTCACCATCGACCAACTCCCCACCATTGATATCACCGCAGCCTTTGCCTCCAGTGACGATTTTGATGCTGTTGTCATGTCGGCCCATGAACGGGGGCCCTTCGCCCGCAGCGCCCGCGGGCTGGAAGTACTGGGACATAAAGAATGCCTCGGCTTGTTGAGAGATCGGCGCTTATTTGCAGATCATATGGGCCTGGTGGAGGCCATGAACTTTCCTGAAGGACCGGCAAAGGAATTCAAGAGATGCATGTTATTAAGCCACGGCCGGGATGCATACCGCACGCGTATCCGCCAGGCACTGACACGGGCAATCGGCGCCTCGGTCATCGAAGAACAACGCCCCATGATCCGGCAACTGGTCAAGGACCTCCTGCAGAAATTAGATCCGGACACAGAAACCAATCTGCTGCACGAGTTTGCTTTTTCGGTTCCCTCCAGCCTGTTTTGCCTATGGTTTGGCGCACCGCTGAGTGATGCCCCCTGGATCGCCGACCTGTCTGACCGGATTCTGAAGATATTCAGCAGAAATCCTGAATTTACCCCCGGTATTATCGCTGCCTACGATGAATTGTTTCCCTACGTCCAAAGCCTCATAGACAATGCAATGGAAGCACCGAAGGAAAATCTCCTTGCCAATTTCATTGCCCAGCACCAGGCCGGTCATTTCAGTGAGCAGGAGTTGTTCCACATTGTCTCCATGTTCAACGAGGCCAGTACCGACAACACCGCCCAAGGCATCGCCACGGTCATCGGCCGGCTTGCGAGTGACAGGCAACGCTGGCAACAGGTCATTGATCATCCTGAGCTGATTCCGGCTGCTGTCGATGAAACTATCCGTTTGTCCGGCCGTATCAATACGCTGATGCGCTATGCTTCAGAAGACCTGGAATACGGTGGAGTCCTGATCCCTGAAGGCACACCGGTCCATCACCTGATACCCGCGGCCCACCGCGACCCGAGGGTTTACGACGACCCCTTACGCTACGATCCGACCCGGAAAGGTGTCCACCATCTGCTGGACTTCGGCGGCGGCATATACTCCTGTCTCGGTCAGCATGTAGCATTAATCGAGACCCAGGAAGCCGTCGCAGAAATGGTAGGCAGCTACTCCAATGCCCGCTTAAAAAGCTTCAAGATAAACACCAATATGTTTGTCAGCGAAGTAACCGAACTCAGAGTCGAGTTAAATGGGAGCGGGGCATAGTGCATTGTGCGACCTGACCCCATTCTATGATTATTTACACGCCCGCAAAGGCCGCTGACAGGATACCGGTTATTGACCTTACCCCTTATTTTTCCGGTGATATAGAGGCGAAGAAAGCCGTGGCATGGGAGGTGCATAAAGCCTCCAGGGAAACAGGATTCTTTTATATCAGTAACCACGGCATTTCTCTTGATCGAATGGAGCAACATCTTGAGCTGGCAAGAATTTTCTTCGAATTGCCTGCAGCGGAAAAGAACAGAGTTCATATCAACAACTCATCCTGTACTCGCGGCTACGAACCTATCAAGGCACAGACGTTAGACGAAGGTTCGCCACCCGATTTAAAAGAAGGCTTTCTTATCGGTAATGACCTGGATGAAAACCACCCTTATGTGAAACGAGGAGTACCCAACACGGGTTCAAATCAATGGCCGGAACAGCCAGAGGGTTTTAAAGATTCATTTAATGAATATGTTGATTTGATGCGGGACCTGGGTAGAACGCTTTCAAAGATACTCGCCTTGTCATTGGATCTGACCGAGGCTTATTTCGACGGGGGTTTATCCGAACCTGTGATGGTTGGCCGTCTGCTGCATTATCCGTCCCAGGAATCCGAAATCGTTGCCAATCAACTTGGGGCAGGGGCACACACGGACTGGGGTATGTTAACCATGCTTTTGCAGGACGATATTGGCGGATTGGAAGTGCAAAACTCCGCAGGTGACTGGATCAGAACCCCTCCAATAGAAGGCACGTTTGTCGTCAATCTGGGCGAAATGATGCGTGTGTTCACCAATGGTGTATATCGCTCCAATATGCACCGTGTCGTTAATAACCAGAGTGGCAAAAGCCGCTATTCCTGCCCCACTTTTTTTGATCCTGATTATTTTTACAAGGTCAAATGTGTTCCTACCTGCATGCCTGAATCCGGAGAGCTGGATTTCCCGGAGACGACTGCCGGGGAACATGTTGCTTATATGTATGAGAAAACGTACGGAAAATCAGCTTGACTCTTTTAAGAAATAAAATGAATAAATATCCATTATTCTATGTCAATGTGTTTGCAAAGAACATGGTTGCCCTTGCTGAGTATTATCAAACACTATTTAATCTTGAAGAGATAACGGCAAGTCGTTCAGATTATTTCAGAGGCTTCGAAACAGGCGCATGCTGTATCGGCATAAGTAGCCTGGATGCCTACGGGCTTTTGTCACTAACTAAACCAGATACCCAAACAGACACGCTCTTAATGACCTTTGGTGCATCAAGCCGGGAAGATGTTGATGCTCGTTGCAATTATGCAGTTGAACTGGGTGGAACAACGCTTAAACCGCCGTTTGAAACCTACTATGGTTGGTATCAAGCGGTATTAAGAGACCCGGAAGGAAACCCCTTCAGAATTAACTACATGCCACAATAGCGTACCGGTGCCTAACCCGGGGAACGCCGGGCATCCGGGTATTTGCCCAGGCTCAGGTACAATATGATCGACAGGATCAATAACCCGATCGACCCGTTCAGTACCATGCCGTACCCCTGCCAGGCCGCCGCGCCTGCGCCGAACAGCGGTGGCGCAATACCGGCGCCAACCGTAAAAAAAGCAAAAATGCCGCCGAATACTGCCGGGTAATGTGCAGGTCCGAAGTAACGGCCGGTAAGATAGGCAAGCATGTCCAGTTCGGCGCCTGCGGCAAGTCCTATGGCGATACCGATTACTATTCCGGTCCCCATGGACGGCACACCGTATTTCATCAGCAACATTGCGATGATGGGCATCACAATAAACACCGAGGCGACGCCAGGCGCCCAGAATCTGTCAATCAGTACGCCGACCAGCAGTCGGCCGACAATTACGGTCAACCCCATTATCGCCGCGATACCTGCAATATCCGCGCGTGCCAAGCCGCGGGCTACCATGATTCTCTCGAAATTCGAAAGCAAACCGACAATGACGAAAACAGTGATAAACAACACACTACCGAGCACCCAGAAACGGTAGCCGCGCAGCGCTTCCGCCCGCGTCATTCCCCAGCTTGTATCCGGCGCTGTCGAATTTGCTTTGCCGGACCCCGCTTCCGGGTTTTCGTTGAACAACAAGACGACTATCGGCAGGGACACCACCAACGCACCGATACCGATAGCCTGATATGCCGTCCGCCAGCCATAGTTGGAAATCAGGAACTCAGCGATCGGCGGTAACAGGAATGCGCCTAACCCGGTACCCGCCATCGTAATGCCGATTGCCTTGCCGCGATTCTTCTCAAACCAGCCGTTGAGGACGGCCGTCCAGATGACCGGCAGCGTACCCGCTGCGAGAAATGCCAGAGCTGCGAATGTCAGGTACCAGAGCGCCAGCGAACCATTGTTCAGCGACATCAATACGTACGCCAGCGCGTGCCCGACGAGTCCGAGAATACCCATGCGCTTGATGCCGTACTTCAATGCGAGCGAACCGATTAGCGGGGCAGTAATTAGCCCCAGACAGGCCGAGATCGTGAACGCAAAGAAAAACTCCGGCACCGACCAGCCAAGGTCGGCCGTAACGGGACCAACGAAGAAACCCTGTGAGTAATTGGTTATTGTGAGCAAGCCGCACATCATGCCAACCGTTGCGGCCAGCAAGGGTCCCCAGCCTTTCCTGAATTCGTTCATGCTAATTCCCCATGTAGCATGGGGTCAGGTCGTAACCGGTTTGCTGTGCGGGATGAAGCCGCCGGAAAAGATGCGGCGGCTTCGACAGATAACTTCAAAGGACTTTAATTGTATCGGAAATTGAAGGCCAGACCGATTGTGCGTGGCCGCAAGGTAAAATAGTACTGGTGCACGCCGCCGGCTGATGCTGCGGTATTTCCGGCAGATAAATTCTGTTCATTCCCTATATTGCGCACAAACAGTGATGCAGTCCAGTTGTCATTGGACTCCAGTGCTACTGATGCGTTAAACACGGCATAGGAGTCAATTTCGAAGAAATCCCGTCCCAGATTTACATTTTCATTAAACGTCGATTGTGTGTCGCTGGCGTATTTTCCATCCACGTGCCAGGCAAGCGACCAGTTATTCATATTGAGTGGTTGCAGGTAATCGAGGGCGAATGCAAAGGTGTGGTCAGGCACACTCGGCAACGGATCGCCGTCTGAAACCGTAATAAGAGGGAGTACCGTGAAGGGCGGTATAAAAAAGGATCCTGTCGTTCCGGCGACATAGTCTGATACGACGAAATCCTTTGTGACCTCCGCATCGATGTATGAATAGCCGAAATTGTATGTCAGGCCTTCACCAAGGTTTCCGTTCAGTTCCAGCTCAATACCTTTTGTTTCGGCTTCAGCTCCATTCAGCACAACCTTAAATCCATTGATTACAAAAGATTCAAACTGAAAATTGTCCCATTCAACAAGATACGCCGCGATTGAATAGTTTATATGCTCCGAGAGAGAACCTTTCAAACCCACTTCCCAATTGGTTGTCGAATCCGGTTGAAACTGGAGCAATGACGGCAAGGAGGCCTGGCGACCGCCTTGCGGAAGCGCATTGGCGCCGCCATGGCGGAACCCTTCGGACCAGGTAAAATACGCCATCATATCGTCGTTGATATCATATGACGTGTTGACCTTGAAAATCTGGTCTTCAAAATCACGCTTTGCATCATTAACGGTCGTGCCGCCTTCGAAAAACCGGGGCTGCTCGGGGCTTGAACAAAACAGACCGCAAAACGGTATTAACGATTCAAAGTCGTGGGAAAATTCCTGCCAGAATGCCCGTATACCACCGGTAACCTGCCATTGATCGGTTACGTGCATGGTCAACTCACCAAAGACGGCGATATCTTCAAATTTGAAAAGTCTGTCTTCCGAAAAGGTGACGTCCGGGTGATTAGCGTTGTTCCTGCCACGGGGAAATCCGAGGTTTGCCACATTGATGGTCGTATCAAATTCACTTAACCCCGGTTGCGTGGTAATAGCCGCACCGACCGATTCCCTGTCTTCATAATAAGCGCCGATAACGTAGTCAATCTTGTTATTTCCATTTGACGTGAAGCGAATTTCCTGTGTAAACCGCTCGGTTTCATCAAAGGAAGAGGAGGCACCGACAGCTCGAGGATAAAATGAATTAAATGTCGCCACACTTGAACCCCCCGGCGCCCTGGTAGGCAAATCGAAGCCGGTAAAATCAGGGGTATTGAAATAGCTGACTTCCGAATAGGAAGTCGAAGATGTAACCGAAGCTATGCCAAGATCGATGTTTACTTCCGCATTAAAAATGTCAGCCTTGCTCTCGCCGGCTGATTTGATGAACATGGTGTGATCGTAGTCACCTGCATCAGGAATCGTTACGCCACTGTTCGCGTAGAGCGTATTCCCACCCGCGCCGAGACAAGTCTGATTTGGGGTGAAAAAATCCCTGGAGAACGCGACGCCTCCATTACAGGCATTTGCGTTGGAAAAGAATGACCCGGGAAAATTGGCGAGACTGGCGTCAACCAGCCCCCCGTCAAAACCGGGGTTTACTGCGGAAAAATCATCTACTTTACTCTTCTGGTTGAGGTAGCTTAACTGGACATCGACCGTATCTGACGGCACCCAGTGCAGGTTGGCGCGAATCATATGTGATTGAGTATCATTGGTATCCTCTTCCGGAGCCAGCACATACCCGCTCGCAAGGTCTCCGGCTACACTTGGGACAGGCTCGCCGCTGTTGTCACGTTGTACAAGACCGATTCCATCCACAAAGCCACCTAAATCATCCCAGCTACCAACCAGCCTCAAGGCCAGGGTATCCTCTACCAGGGGAATGTTGACCGCGACGTCTCCGCCATAACCAACCTCATCGGATTCCCACATGGAATCAAGATGCACATTGGCGTCCATCGAAAACTCTCCCAGGTCGGCCGCTTTCGGTATGAAACGGATTGTTCCGCCAAGCGATCCTGAACCGTATAAAGTTCCCTGCGGGCCGCGCAATACTTCCACCCGTTCGATATCCTTCATGACGATGGGAAAAAATAATGGTGTCTCGCCGAAATACATTGAAACCGCACCGGAACTGACGTCGGTGCCGAATATGAGCCTGGAATCATTGGCATTAATACCGCGGAGAATAAAAGAATTCCGGCTTGAGCGCAGCGATGCGCCCTGGTCCTTGAAATTGAGTCCCGGAACGAGACGGGAGACGTCGCCTATATCGAAGGCCCGGGCGGTTTTAAGATACTCATCCGAATACGCTGAAATATTATAGGGGATATCCTGGATACTCTGCTCCCGGCGTTGTGCCGTGACTGTTATTTCTTCAAGCGCTGATTGCGCCAAAGCCGGAGATGAAAAAATACCCGCCGCACATACAAGCATCAGAGCCGAAGCAAAAGGCCTGGTTTGCCCGTTCCGAGTGGAGTTGATTGTCTTTGTACCTGATTCCATCTTCTTTTCCACGATTTTGCCCCCAGTTTCGAAATTAGTAATTCTGCCGGTATAAAAAGTTATATATTGGGTATAGTTTATTTGAGTCCCGGGCTCCAATAGCTTTTGCTTTGATTGTCATGGGAAATAGTTACGCAACTGTCTATTGCTGTTAAGTTTTTGACTTTAAAAGCTAAAACGGCTCAGAGGTTAACGATACCAATACACTCCCCAACAACAAAATGTAATGCTCTTTCAAATTGAACTCCGCTGCGCCAGGAGAGAAATATACTATTATTCCGGGTATTTTTCAGAGTGCCGATAATAACAAATTTGAGAACTCATGAACACCATATGCGTATTCGGTCTGGGTGAAGCCGGCTCAATCATCAGTTCAGACCTGCTGTCGGCCGGGATTTCCGTGCAAGCCTACGATCCCGCACCCGTGATAACGCCGGCTGGAGTAAGCCGTTTCGAAGACCCGGGAGAGGCGGTAGCCGGTGTGGATGCGGTCCTTGCGTTAACGGCGGCCTCGGATGCCGCTACAGCATTGTCACAGTCCTTCGAGCAGATACCCCAAAATGCACTCTATGCCGATTTTTCTACCGCCTCTGCAGGCTTGAAACGCCACCTGGCGGAGAAAGCAGCCGAACGCGGTATCGCTTTTGCCGACATTGCCCTGGTGGAGATCGTGCCGGGCAGGGGCATACGTACCCGGGCACTGGCAGCGGGCACGGGGGCTGACCGGTTTGTGAGGTCTTTTTTGCCCCTGGGCATGCCGGTAGAATCCCTGGGAACCAGGGCCGGTGACGCAGCCACCCGCAAGTTGTTACGCAGCGTATTTACAAAAGGACTGGCCGCCGTGGTTATTGAGGCCTTGCGCGGTGCGGAACAAGCGGGTTTGTCCGGGTGGTTGTGGCAAAACATCAGTACAGAAATTACCCAGGCTGATGAACGCTTGCTGGAGCGCCTGGTTACGGGCTCCGAGGTGCACGCAAAGCGCCGCCTGCATGAAATGGAGGCATCTGCCGTGTTATTGCGGGAACTGGGCATTGAGCCATTGATGACTGATTCCACAGTGGAAAATCTGAAAAAGCTCATGTCCGAGGGCTTGCCGGCTATTCCCTCGATTAAAAACGCCGGAACTACCAACGGAAGCAAGGTTGGTAAATGATGGATCCCGACTGGTTGCCATTTCACCCGGCGCCCAGCGCACCTGAATTCGTAGTGCCTGATGGCGCCGTGGATGCACACTGCCACGTATTTGGCCCCGTGGCAGACTTCCCTTTTGCACCGGAGAGAAAGTACACCCCTTGCGATGCAGGCAAGGGCAAACTATGGCAATTGCGTGATCACCTGGGTTTCTCCCGCAATGTTATAGTGCAGGCCACCTGCCATGGCGCAGACAATCGTGCTCTGGCGGATGCATTGCAATCCTCCCGCGGCAAGGCTCGGGGTATCGCTACGGTGCGGTCGAGTGTAACCGATGATGAATTGGCACAATTGCATGTAGCCGGTGTGCGCGGTGTACGGTTCAATTTTGTGAAGCGCCTGGTGGACAGCTTGCCCTTTGACGAACTGGCCGGTATCGCAGAGCGAATCGTGCCTTTGGGCTGGCACATCGTCATCTATTTTGAGGCGGCAGACCTGGCAGAGTATTACGATTTCTTCACATCCCTGCCTGCTACGGTGGTGGTAGATCACATGGGCCGCCCCGATGTCAGCCAGCCGGTCAATGGCCCAGGGTTTAATCTCTTTATCAAACTGCTGGCTGAGAATGAGAATTTCTGGTCGAAGGTCAGTTGCCCGGAACGGATTTCAGCAGTTGGTCCGCCAGGCTATGAAGATGTCATCCCCTTCGCCCGGCGTGTGATCGACGCTTTCCCGGACCGCGTGTTATGGGGAACCGACTGGCCTCACCCCAACATGAAGTCCCACATGCCGGACGATGGTGAACTGGTAGACTTCATCCCCCGTATTGCCCCCACGGAAGAACTGCAGCAAAAACTGCTGGTGGATAACCCCATGCGCCTGTATTGGCCGGAAGAAACCGGCTGATGCAGTGTGCGTGGCCGCTGAAAGCCTTTTGGCAATAACCTTATCGCCTGTTACCCTGTGCCCCGTTTGTGAATTTCACCTGAGACTTCCCTGAGGAATCCCAGGAACAATTCAGCCGCGGGCGAGGGTTGGGTATGGGCTCGCAGCGTCAGACCAATGGGGCGATAAGTGTCCTCCAGTACGACCGGCAAAACGTCCAGTATGCCGAACTGCATGTCATAATAAATCTGGTGTTCCGACAACAGGGCTACCCGGTCACTGTCCATCAGGAGACCTCTTACCATGGATAGAGAACTGGTCTCCACGACATGCTCCAGCACGAGCATGTCGTGACGCAACAGTACCTCATCGAACAATTGCCGACTGGGGCTTCCCTTTGCAGGCAGCACCCACTGCGCGTCCTGCATGTCCTTGAAGTTGATTCTTGACCTGCCGGCCAGCGGGTGGTCCTTGCGCGCAATCACCGACAGCCTATCCTCAAAGAGTATTTCGGTAACGATATCAGCACTGTTTTCGACGTTGCGAACGGCGCCCACAATGAAGTCTATATCGCCACTTCGCAAGGACGACTCCAGTATATCGTAGGGACCCTCACGGGTGACCACATCAATCTGGGGATATTTTTCCAGCAACCGGTTGATGGCTACAGGTGTCAGGTAGGTTCGGGTATAAGGCAGTGTTCCGATGACCACGCGTCCCTGGGTCACTCCATCCAGGTTGGCGATGTCGTCGATGGCCTGATGAATTTGTGAAAATGCCAGTTTGGTGTGTCGCACCAGAATCGTGGCCAGGCCGGTCGGTGTTACCCCATGGGGTTCGGTCTGGAAAAGAGGTAATTCCAGCAACTCCTCCAGATATCGCATGGAGTTATACACTGCTGTTTTGCTTATCCCCAATGTCTGCGCGGCGGCAGTGACGTTACGCTTCTCATAAAGCGCCACAAAGGCTGCCAACCGCTTGTAACTGATATCCAGTGAGAAAACCGGTATTGAGTGGTAGTGGCGCCCGCCGGGTTTGAATTCCTGGTATGATTTCCCGGCCTTGTCAAATTCATCAACCACCAGCCTCACCCTGCGAGCCAGGGCTTCGCCATATACAGTAGGCATCATACCCGTTGCAGCCCGGTCAAACAGCCGTGCGCCCAGGGTTGCTTCCAGTTCACAGATTGCTTTAGTGATGGTGGTCTGGGAACGGTTCAGTTTGTTGGCTGCGCGAGTCACGTTTTTATATTCCGCTACGTACAGGGCAGATTTGAGATGGCGGAGACTGACTCCCGGAATGTGGAGATTATCGTTACTCACTCTGTTCCAACATGACGTTTTTTCAGTAAGATAGCAGTTTTTATACAATTATTCAGGACGGGAAACAGGCATGTTGCATTGGGGGCGGACTTAAGTCCGTCCCCGGACAGACCAGGGGCATGGTGAGGATGGCCGGATTACTTTTTCGCATGGTTGGGTAATTAATTCCCATTGGTTGACTGACTGGATTATAAATACGCTGATATTACATAAATCAGAAGCGCCAACGTGAACCAGATAGCAATACCGTACATGCAAATGCGCGGGGGAAGTTCGAAAGGGTTGTATTTCCTTTCTGATGATTTACCCGCGGATCCCGCACAGCGTAACGAAATGCTGCTTGATGCCATGGGTCGGGGTGAACGGCAGATAGACGGCCTGGGCGGCGCCGATCCCCTCACCAGCAAGGTGGCTATCGTGAGCCGCTCGTCCCGGCCGGACGCAGATGTCGACTTCCTGTTCGCACAGGTCGTGGTAGGCCAGGATGAAGTCGATACTACTCCAAATTGTGGAAATATCCTGGCGGGCGTCGGGCCCTTTGCCATAGAGGCCGGCCTGGTGCCGGTAACTGAAGAAACAACCCGGCTTACTGTGCACCTGGTCAACAGCGGAAAATTGAGCGAGTTGGAACTGTCTACTCCCGGCGGTAAAACGGAGTACGAGGGAGAAGTTCAAATTGATGGCGTGCCGGGTAGTGCGGCGCCGGTGCTTTGCTCCTACCAGGATCTGGCCGGCTCGATCTGTGGAGACCTCCTGCCCACCGGCCGGGTACTGGACATTGTTGACGATGTGGAAATGACCTGCGTTGACAATGGCATGCCTGTAGTGGTTTTGCGGGCAACTGATTTCGGCATCAGCGGCTATGAGTCACCGCTTGAACTGAGCGCGAATGAGGATTTAAAGGCGAGACTGGAGTCTATTCGACTTCAAATCGGCCCCGGTATGAACCTGGATGACGTGAAAAACAAGACCATTCCGAAGATGTGCCTTGCATCGCCTGCGGTAAATGGAGGACTGGTCAACACACGAACATTCATTCCTCATAAATGTCATGCGGCCGTCGGTGTGTTGGGAGCAGTGTCGGCAGCTACCGCTTGCATATTACCCGGATCGGTCGTAGAGGGAATGGTCGAACGGCCCGGGGGCGAAGTCAAAACCATATCGGTGGAACACCCTATCGGAGAGTTTTCCGTAGCTCTGCAAGTGGATGATTCCGGGGAATTTCCGGTGATTGAAAAAGTGAGTTTGCTGCGCACTGCACGCCTGCTGAGCAGGGGTGTAGTGTATGTCCCCGCCAGATGAGGAAAGTAAGCTGATGAGAACGGTAGCAGTTCGAAACATTGAACGGGCAGATGCCGCGGTCGTGGAGGCACTGGGAACCCTGGGCGTCGCCACGGTACATGAAGCGCTGGGACGGGCCGGGTTGTTAAAACCCTATATTCGACCGATATACCGACATGCCCGGATCGCAGGCAGTGCCGTTACGGTACTGGCCCAGCCTGGCGACAACTGGATGTTACATGTGGCTATCGAGCTTTGCCGGCCTGGAGATGTCCTGGTTGTTGCCTGCACCACGGACAATACAGACGGAATGTTCGGTGATTTATTGGCCACTTCGGCCCGGGCACGAGGTGTAAAAGGCCTTGTGATAGATGCCGGCGTACGCGACGTGGCAACACTGGAGGATATGAATTTCCCCGTTTGGTCCAAAGCGGTATCTGCCCGGGGCACGGTTAAAAACACGCCTGGTTCGGTAAACGTACCCATCGTCTGTGCCGGCCAGGCCGTCAATCCGGGTGATGTAGTGGTTGCGGATGATGACGGCGTGGTAGTGATTCCGAGACACCAAGCCGAATCTGCTTTGGCCGCAGCCCGGATCCGGGAACAAAACGAGGCGGAGAAACGTAAACAACTGGCAAACGGTATTTTAGGCCTGGATATATACGACATGCGCCCGCGACTGGAAAAAGCGGGCCTGGTTTACCTGGATTCACCGGACGATTTAAACGACTGATCATGGTTATTGATTGTCACGGGCACTACACCACGGCGCCGGCTGCGCTGGGCGAATACCGCGAGCAACAAAAAGCGGAACTGGCCGAAGACGCACACTTTCAACATGAAAAAGGTGTCGTTGATATCAGTGATGACCAGTTGCGGGAGAGTCTTGAAGGGGCACAGCTAAAACTGCAACGGACTCGGGGTATCGATCTCACCATATTTTCGCCGCGCGCCAGCTGGATGGGGCATCATCTCGGCAATGAGAGCACCAGTAAATTCTGGTCTGAGCACTGTAACGAGTTAATCTATCGCATCACGCAGTTATACCCGGATAACTTCGCCGGAGGTTGCCAGTTACCCCAGACACCGGGGGTAGGATTAGGTAATGCCGTTCTGGAACTTGAGCGTTGTGTACTTGAGTTCGGTTTTGTCGGGTTTAACCTGAATCCTGATCCATCGGGCGGCCACTGGGACTCCCCTCCCCTGGGAGATCGCTACTGGTATCCGATATACGAAAAAATGTGCGACCTGGATGTCCCCGCCATGATCCATGTGAGCGGGGCTTGTAATCATGCCTTTCAAACCACCGGTTCCTATTACCTGAGCGCCGACACTACGGCCTTTGTGCAGTTGATGACATCGACTGTGTGCCGGGATTTCCCGGACATCAGGTTTATCATCCCCCATGGTGGCGGCGCAGTACCCTATCACTGGGGGCGATTCCGCGGCCTGGCTGACATGATGGGGCTGCCTCCCCTCGATGAATTATTGATGAACAATGTCTACTTTGATACTTGTGTTTACCACCAGCCCGGGATTGATTTGCTGGTGGATGTAATTCCCTCCGGAAATATCTTGTTTGCATCTGAAATGATAGGCGCGGTACGCGGCATAGACCCCGAAACCGGTCATTATTTCGACGATACCAAGCGTTACATCGATAATAACAAGGCACTGGGCAATGATGAAAAAAAGGCCATCTTTGAGGGCAATGCCCGCAGGGTATTTGCCCGCTTAAACAAATAAAATCCGGACACGGCATATGCATCCTTAAGGAAAGAAAACTCAACAGGATTGCAAATGACTTTTCCCATAGATTCAGCCGGAGGCTAATTGGGCAACCAGGACTACTTATTGATCATGCAATCATTCAAAACAGTCTATGTAAACCCATCACGCCGCGACCTGCTAAAACAACTCGTCGCAATTGGCGCCGTGGGTACCTGCGGCATCCTGAATTCGCCATTGGTGGCTGCCGATAACAGTAAGATAAATAAGGCAGCTCTCGGACTGGAGTCCACTTGGCGGGAAGACCCGCACTATGAGGATCTCCGTAAGACAATGCTCTTTCGTTTCAATAAACCCGAGCGTTACCCGGACGTTATCTCACAGGCCCGATCCGAGCAGGAAATCATTGAGGCACTGAAATTTGCCGCGGACAATGATATGCAGGTGGTTTGTCGCGGGAGTGGACATAATAAGGCGGGGGCCGTTCTCCGGAATGGCGGTATGTTACTTGACGTGAGCGGCCTGAACAAAGTCACCGTCAATGCACAGGAAAAGACCGCCTCGGTACAACCGGGGGTATTAATGGTTCAACTCTACCACACCCTGGCCGAGCATAATCTCGCATTTCCGACAGCTTTTTGTCATACGGTGGCACTCGGGGGATACCTGCTGGGAGGGGGCTTCGGTACTAATGGGTCGCATTGGGGGCACGGACCAGCATGTTATTCCGTGCTTGACGCCGATGTCATCCTGGCGGATGGCAGAAAGCTCACAGTGAGCAAAGACAATTATGCGGACCTTTATTGGACAATTCGCGGCGTCGGTCCCGGATTTTTTGGGATTGTAACACGCTTTACGTTAAAGCTTTATGACCATCCCGGCGTGATTCTTTCTAACAACTACATGCATCCCGTTGATGCATTGCCAGAAATCAATAATCTCATTGACGGGCTTCAGGATCAAAAGGATGAACGTGTAAGTATCAGTTCTTCGGTATTTCCAGCGAAGGATTCAGCAGGCCGGCTTGTTGCTAATGTGAGCATAAGTGCCTTTGCGGACCCAGGTGACGACCCACTTGAGGAAGCCAGGTCACTGCTGGCACCGTATCAGGAAAAGGGAATTGCGAATGGGGCGTTATCCATGGATGAATATCGACAAATGCTGCTGGTGCATATGATGTTCACTCCGAGTCGAAATGAACGGGCAAATTCAGATAACATTTTCACTGATGATTCGGCGGCGTTATCAGCAATACTGGATCATGCTCGAGAAAGGCCGCCAAATAGCAGCATGTATATCATTTTCAGTTATGACCAGCAGATGTTTCCGTTCAGGCAGGATGCCTGCTATTCGGCTGCCGGCCGGCATTGGCTTAGCAGCCGGTTAAATTGGCAGGACGCAAACGAAGATGCGGCTAATAACAAATGGTTACAGGGGTTTAATGAAATTCTCAAGCCTTCCGCCTTAAGCCATTACATTAACGAGATTGATAACGAAAACAATCCGCAACGTGTACGCAACTGTTTCAGCGAAGATAACTGGCTGCGGCTGGCAAAAGTTCGCAACAAGTACGACCCCGAAAAGCGTTTTTATTCCTATCTTGGGTGGGCTTGATCTGCTGCAATACCAGCGGCGGTATTGACGATTTGACAGCATTAATTATTCCTTACCAAACCAGAGAACGATACGATGAAAAAAATAACTCCCTGCCTGATCCTGCTGCTTTCCATGCTCAATATGCCAATCCATTCCGAGGAGCAGGCGCAAGCGATCAGCCTGTCTGCAGATGAATTATCCGGCGCCATCCTTGAGGGGCAGCCGGTTATAAAAGTCTTCGGCAACGACGCTCAAGTTTTAACGGTATACACCTCCAAGAACAATAAATTTGATGCCGGGATATTTGGGATGACCGTTGAAGAACCGGCAAATGGTACGTATATATATGAGAGCTTCCCCGTCCACGAGGTTATGTTCTTCATGAAAGGGAGTATGAAACTCATTGATGACAATGGCAAAGTTACGGAAGCCGGGCCAGGCGAAGTGCTCGTTATTCCGAAAGGGTGGTCTGGAACGAGGATAGTGGAAGATATCGTTAAGTTTTCGGTTCGTTACCGGGAAAATCCCTAGTACTCTTTCCAGTTAATATTGACATATGCATCTTGAAGGTAAGATAACTCATCAGATTCGCAAATAACTTTTCCCATAGTCTTAAAAATAAAATTCATTAGTATCAATATTAAGGCGCTTTTATGTTAGCTTGAGTCAACAACCGGATATTTGGGGGCTTGTCAATTCAGGAGACAATACAATGCATGTACCAGTCGTGATTGTGGGTGCCGGCCCGGCAGGTTCGCTCCTGGCCTGGATATTACGCCAGCGCGGGATCGAAAGTGTCGTCCTGGAAAGGAAAAGCCGTGAATACGTCGAAAGTCGCATTCGCGCCGGTGTCATGGAGAAAAACGCGGTAGACCTGATGATCAAGGCAGGTGTCGGCGAACGCCTGAAAAAGGAATGCATGTATCATCCGGGTGTGGTCATCGGCCTTCACAATGAGCATCACTTTCTCGATTTCGATAAGCTGATAGGGGTTGGCGTCACCATATACGGCCAGTCAGAGCTTACCAAGGACCTGTTGGGCGCGCTGGCAGCGGAAGACCACAAGGTTTTCTATGAGGCGCCCGCTACGGCAATCGAGGGTATCGAGAGCGATACCCCGACGGTGAAGTACACTCAGGAGGGTGTGGATAAGGAAATTAGCTGTGATTTCGTTATCGGGGCCGACGGTTTTCATGGCCTTTCGCGTCATGCGATCCCGGCCGGCATCCTCAAGACGTACGAGAATGTTTATCCTTACGGTTGGCTCGGTGTGATGGCCAAAGCGCCTCCGTCGAAGGATGTAGCGATGTTTTGCCATCATGAACGCGGCTTTGCACTGTTGAGCATGCGTTCACCGAAAATATCGCGACTCTATCTCCAGTGCGCGCCGGATGAAGATCTCAACGAATGGCCCGATGAGCGGATCTGGGAAGAACTCGATACGCGCCTGGGGGCACCCGGCTGGGAGCTAGAGCGAGGGGAGATCTTCCAGAAAGACGTGACCCCGTTGCGGAGTTTTTTCTCCCAACCCATGTCCCATGACCGTTTGTTTCTGTGTGGTGACGCCTCGCACATCGTCCCGCCGACGGGCGCCAAGGGCCTAAACGCGGCCTTTGCCGATGTGAGTGTCCTGTCCGCCGCGCTGATTGAATACTTTACAAAGGACGATGCTACCATTTTAGACCGATATGCCGCCGTCGCCCTGGCGCGTAACCTCCAGTGCCAGCGTTTTTCCTCCGGCAACACGGCCAAGTATCATATCCACCCCGACAGCAACACCTTCGAACGCCGTATGCAAGTGGCGGAACTGGAATACCTGGTGTCTGACGAGACCTCCCAGATATCCTATGCCAGGCAACATACAGGGCTTCCGTTCGATTACTGGCCGGAGATCTGAATGCGAACCCCCTCCCCCGCATCGATCAGCAGTGCCGATATGCGCATCCTGCACAGTCTGACAGGGTCCGCGTCCCTTCAACTTTTCACGAATCAGGTAGAGAATTATGAGTAGAGAAACCGGTCACAGTGATCATATCCCGGGCACATGTGTGTTCACCGGGCAAAGGTCGCAGCAAGGGCTGAAGCTGAACAGTTTTGCCTTTTCTCTTCACAAAGCCGAAAACCGGGAGGCCTATCGTCAGGATCCGGACGGCTACATGGATAGCTACGGTCTTTCCGCGTGGGAGAAACAAAAGGTTAAGGAGAAGGACTGGAAGGCACTGATAGAAGAAGGCGGCGGCAACATCTATATGCTGTTGAAAGTCGGCGCTATGACCGGTGATGGCCTGGTCCCCATCGGTGCGCAGCAGCGTGGCGAATCGGTGGAAGAATTCATGAAAACCCGCAACGTGCCATTGCGGCAAAATATGTAACAGCAAAATCAGTTAGTGGAGCAAAAAAATGGGTAGACTAGTTGCCGGTATCGGTTCGTCCCACGTTCCTTCGATTGGCGTGGCTTTCGACCAAAACCAACAGGAGACGCCGGGGTGGAAGCCCCTGTTTGACGGTTATAAGCCTGCAAAAGCCTGGTTAAAGGACGTCGGTATAACTCACGCCATCGTTCTGTACAACGATCATGGCACCGATTTCTTTTTCGACAAGTACCCGACGTTCGCGATGGGTGTTGCCGATGAATACCCTATCGGTGATGAAGGCTGGGGCGCACGTCCACTGCCCGCGGTAAAAGGTGATGCCGTATTTTCCTGGCACCTGGCCAACTCGCTGGTGGTAGAGAGTGAATTCGATCTCACCATTTGCCAGGACATGGTGATGGACCATGGCATCCTGGTGCCCTTGCCGTTATTGTTTGATCATGAGCCGGACTGGAGCGTCAGGACCGTGCCCTTCCAGGTCAACGTGCTGCAGCATCCGTTACCGACGCCGCACCGGTTATGGAAACTTGGACAGGCACTGCGCACTGCCGTAGAGTCCTATCCCGATGATGCGCGTGTTGTTGTTGTGGGCACCGGTGGACTTTCTCACCAGTTGCACGGCGATCGTTTCGGCCATATGAACTCGGACTGGGACAAGGAATTTCTTGACCGGATCGAAGACGATCCGGAAAGCCTGGTCGATATCCCTCATGATGAATGGATGGAACGTGGTGGCGCCGAAGCGGTGGAAATGATGGTGTGGCTCGGGATGCGCGGCGCCTTAACCCCGAAGGTCAACAAGATCCACCGGAGTTACTACCTGCCGATGTTATCAGGGATGGGATTGACCGTTCTGGAGGATACGCTCACAAGCGCTGTGACCTGACCTCGCATACAGGAGAGTTACATGAGCAAAGCGAAAACAAATGCCCGGTTTATCAAAGAAGAGACCTGGCGTCACTTCTGGCATCCTGTCTGTACCTTGGAGGAATTGTATTCGGCAGACCCCTCCGGTAATGGCCCGCTCCAGGTGCAGTTGCTGGGGGAGGCCCTGGTTATAGCAAAACTGGACGGGAATATTTCCGCTTTCGCGGATCGGTGCGCGCACCGGTCAACATCCTTGTCCAGGGGCTTCATTGACGATGGGAGAATACGCTGCCGTTATCATGGCTGGGCTTATGACAGTACCGGAAAATGTGTCGACATTCCTGCGTGCCGTGATTTAAGAATACCGGGTCGCGCGAAAATTCAAAAATATGCTGCTGAAGTAAAATACGATCTCGTATGGGTTCGTCTTGAAACCGATGCAGCGACAGAAATCCCTCCCTGTCCCGGATTTGATGATGACGCATTCAAGGCAGTTATCGGTAAACCGTATACCTGGCCAACTTCCGCAGCCAGGCGCCTGGAGAATTTTGTGGATTTAGCCCATTTTCCTTACGTGCATCCAAATACGCTGTTTGACCCGAACATGACGGAAGTATCACCCCCGTCAATCGAACGTAATAACGGTCAACTGGTTTTTCATTTCAACCCCCAGACTGATGATATGCCTATCCCGGACGTGTCTTTGATGGGAAAAACGAATTACCAGATTACCATGCCGTTTACCGTCAACCTGGAATTTGAACTCATCAGCAAAGCCGGGAAAGGTAATCGCGCCATATTATGGATGAGCGCATCACCCCTTGACGAGGGCCATTGCCGCAGTTTCTGGTTTACCTGCCGTGATCACAACAAGGATGAACCCGATTATCCCCATCTTGCCTTTCAGGAACGTGTACTGGAAGAAGATATTGTGGTGATCGAAGCACAGAACCCGCCGCAAATCCCATTCGACATTAACGAGATTTCCGTTCCGACTGATATGGTATCCATCCAGTACCGCAGGTGGCTGCGTGAAATCGAAGGGGCCGTCGATAACGACAGCTTGTTGAAAAATCTTGCTACCAATGAAATATGTGCTTAGAGCTTGTCAAGTACAGGCAGGATAAGAAAGACGTTATTTCCACTGCTCAAGCTGGGCAACAAATTCTTCCTCCCTATCGAGACAACGCAGGTCCAGGAAGTACGCACCCTTGTTGATGCGGCCGATGACCGGTACAGCCAGCCGGCGCATGGACTCGGCCAGTTGCCTGATCGCTTCATCCGACTCATCCGCCGCGCTGATCCTTAAACCATAGCTGGGTAGCGTATCAACCGGCAGTGCGCCGCTGCCCACCTGGCTGTGGCATTCGCTTACCGCGACTTCATAACGGGGCGCCAACGCTTCTGCTACCTTGGGAGCAAGCCGTTCAGCCTGGGAACGTATCTCGGCAGCCGGCCGGGTCAGGAATGCAAGGGTCGGCAGTTTTTCCGCCAACCGGGACGGGTCCTGATAGAGCCTGAATACTTCCAACAGGGCAGCCAGCGTCATCTTGTCGACGCGCAGGGCCCGTTTCATGGGGTTCTTCTTGATCCTGGTTATCAATTCCCGTTTACCTGCGATTATGCCGCACTGGGGGCCGCCCAGCAGCTTGTCGCCACTGAACGTAACGATATCCGCGCCGCTTCTCACCGTGTGCGCCACGGTGGGTTCATCGGGCAGGTTGAACGCGGGAAAGTCGACCAGGTTACCGCTGCCCAAATCGACGATAAAAGGTAATCCGTACTCATGGGCCAGTTGTGCCAGGTCCGTTTCGGTAACGCTGCGTGTGAAGCCCTGGATCTGATAATTGCTCGCATGCACCTTGAGCAACAACGCGGTCTTATCGTTTACGGCATTTTTATAATCCTTCAGGTGGGTACGGTTGGTCGTACCGACCTCGACCAGGACACATCCTGAACTCTGCATGATTTCCGGGATGCGAAATGAACCGCCGATCTCGACCAGTTCGCCCCGGGAAACCGGGACCTCCAACCCCTTTGCCAGCGTATTCAATACCAGCAGCACCGCCGCGGCATTGTTGTTCACCACCGTTGCCGCTTCCACATCACAGAGCTGACACAGCAGCCGTTCTACGTGACTATCGCGATCACCGCGCACTCCGGTCTCCAAATCGTATTCCAGGTTGGACGGTGAACGCGCCACGGCCTGCACCGCTTGCAATGCCTCCTCGGGGAGTGATGCGCGGCCAAGGTTGGTATGTAATACCGTGCCGGTCAGGTTGAATACGCTGACCAGACTGCTCTGCGCGGCATTTTCCAGTTCAGTTTCAACGGCAGCCACGACATGGCTTAATGATGATGTCTTGTCGGCAGTGTTTAACGCTTCCGGGTTCTTTCGCATCTGTTCAAGCTCATTGCGGATTGCCGCCGTGACACGCTCATGTCCCCATCGTTCGGCAAGATGGGCCGTCTCGCGCAGTACGCGATCCACCGACGGCAGGCTTCTCAGATGCTGTTTGTCGCTGTTCATTCCCGAATTAAATCCTCAATGTGACAATTATCTAATATTACACATTCAATTTCGGTCTTAACTCATTAATATTCAATTCTTTTTCAATCTTCATACCGATCCGGCATAACTTCCCTTCTTCAAATAGAGAGCCCCAGAGTGTGAATGCAACCGGGACTTTTTTCTTCCTGCCGGAAGGCGCGTCATAGTATTCAAGATCATCGTAAGGACCGCGCCGTGCCGGGGACCGGACAAAACCTGCGCGTAGAGTCACGGACGGATGACCGGTTAAGTTGGTAATGACGGGCATGAAGTTCCCCTCGCCCATGGCGGTTATATCGGGTCCTATTATGGCGTCTATACCTGTAAATACGTCATCCATCAATTCCATTACCTGGCGCCGGAACCGGTCCGCCTGGATCAGATCGACAGCCGATATAAAACGGGCCTGGCGCATACTGTTCGGCCACGCCCAGGGTTTTTGCCCGCGCAGGGTATCGTCCTTGTTTTCCAGTACGAGATCATCAAACGCAGCCGCAGCTTCTGCCTGCAGGATAGACATCATGCTCACATAAGGCAGATCAGGAAGCTTGATTTCTACCAGTTCAACACCCAGTTTTTTTGCGATACCCGGGATTCTCCTCACGGGTTCCGGAATATTTGCCGAAAACCATGCGGGGTCATAGGCAACCCGCATCCCCTTGATAGAAGCAGCGTTATCAAATGCAACAGGCGCCTCAATGGAACCGCTGTCCCGGGCGTCATAGCCGTTAATCGCGTTGAGCACCAGCATACTGTCCTCCACTGAACGGCATAGAGCGCCAATCTTATCCAACGACCAGCAGAGTACCATGGCGCCATAGCGGGAAACCCGGCCGAACGTGGGGCGCAGACCCACTACACCGTTTCTCGATGCCGGCACTTCGATTGAACCCAGGGTTTCCGTTCCCAGTGCGAACGGCATCAGGCCCGCAGCAACTGCCGAGCCGGATCCGGCGCTGGAACCCCCGGAACCTTCCTCAATATTCCACGGGTTGCGGGTAAGGCCGTTGAACCACAGGTCGTTAAAAGCAAGTGCGCCAAGTGTTGTTTTACCCAGTAACACGGCGCCCGCCTGGCTGAGTATTTCAATCACTGCAGCGTCCTGCTGGGCGATTCGATCCTTGAAGGGCATAGCACCCCAGGTTGTACGAATATCCCGGGTATCAAACAAGTCCTTTGCGCCGTATGGTATTCCATGCAAGGGACCACGGTATGAACCGGAACCGATCTCTCTGTCAGCCTGCTCAGCCTGTTTTAATGCCAATTGCTCAGTTACGGTAACCATGCATTCCAGCCTGGGAGCAAATTTCCTTATCCGTTGCAGGTAAATGCCTGTCAGATATTGGCTGGTCAGCTTTTTTGTACGTATCCATTCAGACAGGAGAGTGACGGGCGCAAAGGCTATGTCTTCTTCATTTCCGGGTACGGGGGGTAATATTTTATGCGTCTCCCTTTTCCAGAGCGGAAGGGGTATCGTTGATCCAGGCAGACGGGGATCGAAAACGGTTGCCGGCGCATGATAATCGTTTTTTAAGTTCAGGTTGCGGACCTGTTGCGCGTGCTGGATTTGTTGCCCGATAGTATCGATCATCATGTCCCGTTCACTGTCCGTGTAAGGGACACCGGTCAGTTTTTCCGCTTCCGCGATCGTTTGCCGGGTAATGCCTGTTGCCGGGGAAGTTTCCGGCGCGGGGTTCGTCTTTTCCGCTGACAGGGAATTCCCTGTTACAAGAGCACCTGCAGTAACGGCGCCTGCCGATTTCAGAAAATCACGTCTGCCTCGTTGTGTCATATCAAATTAACCCGGGGCATGAGTAATGTTAAGAAAGAGCGCAGGTCCTGAAACCTGCAAGCACGTCGCGCCGGTCCGGGGTAAAAAAGTTACGGTAGCGGCCTGTCACCATGCGGCTCCGGGTTGCCCAGGTACCACCTTTCAATACCCTGGTGTCATAAAACAGTGGTTCGGAATATTCCTTGTAGGCATCCGGAGAAAACCCGGGAAACGGGGCAAACGTGGTCGCGGTCCATTCCCATACGTTGCCGATCATCTGCCGGCAGCCGAACGCGCTGTCCCCCGCAGGCAAGGCAGCCACGTCGATACATCCCAGCGCGCGGCCGTCAAGATTGGCCTGCCGTCTATCCGGCGCTTGTTCCCCCCACGGGTAGCTGCGTTTTTCCGGAGCAAGTGCGTCGTTGCCTTGTGCAGGTTCGCCCAGTGCCGCGGCTTCCCACTCCACTTCCGCCGGCAAACGCCTGCCTGCCCAGCGGCAATACGCGTCGGCTTCATACCAGTTCACATGAATGACGGGTTGGTGCAGCGGCATTTCCACGGTCTCATTAAACCGCCTCAACCGCCATTCCCCCCGGTCGCCGGCAATCCAGTACACCGGATGTTCGGCATTTGCCTGCTCGCGCCAGGCCCAGCCTTCGTCGCACCAGAATTCCCGGTATCGATACCCCCCCGCATTGACAAATTCCATGAACCCGGCGTTGGTGACCGGCGCTTTTGCCATGTGAAACGGTTCGACGGTTACTCCATGCGCCCATTTTTCGTTATCGAAGACAAACGGTGTTGTTTCGGTAGCTCCCGGGAAAAATACCCCGCCCGGGACAGCCGCATCCCCGGGCCAGGCCCCGGCATCCGTATCTGCCGATCTCAGCGCATTTGCAAACGAAGGCTCCGGATAGGCCAGGGTCTGGCGCGACCAGCAATAAGCCTCGGTATGCATGTCTTCATGGTAGGTGGAAAACCGGTAGATATAACTCTGCTCCGGGTCCGCGTCACCTTCCGGCAACAGCGACAGGCAGTCATCGAGGACGTTCTCGATGTAATCCAGCATCTCCTGCATACTCAACAACGGCAGGTCCCAGCGCTGTTCATGATGGATGGCGATGGAATCATAGATGGCGTCACCGTTTGCCAGCAGCGGGGGGCGGCCACACAGGTCGCGCAGGATAAACTTTTCATGGAACCAGGCCACGTGCCCGATCTCCCAGCGCAACGGATTGACGATGGGCAGCTTCGGCCCCATCAGTTGCGCTTCATCCAGGCCGGCCACCAGTTCCAGGGTCCGGTTATGGGCATCCCTCATGATTTCCTTCAAATAATTGCTGCTTACCTGTTGCATCGCGGCTAATCTTACATAAAGTAATAATATGAATATTATCCTGATTACCCCCGCGAAAAAACAATCGAAGACGGGAAATCGCGTCACTGCGAACCGCTGGGAGCGCCTGTTGCGGGGCATCGGCCACAGTGTAACAGTTCAATCCGACTGGGACGGGACGCCGGGCGACATGATGGTAGCATTGCATGCGTGGCGCAGCGCTTCCTCGATAGAACGATTTCGCGGGCGCTTCCCCGGCCGCCCCCTGGTGGTAGCCCTGACCGGCACGGATATCTACCGCTTCCAGCACAGCCATCCGCAGGAAACCCTGCAATCCATGGAGATGGCCGACGCACTGGTATGCCTGCACGACCTGGTGCATCGTGCGATCCCGGAACCATACCGGGAAAAACTGCGTGTAATCCACCAATCGGCAGAGCCGCTGAAACGCGCCCGCAAACCGTCAACACGCACCTTCGATGTCTGTGTCGTCGGCCACTTACGCGAGGAAAAAGACCCGTTCAGGACGGCCTACGCTGCCCGGGGCATGCCTGAACAGTCCCGTTTGCGGGTAGTCCATCTCGGCAAGGCCCATAATGATGAATGGGCCGGGCAGGCACGCGCCGAGATGGCGGCAAATCCCCGCTATCACTGGCGCGGCGAGGTCGGCGCATGGCAGGTAAGACAACAATTCCTGAAGACCCATGCGCTGGTACACAGCTCGATCATGGAAGGCGGCGCCAACGTCGTTTCCGAAGCGATGGTCGCGGGCGTTCCCGTCATTGCCTCCGATATAGACGGCAACGTCGGCCTGCTCGGCGAAGATTACCCCGGTTATTACCCGGTAGAAGACACCGGGGGATTATGCGCCCTGTTACAGCGGGCGGAAACCGATCAAAGCTTCCTGCAACGCCTGCACGACTATGGCAACAAACGCAAACACCTGTTTGCCCCGGAACTGGAGGGCAGGCGTTGGCAGGCCCTATTGACAGGGTCGGACCAGTTAGATTCAACTTAAGTTGCTGATAATAGGGACTTTATTTTATAATAAACGTGATTTCCCACGCTTAGACTGTGCTTTTCGCACGTCAAAACAGCAATCTAACCGGTTCCAGCCGATCACTCTCCGGTAACACCTTGCCGATGATTGCCGTGCGGGTGTAGCCCAGCTTGAGCAACTCCCGGACACAGGCATCGGCCTGCTGTTCCGGGACACCGGCTAATAACCCACCGGAGGTCTGCGGGTCGAATATCAGCGGATAGCGCAGGTCTTTGGACGCTTGTTCAACATCATGGATGGCCCGGCGCAAACGCAGGTTCTGGGGTTGTAATGAACTGAATACGCCGGCTGCAACCGTCTCTTCCGCGCCGTCCAGGTATGGGATAGCGCCCAGGTCGATCTCGACATCAACGCGGGATGGCTTGATCATTTCCACCAGGTGTCCCAGCAGGCCGAAGCCGGTCACATCCGTGCACGCAGTAGCGCCGTGCGCGAACAGGCACCCGGCTGCTTCATGGTTTGATTGCAGCATGCTGTCCAGGGCGGCGGTAATCCACGGCCCTTTCGCCTTGTGACGCATGTCGGCAGCAAACAGGGTCCCGGTACCGATGGGCTTGGTCAACAGGATTCGATCGCCTGCGCGCAGGCCGCCTTTGTGCAGGATTTTGTCACGATCAATCAGGCCGTTCACGGAAAAACCCAGGGACAACTCCTCCCCTTCGCTGGTATGCCCGCCGACCAGCGCGGTGCCTGACTCGTTCAACACCTTGAGAGCGCCCTGCAGCATTTGCGCAAGCAGTTCCTCAACCTTCTTTTCTTCCGCGTAGGGGACGGTCACGATGGCCAGTGCCGTTTGCGGTTCCGCACCCATCGCGTGTAGATCACTCAGGGCATGATTTACCGCGACCTGCCCGAACAGATAGGGATCATCGATAAACGACCGGAAAGAATCGACCGTGTGCACCATGACCTTACCGTCAGGAACCCTCGCCACGGCAGCGTCATCAGGTTCGTGCAGGCCGATAAGCACGTCATCCCGGGAAACCGGTTCAAGTCCTGCCAGTGCGTTTTCGAGCACCGTGGCGCCCACCTTTGAACCGCAGCCGCCACAGCGCATGGCAATTGCGGATATCTCCCTGATCGCATCCTTGTCGACCAGGCCGCGGGGTATATCCTGTCGCACTTCTTCCTTCATGTCGGGAAGCTGGTTGAACTTGCGCATGAATCGGCGGTCGATCCAGTCTTTCCAGGTCCACACCCAGCGTCCCTCCAGCGCCCACCAGGAGCGTGATGCGACGGCATATTTGTCTCCAGTGGAGATCAGGCTGAGAAACTCTTTCTGCGGGGAAAAGGGTACAAGAGAACGCCCCAGCAGTTTGCGCCGGATGTTCAATGACAGGGGCGGCCCCTGGCGCACTGCGAATACCCCGGATTTGGGCCGGGGATGGTTGACAACGTGAGCGATATCGCCGGCCGCGAGGATATCGGGATGGGACACGGACTCAAGCGTGTCATTGACCTTGATAAATCCCTGTTCGTCGACATCAAGACCGGCCTTTGCCGGCCACGCCTGGGCGCGGGCCATGGTCACCCACAGGATCTCGTCCAGGTCAAAGGTTGCGCCGTTGGCGCATTGCAGGCCGCCGGCCCGGACTTCAGTCACCTCGTGTCCTGTATGGACGTTAATGTTCCGCTCGGCAAGCACGCGCCGGAACCTGGCGCGCACAAATCGATTGTGGGTGGTCAAGACTTCAGCGGCATCGGTAAACAGGTGAAATTCAGGACTGATATCATTCGGCCATTTTCCGGCCAGTAACTGTTTCAACCGGTATTGAACCGCAAGCGTCAACTCGACGCCACCCGCACCTGCTCCGACGATGCCAACCCTCACGCCATTCCGGCGCGGTAATACCCGCTCACACAAGCTTTGCCAGTTGTCAACAAACCCATCGATGGGCTTGACCGGCGTTACATTGCCGGCAGCGCCGGGGACGGCGGAGATATCCGGGGCGGAACCGACGTTAATTGACAGCACGTCGTAACCCAGGTCCGGCCGGTCACGGCATATCAGCTTTTTATTTTCCGTATCCAGGCCAACCACTTCATCGTGGAAAAACCGGGCGCCGGCAAACCGGCACAAGGGAACCAGGTCGATATGCGCTTCGTCAAACGTGTAGTGCCCGGCAATAAACCCCGGCAGCATGCCGGAATAAGGCGCCTGCAGGTCCCGGCATATCAACGTCACCCGTACACCCGGCATGGGTTTCATACCCAGCTTCTTCAACACGGTGACGTGAGCGTGCCCGCCGCCTACCAGCACCAGATCTTTCAAAACCGGGACATGATTGCCCTTCATAGGTCTACCTCAGACAGGATATTTCCCCAGATACTAACTCTTAAACGCGACTAACGAATCGGCGTCATCTGTTGTTCATCGGCACCCAGCAACGCGCGGCCGTACAGTTCCTGCTTCATGCCCGGCACCGACATACCGTGGCGGCTGGCTACATGCATGTCGCGCCAGATCCTCTGCAGCGGATTATTAAGCGCGAAAGAGCCTGCGCCCTGTACATCAAGTAATAAGTCCACGCCTTCGCGGCACATGCGATGTGCCTGTGCCGAACGCATGGCAAACGTGGCGCGGTCGATCGCCGGGAACGGACGCGCCGTCAGTGCCTGCGCATCGATGGCGTCGGAGGTGGCGCGCGTCTGCTCCAATGCCGTCTCGATCAACCAGGTGGCGCGCGCCATAGCAAACTGGGTCGCCGCCGACTTGGTGGTATCCGTATAAAACGTATAAGTCACCGGTTTAGGACGCGTCGTGATGCGTTCCATGGTCAAATCCAGCGCTGCTTTCGCGAGGCTGACCACGGGCACCAGGGTCGCGATGTGAAAGACCACGCCGGCATCCATCTGGTATTGCGCTTCAGCGCTGTAGGGCGTTTCAAACCGGTGGCTCATCAGCGCGGACAAAGTGGTCGTTTCCTCGTCCGGAATAAAAACATCCCGGATTTCAAAGGTGTTGCTGCCGGTCGCAGCCATACCGGCAACATACCAGGTGTCGCGGACCGGGATCCCGCTGGTCTTGACCAGCCCGATCATGTTGTCTGTCTGCGACCCGTCATCGCCCAGCAGCGGAAAACCGATCAATGCCCAACTGGCGTGCGAACTAGCTGACGCGTACGGCCAATCGCCGGAGACCGTTGTGCCGCCGTCATGTCGCTCGGCGCGCCAGCCAGGCATCGGCGCGAGCGGTACCGCAACCTTCCCCGAAGCCGAATTGCCGGCCCATACACGCTCCTGAACCGCAGCGCTCATCTGCCCGGTCTGCCAGTCACCATGGTTGAGGATAAAGGAAAACCACGCCGATGAACCGCATGCGCGTGCCAACAGGACGGTCGATTCAACGTAAGTCCGGTAGCCGGCCTCGTATCCGCCCGCCCGTTGCGGTGCGAACAGCCGCAGCGCACCGGATTCGACCAGGGCAGCGAAGGATTCCGGCGTCAGATCACGTTCTGCTTCTGCGTCTGCGGCCGCTTCGGCCAGCGCCGGCAGTATCGCTTCTACCCTGGCCAGAACTTCCTTGCGCACCTCGCCGAGGTCGCGCGCAAAGCGCGCCGTTGATGGTCGTTTAGTTCGTGCCGTGGTCATGCGCCGTCAAATCCTCACACCGTCAGTAATATTTTTGTATAATTTATCTCTTTATATACTATTATCAAGCTACCCTGGAGACGAGGCAAGCGGATGCTCAAGAAACTTCACCACGTTGCCTATCGCTGTCTCGACGCTGAAGCGACGCGGCGATTTTACGTCGATGGCCTGGGCCTGAAGCTCGCCGCCGCGCTGGTCCAGGAATACGTGCCGTCACTGCAACGCAACGAGCCGCACAACCACATTTTCTTCGAGATGAAAGACGGCAGTTTCATCGCCTTCTTTGACATCCTCGAAGACGCGGGTCCGGCGGCGCGGGTTGAACAGGATTGGGCGCAGCACCTGGCTCTCGAGATCGGCTCCCACGAGGAAGCGGCGTCCCTGGCACAGCGATTGCGTAATATGGGTACCGACGTGCTGGGACCGGTGGAACATGGCATGTGCGACAGTTGGTACTTCTACGATCCGAACGGCCATCGCCTCGAAGTTTCCGTTCGCACCGACACCAAGGCGATGTGGTCGCAGATGGCGCAGGACGCGGTAGTGGAAATGGACAAGTGGAACGCACGCAAGGCCGGCACGAAATCCGCTTAGCGGAGCGTCCATGCAAATAGAAGTACTGCGCGAACCTTTTGCCCGCGACGGCTATACGATTTCATACAACGAACAGAGTCTGTTCGCGGAAGTTTACGGCTTCGTTGGTCAAGCCGGCCGCATATTCCTCGAGGGTCAACTGTTGCGGCGTACCGATTCACCCGCCAAATCGGTGTTGCTGTTCATGCATCCGTCGTCGTCGCTGTCCCTCTTGCCCTTGCCCAGGGCACTCGCTGAAGCCGGCGTACACGTCATGTGTTGCAACAGCCGCTACCTGCGTAACGACACGCCGCTCATAATCGAGAAGGTGTTGCTCGACCTGGGCGCGCATATCACCTTCGCACGCGACGAACTGAACTACGAGAACGTGATACTCGCCGGTTGGAGCGGCGGCGGCTCTTTATCCATCTACTACCAGGCACAGGCCGAAACGCCCAGCGTCACCGCCACGCCCGCGGGTGACCCTGTCGATCTGTCTTCAGCCGGCCTGCCGGCGGCCGACGGGATACTCAGTATCGCCGCGCACCTCAGCCGCGCGGAAACGTTGACCGAGTGGCTCGACCCTTCGGTCATGATTGAATCCGACCCGGATACGCGCGATCCCGAGCTTGATATTTACGCACGGGAGACAACTCACACGCCACCTTTCAATGCGGAGTTTCTCGACAGATTCAGATCAGCGCAGGTCGCGCGCAACCGGCGCATCACGACCTGGGTAAAACAACAGCTTAATCGTCTCGCCAATGCCGACGACGGCGCGGTTGAACGCCCGTTCATTGTTCACCGGACGATGTGCGACCCGCGCTGGATTGACCCTGCAGTCGATCCGAACCAGCGCGACCCCAATCACTGCTACCTCGGTGACCCGCGCGCAGTCAACTCGGGACCCGTGGGTCTTGCCCGTTTTACTACCTTGCGGTCGTGGATGTCGCAATGGTCCTTCGATAAGAGCCGCGCACGCACCGCGGACAATGCACCTGCGATCAGCGTGCCTGCCCTGGTCATTGAAAATGGGGCCGACGATGCTGTGCCGGCATCACACCCGCGAAAAATTTACGAACTCCTGGGGAGCCCAAACAAGCGCTTTGAACGGATTGACGGCGCAACTCACTACTACCGCGAGCAGCCCGCGCACCAGGCGCAGGCAGTGTCTTTGCTGAAGGAGTGGATGAGCGAGCATATAACTTGAAAGTTCCGGGGCCGGAGGACTATGGCATCAGGGTTTTTACCCTGCCCCCGGCCACCATTCGTTTTACCGCGTTAGATTCGGAATAGCTATGACTGCAATGCGACTTGGTTTCTGGCCGCCGGTTTACGGCAACTGGATCATGACCGATGCCCCTGAACAGGGTACGGCCTCCTACGAATACGTGAAGGAATCGACCCTGCTGGCGGAACAACTGGGATTTGACACCCTGTTGCTTGCCGAGCACTTCATACATCCCATTGGCGCGACGCTGGATATGGTCGATGCCTGGACCAGCGCGGCCGGGCTGGCCGCACTGACGTCAAAAATCGAAATCATCGCGGCGGTAAAACCCGGTCTGCGGGCACCTGGTGTTATCGCAAAAATGGCCAACAGTATCGACCATATCAGCCGGGGCCGCTTCGCGATAAACCTGGTGTCGGCCTGGTGGCCGCCCGAATACGAGATGCTGGGTGTGCCGGTGCTGGCGCACGATGACCGCTACGCCCGCGCCGCTGAATACATCGATATCCTCAGGGGCCTGTGGACCCGTAACAATTTCAGTTTCGATGGCGAGTACTACCGGATAAAGGACGCCTCCATTGCCCCGCGTTCGGTGCAACAGCCGCATATCCCGATCTATATCGGCGGCGAATCGGAACAGGGCCGGGCCCTGGGTGCGCGGGCCGCCGATATTTTTGTCATGAACGGCAGGCCGCCGGAACAATTTCCGGAACTCGTGACCAACATGCAGGAGCGGGCGCAAAAACACGGCCGTACGATTCGCTTCGGGATGGGCGGGTTTGTCATCTGCCGGGAAACGGAGGCCGCCGCAAACGAGGAATTGCGGCGCCTGCTGGCGTTACGCCATATGCAAATCAAGGGGGCCGACAAACAAGTGGTAATGCACCAGGTACAGCCCCATGACCAGGAAAAAGTGGGCACCAACGGCGGCACGATGGCAGGACTGGTGGGCACACCAGACATGATTGCCGAACGCTTGCGGCAGTTTGAGTCGCTGGGCATCGAGACGTTCCTGCTGCAGTTTCATCCCACGCTGGAAGAACTGCAGCGGTTCGGGGCTGAGGTCATGCCATTGCTGAGAAACTGAAGTGGCCGTATCCGGACCGTACACTTCATCAAGGTAACCCGGCATGGGCATCACTTTCAACGCACTGAGCGAAGCGGTAGGAACAGAAGTTTCGGGTATCGACCTTGCCGATAAAATCGATGATGCCACTTTCAGGGAAATCAAAAAAACCTTTCACGAGCGCGGCATTCTGCTGTTCCGAAATCAACACCTGACGGAACAACAGCATATTGACTTCAGCAGGCGGTTCGGCGAACTGGAGATACACATAGCCCGCCAATACCTGCTGGACGGGTATCCGGAGATCGTTGTGCTGTCCAACAAGGTGGCCGGGGGCAGGCGCCTGGGTATCGAGGATGCGGGACGCTACTGGCACTCGGACCTGTCCTACCTGCAAAACCCCAGTCTCGGTTCACTGCTTTATGCCCATGAAGTGCCGCCACCGGAAGCAGGCGGAAATACGCCTTATGCGGGCATGTATTGCGCGTACGATGCGCTGGATGATGCCATGAAAAAACGTATACAGGATTTGCGCGCGGTGCACAGCTATGAACAGCGCTGGCAGAAGGATGCAAAGCGCGGCATGGAACGGGCGCAGTTGCGGGACGGAGACCGTAAAAAAATCCCCCCGGTATCGCACCCCGTGGTCCGCCCCCACCCGGTAACGGGCCGCCCTGCACTCTATGTCAATGAAGGCTTCACCGTACGCATTGAGGGACTGCCGGAGGACGAATCAACGGACCTGCTCAGCGAACTCTTTACACACTCGACCAGCGAACGCTTTGTTTATGTCCACCAGTGGCAGGCCAATGACCTGATAATGTGGGACAACGCCTGCGTCATCCATTCGGCCAGTTGGTACGATCCGGCGTATATCCGCCACATGCACCGCACCACCATTGCCGGACCTGCAGGGCAGGATTAGTTCCGCGCGCTATCAGCGACCTGTTAAGAAATCCGGGCTAAACCCGGTTGCCCTCTTCCGGCATGTACCTGACAGCAAAATAAAACGCCGGAACTGAACTGAACGACAATACGGTGAACGTCAACAAGGAGACGGTATAGGGAGAAGCAACACCGGCGGCGAGCAAGTAGTCGATGAAAATCCCACTTGCCGTGATGGACATGCCGACACCGACCACGCTGGCCATCAGGATATTGAACGCGACGGCAGTAGAGCAGATATGCGGCGGCGCCAGTTCCTGCAGGGTGGCGTAAGCCGGACCGTACAATAAACCCAGTTGAAAGAACGTAAAGAAAACCCCCAACCAGAAGAAAAATGAGCCGGGATCGGCGATGCGGTAATAGATATTTATGGGCGCCAGCAGCAGCAATACCCAGAACAGGAATGCAAGCCGGCTTTTCCCTGTGGTCTTCTGCCAGTAATCGCTGCCTATGCCGCCAACCAGGTTGCCAAGCACACCACCCGTCACCCCAAACCAGCCGGTGTATTGTGCTATGAGTGCCCGGTCATAGCCCCTTTCCTGTACGTACCACAACTGGTCAAAGGCCGTTGCACCGAACATGAAGTGCACACACATGCCGCCGATGATGGTCAGGCAAAGCGCGGGGGAATTCCGTAGTGCGACAGTTAACTCGATGATCTTGCCTTTCACGTTACGTCTTTGTCCAACAAGCGTAGCTGTGGAGTGCCGTCGCGGCACATCAGCAACAAACAGCATCACGATGGACAGCGCGATACCGATGCCGCCGAGGAGATAAAAGCAGTTGCGCCAACCGATGGCCGGCCCCAGGTAGCCGGCAACCAGCAGGCTGGCGCCGAAGCCTACCGAGACGCCTATGTAGTAAAACCCGGATGCGAAACCCCGTTTTACGGCAGGAAACTTGTCGGCCAGCATGGCGATCGCGGCCGGTGACAGGGTGGATTCCCCGACGCCAATCAGCATCCTGGGAATGGCAAGACTGATGAAGCCCCGCGCGGCGCCGGAAGCCGCGGTACACACGCTCCAGAGAAAGACCGCCGCGGCGATCAGTCGCGGCCGGTGGTAGATATCGGCGAGCGCACCCATGATCAAGGCCATGAAGGAGTAAAACACCATGAACATCAACCCGGTAAGCAAACCAAACTGGGTATTGGTCAGACCCAGGTCCGGTACGATGAAATTGGCAAAACTGCTTAACAGTTGACGGTCGACGATATTGAGGACATTGAGCAGGGTCAAAAGGCCAAGCAGCAGGTAATGTGACAAGGTAATCGCTCCGCCGGCCGGCGCATCATCACTTCTACTCCGGGTCACGCTACCAGCCAGTCCCGTAGATATTGCGCCACACTGCGGTCCACCAGGATACGGAAGCGCGGGGTGTCATCCAGCCGGTGGATAATGACGGACAAGTGCTGCAGCCGTGTCAGTGCGTAACGTCCGGCGGGAAAAACGCTGTCATGGAGATCGACCGAACACCCTTGCGCCAGTCTTGATACCGCGCCCTCACCGGAGATTTCAATGATGCTCCAGGCATCGGTAACGTCGGTGAGAACGGACGTTGCGCCGCCGGCCGCTTCCCGCAATGCGCCTGCAATCCGGTCTGTCTCCTGCGCCGGATCAAGCAGCAACCAGTCGTTGGGTCCCAGCCAATATGCCGTCGCTTCATTCGAACGTCCAAATCCGCTCCCGGCGGGTTTGTCCGGTAGTGCGAACCCCAGACAACTTTCAAGCGGGGACTGATTTATCCCGGCGCGTGGCGAGACCTGCAGTCTCAGTTTGCGTATATTGTTGACAGCATGCAGACCCAGCCGCTCCGTCTGCAACGACCATGATTGTCCGTCAGTTCCCTGCAGCGCAAATGAAGGGGTCAGCTCAGGCATGCAACCTGTCTCCTTCCGGGTCCCACGCAGCCGGCGCGCTGATGCGCGCGCCCTGCACCTCACCGGCGTCGTACACGTTCACCGTCTCGCCCAGCCGCCTGCTGCCGTCCTGGACCAGGCCGAGACCCACGTAGCGTTGCAGGTTGGGGCTGTAACAGGCGGATGTCACGTAACCCCGGGTGGGCGCCGGCGCGCCTGAACGGTCCGCATCGATGACGTGCGCGCCGGCGGCAAGCACCCCTCCTTGCTGCACGGGGGTGAGCCCGACGAATTCCAGGCGTCCGTCCCTTGTATTGAATGTGCGGCTCAGGGATCGTTTGCCGAGAAACTCACCCTCCTTCCTGCCTGCTATCCGGCCCCAGCCGGCGTCCCTGGGAGTGGTGTTGCCGTCGGTATCACTCCCCACGTGCAGGTAACCCTTCTCGGTGCGCAACACCCCCAGGGTTTCGACGCCGATCGGCATCAATTGCAGGTCTTCACCGAGTTGCAGCAGGCGCTGCCACAAGGCTGCCCCGCGGTCAGCAGGAATGTTCAGTTCATAACACAACTCGCCGGTGTAACTGGCCCTTAATACCCGTAACGGCATCTCGTCAACCGTCCCCGTCACCATGGACATATGGGGCATCCCGTTATTGCTGAAGTCGATACCGGTTTCCAGTCGTTCCACCAGTTCCCGGGAACGCGGGCCGGATACGGCGATGTTGGCCCACTGGCTGGTAACCGGCGTCAGCAATACATCCAGGTCCGGCCAGTCCCCCTGCAACAGGGCCTCCATCCAGGCATGGATCCGGTTTGCCCCGGCACTGGTGGTATGTACCAGGTAGTGATCATCAACCAGCCGGGCAAAGATGCCGTCATCGATGATGATGCCGTTTTCGTTCAACATCAGGCCGTAACGGGCCCGGCCTGCTTTAAGCGTAGGAACGTTATTGATGTAGACCCGGTTCAGAAATTCGGCCGAATCGGGACCGTACACCTCGATTTTTCCCAGCGGCGACCCATCAAAGAGGGCAACCGCGGTGCGGGCGGCCACGGCCTCACGGTTAACGGCCTGCTGCTCGTTCTCACCGTTGCGCGGGTAAACCCGGGGGCGGCGCCAGGCGCCGTAATCTTCAAACTGCGCGCCCAGTTGTTCGTGACAGGCAAACAACGGACTACGCTGAACCGGCGCATAGAATTCACCCCTGTCACGTCCGGCGAGGGCGCCCAGGGTTACCGGCATGTAGAACGGCCGGAAGGTGGTAGTCCCCACCTCGCCGGGAGTCCTGCCCGTGCGCGCTGCCAGGGCGAGCAGGGCGTTCACATTGCTTGTCTTGCCCTGGTCGACGGACATGCCGGTGGTCGTGTAGCGTTTCAGGTGCTCAACGGAGGTATAGTTCTCGGCTACTGCTATGTCGATATCCTGCAGGGTCACGTCATACTGGAAGTCGATCCATTGGCGGCTGCTACGCTGCCCGCTCCAGGCCCGTTCGATATGCAAAGCACCAGTATTCTTCGAGCGTGGCCGGGGACGGACTTGGAGTCCGTCCCCGGCGGCAGCGAGACCGGCCTCCCGGCCCTGCTCCAGGGCCGTTTCCAGGTCCAGGGCGCCGGCCACCATCCCTGCCACGTGCATATGGGGCGGGATTTCATCCGGCACGAACGCGCCGGGCGAGGCATCGTAGCGCAATTTGCCGCGGGCCTGGGTGAACAGATGCACCGCCGGCTGCCAGCCTCCGGCCATGGCGATGCAGTCGCATTGCAAGGTTGCCAGGGTTGCCAGGCTGTCCCGTTTGGTTACGGACACGCTGCGCACGCCTTTGTCGCCCCGGCAATCCCGGGGCATGGCGTTATGAAACACCGTCAGGCCTTGATCGCGCACCAGCCGTGCAGCCTTTCCAGTCAGTTTTTGCCGGGAATCGATCATGGCCACAACGTCCACTCCTGCATTCCTGAGCGCGCCGGCAACGCCGTATGCGCTGTCGTTGTTGGTCGCTATGGCCATGCGTTTCCCGGGCGCCACCGCGTAGCGGTTACAGTACTGCTGTACCGCGCTTGCCAGCATGATACCGGGGCGGTCGTTGTTGGCGAACACCAGCGGTTGCTCGATAGCGCCGGTGGCCAGGATAATGTCGCGCGCATGTATCTTCCATAACCGCTGACGAGGTCCTTCCCCCTCCCCCGGGATGCGGCGGTCACTTACCATCTGGCACGCGATAACCATACGATGGTCAAACCAGGCCGTGGCCGTGGTGCCGGTCAACAGGGTTACGTTATCCCGTTGCCGCAATACGCGAACCGCGTCCTCCAGCCAGATGTCTCCCTGTTCACCGTTAATATCCCCTTCACTCCAGAGCAGGCTGCCGCCCAAAAGGCTGTCTTGCTCAACCATGACGACCCGCGCACCACTCTCACCGACTGCCAGCGCCGCGCTCAAACCGGCGGGACCGCCACCCACGATCAGGACATCACAGTGCACGTTACGGTGAACATAGCGATCTGGATCATCTCCCGGCGGCAGCTTGCCCAACCCCGACAGGCGCCGGACAAACCCCTCGTACCAATGCCAGTGAGGCCAGATGAAGGTCTTGTTGTAAAACCCGGCAGGCCAGAGGAAATGCAGGTAATCAAGACTGCGGCCGATATCAAACCTGACATTGGGCCAACAGTTCTGGCTGCGCGCCGCCAGGCCATCGTATAACGGCTGCAACGTGGCCCGCACATTGGGTTCCTCCAGGGCGCCCTGCCCCACGGTCACCAGCGCATTACTCTCTTCAGCACCGGCCGCGAGAATACCCCGGGGACGGTGATACTTGAAGCTGCGCCCGACCACGCGCACGCCGTTGGCCAGTAATGCCGATGCCAGGGTGTCGCCTTCAAAACCAGCGTATTTTTTGCCATCGAAAGTAAATGACAACGGCTTGTCACGGTCGATCCTGCCGCCGGTTTCAAGCCGCATGGGCTGGGATTCACTCATACCGTTTCTTCCCGGCTCAGATCCGGGGCTGCTTCATCGAGGCGATACACGGCCAGGATCTCATGGCTCACGGTATGACGGGCGATATTGAACCACTGCCGACACCCGTGGCGGTGTTGCCAGCGTTCCAGGTGAACTCCCTTGGGATTATCACGAAAGAAAAGATATTCGGCCCATTCCCGGTCTGAAACCTGCTCTGCCGGTTCAGGCCGTGCTATGTGAGCCTGTCCGCCGAAGACGAACTCATGCTCATCACGCTCACCGCAGAAAGGACAGGGGATACGGAACATGAGATACCCCCCTAGTGCGCGACACCTGCCGCCGCCGATTCGTCCACCAGGGCGCCGCTTTCGAAACGCTCCAGGGAGAAGGGTTTTATCAATGTATGAGGCCGGTCTTTAACGATGGTATAAGCCATGGTATCGCCGCTCGCCGGGATAGCCTTGTAACCGCCGGTCCCCCAGCCACAGTTGATATACAAGTTCTGCACCGGTGTCCTGCCCATGATGGGACTGGTATCGGGCGAGATATCCACGACACCAGCCCACTGGCGCATGAGCTTCAAGCGGCTGAAACCGGGATACAGGGTCAGGAACGCTGCCACGCAGGATTCGATGTTATTGTAACTGCCGCGCTGGGCATAGGAATTGTACACGTCCGCGCCTGCGCCCAGGATAATCTCCCCGCGGTCCGACTGGCTGGCATACATGTGTATGGCGCCGGACACGGTCACCAGGTTAAGCGCCGGTTTGATCGGCTCCGACACCATGGCCTGCAGGGCCATGCTGGTCAAGGGCAGACCGAAACCCGCCATTTTCGCCAGCACGCTCGTATGCCCGGCTACCGTGATATGTACTTTACCCGCCGAAATATCCCCGAGCGACGTGCGTACTCCGGTAACCATGCCATTACTGATATTGAAGCCTGTGACGGTACAGTTCTGGATAATATCCACCCCCAGGGCATCGGCGGCGCGGGCATAACCCCAGTTGACCGCATCGTGACGCGAGATGCCGCCGCGCCTCTGGATAAATCCACCGGCTACGGGAAAACGCGCATTGATATCGATAACCGGTTCCATCTCCTTGATCTGCTGCGGCGTCAGTATCTCGGAATCGATGCCGTTGAGTTGGATGGCATTGGTCCAGCGGCTGAGCATCTCCATGTCATGATCGCTGTGGGCAAGGTTCAGCACGCCGCGCTGGCTGAACATCACGTTGATATTCAGATCCCGGCTCATGCTTTCATACAGCTTCAGGGAATGCTCGAAGAACGCGGCGCTCTCCGGGTAAAAATAGTTTGAGCGGGTCACCTGGGTGTTGCGCCCGCTGTTGCCGCCACCTATCCAGCCGCGTTCCAGCACCGCGACGTTGGTGACGCCGTGCTTCTTTGCCAGGAAATAAGCCGTGGCAAGACCATGCCCTCCCCCGCCGATTACGACTACGTCATAAGATTTCTTCGGCTCAGGTGAGCGCCAGGCCGGCTGCCAGTACTTGTGCCCCCTGAGAGCATGGTAGAGGATTTTGGCGAATGAATACTTCTCCATGGAAAGTGATTATGAAGCAATCCCTCTCTCTCCGCCATACCTTCAAAGAGGTCGATTAATCTCAACAGGGTTAAACCGCTGGTTCTGTCAGCAACTCCCTAACAACGATATTCTCACCCGAGTTGCGCAACAGCTCAATCCACCTGTCAACGTGTTCCCTGTCTGAAGGTACAGGAGTGACGCCGGCTTCGACTTCACCGTTCAGTATGGTCTCAACTACCAGTGAAACCGGAACAGAAACCAGTCTTGCCATGGCTGAACCCCGTTCATTTCCGGTACTGTCCAGGAGATACTGCCGGCGCCATACCTGCTTGCCCATTTTGTCCTTGACGCCTAACTCCACACTCAATACCACCCGGTCCGCTTCCCCTTCGGCATACTGGTGTTGCCGCCACAACTCTTCACTCAATTCGGCAAGGCGTTGCTTCCCGGCTTCGCCGGTTGCATTCTCCACCGTATCGAAAATGTCCTGCCAGGCTTTCGCCCAACCGTTAAGCCGCAGTGTGCCGCGCACGAAATCTTCTATTTCCCAGTCAGCAGCAATCCCGTATTGCCTGACGAACGGCAACGAATCCCGATTGGGAAAAGCTTCAAAGCGTTCCCCGCTGACAAGGTAAGTTTCGATTTCTCTATATGGTGTCCCGGTGCTGCGTTCCTCACCCTTGGCAATCCACCGCGCCGGGGAAACCAATGCTTTCAAAACTCCGAGCGGCGACCAGGAAAACTTGTAGGCGAAATCATCAGCATGCAGTGGAAAACCGCCGCAGTAAGAACGAAACGCGATAATATTTTCTGTATCGAAAATATCGCTATGCCGATAACTGTCCAGCAGTGCATGGGCAAACAGGTGGTCCAAACCCGGGTCAAGGCCGCACTCGTTGACGAAGCATAACCCAACGGCCCTGGCTGGTTCATCAAGTGCTGCCATTTCTTCAGAAATGTAACTCGAAGTAACAAAGTGCGCATTGTTGTCCAGGCAAAGTTCTGCCGCCCGCAGATGCATGGATGCGGGCAGCATGGATACCACAACGTCTTCAGGCTTAATAGCGGACGCCAACAGCGACCAATCCAGTTCCCTGGCAACGGTATCATCCGCGCTTATGTCTGTAAGCGCAGCCTGTGCTTTGGCCAGTGTCCTGTTCCATACGGTAACCGGAAATTCCGACATGGCCAGCCGGCGTATCCCGGGCACCGATGACAGACCTGCTCCCAGCCAGTGAGCATGTTTTCTATCATATCGTTTTGATTTATATGACATTTTATAATATCATAGCAACAATTTTCACACAATCTATCCCACAATTTTTGCAGGACATTTAATCACTATTTTCGCTATTATAAATCCGATATACGTGTGGTGTCATTTTCCCGGTTTTCTTCAATAAGTTTCCACCCAGGGGCAGGAACTGGTTCAAATTTGACGCAGTACCGGGAAAATAACGCGAGAGAGCAAACTCCGTCTGCTTCTGGAGAACGATATCGGTTGTGTGCCCCACGGCCTGCGCGCATCGTTCCGGCAGTGGGCTGCTGAGCGGACCCACCAGCCCCGTGAGGTGTGCGAGCTGGCCCTGGCGCACGTCAATTCGAACCGGGTTGAGGCGGCGTACCAGCGCTCTGACCTGTTTGAGCTGCGGCGGCGGCTGATGGCGCAGTGGGCCGGTTACCTGGCTGCTGAGAAAGCCGCCGTTACGGCCATACGGTAACAAGACTCCCGGAGACCAGATTGCCAACGCGCTGAACGCGGTAGTCTGACGCGTGCGCCACTGCACAAAACGCGGTTCGAAATCCAGTCTTGGATTTGTTATTGATGAACACCCCTGAAAACCGCCACACGGGCGATACAGCCCGCCCCCCCCCCAGGGCGACGCAAACCGTTGCCGGTGCACCAGTGACCCTACCGGCATGATGGAACGGCGAGACGGATTATTTGCATCAGACCGTTCCTGCATCGGATCCGCCTGATTAGAACGACCTTACCCAAGCAATATGACAGGGTGGCGGGACAGTCCTGTCTTGATGCCGGAACATGCTCCTACAAGTGGATATGGCGGCGCGTAACGAGTGGCAGGACCGGGCACAGGACTGAGGTCCGCCCATTCGGTTGTGTCATGGTGCCCGTGGGCACCGGGTGGCCAAAGGGTTGTTCATGGCGGCAGTGGCTGATGTAGTTTTGGGGTCTATCTCTCGGCCATTGTGTCACACAATGCCTATCTTGCCTCAATCATATTAAAATGAATCAGGAAGGTATCTTTTGCCAGTATACGTTACTTCAGAACGTGTTTCAGTGCACTGAAACGGGGGTGCATATTTCATAGCAAAGCTGCCACCTCCAGGAAGGTAGATAAGCGGCGCGTACCGGGCCGCACTCTCTTCACCGGTCTGCAGCAGTCGACAACAAAACCGGTTGGTATGAAGAGACAACTTCTTTCGTCAGGCAACCAAACGTTAGTAGTCATCGAATGCCTGGCGGGTGGTGTGTTTGTCTTTAACGAGGCGCTAATGGCGGGTATCGGGCCGTATTGCCAGAGGTTGACCTGCGTGCCCTGGTTGTTGATTTGGCCAGGTTGTCCAGGATGAACCAGCGCAGGCGCGCCAGCCGGTCCGTGCTTCTGCAGGATATATTCAGCCGCCTGGTTGAGTGGATGACGACGGATAAATACCGGCTAATCGAACAACCGGATTCACCTTGTGATATGTTATCCGATAGACCACAGATCAGGCTGTCAGGGAACAACTCGCACACGGTTGTGAATCGCGCCGGGAATTCCGGAGACCTGTTAATGTGGGTCATGCGGCTTTGCATGACCCGTTATTTACATCATCATAGTACATCTGTTCAAATTCAGCCGGCGGCACATTGCCGATGGACGCCAGCAAACGGCGTTGGTTGAACCAGTCCACCCATTCCAGGGTTGCATATTCCACGTCATCTGAGGTCTTCCAGGGGCCCCGCACCCGGATCACCTCCGTCTTGTACAGACCAATAATGGTTTCCGCCAACGCATTGTCATAGGAATCCCCCACACTGCCCACGGACGCCTCAATGCCGGCTTGCGTCAATCGGTCGGTATAGCGGACCGAGAGATACTGGCTGCCGCGGTCACTGTGATGAATCAAACCGTCCCGCTCACGCCGCGACCACAAGGCCTGTTCCAGCGCATCCAGCACCAGGTCGGTACGCAGTGAACGACTGACCCGCCAGCCCACGATGCGCCGGGCAAACACATCCACGACAAACGCCACATAGACAAAGCCGGACCAAGTCGCCGCATACGTGATGTCTGCCACCCATAGCTGGTTTGGCCGGGTGGCGGCAAACTGCCGGTTCACCCGGTCTGCCGGCTGCGGCAGGGTCTCATCCCGCGCCGTCGTCCAGCGCTTTGCGCCACGCCGCACGCCCTGTATTTCAAGCCGCCTCATCAACCGCTCCACCGTACAACGGGCCACGACATGGCCTTCCCGCTGGAGTTGCCGCCAGACCTTCCTGGCGCCGTATAACCGGTAGTTCTCGCCCCATATACGCTGTATCTCCTTGCACAACGCCTGGTCCCGCTTCACACGGGCCGGCAACCGCCCAGGGTCCGCAGCCCGGGCCCGGTGCTCGTAGTACGTCGATGGGGCGATCGGCAAGTGCTTGCAAATCGGCTCGACCCCAAGTCCCTCATGATGTTGGTCGATGAAGGCCACCATCTCGCCGGTCAGCGGTCGAGCTCCGCCTGGGCGAAAAAAGCCGACGCCTTACGCAAGATCTCGTTGGCTCGCTTGAGCTCCCGATTCTCGCGTTCCAACTCACGTATGCGCGCCTGCTCAGCACTGCTGACACCGGGGCGGTTACCCTGGTCCACTTCAGCGCGTCTCACCCATCTACGCAACGTTTCCGCAGCGCAGCCAATCTTGTCGGCGGTAGAAGTCAGTGCAGCCCATTGGGAGTCATAGTTCTCCTGGTGCTCCAGCACCAGCCGCACGGCCCGTTCCCGGATCTCCGGGGGATAGCGTTTTTGATTGTTCATTACTCCATCCTCTCAAGAAATAGAGTCTCCGGCAAACCCGGGGCAGTTCATTGATTGCTGTCGTTAACGGCAGGGGCGAGACTACTCCTGTATACAAAACTTCGTTTTGATACAGGAGTCTCGCAAGAGGGGGGCACCCCCCTTGACCCCCCGCTGAACCGCGAGACCCGATGCCGAAAGTGAGGACATTGCATCCGCCACTGGACCGGATGATTACCCTGCGCGCGGATGCGGGGACACGGGTGGGGTGGCAGGGGAGACAGAACCCCTGCGCCGGCTCATCGATATCAAGCGAGCTAAGAAGCACCTGGCGGCACCCCATGTGTGGTACGTGGATCCCAACAACGGCGATCTGATGATTAGGTTTTGCAGTGACGGCACTTCCAAGAACGTGGCCGCAACGTATCTTGAAGCTAAAACGGACCACAAGGGTAAGCTGCGCTCCGGCGATCACATGTTTCGCGGGGAGTCATTGGAGAATAGACCGATTCCACAGGGCAACCAAAGAAGAAAAAAGAAAGGTAAGCTCTTCTTAAAGATATATTATTATGATGGAATTTGAGAATGTGTTTCAGTTCATATCAAGACAGCTAAATTTTTCTCTTCTACTGCGGGAATAAATCAACAAGATGGCTACTATAAGAGAAAATAACGGCGACGCAAGCGCCGGTACCCGGACAACGTACACGATAGCTCTCGGCGACGTGTTCAAGGGGACTCTGAGTTCCGCTGATGATAAAGACTGGATCAAGGTCAACCTGAGCGCCGGAACGATCTACGATTTTACCCTCAGAGGTGTTGAATCCGCTGAGCTTATCCTGTACGACTCGAGCGGAAACCGGGTGGTGTCCGGCGGCGCCAATTCTTTCGGCGCAAAACTTCTCTTCAGCCCCGATGTTACCGGGACGTATTATGTCCATGCAGGCAGTACCGGAGACGTGTCGCCAGCAGACTACGATCTATCCCTTGTCGAGAATACGATCCCCGTGGGCAGCTACGATGAGATTGCCGACTACCTGAGCGAGGGGTACAGGGAGTGGGCTGACAGCACAAGCAGAACTTTCGACGTCGAACCGGGCGGCATATTAACCGCCAATATCACCGCCCTGACCGAAGCGGGACAACAACTAGCCCGCTGGGCGCTCGAGGCATGGACCAACGTGACCGGCATTACCTTCGAGTTTGTTGATCATAACGGTGCCCATATCATGTTCGATGATGATGACAGCGATACGGACTCTGCAGGATTTGCTTACAGCACTGTCAGTAATGGGATCATTCATTCTTCTGTTGTCAACGTTTCAACCGACACGCTGATCGAGTATGGATCTGAAATAGACAGCCAGTCCTTCACTACATATGTCCACGAAATCGGCCATGCCCTGGGTCTTGGCCATCCCGGCCCATACAACGGTAAGGGCTTTTACTACGAAACCGACAGCATCTTCCTGAATGACTCTGAGCAGGTGACCGTGATGTCGTACTGGAACCAGCAGGTTAACACCTATATCCACGCCAGCCGTGCTCTCCCTGTTACAGCGATGATCGCTGACATCATCGCCGTCCAGAATCTCTATGGTGTGCCTGACAACATCAACACCGGCGATACCGTTTATGGCTACCAGTCCAACCTGGACGGTTACCTGGGTGAATTCTTCAGGGTGTGGATCGGTGAGGCAGATCCATTCAACTCTATCGACATGACGGATGATGCCGGCACCCCCACCATCAAGATAAGACTGGTTGACCTTGACAATGACAGCGACCCCGATCTCGTCATCGGAAACAACACCGGTTCGCTCTTCTACTTTGAGAACACCGGCACATCGACAGTGCCTGAATTTACTGAACGCACCGGCACAGGCAATCCGTTGGACGGTATTTCCGTGAGGTCTTACAGCTCCCCGGCATTCACCGACCTGGACGGCGATGGCGATGATGACCTCATCGTTGGGAACCATAATAGCGATATTGCCTATTACGAGAACACCGGTACCGCGTCCTCCCCCGATTTCTCCCGGCGCTCCGGCACGGCCAATCCCTTTGACGCTATCGCCCTGGACGCGTGGACCACGCCCGCACTGGCCGACCTGGACGGTGACGGCGACCCGGACCTTGCTATCGGAACTGATGAAGACGGTGTCCGTTACTATGAGAACACCGGCACATCGGCCAATCCCCGTTTTACCTTACGCACCGGAGGGGCCGATCCTCTCGAGAACATCGATGCAGGCTCTCATACCACTCCCGTATTTGTCGATCTTGACGCTGACAATGATCCTGATCTTGTCATCGGTAATCGCCATGGCGACATTGCCTACTTTGAGAACACCGGCACAACGGCCGAGCCGGATTTCACCCAACGTACCGGTTTGGATAATCCTTTCGCCGGGACCAATGCGGGGTCTTTTATTGCGCCTGAATTTGCTGACCTTGAAGGTGACGGTAATCCCGACCTTATCATAGGTGACATTGACGGCGTCATTTATTACCTGAAGAACACGGGTACGAACGCCAATCCGGGGTTTTCACCACAAAACTTCGCCAACCCGACGACATTCACGCTCTATGACAATGGCGGGAACGACACGCTCGACCTGCGCACCGACACGAACGATCAGTTCGTTTACCTGCGCCCGGAAGGAATTTCCGACGTATATGGCCTGACAGGCAACCTGGTGATTGCCCGGGACACCTGGATCGAGAACTACATCGGCGGGTCGGGCAACGATGTGATTGTCGGCAATGCCGTTGCGAACTACATCAAGGGGCTGGATGGCGACGACAGGATCTGGGGTGGCGCCAGCGACGATATCCTGGAGGGTGGCGCAGGCGCAGACCGCTTGGATGGAGGTTCGGACCTAGACTGGGTATCCTACCTGGATTCGGATGCGGCGGTGACGGTGAACCTCGCCGATAATACGGTCTCGGGAGGGCATGCCGAGGGCGACGTCCTGGTCCTGGTGGAGAACGCGATCGGGTCCGCGCATGCGGATGTGCTGACAGGCAATGAAGATGCCAACCGCCTGGAAGGGGGCGCCGGCGCCGACCAACTGGATGGCGCAGGCGGCAACGACTGGGTGTCTTACCGGGGGTCGGATGCAGGTGTAACGGTTGACCTGGCGGCAGGCACGTTTGAGGGAGGCCACGCGCAGGGCGACGCCGTTTCAAATATAGAAAATGTGACAGGCTCCGGGCACGCGGACGTATTGACGGGTGACGGGAGCGCCAACAGCCTGGAAGGCGGCGGGGGTGATGATGAACTCGATGGCGCGGGCGGTGCCGATACGCTGGACGGGGGCGCGGGTGATGACCTGCTGTACGGGAGCGCCGGCGCCGACAGCCTTGAAGGCGGTGGCGGCTTTGACGTGTTGTCGTACCGGCATTCCGGCGCGGGTGTAACCATCAATCTTGCGGACGGCACATCATCGGGAGGTTATGCCCAAGGTGATGTAATCTCCGGTATCGAACGCATAGCTGGGTCGGGTCACGCTGACGTACTGACGGGTGACAGCGGTTCAAATGATCTGTACGGCATGGGCGGCGCCGACGAACTCAGCGGCAACGACGGCGACGATAAACTGCAGGGCGGCGGCGGCGCCGATGAACTGGATGGCGGCGCCGGGGTGGACTGGCTGTTATATCTCGAGTCGAATACCGGCGTAACGGTAAACATCGGCGACAACACAGTTTCAGGCGGCCATGCCCAGGGTGACACCATCGCCGGTTTTGAGAATATCGCCGGGTCCGGTCACGACGACGACCTGACCGGCGATAACGGCGCCAACGTGCTGGAAGGCGGGGCCGGCGCGGACAGCCTGGACGGCGGCGGCGGCGTGGACTGGGTGTCCTACCAGGGGTCGGATCAGCGTGTGATAGTCAGGCTCATTCAAGGTACTGGGGAAGATGGCCACGCCGAGGGAGACGTTATCAGTAATGTTGAAAACGTGAGCGGATCCGACCACCACGATGGGCTGGTGGGTGACCGCGAGGCGAATTACCTGGCCGGCAACGGCGGCAACGACGGGCTCTGGGGCTATTCTGGTGACGACATACTGGAAGGTGGCGCGGGCGCTGACCGGCTGTTCGCCGGCGCCGGTGTGGATACGGCCTCCTATCATTCGTCCGACGCGGGTGTATCGGTGAACCTGGGGGACAGTACTGCAGCCGGAGGTCATGCCGCCGGTGATACCTTTTCCGACGTTGAGAATATAGCAGGGTCCGTACACCCGGACGTCCTGGTGGGTGACGATGGGGCAAATCGCCTGGACGGCAATGACGGTGACGATGAGTTGACCGGTGGCGCCGGCAACGACAGTCTCTTCGGCGACCCGGGCGAGGACCGGCTGTACGGCGGCGCGGGTGATGATGCGTTGCATGGGGGTGAGGACGGAGACCGGCTGTTCGGCCAGGCCGGGGCCGATACGCTGGACGGGGGCACCGGGATTGACTGGGCGTCCTTTGAAGAGTCGGATGCCGGGGTCAGCGTGAACCTCGCGGACGGGACAGGCACGGGAGGGCATGCCGAGGGCGATGAAATTACCAACATTGAAAATCTGACCGGTTCCCTGCACGCAGATGTATTGACGGGTGACGGCCTTGCCAACACCCTGCATGGCCTGGACGGAAATGATGACCTGCGCGGCAACGCGGGTGACGACACGCTGGTGGGCGGCGCGGGTGCTGACGTGCTGGCGGGTGGCGCCGGCGCGGACCGGCTGCATGGCGGCACCGGCGTCGACTGGGCGTCCTATCAGGACTCGGATGCCGCCGTTGAGGTGCGTCTTAATTCAGGTACGTATAAAGGCGGGCACGCTGAAGGTGATTTCCTCATCGCTATAGAGAACGTGGCCGGCTCTGATTACAGGGATAACATAATAGGTGATGACGGAGCCAACCACCTGGAAGGCGGTGACGGCGATGATACGATTGAAGGCGGGCCGGGCGCGGACCGGCTGGACGGTGGAAACGGGATGGATTGGTTGGTCTACTGGTCGTCGGACACAGGTATCAAGGTGAATCTTGCAGACGGTACGGCGGAAGGCGGCCACGCTGAAGGCGACGTGATTTTGAATATTGAGTACGTGCTGGGGTCGTACCACTCGGACGAATTAACCGGCGATGACGGCGATAACCTTCTTAACGGCATTAATGGGAATGATGTACTTCGTGGAAATGGTGGACAGGACGTGCTGCACGGAGGGGTCGGCGCAGACCGCCTCCTCGGGGGAGATGGCGCCGACACTTTCCACTTTGAGCCGGGAGATGGAGACGATATCGTCCTGGACTTTACCGACACCGAAGACCGGATCGACCTCTTGAAGTTCAGCCTGTCGGGCTTTGATGACCTGACCATAACATCCGAATCAAACAGCACAAAGATAGACCTCACGGACCACGGCGGCGGCACCATCCTCCTGCAAGATTTTGATATCAATAACCTGGATGCCACTGATTTTCTATTCTAGCTAACGGTTTGCAGCCTCCGATGGATATCGACCACTCCTCCAACTTTCCCGCTATAAGATACCGCGCCCGACACTGCTCAGCTCTATACGAGGGTAAGCCAGAAATGGAAGTCCGGCAATATATTGGGTCGCTTGAAAGGCGATCCTTTGTCCACCGTACCATGTACCGGTTTCGCAGCGTACAAAGATGGTCGTCTATACGCTGCAGACGGGGTGAGCGCACACCAGGCGTGCCACTGAACCGGATGTGTACCCTGTGCGTGGATACCGGGACACGGGATATCTAGCAAACCAAGGCCAACGACTCATAATCAACCAGGATTCTTTAACCTGGATTATTATTCCTGAATGTCATTGTGGGCCGAATACCACTTCAGGTACGACAATCTCCCATTCATCACATTTGATGCTTGCCTGGTATTGAGGTTCTGAAAGTTCGCGAGTACGCACTACTACGGCGATTACTTTGGCAGACGGGCAACGCATATCATCCGGGGGATTGAACCCTTTGGCAAGACGTCCTACCAACCTTCCTTCCCTGTTCAGGAGTTCCCAACGGTCTGTTTGAGTTATCCGTACTTTTAACGGGTCCCCTGGAGAAAGTGCAGCAATGCATTTATGCACCTGATCACTACCATGAAAACGTCCTGCAAAGCCCAAATCAATTTCTCTAAGACTGAGTTGCCGGTACAAACGTCTGAGTTGTGGAACTACCGGCGGCAGATCCATTAGGTCACGGTGTAAGACAGCGGGACATGCTTGTAAGGTATTTTGGAGAGTGTGAACTTGTGCCAAGCGCGCCAGCGTAAGCGTGTGGCGCGCACGCGTCATGGCTACATAATATAGCCTACGAGGCGCATCCCCGTCCTCTTTTGAGTCAAGACGATCCCATCCACCATCCAACACAACCACGTGGTCAAACTCAAGACCCTTGGCGCGATGTGCAGTCAACAGGAGTAATCCGTTTTGCCGGCGCCGGACTTCTCTGGCCCACTCTGCCAACCATTCGATAAAATGGTCTGCAGGCACTTCGCTCGCGCCGGTTTCCAGCTCGTACTCCCCAATTGCTTCCCGTAACAATTCAAACCAGTGGCCTGCTTTTTGATAGTCTACCCACCCGTATATTTCAGAAATAGTAACCAGCGGTGTCTCTCGCAACCACCGCAACAGAGCCTGGGTTTCCCTGAGGCGCCAGACACTCAAGGAATCTTCATTTCCACTTTGCACCGGAATCTCATGGAATTCACAGTATGCACGAATTGGGTCGAGGTATTTCCATTCACGGGCAATCACTGCACAGGAAGACCATGTCCAATCAGGATCGAGCAAAGACAGTCGTTGCAGTTCTAACATGGTTGCCTGCGCCTGAGAAATCGGGTCTTTCCCTGCTTGTAGTATCTGAACCTTGCCTGCGGTGACCGGGTCCTGCTTGCTCCAGACCCCGCCTGGCGGTTCTTTTTCCCGGGCCGCGTTAATTTTGATGGGATGTCCTGCTTTCATTCGCTCCCGTGCCGGCTTTATGAGTGCGTTCGCCGCGTCGATAATGTGGGCGGTGGAGCGATAATTTTCCGTCTGATACACGGGCCTAGCCCCGTAGTCATCCTCGTAGCGACGGATATACTTTACCGAAGCATCCTTGAAGGCGTATATGTTCTGGTCGTCATCACCCACGGCGAACAAGGTCAGTTTGTCATCTTCATCCGGCAAGGTTCGTCCAGCCAGGGCTGAAATCAGATCATATTCTTCCTTGCCGATGTCCTGGTATTCGTCCACAAGGATCCAACGGAAACCGGCCAGCAGCCGTTCCCGTTGTTCATCTGCATCCTCTTCAGGTGGCAACCCCTCTCCACGCAACAATGCCACTGCATCCCGGATAAGAGCACGGAATGCCTCTTCATCAGGAAAATCGGGACGATCATTGAAACTGGCGCCTACCAGACGCATTGCCAGACCGTGACAGGTCAGCACTGTGACGCCACGGGCATCATCGCCTACCAGGCCTGCGAGTCTGCGGCGAATATCGACTGCCGCATGGCGGTTGTAAGCAAGGGCCAGTATTCCGCGCGGGTTCTCTCGTCTGACCCGTACCAGGTAGGCGATACGATGCACCAGCACACGCGTCTTGCCGGAGCCCGGACCGGCCAGCACCAACACGTTGGTCTGTTCCCGCTCATCAGCGACGATACGTTGTTGAGCGGGATTGTTCAGATTTTCAACGATCGCGCGCCAGGATTCCGGCGTGGTCTGCTTGCCAATTTCTTTGTCAGCATCGGGGAGCCACCGCCCCAGGAAATCCTGCTGTTTCAGCTTGAAGTAATCCAGCGCCAGACGCCCTGCATCGCGGACATCTTCCAGAGCAATCTGCGCGTACAGTTTCATGACATGTACCTGGAAAACCTGCCCCTGGTAATGATCCTTGAGGGGCGCATAGTCGCTGTTGGTAAAGCCTCGTCTGTCCCTCATCAGCCTGATGGTCATGGCCGGGCGAAACACCGCCAGACCTTTATTCAGGCGGATGACTTCCTGCTCGTGAAGCCACAACAAGGCACGTTCCAGCAGTTTATCCGGGTGTTTCACTTCGCGACTCAACATGACATCAGCATCCATTGCCTTCATCAGCCTGCCTAACGTGGTCTCGGCCAGCAGGTCAACGCCCTTGCTCCCTTGGGGCAGGCTGTCAAGCAGGTGCTCCAGCAGACAGGATGCGGCGGTGCGGCGCAGGTCTGCCGTTTTTTCCAGTGCCGACCATTCCCGTTGCAACGTCACCTGCACAGAATCCGCATCCAACTTGCGCACACTGAGGCTACCCCCGCTACCACCCTCAGCGCGGCCGTCGGCGGCAAGACTGCGAAGCATGCGTAGTACACGTCCTGGCAATGATTGTTCATGGCCAGCATCCTTGAGTTGCTGGTTCAGCCGGCGCAGGTGCAGCGTCGATTTGTCTCCCACGCCCAGGTCCGGCGCCGCCAGTCGCAGGTGCTCAATCAACGAACGCTCCAACGCCGCTGCTTCTTTCACGCGTTTCCCGGATGAGCGCTCCACTGCGGCGTGAACATAAGCAGTGAGCGCGGTATCGTTGCTGGCGATTCCCAATTTGTCCAGATCGTATAAAGCCCTGCATGTACCTGCCGCGCTAAGGCCCGCGGCGCCGATCAATTCATCAGTTGAAATACTCTCGTCCGGGCCAGCATGTATCAGTGTTTCCACGATCCTCAGCAATTTCTTGCGATAGTCATCTCTTATAGATTCCTTGTTGAGCCTGTCGCGCGCTTCCTCCAGCGTTTTCACCCTCAGGGACGAAGGAAAGACCTGCACCTGGTTCTCCTCCCGTGTCAGCAACTTCGCTTCCTCAAGCCAGGCAATGGCGGTGCGCACTCGCGTATCGTCAGTAGCGGAATCCCGCTCGAATACGTTGTCGTCCTCGTCCAGCAGAATTTCACCGGCGGTTGCCACTACTTCGCCCGCGGCGTTCTTTTTATGGTCAAGACGACGTATCGCTCGCAGGATACTATGAATTTCCCGCCGATTAAGTCGTGAACGGCTCGACAGCATGAATTGTTGCTCCACGTCTTCCTGCGTATAAAACAGAACACAGCGCGCGGATTGCCGGTCTCGCCCAGCGCGCCCTGCCTCCTGCAGGTAGTTCTCCAGTGAGCCAGGAATGTCGGCATGCACCACCAGTCGCACATCCGGCTTGTCGATACCCATCCCGAAAGCGTTGGTGGCCACGATCACCCGTGACTCACCACCGATAAAACGCTGTTGCACCTCCTTCTTGCTTTCCGGTTGCAAACCCGCGTGGAAATAGTCCGCCGCGGTGTTCTTGACGCCTAGAAATTCGGCTACCTCTTCGGCTTGCCTGCGCCGTGCGCAATACACAATCGCACCGCCGGCTCCCGCCTCCGACAGGCAGTCACTGACTACCTGATGGATATGGAAAAACTTTTCCGCGCCGGTAGTGGGATACACCTCGAAATGCAGGTTCTCACGCTGAGCCCCGCCATCGAAGACCTTCATTTCGATACCCAGTTCACCTTGCAGGTGCCCGAGTATGTCTGTCACAACGTCTGGCTTGGCAGTGGCGGTTAGACATACCAACGGCGGTATCGGTCCATCCCCTGCCCTCTCGCGAATAAACCGCGCTACATAGCGGTAATCAGGTCTGAAATCATGCCCCCATTTTGAAATACAGTGGGCTTCATCCAGCACCCAGGAACCAATCTCCCGCTGGGCCAGCGCCCGACGCACGGAACGATTACGCAACTGCTCCGGCGATATAATGAGAATACCGGCATCACCCAGGCGCACCCTGTCCAATACATCGGCGCGTTCGGGCAGGGACAGCAGGCCATTGACAGCCACACCACACACAATCCCGTGCTTCTCCAGACCCGCCACCTGGTCCGACATGAGCGCTACCAGGGGCGAAATGGCCACTGTTAAAGCACCGGTCTTGTCATAACGGGACAATGCCGGAATCTGGTAACACAGGGACTTGCCGGTGCCTGTGGGCAGAATTCCGAGCACGTGTTCCCCTGCCATGACTGCTTCGACAATGGATTGCTGCATGGGGTTTCCTTGTTCGTCGGCCGGTTCGGGGCGGAATTCCTTAAAACCGAAACAACGTTTAAGCTCTTTTTTCGCATCATGTCTTTCCCGGCACCAGCCACAAGCGGGATCTGTACAGGCAAGGTCCCGTAATCGACGCACCAATTCACCCGCTTCAGGAAACTGGTAACGCACCCAGGGCGGCATGACCGAGTTACCTCCGGATACTGACAGCCACGCTAGCGCATAGGCTAACGGCCAGTTATACCGACCAGCTGTCGCGATGATCTGACTTGCCTGCTTAATGCAAGCTTTTTCGTCCAGCAATCTGTGCAAGGCCGCACCGGCTTCCAAATCGGAAGGTCTGGCCAACTTTCGAATATCCGAGAAAAAAGCATCGAAACCAACGCCATCATCAGTTGAGGTCGTCAACCAGTGCCATGCAATCATCAGGTCGGGTTCTGCATCTCCTAGCGCCCGGTGCTGGTCAGCAAAGACCTGTAATGTAAGCTGGGAATCCTGGTATGGATCATTCCTCCGTCCTCCTTTTAGTTGCCCGTCCTGGTAATGCTTCACCAGGTTATGGTAGGGATTACGAGGGAATGCCAGTGGGTTCAAGCGGAGCGTATCTATCGGCGGCAACTTTAAAAGTTGCAGCCCAGGTTGAGCAGCGCGCAGGTGAGGCATGTCAAAATCGATCAGGTTATGGCCCAAAAGAAATGCCGCCCCACTTGCCAACTCATCCAACTTCGATAATGCTGATGTTAGGTCACTTCGTCCAAAATCTCCGGGATAAATTAAGGATTGATTAGTATTCGAACGCACTGCGGCGAAGGCATGGATCCTTTTGTCCTTCCTACCAACCTCAAGGTCCAGCGAAAGACAGCAAGGAGAAAAGTCGCTACTGTTATTCGTAATCTGCGTCATATATTACGCCGTTAATAGACGAGGTAATCAAAACCAGCAGTTGATATAATTCCTCGTAGATAAATATTACCCCCCCCACCGTAACCTGATCCACCCACAACTTGGAATTTTCTCATAAACAAAAAAGAGGATACGTACCTGCTGAAAGCCTACGAGGAGGACGGCAAATCTTGTGATGTTACCTCTCGATATTCACAACATAATATCGAATGGTTACAGTCGACATGCCGCGTATGTCGATATTTGCATACAGGTTAACAAACAACTCCTACTGCTTGTCAAGTCTTCGGGCTAAGAGTTTCTACCGGAATTCAACCTCACCACCTTCGCTGGACCTACACCAGTGATATAATCCGCCCATTGCTGCATAAGACGCTCACGCCGTGCAAATAGGTCCGATCTGAAATAACTGCCTTCAACACCAGGAACCGCGTGCGCCAGCGCCATCTCCGCCAGCTGCCGATCCTTGCCGCTTTCGGCGCACCAGTCACGGAATGACGACCTCAGGCCGTGCACCGTTGCCCGGTCAGCCAGCCCAGCCTTCTGCAGTAACAGCATCATCGTTGTTTCATTTAACGGCTTGCCATTCTTTATTGGTGACGGGAAGACTATATCTGACTTATCCCGAAGCGCTCTCGCCTTTTGCAGTACGTCTATCGACTGGTCCGATAAAGGCACTCTGTGTTCCCGGTTCGATTTCATGCGGCCCGCCGGTATGGACCAGGTTTTGTTTTCAAGGTCAATCTCACTCCATTGTGCGACCCGTGCTTCATTGCTCCGGACAGCCGTTAATGCGATAAACCGCAGACACAGTTTTGCAGCGTCACAGGCCTGTGCCTTGTCGGTCTGGTTCAATGCCTCATTGACCTCAATATAGTTCAATGCTCTGTGGTGCTTATTATTTCTAGCGCCCTTTGGAAGCGCCGCGCTGATTGCATCTGCGGCCAGATTAGTCTCTATGTGGCCAAACGCCTGCGCCAATGAGAAAACCGCCTTGATCCAGCCCCGCAACCGGCGAGCTGTTTCATGTTTTTTAGTCCACAGAGGAACCAGAATGTCAAGAATGTCCGCCCGGTTGATCAGATCGATCCGCTTATGCGCGATATGTGGGAAGACATAGTGGTTCATGGCACGCAGCCAGTCCTTTTCAGTCTTGCCACTGCGCCATGTCGACCGTAGGGTGTCGAGAGACGCCATGGCCGCCGCTTCAAAGGTCGGTTTCATCGCCTTGCGCTTTTCTGCTAACGGATCCCCGCCGGCGCGGACCAACCGCCGGTTTTGAAACGCCGCCTCGCGGGCCTCGTCCACACTCACAACAGGAAACGCGCCCAGGCCCAGATCATGGCGCTTGCCTTTAATCGTGATTCGCTGTACCCAGTACTTGCCCCTGTCCGTAACTCTCAGATATAGTGTCGTGTCCACAGTGTGAAAGCCGGGGACGCTTAATCTTCGGGCTTTTGCGTCGGTAAATTGTTGCATGTCATTTTCTCTTGATCCTACGATTGATCCAACGATACACACGGAACTGTACAGGAAGGAAAAATAACCGTCAACAAATTATTTATAGCATTATCAAATAGTTACGGAATGTAAAGGAAAGAAATAGAACACATAAAACGGTGAATTTGCTCTCAGCCAGTGAGTAGTATTCATGCTATATCCATTTGTGTTATAGGGTTTCTGCCCGAATTCAACTTCAATTCCTTCGCCGGCAGCAACGCCTCCACAAAACCCGACTGCACCGCCTTAAGGTTCTCCCGCCGGGACTTGCATATCGTGTCAGTGTTATCACCAAATCGGGCTGTCTATTATACTCCTATCCAGACCCTAAGCCCGACCGTCTGCTAGATCATCTTTTTATATCGGACAAGTTCTCTTTTTACCCTGGGCGCCAGCAGGTAAAGCCCGACGATATTGGGAAAGGCGATAATAAAAATGAGGGCTTCAGACAGGTTAACAATTGCGTCCAGTTTCACGCTGCAACCAACAATAATGAACCCGCAAAAAACCAGTTGAAATATTGATTTCATCAGCGTTGTATCGTTGGTTAAATAAACCCAGGCTTTCAGACCATAATAGCTCCAGGCGATTATCGTCGAAATCGCAAACAATACGGCAACCACCGAAATTAAAATCGGCGCGCCGGGGATGACACTCGCAAAGGCTGCTGACGTGATTTCGATTCCTCCCACTCCCTTTTCAAGCAAGCCAGGGTCGTAAATTGTAGTAACGATAACCAGCCCGGTAAGCGTGCAGATAATTACCGTATCGATAAATGGTTCCAATAACGCTACGTATCCTTCGGTAAGAGGTTGTTCCGTACGCACGGCTGCGTGCGCTATGGAGGCCGAACCCAGACCGGCTTCGTTGGAAAAAACAGCACGACGGAAACCTAATATCATGATGCCGATCACACCTCCGCCAACGCCATCCAGAGTGAATGCTTCCCGGAATATCATGACGAATGCTGCAGGTATGACCTGGTAATTCATACACAGGACGATAACGGCTCCAGCCACATACATTACACTCATTACCGGTACCAGCTTTTCCGTCGTTTTGGCGATACTCTTTATGCCGCCAATGATGACCAGTGCTACAATCAGGGCCAGGCAGATACCGAACAGCCACCCCTTGTCATGGAAAAAACTATCTGCCGCACCGGTGACTTCGATGAATTGGGAGAGCGCCTGGTTAGACTGAAACATGTTACCGATACCGATACAGCCGATAACAATACTTGCGGCATAAAAAATAGCGAGAGCTTTACCCAAACGGGGAAAGTGCATTTCTGCCATCCCTTTTTCCAGGTAGTGCATGGGGCCGCCTGACACGGAACCGTCAGCGTGATGAACCCGGTACATGACACCAAGACTGCACTCAACGAATTTTGTCGTCATGCTCAATAGACCAGCGAGGACTATCCAGAATATGACACCCGGGCCGCCCAGGGTTACGGAAATGGCCACACCAGCAATATTACCGATGCCTACAGTACCGGAAACAGCAGTTGCCAATGCCTGAAAATGGGAAACCTCCCCGCGGTCTGCCGGATTGGAATAGACGCCACTTACCAGTTTCAGTGCATGAGGAATACCACTGAAATTAATGAAATTGAAATACAGAGTAAAAAATACCGTGCTGGCAATTAACCACAATACGATAACTGATGCTTCCGTGCTGAATATAGAGACCGGATAAAATACAATTGAGGTGATAGCCCCCGCTATCGGAGAAACAAAAGCATCAATTTGCTCATCGATACCGGCAGCAATGGTTTGTCCGGGGAGCAGTGCCAGTCCCGCGAAAGTCTTTTCTTTGCCCACAAGTCCAACTGTTTTAGAACGAATACGCCCGAAGGGTCGGACCTGCATATTCTGCCAACCTGCCCATGCCTTTTGCGCGGGCAATATTATTCAACGCGGTAATGTACTTCATGTCTTGTATACCTTATTTATCGGTTTCCGTTAACCGGGCCTGGGCCTTTTTGTCTTCAAAGAGATCCACGGCCCGTTGCCAGGTCCTGCCGTCAGGTAATTCCAGCAGGGCGGCCAGCAGTTGCCCTGAAAAATCTTCACTGCTTTCCTTTGGCAGCATTGACGGTAAATGGTCTATAGCAAACAAATCCAGGACGGGTTTGTCTCTGAGACGCAGCGCCGGCCTGGTAAAGGTCGTGCAGTCGGTATAAACCGGTAGCGGGTTATAAACACTGTACGGGTCGCAACTGACGTCGACTACGCTGGCGAGCAGGCGTTTCTTTTCCAGCAGGTCATGAGTAAGAAACGGCCGGGTGTCTGATTGAACCAGTACGCAGTTTATCAGGATATCGTGTTCAAGAATTGTAACAAACGGTCCTCCTTGTGCGGTTTCTTCCATGTCCCATAAAGTTGTTTCAATCTCCAGGCTTTGACACAGTTCCGTGGCGCCGCGACCGCTACGCCCTTTGGCACCGATGATGATGACCCGTGGACGTTTCCCGGACTTTTTCAGCTTGGTCGCCACCTCCGCAAGCAGTTGATTTTTATCGGGGTAACTATGGATTGACCCCATCGTCCCAGGTTGCTTCAACCAGTTCAGAATACCCAGCGCGGCGCCCGCGAAACCGGCCCAGTAACCAAATGCGGCAATGCGCTGACTGTTATCGTCAAGTAAGAATTCCAGGTCTAATAACCGGCCGCCGTCATCGGCAAATTTGCCCAACAGTTCCTTCCAACCCTTTTGCTGCTTATAGGCGTGGGCAAAATAGATATGCTTGTGATGCAACGAAGGCAATGGCTCAGGCAATTCCTTCAACCCAAGCACATAACAGCCCGGCGGGGCATCCTGCCACGAAGCGGCAGGAACAATCCGGCAGCCCGCCTGCCGGTATTGCTCAATACCGAATATACGATTACCACATTCTTCAACCGATACCGTATGACCTGACGCTATCAACTCCCTTGCTGCTGCCGGCGTCAGTGCAGCCCGCTGTTCAAAAGGTTTGGCTTCTGCACGCAGCCATAGGTGGGTCATGGCCTGCTCTGTTACCCGGCAGGCCGGGTAAGTATCCTTACCACTCTTTCCCAATGCCAATATCTGTGCCAGGTCGTGACACCGCTACAAAGCAGGTCGGATGGGGTCTTCATCTATGCTCCTGATCATACCGGTAAATAAACCCATCAAGTCCCTTGACACCGCTTTCTCCTGCTCTATTACATTAAAAAACTCCAGCGGATCGTCTGCCAGGTTATAGAGCTCAACAGGCTCATGGTTCCTGTCGATAAAAAGCTTCCAGTTATTCTTACGGATAACGAATTCAATATCCGTGTCAGTCGGTATTGCCCAGAACATAACCCGGCTTTTTAACTGCTCACCTCGAAACACCGCTGCTATATCGACGCCGTCAATCGGGCGATCACCGGGTACGTCAGCACCCGCCAGGCCGGCTAACGTCACAAACAGGTCCATACCTGTAACAGCCTGATCCGAGACAGAACCCGCAGCAATGAGCCCGGGATATTTGATCATGGCAGGTACCTTGATACCACCTTCATAGAGATTATGCTTGCGTCCGCGCAGGCCACCGGTACTCCCGTAGGCATTAACCTCCCACCATGTCCGCCAGGCGGAGGTAACCGGGCCGTTGTCGCTGGCGAAGACAATTATCGTATCGTCCGTCAACCCCTGGAGGTCGAGCTCATCCAGTACGCGCCCCAACTGGGCATCCATATAAGTGATATTGGCATAATATTCTCCGGGGCCGCGCGGGATCAGTTTATCCTTGGGAATACCCTCTGAGTCGTAAATGGGTATTATTTCACCCCGCGTATACTGCTGGTACATGCTGTTATATTCAGGCGGGTTCTCAAACTGGCTGTGTGGTTCAGCCATGCTGAGCAGCATAAAAAAAGGGGCTCCGGATTTCTGCTGCCTCAGCCAGCGTATGGCTTCATCGGCATAAAGTTCCGCCGTATAACCTTCCTGCACACCCAGCGCCTCGCCATTTCGAAAGATGTTTGTCGGGTTACGATTGGTCGGGATCTGAAACGCGTTGTGACCATAAGCATAATCAAAGCCGTGGTCCGCGGGCTGTGTTTCCTCCTTATCAGCCAGGTTGGAGTTGAGGTGCCACTTTCCTACCAGCGCGGTGACATAACCGCGGGTTTTTAATATCTCTGCTAACGTTATTTCCTCCTCTCGCAGAAATATGCCTGAATTTTCAGGGATCCAGCTTTTAATCCCGGACCGGTAGGGAGTACGCCCGGTAAGTAATGCCGCCCGTGACGGCGAACAAAGCGCCGATGGTGCGTAGTAATTGGTTAATTTCAATCCTTCGTTGGCCAACTTGTCCAAATTCGGCGTTTGAATTACCGGATGACCGTAGCTGCCCAGGTCTCCGTACCCCAGGTCATCGACATAAATAAGCAATATATTCGGCTTTGCATTTGCCGCGGAACACGCCACAACCCCTGCCATAAGTAATGCGACCAACAGTAGTGCTGATTTTCCAACCAGAATTCGCACAAATTGAGAGTGAATAGACTGATAAATCACAGGTGGCTACAGGCTCAGCTAATCAGCAGGCCAACTGAAGGCTGTTACCGCTCCTTCCGAAACGGCAAGCTCACACTTGACCATTTCACCCTTGCGTATGATGACGGGCAGCGCCGCGCCGTCCTGCTCCAGCAGGGATATGTCCTCCAGGGGATTACCGTCGACAACCAGCAGGTCGGCAAACGCACCTTCCCTGATACAGCCAAGCCGGTCCGGCTCCATCAGGATTTCGGCATTGACCGCCGTGGCCTGGTGCAGGATTTCAAACGGCGTCAGGACCTGTTTCCTGATAGCAAATTCAGTGCATTGCCGTACGTGTTGCGCGCCCAGCAGGTCCGTTCCCAGGCCCATTTTCACACCGGCGTCACGCATGAGTTCCAGGCCATCCAGGGCCTGTGCGTAAACATGATTGACTTTTTCCTGGCTGGCCGGCGGCAGGCCGTATTCAGCGCCTTCCTCGTGAAGTGCGAACAGTACTGCAAACGTGGGGACAACGTAGGCGCCCTGCCCGGCCACATACTCCGCTGTTTCCCTGTCAATCAGTGTTGCATGTTCGATACAGCGCACCCCGAATTCCACGCAACGTTTAACGGCTTCAGTCGGGTGGCAATGGGCGGACACATAGGTTTCCTGGCGCGCGCATTCATCCACTGCGGCACGGATCTCATCTTCGGTAAACTGTGTGTGGTGCAGGGGATCATTGGGGCTGACCACCCCGCCCGAACCCATTATCTTGATGCAATGGGAACCTTTTCTTAACTCATCGCGCACGGCGCGCCGCATTTCATAGGGATCATCGACAATACGCGTCAATTTGGTCGAGTAACTCCCGCAGGTGCAGAGCTGGTCCGAGGGGTCCACTTCCCAGCCAGGGCGCATATCACCGTGACCGCCGGTCTGTGACATGATCTTGCCGGCATAATAAAACCGGGGAGAGCGCACCAGCCCATGGTCGATGGCGCGGGAAATACCGACATCGCCTCCGCCTATATCGCGAATCGTGGTGAACCCGCGTTGCAAGGTCGCATTCAGGAACACGTTGGCATACTGGGCGATATACGTCTCCGGCATCCTGGTCAATGCGGTCGTATCCAGGGTGGGTATAGTCACGTGGATGTGATTATCGATCAGGCCCGGCATCACGGTACGCCCCGCGGCATCGACCACGTGATGACCTGCGCGGTCAAGATTACCGGTGGAAATCTCCTTTATCTCGCCGTCCGCCAGCAGGATATCGGCGCGATCCGACAAGTCAGGACTGTGTCCGTCAAATATATGCGCATTTTTTACCAGTATCGAAGCTACGGTCATGTCACTCACCTGTTTTCATTTGCAAAAATTCCGGGGTTGCCCGTGTTAATTATCCAAGCAGGCGAAAGTCATAGAGATCCCCGCCAAGTCGATGTAAAGTGAATCCGTTTCCAGGTGATAGTTCAGTTTCAATACAGATCTCCACATTACCGCATAACCACCGGCTTACCCATTTTCGCTTGTTCCTGTTTCCATTCCAGGGCCGCATCGTAGGTGGTGCGCAATCCCACCTGTCTTATATGTCCCTTTTTCCAGCCGGGTTCCCGTTGATGAGCTATCTCCTGCCGGTCTATATCCTTGGTAATCCCGGTAAGGACAATTTTATTACCCAGTTTGAAATGGTATCTGTAGGTATCTCTATCTGTCGGCACGGACGTTCTCCTCAAACAGGATCATCAAAGTATCTGTTATTTGCACAAACTCCATTATATCAAGCAGAGCGTGGGTTTTCTTTTTTCCGTGGGTGCTTCGTATTGTGATTCTATCTGAATAAATTTGCTTGATTGTCCCTTCCGACTCCGGCAGGGGAACCCTGTAAGGCAATATCTCTTTTGCGTGAATGACAGAGTTACAAGCCTGTCTGAACGTCAACGCTGTTTCCGTGTCGCTCTCAAGATTAGCCCGATATTCCCCACAATATCGGTTACTGAAGTCATCTTTTTCTCTGTCCAGCAAGTCCAACAAACCACGCATCGCCGTTGCTATCCACAACATTAACCTCCTTACCTCATCTTCATGGAAGGTCTTGGTCCAGACAACCACACCAGGGACTTCGGCCACATTCTTATCAGCTAACAGCAGACTCAGTACGAAATACAGATCCCTGCGCAAAGTCAGCATATTGATAATGGGGCTATCCCTGTCTCTCATTGTTTCAGACCACGGCGACACTGATGTTCTGTGGTCAGTGTAGTTGGATATTTCCTTATTTGTATGTGAGTTTTCTCACATTTGTGGCAACTTTGTTGGCCAGATCAATACGAAAATACTAATACAATGGAAAAATTCGCAATCCCGGAAAGAACACAGTGGGCTGATCTAAATTATTTCGTGCATCTCATTACAGACATCGTTCTGAACCGTCCCGGTGTTATATGTTTGTTCGGGCATCGGCGCCAGGATTCCGGGAAAGAGATAATAGCAATAATAGAGTTGCCAGGTAACAACCAATACCCAGGTAAAACAATGCTGCGTAACCTCCGCCGGGAATCAACAGCGCGGCAAGCGCTGGTCCGATGGCGAAACCTATGCTCTGCAATGCGTAACTCACCCCCGCGAGCCGGCCGACCGGGCCAAGTTCCGAAACAATACCCATGAGATACGGAAAAAACATCAGCCAGACGAACATGTATAACTGGACGACCAATGCGTACACCAGCCTGTTGGCAAACATGAGCAGGGCCAGGAGACAGCCTGTTGAAACAAGCAGGGAAAATGATATCGGCGCCATACGGCCCAGGCGTGTGCCAAGAACAGCAGGCACCAGCGCGCCCGCTACCCCGAACAGTTGCGCGACTGCAAGCAGGTTGCCTGTTGCCTGTATGGTCAACCCCTGCGCCTTGCCTATCAGGGACATATACGGCCACACGCTTCCGGTTCCAATATAATAAACCAGTGTCGTAGCACTGATCACCAGCAGAGTCCTCAACGGCAAATCACGCCATGACGCTGGTTTGCCGCCCGCGCTCATTTTCCTGTGCGCGGTAAATTCGGGGAATTGTCGAACCAGGCAAAACGCCGGCAGTGCCATACAGGCCAGCAATGAGAACAGGCCCCTGATACTGAACGATGTCAATAACAGGGGAGCCAGGGCCATGAGCATGGCGCCGGTGCTGAGCGTCACGACCGTGTAAACGCCGAAATACCTGTCCGGATTGCCGGTTGCGGCAATGCCCGCGGCCATTGAGCCGGCCGCGATCCCGGCGCCCGTACCGATGATGAAACGGGCGATGAGCAGGGAATCAAATGCGGCCAGCGCCAGGCACGCCAGGTTTCCCGCAAGCAGGACGGTGAGGCCGCACACTGCGGTCACCCGCCGGTTCCAGATATGCACCCGTGCCGATACCAGCAGAGTGCCGATCGCGGCCCCCGACATGTCCGCTGCCAGTACGTAACCGGCCTGCGCTTCCGAAAATCCCAGGAAGTCCACGTAAGCCGTCGCGATAACCGGGTTCAGCCCCATGGCAACCACACCGGCAATGCCGGTCAAAATCATGGCCAACAGGGAAACGGGTTTGTCAAAATCGTTACCTGCGCCACCCTGCTGCGGAGAGATCGGAGTGCGCCACCAGGCTGCGGAAAGCCAGGCGGTTATATTCAGGTTCATTTGCTTGTCAGGCTGAAGTCATAGAGTTCATCAGCATTGATTGGGGCCTCATGACCCATTTCCGCGTCCAGGGTACTCAGCGACTCCCGTACCGCATCCATGTCCATGTATCCGTCCTGCGTATAACAGGGCAAAACCAGCTCGCAGGATTTTTTTGCAATTTCTTCCGAGACACCCATTACATCTGCCAGGATGGGTTGGATTTCAGCCGGTGTGCCATGCATGACAGCCAAGCTCTGCCGGTACGCGCCGACCAGGTTTCCCACCAAATCGGGATCATCCTGCGCAATTTTCTCCGTGGTGGCGATGCCGCTGGTGACAAACCGTATCTCGTCTCCCACCAGGGAAAGGACATTCAAACCCTGACCCTGTATCGTTACCGGCGATATGGCGGAACTGATCAGCGCCGCATCCACTGCGCCCTCGCGCAGCAGGCCGAGACGGATGGCATCATCCCGGGCCGGTTTCAACTCGACATCATTATCGGGATCGAGTCCGTGGTTACGCAGGGTGATACGGTTGAACCAGTACGGCGGGGCAAGCGGCGGATAGGTTGCGATGCATTTCCCTGCCAACTGTTCAACGCTTTCCGTCCCGGCAGAACCATATAACCAGAACATCGGTTTTGTAACGGCAGCCAGATAGACCTTGAAAGAAACATTTTGAGAAAAAGCCGCAGCGCCGCAGGCAACCTGGAAGTAATCCGCACCGGGAAGCCTGTCATCCGGCGTGAAAGTGGTATCCACAAGTCTTACGTCCAGGCCCGCAGCCGCGTAAAAACCGCCCCGTTGGGCGACAAAATGGCACAGCAGTTCATGGATATCGAACGCTTTGATACCGCATTTAATGGTTTTCATTCAAATTCTCCGGGGACGTATTTAAAATCCGTCCCCTTTTCTCGAAAAACGCCTTGCTGATACGGCGAAACCAGGATAGGCAAGAGCTTGGGCAGGCCACTTATCTATTGGACAGCCTCTGAACCAACCATTTATTGCAGAGTGCGGCAAAGATACAACCGGTTACTATGGCCCATCCGATAAACTGGACGCCCCCGTATTCCACCAGGTAGCCGCCAAGCAGCGGTCCTGTCCCACCGGTCAACAAAAAGGCCGCAGCCATCGCTGCCGGTAACCCGCCGTTGGGATCGTATTCGGCTGCCATTCCCAGGTAGAGCGGCAGGATAAAGTAAACACAGGCTATTGCCGCCGGCGCCGTGAAAATGAAAACCCAGTTATAAAACACGTGTGTGAGCGCCATTGCGATAACCGCATGTGTAACCAGAGCAATATAAAACGGCACATAACGGCCGTAGTGGCCGCTGACATAGACTGCAACAGTGCCTCCCACCAGCCCCCCCAGCGCGGCAACTGCTGCAATTAACCCGACAGTCGTGGTCTGTAGTGAAGTGTGCCCGCCTATGGAAATATAAAACGCCCAGGTCATTGCCGCTGCCGTTCCCCACACCAGCAGGGACAGCAACATGACTATTGATGTCGTAATCCTGTCCCCCGAGATTTTTATTTGCTGCACGACCTCTATTTTCATGGGTAAATACCTGAACAGCGGCATCATCAACAAACAGGCAATGCCGATGAGCCCAAAGACGGCTACGACGCCGTATTTCTGCTCCAGTACCGGCATTATCGTCAATAACACTACACCTGAACCGACATTCCAGGTATTGAGCAGAGCGTAGGAACGGTCGGGGTTCCTGGTGGAAGCAAGCGCAGCGTTGGCAAATGCGAGTATCAATCCCTCAGCTATGCCTGATACCAGCCGGGCAGAAACTAATAGCTCAATTGATTGAGTTGATGCCGACACAAAATGCCCGGCAATTGCGATGATCCCGGCCGAATAGCAGACTTTTTTGACATGGAACTTCGATATCCACGGGGAAATGACAAGAGCGGTAATAGCGATTGCCAGTAATTCAATTGATACTACCTGGCCGGCCCTGGAATCGGACAATCCGAGCTTGTCGATCAGGGTATGGACGATTTGAGGTTGGGCCCACCAACTGAAGGATGACAGGTTATACGCACAGATGGCGCCGATGAGGACCAGTAGTTGTTGTGATTTCTTCATTATGCCTCAGCGCCGGCACACGTAGCGCACCACAACCGACAAGCAGCCGGATGACCCGGGCTGGCTCTTCTTGAGCGCGGACAACTGTCCGGAATACGTTTTAATCGAAGCTGTAGCTGGCCGTGACCCCGTAGGTCGGATCCGAATAATTCCCGTAACACAGGAAAGATTCTCCTGCCGCATTCTTGAGACTGACCATTCCGGAACAATATTCCTCCCCGGTCAGATTCTTGCCCCAGACGGCAATTTCGAACTGCTGACCCGGTCCGAATGCATATGATCCGCGTGCATCCAGGTTCCACCAGCCATCCTGACTGAGGTGGGCAGCGTTTGCCAGATCATAGGTCACGTCGTCCTTGTAGCGCCAATTGGTCTGTAACGCGAGCATGCCTTCGCCAATTTGAAACTCTTTCCTGACCAATCCATTGAATGTCAGATCAGGCGCGTTGGGGAGATCATTGCCTTTATCAACATTGTCAACCCCGCCCGGATCATCGATTTCAGCATTGCCGAAGCCTATTCCGGCTGAGATGTACAACCCTTCTGCCGGCGCCCATTGCAGCTCAACTTCACCGCCGATGTTACTGCTCTCCGCTACATTCAGAAGCCGGACCAGCCCATCGAACGGTTGAAATGATTGCAGGTCTGTCCAGTCGTAATAAAACCCCGCCGCGTTAAGTTGTAACGCACCGTCCATCAAGGTGGACTTGAAGCCTATCTCGTAAGCCCATAGTATTTCCGGATCCACGCTATCCGTCGCGGTGCCTGTCCAGAGCGCAAAAGGAGCAAGGCTGAAACCACCACCCTTGAAGCCACGGGAAATACTCCCGTAGACAAGCACATCATCGCTTGCCTGCCAATCCAGTGCAAAACGCGCACCCCATTCTTCGTACTCCGCATCAAAGGTTTCCGTAGGTGGAAAGAATACCCCGGGCAGTGTGGGGATCAGGTCATACCCCAGGAACGCATGTGCGCTGAGTTGTGGACAAAACGGTGGGCCGCCTACCCCTGAGCACCTGATGGAGCCGGTGTTTGAGCCTTTCTTTGTTTCATTGGTCCAGCGGAAGCCGACCGTCGCCGTCAGGTTGTCCTGCAGGTCAAATTCCAGTTGGCCGTATCCCGAATACACCTCGTTGTCCTGATTAACCTGGGTATTGGGAAGTACGTTAAAATTGCCCGGAGCCAGGATGGCCCAGTTTATACGTAACGCGGTCGAATACCTTGCATCTTCATTAAAGTAGTAAAAACCCAGAATCCAGCGCAGGCTTTGGTCATCATCCGATTGCAGGCGCAATTCCTGGGACCACTGCTCGTAATCACCCTGCTGGTAAAAATTAAATATCGTAGAGGGAGACCCATCGGAATCTTCCTTGTATTCAATTTCGTATGAGTCATAAGCAGTGACCGATGTCAGTGTTATCGGTCCGGTATCCCAGGATGCCTTGAGTGATGTTCCCCATGAGTCAACGTCTTCCTTGAACTCCATGTTCCCATAGGCGGTATCCCAGTCATCAAACTGGTGGCTGAATCCCGATGAGTCGACACAGTTGGGATTATTCTGCGGAATCAGGTCAGATTCAGGCACCGCGCAACGGGCTGAGGGATCGTTCGGGTCCTGAAGCCCTACGGATTTAAACGGCGTGGGGTTATCCCGGGACATCCCGCCATGGAAATTGAATAGTAATTCCATCTCGTCCGCCGGTTGCAAAAGCAACTGGGCGCGGCCCGCCTGGCGGGAATGACTGCCCTCTTTTATTCCGAGCGTGGGATTGTTGTACGTCCCGTCACGCATGTTGTTCACAAAGGCTATCCTCGCCGCGGCATTTTCACCCAGCGGCAGTCCTATGGCGCCTTCCAGGTCCATTTGATCATGGCGCCCGTACCCGCCTCGCAGGTACCCGTTCAGGCCCGCATCAGCATCAGGTTTGCGGCTGAGATAGTTTACCGCGCCACCGGTGGTATTACGGCCCAACAACGTATTTTGCGGACCGCGCATCACTTCTACCCTTTCCAGGTCAAAAGTGCTGAATGTAAGTGCAGTGGGCGCGTTCAGGGCAACGTCATCAAGATAGATACCTACTGCGCTGACAACATTGATATGAAAATCAGAGGTGCCGACTCCCCGGATAAAGAAGTTTTGCTTGGATCCCCCTTGTCCTTGAAGGCTCGCATTCGGCACGAGATTCAGTACGTCTTCAGAGTTTTGCACTCCCAGTTCATTCAGGTTGTCACCGGTAAACGCTACCACGGAGATTGGCACTTCCTGCAGGGATTCCTCGCGTTTTTGCGCGGTTACGACAACCTCTTCTATGACCTGTGCCGGCAAGGCGACAGGAACGGAAAATACAACGGTCAGCAATAATGCGGAAAAGTACCCCGGGAAATTTCTCTGATCGCGTGAATGGATGGCACGTAGCATCATATGTTCCCCCACTTCGTTTGTTAACTGTTTCAGGTCAAGCAACAACCAACCATGACCAGGTTGTGATTATAAATAATATTGCGCACAATAACAATTTTGAACTGGCTCGCTTATCCGGCATGAGACATTCCCTCATATTGACTATTATCCTTATTCTTCCAGGTCTGTGTTCCTGCAGCCCGGACGGCAGCGATGAACAACGGACGGAACGCAACGGGCGGCCCAACGTGCTGTTAATCGTTGCGGACGACCTGGGATATTCCGATCTCGGGGTATTCGGAGGTGAAATTAACACACCGAACCTGGACGCCCTCGGACACGACGGGATCCTGCTCACGCAGTTTTATTCCGCGCCCACCTGTTCGCCCACGCGTTCCATGCTGCTCTCCGGCACCGATAATCACCTGGCAGGCCTGGGTCATATGTATGAAGAACTGAGAGCAAACCAGGTTGGTCATCCCGGATATGAAGGGTACCTCAATTTTCGTGTGGCTTCGCTGGCGGAAATCATGCGCGACTCCGGCTACCACACCTATATGACAGGCAAATGGCACCTGGGATTGACCGGGGATACGAGCCCGCACGCCCGGGGGTTTGAGCGCTCGTTTGACCTGGCCCAGGGCGGCGCGGCGCATCTCGGAGGCCTGCCGTTGATTGGCCTCAACCCGTCAATCTACAGGGAAGACGGCAAACCTGCCGGGATTCCGGATGACTTCTATTCGAGCCGCTTCTATGCCCGCAAGCTGATCGAATACCTTAAAAGTAATGATGAGGATGGACGGCCTTTTTTTGCCTATCTTGCGTTTACCGCCCCTCACTGGCCGTTGCAGGCGCCAAGGGAATCTGTCGGGAACTATGCCGGCCGGTACGATGCGGGATGGGACGCACTGCAAGGCAGGCGCCTTGAAAACTTGAAGAAACTGGGATTGATTGAACAGGATGCGGTACCGTTCGACAGGTTGGAGACAGAACCGGCCTGGCAGGATCTGCCGGATGAGGAGAAACAGCTTGAAGCGAGAAAGATGGAAATTTTTGCCGCGATGGTTGACGACATGGACAGGTATACCGGTGAAGTAATCGATTATCTGAAGTCTTCGGGGCAATTTGAAAATACGCTTATTTTCTTTATGTCCGACAACGGCGCCGAGGGAGCGCACCTGAATATCGGCTGGGATGCGCTGGAGCAGTGGGCTGAGCAATGCTGCGACAACAGCCTTGATAACCTGGGGAACGGTGATTCCTATACCTGGTACGGCCCGAACTGGACCTGGGCCAGCAGCGGTGGTTACCGGATGTATAAGCAATTCACTACGGAAGGCGGGATCCGCGTGCCGGCAATCGTCCATTTTCCGCAGCAGCTTCAGAAAGGCGCAGTGATCGATGAATTCGTCACGGTAAAGGATGTGCTGCCTACGATCCTGGAATTTACCGGCGTTGAACATCCGGGTTCCAGTTTCAATGGACGCGAAGTTTTGCCGTTGCAGGGTGCTTCCATGCTTTCAATGCTGAAGGGAGAACGGGTAACCACCCATAACCAGGACTACGTGATGGGGTGGGAGCTGTTCGGCCGGCGGGCCATCCGAAAAGGCGACTGGAAAATCGTATGGGAACCGGCAGGAATACCCTGGGAACCCAGGGAAACGGACATCCCGGTTGATAAATGGCGCCTTTACAATATTAAGGAAGACCCCGGGGAACTGAATGATCTCTCAGGCGATCAACCGGAAAAACTGAAAGAACTGGTGCAGGAGTGGGAAATCTATGCGCGAGAAAACGGTGTGATACTGCCGGATTACGGCGCTCCCTATACGACTTATACTTACTGAAGGGAAAACCCGGCGCCGCACTATGATTACCGGCGCCTACACATTAATATATACGGACCAGCAAAAGAACAGAGGCACAAGGCATGGCAGGCACAGACGCAGCACCCACGAGCGAAATCACCCATGCCCAGGTGTTCGATTTATATCAGATCAAAAGAAAGCAGGTCTGAAAATGAGCAACGTTCTTCGTGTCGACAAAACCCTGCCCACCAACGATATGATCTATTACGTGCGCAAGGATCCGGCCCTGCAAAAACGCTGGCTGGAAGACCTGGAGGGTCTGACCAAGGAATTCGGCTGCAGCCGGGAAGAATACGAGGCGTTGCGTGATACCGATCCGAAACGGTTAATGGACCTGGGCGTACACCAGTACCTGGTTCCGCACATCATGCGCCTCACCTACGGGGTCGGCAACATGACCAATGCCCACCCGGCCGTCGCCATCTACCAGAAGGCCTTCCCGAAGGAATCAAAAGAGTCCCTTGGTGATTCCAAGTGGGACATGATGCAGGACCAGAACGATGGCTGAGATCGTTGCCGCAGTAGCCTCGACCCACACACCGGGTCTGCTGGGCTGGTTTGACGATGCACCGGAACACCAGCAACAGACCGCGCTGGATTCATTCGAAAAAATGCGCGAGCACCTCAACGCGGCTAAACCCGATGTATTGATCATTTTTGCCAATGATCACCTGCTCAACTGGCCGCTGAGCAACACCCCCGAATACACGGTCGGTATCGCCGACCACCACAGCGGCCCGGCCGACTGGTACCAACCCTGGTTGGGGCAGGATGAAAAATACCATGTGCCGGGCAACTCAAAACTGGCCCGTTACATCGTGAACGAAGCGGCCAGGCACGGTTTACAACTGGCCTACATCCAGGAAGACATGCAGTTTGACGACGGGATATCCACGCCGACCAAGTATCTCAACCCGGATATGAGCATACCGATCATCCCCATTACCATGAACTGTACCGTGCCCCCTATCCCTACGCCGGAACGGGCCTACCAGGTGGGACACATCATCCGCGCCGTGCTCAACAGTTATCCGGGGGATGAACGCATCGCATTAATCGGTTCCGGCGGCCTGTCCCATGAGCCGGGCGGGCCCCGCTATTTTTATATCGATGAAGAATTCGACCGCATGTTTCTGGATTGTCTCGCCGAGGGCGACCACCGCAAGTTAATGGAGAAATGCACGCTGGAGCGCATGGAAGAAGCCGGTTCCGGCGGCACGGCAGAACTTATCGCCTGGTTCGTGGTGCTCGCGTCAACCAGCGGTCCAGCCGATGTGCTGGGCTATTGCGACAGCTATGCCTGGCGTTCCGCTTCCGGATGGGTCATCTGGCCCCAGCTGAAATAACGATCGCCCATGCCTGCCACCCACGAACTTAACGATGACGTGGTGAATTATGCCTGGGACCACTCACACCCGCCCCGTCTGGCCATCGAACCCGGTGATACGGTTGTCTTCACCACCCGCGATGCCGCGGACTATTACTATTCCGCCGATTCAACCGGCGCAGACGTCAAGGCAAAAGGCCCGCTGACCGGTCACCCGTTGACCGGTCCCGTTTTTGTTAACGGCGCCGAACCCGGCGACACACTTGTCGTACACGTCCTGGAAGTCATTCCCAGGCTGGGTTTTGGCTGGACCGCCATCCGGCCTGCTCGCGGCCTGTTGCCGGTAGAGGAATTTCCCGATGAGTTCCTGCAGATCTGGGATTTAACCGACGGCAACCTGGCCCGCATGAAACATCGTGACGATATCGCCATCCCCGTTGCCCCGTTCCCCGGCATCATGGGTACGGCGCTGCCGGAGCCGGGTGAACACAGCACCATCCCGCCCCGTGATAACGGCGGCAATATGGATATCCGCCACCTGTGCAAGGGCACCACGTTGTATTTGCCCGTTTCCGTCGAGGGGGCGCTGTTCAGTGTGGGCGACGCCCATGCGGCACAGGGTGATGGAGAAGTCTGTATCACGGCTATTGAAATGTCGGCAAAGGTAACGCTCAGGATTGACCTCGAAGCAGGCAACAGGATCCCGGAACCTCATTTCAGGACTGAAGGCCCCCTCTGCGTCAATACCAATACCGGATCTTTCTTCGTCACTACCGCCAACGGTCCGAACCTGTATGAAAACGCCCAGCGGGCGGTGCGCTATATGATAGATCACCTGGAGCGGGAACGGGGTCTGACCAGGGAGCAAGCCTATGTGCTCTGCTCCGTCTGCGTGGATCTGAAAATTAACGAGATCGTCGACAAGCCAAATTACATCGTATCTGCTTCTCTTCCCGAAGTCGTGTTTTTATAAATCGACCGGATTACCGCCGTAGAATTCATTGTAAGCGTTACTTTTTTCGCAACTCATTAATCATCCTTTCCAGTTCATCAATAACCGGGCCGGCCGGTGATTCAACCAGGTTATTGTTAACGGATATCTTGTCGGGCGGCATGTAGGACGTGGCGTCGATAATCAGCCGGTGCCCTTTACCGCCGATCTCAGCCGACGGGTCCGCATCGCTGAGCGGCATGTTCGGCAACACGATGATGTCATCGGCCCGGGTGCGGTTGGACAATGACCAGATGACCTGGTTCAGGTCAAACGGGTCAATGTCGGCATCCACCATGATGAGGTTTTTCAGGAACATCAGCCCGTGAGGTGAACCGAGCGCGCGCAGGGCAACGGACTTGGCAAAGCCGGCAAAGCGGGGTTTTACGGCAACAACCGCAGTCGTCCCGTCCTGGTACAAGGCATTAACGGCAACGACTTCAGGGAAATTCTGTTTCAACTGGTTATACACCGTTGTACAGACATTGATCCCCAGCAGCGTATCGTGCTCCGTCCAGCTTTTGCTGCCGATATATAAACTCTCGAAGATGGGATCATCCCGGAAGGACACGGCCGTCACTCTGAATACGTTCAGCCTGCGCACGGCACCGTACGTGCCGGGGTACTCGCCAAACGGCCCCTCGAGGATACGTTCGTTGTTGACCATCTGCGCCTCAATAACCATCTCCGAGTTGGCCAGGATATCCAGGCCGTTGCCGGACGTAGTCAACTGCAGCGGCGCGCCCATCATCTGCGAGGCGTACGCATATTCCGATTCATCGTAGTTCACCGGCGTACCCGCAAACATTGCCAGGGCAGGATGGTTGCCAATCATCACGGCGATGTTCAGGTCGGCCTCCTCCCGCTCCGCAATGCGGATATGCTGCCCCATGTCGTGGGACGGGACGGTATCCAGGCTGAACAGGTCCGGCCCATGCACCTGGATGCGGTATATCCCCACGTTCTGCTTGCCGAAGTCGTCCGGGTCCGACGGGTCGCGGCTCACCACGTTGGCCTTGTCGATATAGAAACCCCCGTCATGCTCGTTGATGCGGTACAGGGGTAGCAGTTCGTACAGGTTGATATTTTCCTTGAGCCGGTTGGTATGGACCGGCGCCGCATTCGGGGGCACCCGCTCGATTAACGGCTCGTCACTGCCCCAGCGATTCACCATTTCGTAGAACAGCTCCTTCACGGACGTGCCCTTGGGACGTCCCATCAGCAGGGCCAGGTTGGTGAAACTGCCGTGTACCCCCACCACGACCCGTTTGCCGGGGTAGCCACTGATGTTGGTGAGCAGCACCGCCGGCCCGTGCATGGCATCGCGGCCCGCGGCTACGGAGATGTTGCGGATATCCGGTTCAGGCAGGACTTCATCCTCCCAGAGCGCCAGTTGGCCGTTTTCTTCCAGTAACTCGAGGAAGTCCCGCAACCCCTTGATGCGTTGACCGATGGCGATTGCCTCGGGTGATAGCGTAGATTTCCGTTCGGAGTGCATATCTTCAAACTGACTTGTCGTCATTCTTGCGCCTTTGCCCGTAACGGGACTTGTAAGGGGACGGATTTAAATCCGTCCCCGAACTTACTCGTCCCCGGACTTCCTTTCAGTCGAAATACTTGAATGTCACTACATCCTCATCATTCACACCGAGGTTCAACACCTCGAATAATCCGCCGCAATTCGGGCAGTAACACTCGCGCAGGTGATACTCTTCGGTAACGGTTGCAAACGCTTCGGGCTGGCCGTGCTCCATCGGGGCGTGATAGGTCGCCGCGTAGTCCTTCCAGTCGGCGCCCGCGTCACCCAGAATATGATCGCATTTCCTGCATTGCCAGTAACGGTCACCCGTAGCGTCCGCGTTCAGAGAAATCACCCCCGCCCAGTTCATCAGTTCAGTGCCGCTATCTACAGCTTTACCGTTGGTCAGTTTCGGCGCCTGCGCCAGACCCAGGCGCTTTTTGCGCATGGTCTCCCGTTCACTGTCAGTAGCCGCCCGGTCCACCTGCAGCATCTCCTTATCAATGATGACCCCGTATAATTTCCTGGCTTCATCAACCGATACATGTTCGTTTATTACGTCCTTGACAAGCTTTTCGGGATCACGTTCCAGCGGGTCGCCAAAACCTCCGCCGCCGCCGAAGTAAACCGCGTAGACATCGTCCTTGTAGAAGGGCAGCGTGGTGTTGACACCGTATTCCTCAACCGTTCCTTCAATTTCATCCACGGCAGACGGCATTCCCCCCCGGTCAAACAGGGACTGTATGTTGGATTCCCTGATGAGGTATTGTTTCACGTTGGGCGCGGGATACCCCCCGGCCAGGCCGTTGGCGAGTCGCACGGTGTCGCCCATACCGTTGTCATGGACTTCCATCTCATCAACTTTCCATGGAATAAAAGCGTTCATACAGGCTGTACCGCCCCGGTGCTTTCCGGGTCCGCCGGTATCCATTGCCTCCTTGCGCCACAGGTACAACCAGGGAAACAACTGCTCGGCGCGTTCCAGGTTGGTGACCTGCGGTTTGGTGGTCCACATGTTGGAACAGGCATCGTCACCGTCGCGATGGTACATGCCGCCGCCGCCACAGATGAGGTTTTCCATCATCATCGTGATGAAATAATTTCCTTCCTTGTCATTGCCGTAGAGCATCGGGTTATTAAAGGCATTGCTGCCGCAGGCCATTGCCTCTTCCATTTCATCGGAACATAAATAGAGCTGGCTGATGCAATCCAGCACACAACCGATGGTGACATAGCCGGCGCCCGCAGGCGTATTGATCGAAACCGGCGCATCATCCGTGGGGTTGACGACCGAACCGTAGGGAAGTACCCAGTCAATCACTCCCCACAAACCGTAATTCCATGGGATATCATGGGCCAGCATCATGAGGAACGGGCACTCGGCATTGCTCTTCGCGCCGGGTAGCGCCACGTTCTGGGCGCCTTTGGATTGTGGTGACGACCCGGTGAAATCCATCTTTATGGTATCGCCTTTTTTTACCAGGTTACATTTGACCGCCAGGGCGCCTTCACTCTCGATAACCGATTCAAAATAGTGAACGGCCGAGAACTCGCCATCCGGCAGCTTTGCCAGCCTCTGGCGAATACGTTGCTCCGAGTACCTGGGTAATTCCTCGAAGATCGCCATCACCTTGTCGAAGCCGAACTCCCTGACGGTATCCAGCAGGCGTTTCTCCGCGGCGTTGTTGGCGGCCATGCGCGCTCTCAATTCCAGTACCAGCAATTCCGGCTGGCGCGTCATGTTCTTTATGGTCGTCTCGATATCCTTGCGGATAACCCCCCGTTCGCAGACCTTGAGACCCCACATGCTCAACCCTTCCTGCACGCGTTCACGGGCATCAATCTGGACACCCCCGATATTGATGCCGCCCACGTCCATGTTGTGCCCGGCCGTGTTTAACCAGGCAAACCGTTCGCCTTCCCAGAATACCGGCTTCAACACCTGGATATCCATCAGGTGCACCGCCGCCACCTCGGTGCAGTTCAATACAAACTGGTCGCCCTCAAAGATACCCGGGTTGTCCTGGTACTCCCTGGAGATATAGCGCCCCGCCTCTTCGAGACACTGGGTCCATTCGACAATGCCGCCACCGACCATGATGGTGTCTCCGTTCGCATTCAGGATGGCCTCTTCATGGTCGCCCGCCTCCGTTATGATTGCATTACCGGAGACGCGCGCCATGGTGTAGTAGGCTTCATTGACGATTTCCTCCAGGCGGTGACGGAGAATTTCGAAAGTTACCGGATCCAGTTTTTCATTCATCTTGTCAGCCTCGTTATACTCGGAGGGGACGGATTTGAAATCCGTCCCATATAAGTTATAATTCATTGATATTATAATAATTTAATGTATTAATGAATCATTAAGTTATCACTTTGTCTATTATCTAATCTGATTGATGGATCGTTGTTTATTGGAATAGTATAAGTCGCAGGTGGACCAAGTTACAGGGATGGGGTCACCAATCTTGTCAATATTCACGGTCATATCCATGGTCTTGTTGATTTTGCATTGATGATCTTTTTTGTTCTATCCGCTGGACATTTGATATATAGATTTTGCGTTTCAGGGCTACATATGTCTGTATTCGTGGCAGGCGTTCAGTCAGGAATTTTTCTGATATGCCCAGTTCGGGATTTCTCGGGATAGCTTCCAGCACGTCTATATCATCCAGGTGGAAGGCGCGTTTTGCAGGGTCTTCACAGGATAAGCTCGCGGTGTATTCAATAAACCGATAGGCTTGTCTGCTTGCTCTCTCGTCATTTTGTTTGAATAGATCGGTCAGGTTGTGGTTCAATACTTTGACTGCCAGCCTGGTACGCTTTACGTGGTGGTCGCCGGGATATCTTGTTCGTCTGTCAAGAATGCCGTAGGTGTTATAGATCCTGCTTGCAAGGCAATGTGCCGGGTGGAGGACGAGGACTGATTTTTCTGATGGCGGGGTGTTAATTTTGAGCGCTTCTTTCCTGATATGGTAGTTGTCAACACCAATCATTACTTCCAGAAAATCGACGTTGACAGGTCTGCCGTCTTCAAGTTTGAAGGTCAGTTTTGCGGTCATGGCTGTATGGGTGTCCATGTCCGGTATTTTAATGGTTCCTTTCCAGGCGTCATGTAAGGCAGTGGCGGCCTGTTTGTCACCAAGAAAGTCTATATCGTTGCTGAAAAAAGGCGAATGTGTGGTCAGTGCTGCGTCCAGTTCTGAGTAGTATTCAGCCCAAACATTAAGGGCCTGGCCGCCGATCAGAATGGTATTGTCATCCTCGGGCAATGATTCGAGGACTTTTGTCAGGTCTTTTACCTGGAACATTTATTCGTACCACATCGGTTCTCTTTCGTAGCTGTATTGCACGATCAAGTCACTGTTGATATGGACACAATTTTGTTTCCTGAGTTGTTCCAGTGTTACGCGCCCACTTGCCACGTCAGCCAGCATTTTTCGGCAGCTGGCCTCGTCTTCTTGTTCGAGTTCAAGGCCGGAAACGAACTGGTACGTGGCGTCGTTGTCCGGTAGCGGGCAAGATATCCAGAGTTTCGTTTGGTTTGGTCCCGTTGCATCTCTGGACTGGTCATCCTGCTTTGGTTTGGCCGGTGATGTAGACTTGTTTTCCATGTTTTCCAGTGTAGCACAGTGCCGTGTATATTGCCGGGGTTGGTGACTGCTGGACTCTGGTTCGTTTTGGTCAATGATGCGGTGTTCTTTATTTGTTTTGCGGGTTATGTCCAGTATATTGTCTTCTGGTAATAATCTCCGGGATTAGTGTGCTGTAGCGCACAGTTGGATAGTGTGTTCGGGCAAGGTGACTTCAAGTGGGCAGCGATGCTATGCCGCAGGCCATGGATTCAGGCGGGTCTTATGGTTAGCGCCATATATCGTAAGAACTCCGTGAGCGTGAAGCCTTGTCCATCTCTCTTGAGAATTTCAGGTACGCGGCAACAACGACTCGAAATATTGCCCATGCCGTTTTAAGAGTTCTGCGCACTCGTTTTGCGTTGCGTCTGCTTCGTTCAAGCGCGTGCTGATTGCGCTTAAGCGCCCGCTGATTGTATTCAATTGCTGCGCCAAGCGGGTCTGGTTGGCTAAAAGCTCTTTCATATTCTCCACCATAAGGTGTTCGAGTTCGGTCATCGCTCACTCCTCCAGGGTCACGACCCAGCGGCCGGTCGTACTGCGGAACACGTCGGGCTTTTTTGCGTCCTCGGGCAGCACCAGGTACAGCGTCCCGTCCCTGACGGCGTGTTGTATCCCCGCCGGGCCGAGGGCCTTCAGTGCCTTGTGATGGCGCTGCAAGGTCTGCACCTGTCTGGTTATCAGGTAATCCAGCAGTATCCAACCGCTCAGGGTGGCGGGCACGACCAGGAGTGTGGCTATCAGGGGGTAAATCCAGGGACGAAATAGAAATGAAACTGTAACTCATTGATGTATGAATATTTTTAAGCTTACAATTTTCGTTTTTCTAACATTTATTCCCACAAAATTTGGTGTATGTCGAGCAGGTGTCGTCGGAGGAGATGCGGCCCACTGAATCACTGACCGAATGTCTGCTTAAATACGGATAAAATCATTGGCTCGACTTGCCGCACCCGTTTAGTGGCGCCAGGGATACAATACTTAATTTATATGATGAGCCTTGAGCCACTCCCGCAAGGCATCATTCATGCGGGATTGCCAGCCTTTGCCGGTGGCCTTGAAGGCTTCGACTATGTCCTTATCGTAACGGACTGTCAGTAATTGCTTGGTAGTCCGTGCTTTTGGTCGGCCCCTGCGCACGAGCCGGGAGCCATCAAATTCATCTGCCTGCCGAAAAAACTCGTCCGTTAATTCCGGCGCATCATCCGGATCAATCCAGTCTGTTTCTGTAGCGTGTTTGTTCTCGTTCATTGGCCTTCCTCATACTTATGATGCGGCGCGCTTCGCCGCGCAGCGTCCAGGTCATGACAACCATACGGTTATCCAGTTTTCCGACCGTGATATATCGCGTTTCGCTGTAATCTTCCCGACTGTCTTCACCGGTGAAATGATGACCATCAAAAATCTCCTCAGCACGGGCGAAATCCAATCCACGGTGTTCCAGGGTTTTATCACGTTTTTTCGGGTCGAATTCAATTTGCACTGATATATTGTAGCTACAATAAATAATATATCAAGGCCATATTGAGTGTTCCTGGGACAATATTTATTCCTGGAATACCTGGTCACGGTGTTTCCCAATGGCACATGGCAAGGGATCGCAGATATCCTTGTCTGCTCCGAGGATATGTTTATGTCAGGGCAGTTGCTGTTGTTACTCGTTGAGACCCGGTGAGTTTCTGTCTTGTTCAAAGGACAGTGTTCTTTTTAGGACGTCTATGTATTCGACAACGTTTGTGCCTGTTTTTTCACGAACGATGTTAAGAAAATATTCAAGGTGTTCAGGAGTAATACCGGGGATGTGTTTGGACTGGGAGAGTGGGGAAGCATTGTCTTTCTTGAGGTCTTTGAACGTTATTTCAATGTTGTTGTCTTTGATTGAAGGAACGTTTATTTGCCAGAGCTCGGAAACGCCGAGCTCCCGGTAACGGGCGCCTTTGGTTTCGTCGATGGACGTGTAGCCTATTTCTGTTACCAGATCGGGCGGATTGTCTACCATGTAATCAATATAAAGGTCGTTGGTGTTCCTTTCGGCCTCTTCGTACCCTTTGACTTTGGTCGGGTCAATGTAATAGCAGTTGTCGGGCTCAATGCCTGTTTTGTGGTCAACATTTTCGCGCAATGTGGATGAACGTAACGGCGTGATGTGCATTTTACGCATGCTGGTTATCAGTAGAATGAACAGGTTGACTTTTTCGCATAGTCTGTCGTGTCTGCTGCTGGGTGTCATAAGCATTACCAGTCCGTTTTTACTGTCCAAGTATGTGCGGGGATAGGACTTATTAAGATCGCTATTGGACAGATTGATGATGGTGTTTTTGTCGGCCCTGAATACGATGTATTTGGAGCCGAGGGAATTTTGTTGTTCAATCAGCTCTGGTATTTCCCAATTTTGAGTTGAACTGGTGAGCAATGGCACGGTGCTGGACATGTGTATTGTGATTGGCGCTGTGATAATGGAGGTTATATGAATTTATCTATTACACCGAGAGCTATTAGTATACCAACGCCGACCAGAGCGATATCGACTGTGTTTTAAGGGCGAGCACATCTTGTCTATAGGTGTCGATTTCATGCGCTGCTTCCGTGGCGGTAGCGATGGGTGCGTTTGCTTCTATCAGAGCTTTGTAGAGATAAGTGCTCATATGTGAAATTGCCAGTATATAACAATATTAGACTACGAAGCTGCCGGTTTCCGGAATTGAGGTTAAACTGGCAAGCAAGACTGTAACGCCGTTTATATCGTTGAGGTCCAGGGTTACGTCTTTGCCGTTAAGGGTGACGGACTGCATGTAATCTGTATTGGTGTCACATTTTGTCACGTCTATGCGGTCCTCGTCTGATGAAAAGTCGAAAGCGGTGTCATGGCCGTGATTAAGTTCAAGTACGTAAGTATCAGAATCCACACTGCCAGTATTTTTATACCATATCGATAATACTTCAATTTCTTGCCCCATTTTAACTTTCACACTGTTGTAATAGTCACCAACTCAAATAAGCGATAAGCGATTTATCTGGCATACCCTGAGGGTTGGTATGGCCTGAGTACATTGAATGCAAACGTGGCTGCGGTGCGGCCCTGAAGGTCATATATTCCGACTGTGGTTCATGGCTATCGCCATATATCGTAAGCGCTCCGTGATCGTGAAGACTTGTCCATCTCTTTTGAGAATTTCACGTACGCGGCAACAACGACTCGAAATATTGCCCATGCCGTTTTAAGAGTTCTGCGCACTCGTTTTGCGTTGCGTCTGCTTCGTTCAAGCGCGTGCTGATTGCGTTCAACCGCTCGTTGATTGTGTTCAAGCGTTCGCTGATTGCGTTCAATTGCTGCGCCAAGCGGGTCTGGTTGGCTGAAAGCCCTTTCATATTCTCCACCATAAGGCGTTCGAGTTCGGTCATCGCTCACTCCTCTAGGGTCACGACCCAGCGGCCGGTCGTCGCTTTGAACACGTCGGGTTTTTTTGCGCCGCCGGGCAGCACTAGGTACAGGGTCCCGTCCTTGACGGCGTGTTGTATCCCCGCCGGGCCGAGGGTCTTGATGGCCCGGTGGTGGCGTTCCAGGGTCTGCACCTGGTTGGTTATCAGATGGTCCAGGATAGCCCACCCGGTCAGGGTGGCGGGCACGACCAGGAGGGTCGCTATCAGGGGGTAAATCCAGGGACGGATCCGGTACGCCCTGATCGCGTGTTGCAGGTCCGCCATATTTTCCTCGATTAAACGCTGCACGGCGTCGAATTGCCCCTGCAAGTTTCTCTCCAGCAGCGTCAAGCTCTCCTGCGTGGTCTGCTCGATGATGGCCTGGTGTTCGGCGGTCCGTTGTTTTACCTTCTCGGTAAAGCTTGGCGTTGAATTGCTCATCGTAGAGTCCTCCTTTCAGTCTCATGGCTTTATCGGCCCCGTCGGGCTTTAAGCTGATGTAGTGTTTGCCGGTGCGGGTGATCTCCCCCAGCTCGCCGAGTTTCGACAATATGTCGTCACGGTTATGGACATCGCCGCTGTCTATCAGGGCATTCAGATATTGTGTCACCGCCTCCTGCGGGTGTTCCTCGGCGGACAGGCCCGACTTGAACTTGTCCGCGTCGATCCGGTGCAGATGGCCGAGCTGGACGTCCTGCGCGCGTGCGGGATCGTCCGGCCTGGCCCAGTTGTGTTTGATGTTGTGGATATCGCGCAGCGGGTCAAACGCATGTTGCCAGCCGGGCGGGGCGATATTGAGGGACTTGCCTGTTTCAAGTTCGACCCGCGCGGCCAGGATATGGACATGGACCCCGCCGGCTTCCTCGTCGTGCCGGACCGCGCACCAGGCATAGCGGTCCGGTTCCAGACCCGCCCAGGCCAGGCGCTCGAAGTCGTCCAGCACCTCATCGATATCTGCCCGGCTGGGTTCATCCTCCGGCGCCCAGGCAATGACTGCGGACGTGGTGCGGTGCTTGAAGGACAGGGAGTCGGCAATCTGCCCGACCAGGTGTGGATTGCCGCGCAACACGTCAACAGCGGCGCGTGGCCGGCCCTTGTGGTCGGTGGCTTTCTCCAGGTATGCCGCAGTCTCAACCCCGGATGCCCCGCCGGCATAGAACTTAATCATCATGGGGCGGGACCAGGTTCCCTAACGCCCGCTCGATGTCGATAAGACGGCGCAGCAACTCAATCTCCCCCGGCCACTGCTGCCGGTTGGCGGCGCGGGCAATCTGATTCAGATTGCCACCGATGCGGCCGATGGCGGCCAGCAGGGCCGGGTCTGCAGAAGGCGGCGGTTTGCGCCGGGGGAGCGCACGAACGCCGGTCCCGGATGACACCTGTATCCGCAGCCAGTCGCCGAGGGACAATCCCGCGGCCCTGGCCTGCGCCTGCCACTCGTCACGCGTCGCCGCATCCACGCGCAGGGTAATCATCCGGTCCAGTGGCCGCTGGGATGGCTTCAGTTTCGGCATCGGATCGCGCGCCTCTGCGGGGGGGTCAAGGGGGGGTATCCCCCTCTTGCAAGCTTCCTGTATTCATGCGCAGCATGTAATACAGGAGTAGGCTTGCCCCTGTGTGAATAACAGTAATCGACTGTGAACGTGTTGTTCCCTGACAGCATAATCCGGTGGTCTATCGGAAGACTCATTCCAACGCGAATCCAGTCATTCGATTAGCCGGTACTTATCCATCGTTGTCCACCTGGCCAGACGGTTCACCAGGTCCCGCATGAGCACGGACCGGCTGGACCGTTTGTCCGGGTGTGCCGCATACCAGTCGGCCAGATCGATAATCAGTGCCCTGAGAGCCACCCCGTGGTAATACGATCCTATATCGGCAATGAGCGCCTCGTTAAAGACAAACACACCACCATCCAGGCATTCGATGATTGCTATGGTTTCACCGCCTGAGGGAGCGGGTTGTTTCTTCATGTCGACCGGTTTTGTTGTCGTCTGCTGCAGACCGGTGCAGGGAGTGCGGTCCGGCACGTGCCGCTTGTCAAACCGCCTTTTGCTTAACAACCGATAGAGCGCCGCGGCGGTCAGGCTGCACAGTCTCCCGACGTCTTCACGGCGAGGCAGCTTGTTTGTCATGGAGTTGACCTCCCTGCAGATCGCAGGCATTAACGGATTCCCGGCGAAGCGTGGCACTGTTCCGGATGGAAGTAAAAAGAACTATCGGCGAGAAAGTTCCGGTAAAACAGCCTGCGCAGACAGGCTGGTTACAGACTGCGGTTTTGTCAGATTAAGGTGGTGTTACTCAGGATACGGAAGATGCTCCATGCAATGGAACCACGTCCGCTTCACTGCCGGTTATGTACGCGGCCCATTGCTCCATCAGCCGCCGCCGCAACTCAAACAAATCGGAGCGCTGATACGCCGCCTCAACCCGGTTCGAATTGACGTGCGCCAGGGCCAGCTCACAGACCTCACGGGGCTGGTTGGTCCGCTCAGCAGCCCACTGCCGGAACGATGAGCGCATGCCGTGGGGCACACAGCCGATATTATTTTCCACAAGCAGCTTGCTGAGCGCATTCTTGCTTAACGCCTTGCAGCCCGCGCCGGGAAACACCAACCCGGACCGGTCCGCATACCGGGATGCGTCCTGCAGTATCTCAAGCGCACGGTTTGACAACGGGACCCGATGCGGACGCTTCGACTTCATGCTCTCCCCGGGTATCGCCCAGGTGGCGGTCTCAAGGTCGATATCCGCCCAGCGCGCCAGCCTCGCCTCACCGGAGCGGACTGCGGTCAGCGTCATGAACTCGAAACAGGCCACGGTGGCCCAGTACGCACCGGATGACCGCACCCTGGCAATGGCTGAGCCCACCTCCGCATACGGCAGGGCCTTGTGATGGTTGCGGACAACACTGTTCTTTGGCAGCGCCGCCGAAAGTGTCAAGGTCGGATCGTCCTCCCGGTAACCGTTGGCGATGGCCCACTTCATGATGGCCCCGATACGCTGCTTGACCCGGCGCATGGTTTCCATCCTGTCATGCCAGTGCGGCAGCAGGAGGGCCAGGATGTCTGATGTGGTGATGGCGTTGATGCGTTTATGGCCTATCCTGGGCAGAACATAGTCCCGCAGGGAGGCGCGCCATTGGTTGGCCGACTTGCCCCCGTCCCGCCAGCCTATAGCGTGCATCCTGATGACTTCCTCAGCAGCCTGGGAGAAGAGCGGCATACTACCACGCGGGTCCCGTCCTTTAAGTAACGCTTGGCGGTTTTCCAGGGAAGTTCGCCGTGCGTCGGCTAATGACACCAGCGGATAGGCACCGAGGCCGATGTTGACGGGTTTGCCGTTTATCAGTAGTCTTTGGGACCAGGTCTTTGACAGGCGGCCGTTGGTCATGGGTTTTACCAGCAGGGACAGGCCATGACCGCCGCGGCCGTCGCCGTAGCGGCCCGGTCGGTTAATGGTCCGAACGAAGGAGGCCGAGAGGATTTTGGGTCGTTTCATGACAGGATAATGTTATTGTTACCGTTATCACTTTGTGTAAAAGAATGCCTGATACGACGTAAGGCGTTAACAGACAATAAAGCAAACAATATCAAACAGATAAGATGATATCAGGGAAGGTAAGAAAATGCAAAAAAACCGGGAATGGCGGATTTGAAATCCGTCCCCGGATTCTGTCATCGGACAGATCCACCTCCTGTTTGTACCAACTCGATATTTTTAAATCCGTCCAGTGATGCGTTGTAACCCGGCGGCACTACGATGGTGGTCTCATCGGCCTCAATTATAGCCGGACCGTGCACCTCGTTGCCGGGCAGCAGTTTTTCAAAATCAAACAGGGGTGTTTCCAGGAAACCGTCGCCTTTGAAATAAGCCTGCCTGCTTCCCTTGTTCCCGGCGCCCGCATCCTTGCCTGCCAGGGGCGCCGGACTCGGGGCGAAATCGTGGACTATGCCCTCCCCCTTAATCATGTAGGAGGAAATCACGCGCCCGGCCTCGGGATACGCAGCGGCTGCGCCGTAAAGATCAGTATACGCCTGATCGAACAAGTCACCCAGTTGCGCCGCATCATCTTCCGTATAGGTATCCTTTAACGGGATCGTCATGTTGACCGTATTGATCTGTAACAGGTATTTCATATCCAGTGACACCTGGATTTCCATACCGTCGGGGGGCACGCCACCTTCGGCCAGTTCCCGTTTCACCCGTTGCTGCAACTCGCCGATATTGTCGTTCAATACCTGCGCAGTTATCGGTAAAGTGCGATAGTCATACTTGATATACGTATGTCCTATAGGGGATGTAGCCAGGCCCAGGGCCGAGTAAACCGAAGAAGAGGCGGGAATGATCGCCTTCCCGGCGCCCAGTGTTGCGCCCATGTAGGCCACGTGCAGGGGACCTGCACCGCCGAAACTGAAGATCACGTAGTTGCTTATATCCACACCGCGGCGCACCGTCATGCCCATGATCAGGTCCGACATGTGCGAATTGATGATCTCGTAAGCGCCCTGAGCCACTTCCACCACGTCCATTCCCAGGATGGCAGCCACACTGTCGAATGCCTCCCTGGAACGTTCAGGTTGCAGCGCCATACGTCCGCCGTTGAAGTATTCCGGATTGATATAGCCCAGGATCACCGCGGCATCGGTCATTGTAGGCTGTTCCCCGCCGAACCCGTAACAGGCCGGACCCGGATTGGAGCCTGCGCTTTGCGGACCCACGTGCAGCGTCTTCAGTTCCGGGTCGGCGTGGACGATGGTGCCCCCGCCCGCGCCGATGGATACGATGTCCAGCGTCGGATACAGGGTGCTGAATTTTTCGATACGCGGTTCACGGTTGAAGGTTTCCTTTCCATTGGTAACCAGGCTTACATCAAAAGTCGTGCCGCCGACATCGGTCGAGATGATATTGTCATAACCCAGGATACGGCCGAACGTGCGGGTCGCTTTTACTCCACCTGCCGGCCCGGAGTGGACCGTGGCGACCGGCAGCACGGAGTCCGAATACGCTATTCCGCCATCGGCTTTCATCAGCAGCAGTCTCGGTTTCAACCCCTTTTCCCTGAGAAATCCGGATACGGATTTCATATAGTTCAGTGTTGCAGGGCCTACATAAGCATCCAGCACCGTGGTGATGAAACGTTCGTATTCCCCTTCCAGCGGCACCACTTCACAGGAAGTGCAGCTATACAGGCCCGGGTACAGTTCCTGGACGATTTCCTTTGCCCTCAGTTCGTGTCCGCTGTTCGTAAACGACCACAGGAAACAAACGGCGATACTTTCCACGCCCTGCTCAACGAGATCCGCTACGGCCTTGCGCACGTCGTCTTCATTCAACGGCACCACCTCGCTGCCGGAATAATCCACGCGTTCACGTATCTCCCTGGTTAACTTTTTTGGAACAAGCGGTTCCGGCTTGATGGTGGTCGCCATGTGTTTGGTCTCGGCTTCCGACAAACCGGTCCAGCGTGATAACCCGCGTGCTATATGGATGGTGTCCCGGGCGCCTTTCGTGGTCAACATGCCGACTTGTGCGCCGCTGCGCGTTGCAATGGCGTTGGTGCCGATTGTTGTGCCGTAGGCAAACGCAACACAGTTGGCGAGCAACTGTTCCAGGCCGATCGACAGTTTTTCCGCGGCAATGGCCAGCGAGTTACCGACGCCTGCGGAAAAATCGTGGTAAGTGGTAAGGTGTTTGCCGGTTGTTATGTTGCCTGCTTCATCCAGGACGACCGCATCCGTGAAAGTTCCTCCCGTATCAACCCCTATCTTGTATTGCATCGATATAGTCCTTGTATTTTAGAGGGACTCTAAAACGTGCGAACCGCATAAGTGGGAAAAGGATAACTTCAAGCTGCTGGTAATGTCATTCCGGAGGCGGGATATTGTGCGGGTAATCTTCCGGGTCCAGTGATGTGAGGTTTGCCCATGACCGGCGCATGCCGTAATTTGTCACTGTTTCGGGTTCACAATCACGCCACGTGAACGAGCAATCCAGGCAATGATATACGGTCCAGACAACATTCTCTCCATGCAGTCCCTTGTATTCCTTCCGGCAACGGTCACTGTTTGCGGCGCAGCGGGGGCATTGAAAAGTCATGTTATATTTAATTTGTATTAATGGCGTTATAACATCCTATAATACATAGGTTGAACAGTGAGTTAAAGATTGCTGAACATTTAATTTCATCACAAATCCAGGAATATTCCGACCCTCATGAAACAGCTCCTTTTTTCGATTAGCCTTATATTTACCATGCAACAGGCCCAGGCTGACGATCCGCCGCTATACCCCTATCCCGCACCCGCTGACATTACGCTTGAAGACATCGTTCCCGCGGCAGTGGACAACCTCAGTCGCCCGGGATACGTGCCGGGCATGCAACCCGGCGAAAAGGTCCTGATCATCACCGACCGGTCAGTGGACCCGTTGACTGCCGAAGCCTTCTACGTGGCAGCGTGGCGTCTCGGCGCCAGCGAGGTGGATACGATTATGCTGCAGGGCCGCCTGGACGTCACCGACCCCACCGAACTCGTCCTTGAAATCTTCGAGAAAAACCCGTGGCCGCAATGGGTCTGGGACGCCGCCGCGGGTTATGACCGGGTACTGCCGCTGTCTTTTATCAACCCGGTCAACCTGATGCCGGCCGTCAACGTTCCCGGCGTCGGTTGGAAAAACAAATGGGCCCACGATACCGATACCATTTTTCACATGCTGTGGAATACGCACCAGCAGCGCCAGCGCCTTGCCGCCAACAGGGACTACCCCGACGAGCTTGTCTGGGCGCTGATCCGCAAGGGTTATGACACCATGCGCAACGGCACGGAATTCCACCTGACGGATCCCAATGGCACCGACCTGAAGTGGACGCTGGATGAGCAGATGTGGGACCGCTATAACGAACTCTGGGGTGATATTGTCAACAACCATTCTCCGCGTATCCACCTGAGCGACAACCCGGACATGCGGGGCGTGTTCGTATCCGACCACCTGCACTCCGGCAGGATCCCTACCATTGAACTGCACATAGATAAAGGCAGGGTCGTCAAGGTAACAGGCGGCGGCAGCATGGGTGATCATTTACGCACCGCATTCGAGAAGTACCAGGACGTCCAGTACCCGCACTACCCCGGCCCCGGGGTTGACTGGGTGGAATACGCGGTCTGGGGCTTTTACCCTGTTCCAGGCTATGAACCCCTGCCGGACATCCCGGATATGGCCTGGTCCGGCAAATGGTGGACCTACAACATCGACCTGAAAGCGGGTGTGTTCCACATTGCCGTCGGCATGACGGCGGGCGGATTTACTGCGGAATTTACCAACAAGCACGGTTATCCCGTACACCACAAGGACTTCGTAATCTACCGGCCGACCTTAACGGTGGATGGGGAACTGATTATCGACCGCGGCCACCTGACGGCGCTTGATGATCCGGAAATCCGCGCCATCGCCGCCAGATACGGGGATCCAGACAAACTGCTGAAACAGCCCTGGAGTCCTGATCAGGACCCGCGCTTCAGGTAACGGGGTCAGAATTTCTGGGAGAACCCGAGGAAAAGGTAACGCCCCTTTGTCCAGAAACTCCTGTTCCAGGGACAGTGAATCACTTAAATACTGTTCCGACAAACCATCACCGAAGCGGTCGTTAAACCGATAATCTCCTTCAAACATCGCACTGATCGGATTCAGTTCAAAATTGGGATCGCGATACTCATCGAACAGGTCGTGATAGTGAAAACTATAACAATATAGTCTTACCTCATGTCAACTTCCGTTACCGCTGAACAGCCGGTTGCAAATGCCGGAGTTCACCCGCGTGGACTTTATACACTGTTTTTTACTGAAATGTGGGAACGATTCAGTTACTACGGCATGCGTGCTTTACTGGTGCTGTTTATGACCGCGGCCATCACTGAAGGCGGTCTCGGCTTTGATGATGTGACTGCCACGGCTATTTACGGTTTGTACACGGCAGCGGTCTACGTGGCGGCGTTGCCGGGTGGCTGGATAGCCGATCGGTTGCTGGGTGCGCAACGTGCCGTCTGGTACGGTGGGATGGTCATAATGCTCGGGCATTTCACACTGGCTATCCCCGCCCTGCCGACCTTCTACCTGGGATTAATGTTTGTGGTACTGGGCACCGGACTGCTGAAACCAAACATCAGCGCCATTGTAGGCGAACTGTATCCCGCAGGAGGCTCCGCCCGGGATGCCGGTTATACGATCTTCTATATGGGGATAAACCTGGGCGCCATGATCGGGCCGCTCATTTGCAGCACATTGGGTGAAAGTGATCGATTTGGCTGGCACTACGGGTTTGCCGCAGCCGGTGTCGGTATGTTGGCCGGTTTGATCCAGTTTCGTCTTACCCGTCATCACCTGGGTGATGCCGCACGTTTTCCCGATTACCTGCGTCCGGACGGGAGCAGCAAGTCGCCGCCAAAATACGGTTGGCTCCTGGTAGGAATCGGTGTTGGATTGGTGGCATTTACCACAGTCATGGGCCTGGCCGGTGTCATCACGATTGATGCCTTGTCGCTCGCCAAAGTATCCACGTTCATCATTGCCGGCATAGCTGCCTTGTACTTCGTGGCCGTGTACGCGTTTGGTGAACTCAGTTTGGTCGAAAAGAAGTGTGTCGCCGTCATTATCATCCTGGTTATCGCCGAAGCCGTATTCTGGTCGGGATTTGAACAGGCCGGGTCTTCTCTCAACCTGTTTGCGCAACGCTACACGGACCGGATGGTGCTCGGCTTTGAAATACCTGCCGGCTGGTTCCAGAGCCTGAACCCGATGTTTATCCTGATCCTTGCGCCGTTTTTTGCAGCGCTCTGGGTGCACCTGGGCCGGCGTAACCTGGACCCGTCGATCCCGGCAAAATTCGGTCTTGGACTGATCCAGCTTGGTATCGGTTTTCTGGTCATGTTTGCGGCATCAAAGTTAGTGGTCAGTGGCGACTCGGTTTTGCCTGCCTGGCTGTTCTTTACCTACCTGTTACACACTACAGGCGAATTGTGCCTGAGCCCGGTAGGCTTGAGTTCAATCAGCAAACTGGCGCCTAAACGCTTTGTCAGCCAGATGATGGGGATCTGGTTTCTCGGCAGTGCGCTCGGCAATATTATCGCCGGGCTGGTGGCGGGTCGATTCGACCCTGAGTCGCTGCACGATATGCCGAACCTGTACTTGCAGATCATTTCAATCACCGTTTTTGCCGGCGTGCTTTTGTTGCTTTTTACGAAACCGATAAAGAAACTGATAGGAGAAAATTCCTGAAGGAACGACCGGGGACCTTGAAATACGCCCCTGTGATGGACAGACGCACAAAAAAAGGGACGGAGTGATTACGTATAACCACTGCCGCCCCCTTACTGACTATTACTTCAAATTAACTTGCAAGCTCGACTTGCACCAGGCTGTCGAACACCCTCGGAGCATGCCCCATGTCGGAGAAATCCGCGGACGATACGACGTTGGCGGTACCTTTGTTCAACTGCCGCCAGTAGCCCAGGGATGATACAACCAGACCCGATCCGACGTCCTCAGTAACCTTGGCCACAACTTCGAAGGCGCCCCGGTCATTGAAGACGCGCACCTGGTCTCCTTCACTGATACCCCGTGCCTCGGCATCCGCCTCGCTGATCATCACGAACTGATCGCCCTGCCGCTTGATCTTGTTATCCATATTGGCATAACAGGAGTTGAGGAAACCGTGGCTCTTGGGAGCGATGATATTCAGCGGATATTTCGCCGCCAGTTCCGGGTTGGTCTCCGGCGCTTCCTTTGACGGCACATAATCCGGCAGGTTATCCAGCGGTTCGCTGTTGCCGGGTTGCATGTCCTCGTACATCTGCCGGAACGGCGCGATGACAAAATTGCCGTTGCTTGCAGCTTCCGAGAAAAACTCGCACTTGCCTGATGGCGTCGGGAAATTACCCTCCTTGTGCGGAGCCCGCTCATGCGGTTCGCCGATCTTGATGCGTGCATAACCGTTATCACGCAGGTAATCCACGCTGAGTCCCTCGCAGGCCGGCGAATCCCAGTCAACGAAATGCTCCAGGCACTCGCTGTCGGACCACTTGAAGCGGTCTTCATCAAAGCCCATGCGCGCGGCCAGGCGGTTGAAAATCTCGTTATTGGACAAGACCTCGCCGGGCAGTTCGGCACACTTGGTGTTGTAGGTGAGATAGTTATGCCCCCAGGACAGGATGATATCCTCCATCTCCGCCCCCATGGCGGCAGGCAGGACGATATCCGCATAGGCGGCCGTATCGGAGATAAAATGCTCGGCCGAGACCATGAACAGGTCTTCCCGTTCCAGTCCCCTGACGATCTTGTCTGCTTCAGGCGCCTGGGTAACCGGGTTGGAGTTCCAGCACATCAGGGACATGATGGGCGGGTCCAGCTCCATCTCGCCGGTCAGCGCCCGGCCGATCTGCAGGTTGTTGATAACCCGAGTGCCTTCCGGGATAAGCTCAGGCTGCGATATCACGTCCAGCTTGTAGGGATGTTCCCAGAACGTCATCTGGTAAATACCGCCTCCCACTTCGCGCCAGGCGCCGGTCAGGGACGGCAGGCAACTGATGGCGCGTATTGCCTGACCGCCGCCCCAGTTTCTCTCCACGGCAACGCCGATGCGAATGGCGGCCGGGTTGTTGGCCGCGTATTCACGCGCCAGGGTGCGGATATCATCGGCAGGGATACCGGTGACTTCAGCAGCCCACTCAGGCGTACGCGTGCTGGCCCGCTCCGCCAGTTCCTTGTAACCGACGGTGTAGTTGTCCACGTAATCCTGGTCAACCAGGTTCTCTTCAATGATGACATTGATCATCGCCATGGCCAGGGCGCCGTCGGTGCCGGGACGTATGGTTACGTGCCAGTCGGCCTGCCTGGCGGTGCGTGAACGGTAGGGATCAATCACTATCAGTTTTGCCCCTCTGTCTTTGGCGTCCTTGACAAAATGCCAGGCGTGCAGGTTGGTGCTGACACTGTTGCAACCCCAGAGGATGATGTACTTTGAATGGGCGAAACTTTCCGGGTCAACGCCGCTGGTGGGTCCATTGGTCAATACCCAGGCGGTTGCAGACCCCTCGCCGCAGAAGGTGCGCTCACAAACCGTGGCGCCCAGCTTGTTGAAAAAGGCGTCACCGCCGTTCAAACCGTGTATCAGCCCCTGGTGCCCCAGGTAGCTGTAGGGAGCGATGGCCTGGGTGCCATATTCGTCGATAATGTCTTTCCAGCGGCTGATAACTTCGTTGAGCGCCTCGTCCCAGGAAATGCGTTCGAATTGTTTACTGCCCTTGGGGCCGGTCCGGCGCAAGGGGTGGAGAACGCGATCGGGATGGTAGTGACGTTTTTCATAATCATCGAGCTTTACACACAAGCCCCCGCGCGTCATCGGATGATCCGGGTTGCCGTGAACACCGGTGAGTTTGCCGTCCTCTACTTCGAACACCATGGAACAGGTGTCGGGACAATCATGCGGGCAACCGCCGTAATAGGTTTCTTTCATTTGTGCAGCCATGGAATACCCCCTCCTCTCTTTATAATGTTCAAACTAACTGGATAAACAAAAATACAACCTTAGGCGTCAAGTATAGTACGAATATTGGAATCGTGGGGGTTTTTTGCATTTGATTTGCGCTATATTTGTGAAATACTCTGATACATTCCTGAAAAAGGGAACGCAAGTCTCTATGAAACGAATTATTATCGGCATGTCCGGGGCCAGCGGCCTGCCCTACGGCATTCGGCTGGTGGAAGTGCTGGCTGAACTGCCGGATATCGAAACCCACCTGGTCATGACCAATGCGGCCAAGCTCAACATCGGCATTGAAACCGAACACGGCGTCACCGACGTTGAAGCAAAAGCCGACGTCGTCCATAACGTAAAAGACGTTGCCGCCACCATATCCAGCGGTTCTTTCAGGACCGACGGCATGATCGTCGCCCCCTGCTCCATGCGGACATTGTCGGCAATTACCAACTCCTATGCGGAAAACCTGCTGGTGCGGGCCGCCGACGTGGTGCTCAAGGAACGCCGGCGCCTGGTAATCATGCCCCGCGAGACCCCGCTGCACACGGGCCACTGTAAATTATTCTACGAAGCGTCCGTCCTGGGGGCGATCATCGCACCGCCCATTCCGGCATTTTACAACCGGCCCCGGAGCATCGATGACATCATCAACGCCAGTGTCGGCCGGGTGCTGGACCTGTTTGATATCGAACCCGGAATAGTGAAGCGCTGGAAGGGCGTCAGTAACTGAGATTTCTTCCGCTCAGGCAAACAGGTTGCCGGGGTCCAGCGCCTGTTTGAGCCTGCCGCGCAGCTCGGACATACCGCTGTTATCATAGCCGGCCAACGCCCGGTCCAGGTAGCCGGTACTGATATGGCTGACGCCATAGCCCCGTTGCGCCATCGCATCGACAAGAGTCTCAAGACACGCGGCCGCCCTGGGTTCGGCTTCACTCTGGTATGTTAAATAGACACGCTGGATGACGGAGCGCCAGCCCACAGCAAATTCCGTCAGGTAGTCGAACCCGCTGCTGCGCACCGTGTCGCTGACCACTTTGTTCATCTTCAGGACCTGCCGGCCGTCTATAGGGCTGACAAACCCGGCATACAGGTGTGCCTGGCCTGACCAGTTGTTGAGGTTGCTGAACGCAGCCGAGGGCCGGCCGCGCATCATGCTCTCCCTGCCGGCCAGCACCGGGTTGCCTGCCTCTGTTTTCAGGTCAAGCACCGTAGCGCCCTGGATCCCTGAAAATGCTCCTTTTACCATGGGCCATAATACATCGACGTTAGGCGGGGTGTTGTATAACGCGCCGTACAGGGTCCACAATCCCAGGCCATGGTCCATCCTCAGCCTGTCCAGGTCGACCGTATTGCCGTTGGTGTAATCCTGCCGGGAACTGAAGGGGCTCGCGTCGAGCACGGGATTACTGATAACTACCGTGTTCGGTACGATCACGTTGACCTTGAATGAGCGCAATATCTCCACCGCCTGGGCCAGGTCGCCGTTACTTTCCAGGGTGACGGCAAAAGGCTGGTAAGCAGGGGGCGCCGGCATCAGCCATACCCCCATTTTTGTTATCACACCCAGGCTGGATTGGGTAAACAGGCCGTCCAGGTAGGGGCCGTAGGCATATTTCGCCAGTTGCCAGGTATTGCTCTTCGGCATGGCTCCCATGCCCAGCCTGACCAGTTCGCCGTCGGCCAGCAGGACTTCCATCCCGCACTGCATCATCGTGTGATCCCCGTAGGCGGTATACCCGAATTCCCGCGCGGCGATACTGCCGGCAACGGAATTCAGGCCGTTCCTGTCACAATCAACCCACAGGCCGGTCCCGTTTTGCTCCAGGTGCTCATTCAGTTGCGTGTAACTCACGCCCGGTTCCACCAGGGCATAGGCGGCCTTGCTGTTAACCTCCACGATGTTATTCATGCGGGACTGGTCGATAACCAGGATATCCTTGTCCGTTACTGAACCGACCATGCCTCCGTTGGCCGCGGCATTGGGCAGGACCCACAGCGATACGTTATTCTCAGCAGCGGCGGACAATACCGCACGCAACTGGTCCACGTCTTCCGGCATGACCACACCCAGCGGCGTCCTGCCGAGCCTTGCGTAACCACCCTCGATAACAGCGTTATCGCCGCTCAGCACAGCCGCTTTACCCAGCTTTTTCTTCAGGTCGTTAAACAACTCATATTACCTCTGTTATCTCTGTGTCCTTGTGGCTGAAATAGTCTGCTTTCAGTCTGCCCCGTCCGTTTTTGCCGGCGGAATATTCTGCTCGTACTTTTCCGGATGGTCCGGATCGGCGCGGAACCAGTCCTCCCGCAGGCCGTAGTCTATGGATTCTGCCGGTTCACTGTCGCGCCAGGTGAATGAACAGCGCCGGCAGTAAAATACGGTCCAGACCAGTTCACCCCCTTCCCTGCCCTCGCATTCGGTGCGCAGGTGTTCTTCCGCAGATTGGCAACGGGGGCAGTTCACCGGTTTTCCGCCTCTTTTTGCAGCCGCAAAATGTACTTGGCCAGGTCATCGATTTCGGAACCTGTGGGGGGCGCGACGAGCTTGGCATCGCCGCCGATGGGATCGGGCGGCATGAAACTGGTGGCGTCGATCACCAGGCGATGGCCTTTCCCCGGGATCTCCGCGGCCGGGTCAATGAGCACCAGGGGCATATTGGGGATGACGATGATGTCGCTGGCGCGGGTGCGCGTGGACAAGGCCCACATCACCTGGTTGAGATCGAAGGGATCGACGTCGTCGTCCACCATAATCAGGTTCTTCAGGTACATCAGGCCGTGGGGAGTCCCCAGCGCCCGCATGGCCACCGATTTGGCGAAACCGGCAAACCGGTTCTTCACCGAAATAATCCCGGTCAGGCCGTGCTGGTACAAGGCGTTCACCGCAACGACTTCCGGGAAGTTTTCCTTTAGCTGGGCATAAATGGGGGCAGAAGTGTTCAATCCGATCAAGGTATCGTGTTCGGTCCAGCCCTTGCCGATATAAATACTTTCAAAGATGGGATCGGTACGGTGAGAAACGGCGGTCACCCGGAACAGGGGTACGTGGCGGATACCGCTGTAGCTGCCCGGGAATTCCCCGAACGGCCCTTCCAGGCAACGCTGGTTATTGAGCAGTTCCGCCTCTATCACCATCTCCGCGCCGGCAAGCACATCCATGCCGTTACCGGACCGGGTCAGCTCAATGGGGCTGCCCATCATCTGCGAGGCGTAGGCAAATTCCGATTCATCGTAATTGACCGGGGTGGCGGCAAACATCGCCATGGCGGGGTGGTTGCCCAGCATCACGGCGACCTTCAGCGGGACATCATCCTGCTCCGCCATCAGTATCTGTTGCGCCATATCGTGAGACGGGACTGACAGCAGGGTGAACCGGTCCGGGCCCTGTACCTGGATGCGGTAGATCCCCACGTTCTGTTTGGCAAAATTGTCCGGGTCGCGGGGGTCGCGGCTGACGATATTGGCCTTGGCGATATAAAACCCGCCGTCCAGGGCGTTGATCCGGTACAGCGGCAACAGGTCATACAGGTTGATACCCGCTTCAACCCTGTTTTCATGCACCGGAGCATGTTCCGGTTCCACCCTGTTGATCAACGGCGTGTCCGAACCCCAGCGTCCTGCCAGTTCGTAGAACAGTTCCTTGATGCTGGTCCCTTTCGGCTTGCCCAGCAGCAGCGCTATATTGGAAAAACTGCCGTGCACACCCACGACCAGTCTTTTGCCCGGGTAACCGTGGATCTTGTCGAACACGATAGCCGGGCCGGTCATGGCGTCGCGCCCGGCCGCGACGACAACCTTGCGGATATCGGGTTCGGGCATTACGGTTTCGGGCCAGGTAATGCACTGGCCGTGCTCGGCCAGCAGTTCGAGATAGTCTCTGATATTATGTATTCGCCCGGCTATGGCCCGGGCCTCGGGTGATAACGTGACCGTTTCCATGTCCATCAGTGATTTTCTCCCGAGATATAGTCAGTCAGCAGGTCCAGTTGGGCATCGTCGATTTCACTGGGGCGAAACGGCGGCATCAGTTTGAAGCCCTCCCGCACCACCAGTTTTACATAGTCCGGCGGCAGGTTGTCCCGGTCAAGCAGGGGCGCCTGGTCTGCACTCATCCTCTCCTCCAGGCGCATGGTCCCCGGGTGCCCGGGCCCTGCGTCGTGGCAGGCAATGCAATACAGTTCAAACAACGCCTTGCCGTCGAGATAGGTCATCTGCGTATCCGCGTGTCCGTCCGCCTGTTCACCTGTCCCCGTAGTGTCATCGTTACCACATCCTGCCAGCAACAGCATGACAGCCAGGAAGGTTGCGTGTCGATATCCGGTCATCGTGAATGTTCAACACATTACGATTTTGAAGCGGGCCAGATACCGCTTTTCCCGGGAGACAGGATCCCGACCGGGTCCAGCGCCTGTTTCAGCCTGTGGTGCAGTTTCCACAGTGCCCCGTCGTTCCAGTTATAGGTGCCGGCAATCTCGTCCATGAAGTTCAGGTGGGTGCGATACTCGCCATATCCCTGTTCGGCAAAATCGTTGACCAGGTGTCCGAAACATTCGTGGGCGCGGCGCCGTTCATCGTCATCCAGCCGGTCGAAGATGAGCTGGAAGATGTTCAGGAGTTCCCGCCATCCCACCAGGAACTCACCGATATAATCAAACCCGTATTCATTCGCCCGGTCCCTTATCAGGGTGAACTGTTTCATGGAATCCTCGCCGGTTACCGGAGAGCGCGGTGAGAAATCGATATGCGCACCGCTGCCTACCCAGTTCATGAGGCTGAACTCGGTCATGTTCGGCACGCCTTTCATCAGCTTGACACGGTAGCGCCAGGCCGGGTCGTTCGGCCGATCGCCTTCGAAGAAGAACTTTGCGCCGGGTATGCTGCGGAATGCCTCTTCCAGGACTTTCCAGTTGTTGTCCATGATCGGTTCCGGCCCGTACAGGGCGCCGTAGAAATTCCACATGCCGATATCCAGGTCTTGCGCCATCTTCCGGCGATGACGCATGGGCATGGGACCTTTACCGCTGTAATACTGTTTCCTGGTAGCGTTGGGAGCCGCTTCCCAGATCAGACCCACCGTGGTCGCCGCATTGGGTATCAGCATATTGAGCCGCAAAGGACCGACGATCTCCGTGATCTGGTAGAGATCTTCTTCCCGCGGAAAAGTCACCAGGTAAGGCCGGTAACCCGGGGGTTCCGGCATCAACCAGATTCCCACCTTGGTAACAATGCCGAAATTCGACTGGGTGAACATGCCTTCGACCCACGGCCCGCAGCCATACTTGTACAGGCTGGACGTGGCAGAGCCGGACAAGGCGCCCATGCCGGTATCGACGACAGTGCCGTCTGCCAGCACCACCTGCATACCGCAATTCATCAGCAGGTGGTCGCCATAGGGCGTGTAGCCGGCGCCGTGTTCCAACAGGTTGCCGAGGACGCTGCCCCAGCCCGGGGCCGCCGGGTCGATCCATAACTTGCTGCCGCGCCGCTGCAGGTAGTTATACAGTTCAAAGTAGCTGACACCCGGCTCGACCACTGCATAACCATGCTCTTCATTGACTTCGATGATGCGCTTCATGCGGTTCAGGTCGAGAACAAAAAAACCGGGTTTCCTGGGCGCCGGGCCGCCGTAGGCATAATTCTTGCCGGTGGAAACGGTCCAGAGTGGAATTTGGTAACTGCGGGCAATTTTCAGGATGGCCTGGATCTCTTCAACGGTCCTGGGCGCCACCGCTGCGGACGGCATGTTTGCCTCGTCGGGCAAGGTCGAATAAACGTCCCGGTAAGTCCTCAGGTCTCCTTCATCATCGGTAAACACCCACTCGTCACCAATGGCGCGGCGCAATTCCGCGACAGCCCGGTTGAACTCGGCAGGTGTCAGAGACTCCGGCAGGGGTTTGTCAGGGGCCTGGTCCGCTGCAACTAGCCCGGGATGCACGGCCATGGGCGCGCCGGCAGCCAGGGCGGATGTTGTCAGGAATTTCCTTCTCGTTACCACGGCTCAGGAACCCTGCTCCAGGTTGAGCTTCAAGTGCGACCCGTCACACCAGGGTTTGGTCTTCGAGTATTTACAACCGCACAGGGCCACGTGCTGGAATTTGTCCAGTTTGAACTGCATGGGTTCGCGCCTGGTTTCCTTGTGGGAACCGTCGCAGAACGGTTGGTTTTTGGAGCGGCCGCAGGCGCACCAGTAATACTCACCTTGCTCCAGGTTCATGAGGTAGGGGGAATTCCGGCTGCCATCCAGGAATTTGGCCTTTACCCATCCGTCTGCGTACGGGCTCACCATGTTCAGTTTCAGTTCCATGGACTGGAACAGCCAATCGCCGTCCTGTTTTACGCAGCGGCAATCGTACGTGCCCCCAATCCAGTGGGACTCCGCTTCGTCGGTATGGGGATTGGGCACGGTCGCCGATTCCCACAGGTACCAGAATGCAGTTGCACTGAGACCGTCGGGAGCAATGTCGATCAACGGGGAAATCATGTAATGCAACGACCACCAGATCTTCTCGCCGGCGATCCCGTGCAGGCCTTGCGCCAGTTTGTCCCGGCCATGATACTTGCCGAAGCCCTTGCATTCCCAGGTGCCGTCTTCGGCAAAACACGGACCGATGGCTTCAGGGTCGTTACCGCGGTCACAGCCCCTGGCGTACGTGACTATCAGCCGCTGTATCGCCTCCACGTCTTCGAGGTGGGTCAACTTGGCATCCAGCTTTTGCAGCAGTCCCTTTATTTCGGCAAGTTCATTACTCATATCGATATAATTATGAATTAGGAATTAGGAATTAGGAATTAGGAATAAGTGCATCCTGGCAATTAGCAATCCGTATTGTAAATTTTGCCAGGACTGAAATCCTTACACGTCGCCACATGCGTCTCATTCAATTCCTAATTCGTAATTCCTAATTCTTAATTCGTAATTCCTAATTCCCCTCAAGCCACCTGCCTGGATTTCTGCTTGCGCCCTTCAAGCTCCGCCGCATAGGCCTTGTAGCGCGTAATCAGCCAGCGGTTGAACTGCGGCAGGGTCGCCTCTTTCGGGGCATAACGCCCGCGCGGCGCAAACCGTGATCGCAGGCCCTTGTGAACGTTAGTGTTGGCGCCGGTATCCTGGTCATTCAACGTTTCCAGACCCATGACGACAGCCTTGAAAATGATATCGAAATTATCCATGCGCAGGGTGGATTTGGGATAGACGAAACCGACCCGGATGGTCATGGCGTTGGCGCCCTGGGGGAGTATGCAGTAATAGAAACAACCGTCGGGCACACAGCCGAAGAACAGGTTGGGCAGGATACAGGCAAACATTACCCGCTTGCGTTCATTCTCGGTCAACCCCTCGATCACGGGGAACAGGCAGCTGAAAGCCGAGGTAAAATTGCCGTCCAGTTCCAGGAACCCGGTAGGATGGTATATGGCGCCGTCGTCGAAATCGTCCCATTCCGCGAACGTGGCCAGCTTGGAAGGGGCAAAGTCGTGGGGACCCTTGTGCAGGTACCAGGTATGATGGGGTTCGATGGCATTCTCGTGCATGAACTTCCAGTTCCATGGACTTGGTCCCCAGTCCACCGTGGGCACACCGCCCATCTCTGCAAGCTTGTGGTTTTCTATTTCCTTGCCAAGCCGCTTCAGGCGCGGGGCAAGAGGTTTGGCCTTGCCGTCCATGTTGACGAAGATGAAACCGTTCCACACCTCGGTACGCAATGTCGGCAGGCAATATTTTTGCTGTAATTCACCCAGGCTGGCATGGGCGTCCATTTCCGGGGCGCTGACCAGCTTGCCCGTTTCATCGTAGGACCAGCCATGGAAAGGACAGGTAAAGACACGGGTATTGCCTGTTTCCTCGCCCAGAACATGACCGCGGTGCTGGCACACGGCTGACAGGACACGCACACCGCCGTCGTCTTTACGCTGCACCAGTAGCGGGTCTTCATTTATCGTGACGGAGACGTAATCGCCTGCACGGGGTATGGTGCCGATGTGCCCGACGCAGATCCATTCCCGGTCCCAGACGGCCCGCTTTTCGAATTCAAACCATTCCTCGGAGGTATACACTTCCGGCGGCATGGAGACGCAGTCCTTCAGGTCGACATTGGACTCGTCAAGTTGTCCAAGGATTTCATACAGGTGTTCCGTCAACCTGATCTCAGGTAATGAGTGTGTGACATAACCGGCCATGATAACTCCCCCTGGTAAATACGAGATTATGTGAAATAAATTATGCGGTTAGTTCCGCTTTGACAGCTAATAATATACATTAAATTTATCAATATGGAATAGACTGGCGTACAGCTTAAGTCCTTTCAATCACAAGACTGGAGATTTTTATGAATAGCGTCCCCGAAAAGAAGCAGGTCATCAGTGACTTCATCACCCGCTGCAATGACTACGCCGACGGCCAGATCAGGAAGTACCAGGCCCGGCTGAAACAGGCAGACGCCATGGAAACGCTGGAGATTGAGACGAAGATTTACAACTGGAAGGTTTACAAGGCCTTCAACATCTACACGATTGAAGAACTGAAAACCGACGAACTGGACAGCTGGTTTGAGCAGGAATTATGAATTATGAATTACGAATTAGGAATTACGAATTACGAATTACGTATTACGAATTACGAATTGGAGGCGCGGCCGGGACGGTTGCCGGGGTATTATGGTGATGAGCAGCCGCCACAGGCGGCACATTCATTCCTAATTCGTAATTCCTAATTCGTAATTCTCAACTCCCCAACGGGCGTGACAGGAAGTCCCAGAAGACAATAAAGAAGATCGTCGACAGCACCAGGGTCAGCAACATGACCGGCAGGCCCTTCTTGAACCATAGCCCCGGGGTGATACGCAGGCTGGGATCGTTCTCGTTTCTTGCCAGGCGCTCCGAGATTGTCACGATGAACACGTTTGCCGTCGAACCGATATGGGTGCCGTTGCCGCCCATACCGACGCCTATGGCCAGTCCCCACCACAGCGGCGTCACGTTAATCCCCACCGTCTCCATACTCAAAATGATGGGTATCATGGCTGCCGTGAAAGGAATATTGTCGATGGCTGCCGACATGATGGCGCCGACCCACATCAGGATGATGGTCGCCATCAGCAGGTCCTGTTGCACAAACGGCGTTATATACTGGCCGATATACATGAGGAACTGGCTGTGTTCCACACCTCCCACCAGCATGAACAGGGAAATAAAGAACACCAGCAAGGTAATTTCCACGTGCTCGAAGGTATTATCCATGATGATTTTACGGGAAACATACATCAAGGACACCATGCCGATGGCCGCGACAAACCAGGGCTCCCAGTGAAACTTGTGGTGGAGCATGAAGAGTACGACCATGACCCCGAGGATGATGATTGAAGCATTCCATACCCGCGGGTTTTTCACCTCTGTCGAATAGTCGGATACGTCTGCCGGCGTCTCGGCCAGTTCCTCCTTGAACAGGTATTTCAGGAGGATCAGCACGCCTATCCAGGCAATCAATACCGGCGGCACCATGTGGATCGCAAAATCATTGAACGAGATGTTTGCGGCGGAACCGATCATCAGGTTCGGGGGGTCACCGACAAGGGTGGCAACTCCGCCCGTATCCGATAACAGGGCAGCCGCCAGCAGGTAGGGTATCGGGTTGATCTTCTGTGCCCGGGCTATCAGGATGATCAGCGGTCCGAATATCACCACCGTGGTCACGTTGTCCAGCAACAGTGATAAAACGGTAACACAGGTACCTATCAACGCCAGCAGCAAGTACAAGCGGCCCCTGCTGAAATTGGCGATCCGGTAGGCCAGCATATCGAAGCCGCCGGTCGGGATCATCATGGCAATCACCGTCATCATGGCGCCCAGCAGGAAGACCACGTTCCAGTCCACGGCTTCAACCGCCAGCGTCGGGTCGTAAAAACCGTAAATCTGCCCGACGATCACCATGGTCACGGCGCCGCCTGCCGCCACTTTCATGCGTTCCAGGCCGTGTATCATTTCAGTGAAGATCCCGACAAAAGTCAGTGCCAGCACGAGAGCCGACACCAGCATCGCCTCGTTGAATACCAACGGGGCATCCACTGATACAGCCTGCCCGTGAACTGTCTCCGCACCGGCGAGCAAGGGGAACAGTCCGATCAACAATATACCGAATACACTTCTTGTTTTCATTATAACTTCCTGAAATTATTAATTATTAAGCCTTCTCTTAAAGCTGTGGCTAAGGCGGCTGCACACAAGGTTCAAGATTATAAATCGTGAGTCTTATATTATCAATGGTACACGACTCATTGGCGGTAAAATCATCCATACGCTTAAGCCACTGGTGCATTGTCCGGGTTGAGATATAATAAGCCGCTATGATGACCAGGCAATCACTTAACATGGCCCTCATGGTAGCAGGCGTGGTTGTGCTGGCAACCGTTATCGGCGTGCTTGCAACCATGCACCAGGGAGACAAGACGGAACCCGCCATCCCGGGACTGCTCTGGCCAAATCCCAAGTCCCTGACCGCATTCGCAGCCGTCGATCAAAATAACAATCCATTTACCCTGACCGACCTGGAGGGGAAATGGTCGTTCCTGTTCTTCGGTTTCACGCACTGCCCCGATATTTGCCCGGTCACACTGGCTGTCATGGACAAGGTGCACAGGCAACTGGAGCAGGCAGAGAACGTACAAACCGTATTCGTGTCGGTCGACCCCGAGCGGGATACTCCGGCACGCCTGGACCAATACGTCACCTCGTTCAATCCGTCATTTATCGGCCTTGGCGGATCGGCTGAACAGATTGCAAACCTGACGGGCCAGATCGGTCTCCCCTATTTTCTGGATAAGACGGAGAGTGAGGAAAACTACCTCGTGGACCACGGTGCGTCATTATTCCTGGTCGATCCCCGCGGCCGGCTGGTGGCGATATTTTCGAGACCTCACGACAACCGCAGCATCACCGACAGGTTCAACCGGGTCCGTCGACTCATTGATGGTTAGCCTGCGTCTTCCTTAATGCCGGGATTTTTTACCCTGACCCCGGACAGCCTGCACCACCTGCTCTCCAGGCTGATGTACAAGGTCACCCGCTGCCCGTGGCGTCCCTGGAAAAATGCCCTGATTCGATTGTTCATCAGGAAATACAGGGTCGATATGGACCTGGCGGAAAAATCCTCGGCCAATGAATATATGACCTTCAATGATTTCTTCACCCGCAGCCTTAAGCCCGGAGCACGCCCCATATCCGGGGCAAGCAACGGCGTCATCTCACCCGTTGACGGTCACACAGGCGCTGCCGGGACTCTTGATGACGACCGGCTCGTCCAGGCCAAGGGCAAATATTACTCACTTGCTGAACTGGTCCATGGCGACAAGGATCACGTCAGGTATTATCAAAACGGCAACTTCATCACGCTTTACCTGTCGCCCCGGGATTACCACCGGGTTCATATCCCCGCAGACGGAGAACTGGTCTTCATGTCATACATCCCGGGCCGGCTAGTCTCCGTTGGTCCCGCGTACACACGCCGCATCGACAGACTGTTTGCCCGCAATGAGCGTGTAATCACCACTTTCCGGTCGGAAACCGGCATGTTCTCCGTTATCTTCGTAGGCGCGATCTTCGTCGGTTCAGTGGCAACGACCTGGCATGGGCAGGTCGCTCCTGCTGACAAACGGGAATACGCAAGCTGGCATTATGAGCCGGGCATCAGTTTCGCCCGGGGAGATGAAATCGGACGTTTCAACATGGGCTCAACGGTGATCCTGTTGACGGAACCGGGCAAGGTCAACTGGACTGTTTCCGGTAAACAGGTGACCATGGGCCAAGTGATAGGGGTCAGCCCCTGAATCCTCTATAAATAAATCCCGGAAACGCGAATACCACGAATAAAAAGAAAGTGACTGCGTAAAATTCCCAGTCCTGCGCGTGGGTTTCTCCCTGCATTTTTTTCTCGACACCGAGGGCGAGGAACCCGGCAAGACAATACAGCAGCAACCACTCAAGCAAACACATCCACACCGTTTTTCTCTCCGGCCTGATAAACAGCAGGAAACGTCCGTAAAACCAGGGAATGTTGGCCAGGATAACGGTCAGGATGATCAACAACCAGGTGACATTGCCCGCGGACATCGGCAGGAAGGGACTAACCCATCAGTACCGTGGTACAGATTCGTATGAGTTCTCCGGGGACGAATCCGAGTACCAGCACGGCCAGGCCGTTGAAACTGATCATCAATCGGACTTGCCGGCCGGCAACGATCGCCGGCATGGTATCCGGTTGATCAAAGTACATCAGTTTAACAATCCGTAAATAATAATAGGCCCCTACCACTGAAAAGATAACTGCCAGGATTGCCAGCCATATATGCCCGATAGCGATTACTTCCTTGATAACGAACCATTTCGCCCAGAACCCCAGGAACGGGGGGACGCCTGCCAGGGAGAACATGAACACCAACATGATAAAGGCAAACCAGGGGTTGAATTCTGCAAACCCCTTGAAATCCGTCAATTGATCGGCTTCATGGTCCGCGCTCCCGGATAAAATAATGAAGCCGAATGCACCCAGACTCATGATGACGTAGGAGATAACATAGAACAACGCCGCTGCATACGTGGCGCCGGCGCCGGCGTCGAGACCCGGCAGAATACCCAGGATCAGGAACCCGGCATGGGCGATGGCGGAATACGCCAGCATGCGTTTTATATTCGTCTGGGAGATGGCGATGATATTACCTGCCGCCATGGACAGCACGGACAGGATGATGAGCATGCCCTGCCAATCGACATGCAGCGGTTGCAGACCGTCGATAAGCAGGCGTACCGCCATGGCAAAAGCAGCCACCTTCGGCGCGCCGGCCAGGAACAGGGTAACCGCCGTCGGCGAACCCTCATATACGTCCGGCAGCCAGGTATGGAACGGGACCGCACCCAGCTTGAACGCGATCCCGACAACAACGAAGACCAAGCCAAAGGTTAACGCTATCCTGCTGCCGGCATGGGAACTGATGTAAGCGGCGAGCTCCGGCAATACCAGGGTACCGGAGAGCCCGTATAAAATTGAAATGCCGTACAACAGCAGCCCGGAGGCCAGCGCCCCCAGGACAAAATACTTCATGGCTGCCTCGGAGGCCGTGCCCGATTCCCGGTTCATGGCCACCATCGCGTACAGGGACAGCGACATGAGTTCCAGGCCGAGGTATACGCTCAGCATGCTGTATGCCGATATCATGACCAGCATCCCCAGTACGGCAAACAACCCAATCACGAAATACTCGCCCTGTAACTGCCCGCGCGCCTTGAAATAGTGGTACGAGAACAGGAACGCGACCAGCGACGCGGCACAAACAGTCACCTTCAGCACTGTGCTCAGCGGATCGAGGATGAAGTGATTGTGAAATACCGGAATGCGCTCTTCAGGATTGAAGTAAATTACGAGAACTATCACGACCACCAGGGAAACCTGTGCCAGCCAGTAGGTCCGCGGCTTGTGCTCGCTTGTTGAAAACACGTCACATACCAGGACCAGGCAGGCAAGTACCAGCAACGCAAGTTCCGGGACGACAAACATCATTTCAGCAGTGATCGGCATCATCATAAGATCTTGGATTGCGAGATATGCTCCGCCAGGTGGATGAGCGTGGTTTCCATCAATTCGAACAGCGGCGCCGGCCACAGGCCCAGCAACAACACGGCGCCGGCAAGCAACGCCAGGAACAGGGTCTCGCGCAGGGAAATGTCCTGCAATCCGGCCACCTGCTCATTCGCCACGTCACCAAAGATCACGCGTTTATACATCCATAACGTGTAGGCGGCGCCCAGGATCAGTACGCTTGCAGCCGCAACGGCAATCCAGGCGTTGGCATGAAAACTGGCCAGGATGACCAGGAATTCCCCGACAAACCCCGACGTGCCGGGCAACCCGGCATTGGCCATGGCGAACAGCATCATAAACGAGGCAAATACCGGCATGGTATTGGCCACTCCGCCGTAATCCGCGATCTGCCGGCTGTGCACCCGCTCATACATTACTCCGACGCACAGGAACAGGGCGGCCGAGATCAGGCCGTGCGATATCATCTGCATCATGCCTCCCGCCAGTCCCATTACCGCGTCAGTGCCCGGGCCGGACTGGCTGATAAGGGAAAACACGATAAAAAATCCCAGCGTGACAAATCCCATATGGGAAACGGATGAATAGGCAATCAGTTTTTTCATGTCCTGCTGCACCAGGGCGACAAAGCCGATATAGACGATAGCGATCAGTGACAACACGATCATGAAGTTCGCCAATTCCGCGCTGGCGTCCGGGGTGATGGGCAGGCTGAAACGGATAAAGCCGTATCCTCCCATCTTCAACATGATGGCAGCCAGGATTACGGAACCGCCCGTAGGCGCCTCAACGTGCGCATCGGGCAACCAGGTATGCACCGGCCACATGGGGACTTTCACCGCAAAAGCAAGCAGGAACGCAATGAATATCCATTTCTGCGCCTCCAGCGACAGCGGCAACCTGTACAGGTCAAGGATATAGAAGCTGCCCATTTTCGAATACAGGTACAGTAGCGCCACGAGCATGAATACCGAACCCAGGAAGGTGTACAGGAAAAACTTGATCGTGGCGTAAACGCGCCTCGGGCCGCCCCATACGCCGATGATAAGGAACATGGGGATCAACATGGCTTCCCAGAAGAAATAAAACAGTATCGCATCCATGGACACGAACACCCCGTTCATCAACCCTTCCAGGATGAGAAAGGACGCCATGTACTGGGACAGCCTGGACTCGATGACCACCCAGCCGGCTATCACCACCAGGACGGTGGTAAACGTCGTCAGCATTATCAGGGGCACGGAAATACCGTCGACCCCCAGGTGATAATTTATGTTGAATGTGCTTATCCATTCGGAGTATTCCACAAACTGCATCAGCACCGTTGTGGTGTCAAAGCGCAGGTATAACAGGATCGACATCAACAGCGCGAACAGGGACACGACCAGGGTAAACAGTTTGACCGAATCCCGCATCCGGTCGCCGACGCACAGGATAACCAGTCCGCCCAGTATGGGCGCCCAGACCAGTAAACTCAGGATAGGCAGGTATTGAACCATACAGGCGGGCTCACATGATCTGGTGGACGAACACTGCCAGGAGCAACAACAGCCCGATAATCATGGCAAAGGCGTAATGGTACAGGTAACCGGTCTGCAGGTTCCTGATTAATGCCGAAAACCAGCGCACGACACGGGCTGACCCGTTAACCAGGAAACCATCAATGGCGCGTTCGTCGCCCCATTGCCAGAGCGCCTTGCCGGCGTTACGGGCGCCACCGGCAAAAACGGCCTGGTACACTTCGTCAAAGTAATATTTCCTGACGAACAGCCGGTAAGGCAGCGCGAGGCGTCCGGCAATCTTACCCGGCCAGTGCGGATGCCTGATGTAACACAGCCAGGCAACACAGATCCCCGCCAGCGCCAGCCATACGGGCGCGTGTTTGTACGAATTCACAACAAAATCGAGGGCGCCGGAATAATGCGAAGCCATTTCCTGCAGACCGGCAGCATGCTCCACGGAAACGTGGATCGCGTCCCCGTAATAATCGCCCAGTACCATGGGCCCGACCAGGAAACCGCCGATAACCAGGGATGGGATGGCGAGGATGAACAACGGCACGGTAACGACTCCCGGCGGCTCTTTCAAATGCTCCCAGGTATGCCGGTCCAGGCGCTCCTTGCCGTGGAACGTCATAAAAAACAAGCGGAACGTGTACAGCGCCGTAATAAAAACGCCGCTCAGTACGGCCAGGTAGGCGATACCCGCGCCCGGTAGTTGCGAGTAATGCACCGCCTCGATTATGGCATCCTTCGAGAAGAACCCCGACGTCAGCGGAAATCCGACCAGTGCAAGCGACCCGATCAGCGCGGTAAACCACGTTATCGGCATATAACGGTACAACCCGCCCATTTTGCGCATGTCCTGTTCATGGTGGAGTGCGATTATCACGGAGCCCGCGGCCAGGAACAGCAAAGCCTTGAAAAAGGCGTGGGTCACCAGGTGAAAGATGGCAATTGAGTAGGCAGAAGCGCCAAGCGCCACGGTCATATAGCCTAACTGGGATAAGGTTGAATAGGCAACAACCCGCTTGATGTCATTCTGGACCAGTCCCAGCAGGCCCATGAAAAATGCCGTCAGCGCGCCTATCAGCAGGATCATGCTGAGCGCAGCCTCGGATAACTCGAACAGGGGCGACATGCGCGCAACCATGAAAATGCCCGCAGTCACCATCGTCGCCGCGTGAATCAACGCGGATATGGGAGTCGGACCCTCCATGGAATCCGGTAGCCACACGTGCAGGGGAACCTGGGCGGATTTTCCCATGGCGCCGATAAACAAACAGATACAGATAAAACTCAGTGCTGACCACTCCAGTCCCGGTACCAGGGATATGGTCGTGCCCGTGAGTGACTGTGCCTGGCCGAACACCTGCAGGTAATCCAGGGAATTGAAATACGACAGGACCGCAGCAATACCGATGAGGAAACCGAAATCACCCACCCGGTTGACGAGAAAGGCCTTCAGGCCGGCAAAGTTGGCCGACTCGCGCTTGAACCAGAAACCTATCAGCAGGTAGGACACCAGTCCGACGGCTTCCCAGCCGAAAAACAACTGGACGAAGTTGTTTGACATCACCAGCATCAGCATGGCAAAGGTGAACAGGGAGATATAACTGAAAAAACGCTGGTACCCCGGGTCATCGTGCATGTAGCCGATGGTATAAATATGGATCAGCCAGGACACGAAACTGACGACTACCATCATGGTCACCGATAACTGGTCCACCAGGAATCCCACGGTAAAATCCAGCTCGCCGAGCGAAAGCCAGGTGTAAACATCGGCGTTATAAACTTCACCGCCGTCAAACATGAGATGTTTGTAGGCAACCAGGGACAGGAGCGTGGAAATTCCCACGCCGATGATCGTCACCCAGTGCGCACCGCGCCTGCCGATGACATTCCCGCCGAGACCGGCAATGACCGCGCCGAGTAACGGCGCGAGCACGATGGCAAGATAGATATGGTCCAGATTAAATGCCGGCATCATCCCTTCAGAGTGTCCAGGTCCACTACGTTTATGGTATTGCGGTTGCGGAACAGAACGACCAGGATCGCCAGCCCGATGGCGGCTTCGGCCGCCGCAACCGTCAGGATAAAGAACACGAAGACCTGACCGTGAATATCACCGAGAAAATGGGAAAACCCGATGAAGTTCAGATTCACGGACAGCAGCATCAATTCGATACACATCAACAGGATAATGACATTTTTCCTGTTGATGAAAATACCCGCCACACTGATGCAGAACAGTAATGCGGCCAGTACCAGGACGTCACTGAGTTCAATCATCTTGTTGTTGTTCCCCGGTGTTCCCTGTGGCTGACTCCATATCGACGAGCCGCACCCGTGCTTCCCGTTTTACATTGACCTGGTTCCCCGGTTTCGGCGTACGGCCCGCGCGCGGTTTACGCATGGTCAGGCTGATCGCGGCAATGATCGCCACCAGCAGGATCGCTCCGGCCACCTCGAAGGGATAGATATATTCGGTGAACAGGACTCTGCCGAGCAACCGGGTATTTCCGATACCGGATTCAACCTGGCCGGCGACCGAACCCGTATCGGGCAGGACATGGGCAGTCCCTACTATCAACCCCATAGCCACCAGCATCAGCAGGGCTACCAGTAACCCGACGGGCAAAAACCGGGAGAACCCTTCCCTGAGTGTTGAAACGTTGATATCCAGCATCATTACCACGAACAGGAATAACACCATCACCGCGCCGACATATACCAGAATCAACGCAATTGCCAGAAATTCCGCCTGTAATATCAACCAGATAGCCGCGCTGCAGAAAAAAGAAAGGATCAGGAAAAGCGCGGAATGTACCGGGTTGCGCACGGAAATGACCAGGCATGCGGACACCACCAGCAAAGCGGCAAATATGTAAAATATTGACTGTTCCAACATGTATATCTAATTTTTTGCCACAGAGGGCACAGAGATCACGGAGTGATTTAATTATTTTTTCTGTGTTCTCTGTGTCCTGTGCGGCTGTTTTTATTTATTGGTTATCTGTATAACGCTTCCGTTGCGCGGTCCCGGGCAATCTGCTGTTCAGCCATATCCCCGACCTCAAGCAGTCTTTCTTTTGTCATCAGCAGGTCGGAGCGTTGTTCGCCGTGATACTCGTAGATGCGCGTCTCGACGATGGAATCGACCGGGCATGATTCCTCGCAGAAACCGCAAAAAATGCACTTCGCCAAATCTATGTCATAAAGGGTGGTGCGACGGGTGCCGTCATCCCGCTGTTCCGATTCGATAGTAATGGCCACTGCCGGGCAGACCGCTTCGCATAACTTGCAGGCGATACAGCGTTCCTCTCCATTGGGATAACGGCGCAGGGCATGAAGCCCCCTGAACCGTGGCGACTGGGGGGTCTTCTCTTCCGGATACAGAACCGTGATCTTGCGCCTGAACAGGTAACGCCCTGTCAAACGCAGGCCCTTGAACAGTTCCCACAACAAAAAACTTTGAAAATAACGCTTAATATTCATCAGACACCTGTTTTATTGACGCAATCAGTTGAACCAGGGGCCAACCCCTGCGACGACCATGACTGAAACAACAACAATCCAGATGATGGTAATGGGAAGAAACACCTTCCAGCCCAGACGCATGATCTGGTCGTAGCGGTACCGGGGGAACGTAGCCCTGAGCCACAGGAACATGAACAGGAACAACGACGTTTTCAACAGCAGCCAGAATATGTTCGGCTCACTGAGATAAGATACGTTTCCGAGCAGGGGCAGACCCTGGAAGGGCGACAGCCAGCCGCCGCAGAACAGCACGGCGGTCAACACGGCAATCAGTACCATATTGGCGTATTCCGCCATGAAGAAAATGGAAAATGCCATGCCGCCGTACTCCACGTGGAAACCGGCCACAAGTTCGGATTCGCCCTCCGCAACATCAAACGGCGCCCTGTTGGTCTCCGCCACGCCCGAAATAAAATAAACCAGGAAAATGGGCAACAGGGGCAGCCAGTACCAGTGCAGGATACTGCCGCTTTGCGCGGCCGTAATCTGACCCAGGTTCAGGCTGCCGGCGGCAATCAGCACACACACCAGGGCAAAACCCATGGCAATCTCGTAGGAAACGATCTGGGCGGCGGAACGCATGGCGCCCAGGAACGCGTACTTGGAATTCGACGCCCAGCCGGCAATGATAATGCCGTAAACCGCCAGTGAAGTGAGGGCCAGGATGTATAGCAACCCTGCGTTGATATCGGCGAGCACCAGCGTATCATCGAACGGTATCACCGCCCACGCCGCCAGGGAAGGCGCCATGGCGAGCACCGGCGCCATCACGAACAGGCGCTTGTTCGCCCCGGTCGGAATGATGATTTCCTTGAAAAGCAGTTTGACCACATCGGCGATAGGCTGGCCCAGACCCCAGAAGCGAAACCCGAAAAAACCCACCCGGTTGGGTCCCAGCCGGCACTGTATGTAGCCGATTATCTTGCGCTCGGCGTACGTCAGGTAAGCGACACAGAACAGCAAGGGAAGCAATATTGCCAGAATTTTTACCAGCACTTCCAGGGTATAAAGCGTGGAAGCCGCATACCCCTCCGGCACTATCCAGCCAACCACGGGAGCGAGCACGTGATCGCTGATGATATTGAACAGGTTTTCAATCATGGACCTGAGCTTCCCGAATCAAGTTCCCGTCACCGAAACCTGGCCTGACAGGGGACCCAGTCCGGCGTTGCCTGCGTGTCCGCCGTGGATCAATACACAGTTGTCCGCAATCGTGTTATCTATCAGTAACGGCATCTGCAGACTGTTTTCCAGGCATGTTACGTTGATGCTTTCCTGGCGAATCACTCCCAGCCTGCGCGCCGTCTTTCCGTTTATACGGGCAAAACCGTCAGCCACGTCAGTGGTTTGCTGTAACGCGGGGGCATGGCGCACCAGCGCATCGACGGAATTCATGGGTATATAACCTATGCGCTGTACACCGTCGCCGGTTGCTTCTATGGTTTCAGGCATACGCCAGGCGCCGGTGTTATCCGGCCGGATATTCTTTGTTATCTCATCCAGTTCGGACCGGATCTCTGCTGTACTGCCGTATTTAATAGCGGAATTCCCGGATTTAGCCGCCAGGGCTGATATGACCTCCCAGGCAGGACGGGCTTTTCCGGGCGGCGGCACGACCGCACTGAAACTCTGTTGCCGTCCCTCCATATTCAGGTATGAACCTGTGTTTTCCGCATACATTGCCATCGGCAGCAGCACATCGGCATACTCTGCTGCGCTCTTGTATCCTGAGATGGCAATCACACTTTCTGCCCCGGCCATTGCCTCCCGCGCCAGGTTTCCATCGAAACAATCCAGTTCCGGTTCCACATCCAGCAGTACGTAGGCCGCCATTTGTTGCGCCAGCATGGCAGTTGCGTCAAGGCCGGCGCTAGCGCTATTGACCATACCCGGCAACCTGTGGGGTACGGCCCCTGCCAGCCATGCCCCGGCGCTGTTGGCCCCGTGCTCCAGGTAACCGAATACGCCCGCGACCCGTTGCGCCAGCGTCCCGGACAGGTAGCGCAACAGGGACAGTTGCGGATGGGATATACCCAGGCTGCCGATGAATACGGCCGGCCTTTCCGCGTTGACGAGCGCGCTGGCGATGTTTTTATGCAGCTGTCTCGGTCTCAGCGCTGCCGGCAAGCCGGTCAGTGCGGTTTTCCTGCCGCTCATCGCAACAGCAGCCTTCAGGACCGCGGCCAGTTCATGCACGATATCAGCCGGAGCCGCGATGGATTTAGCGGCGACATCAAAATTGAAACTGAAATCGACCGGGTTGATGACCATCACCTGCGCGCCGGCCAGTGCGGCCTTACGCAGGCGGTGGTTGAAGATTGGCTGATCCTTGCGCGGAAAACCACCGACGACCAAAACCGCATCAAGCTGCTCCACGCCTGCGAGAGAGACCCCGAGACCGGGGTACGCCGGCGCGGCTTCCTGGTCACTGAAGTCCGATTGCCGCAACCGATGGTCGATGTTGTGGGACCCCAGTCCCCGCATGAATTTCTGTGCAAGGTAATGTTCTTCAGAAGTGGCCGATGGGGAAACCAGGGCCCCGATGTTCCCTGCCCCGTGCCGGTCGATCACGTCACGCAGTTTACCTGCCGCACGCTTTATTGCCGTATCCCAATCGACTTCCTGCCAGTTGTTCCCGTCCCGGACCATGGGAACCGTAAGACGCTCACCACTGTTCAGCCCCTCATAGCTGTACCGATCGCGGTCTGACAGCCAGACCTCGTTGATCGCTTCATTTTCCGCAGGAACAACACGTTTGACCTGGTCATTTTTTACATGAAAATGCAGGTTTGAACCTACCGGGTCGTGGCCTGCGATACCGTTGTGCTGGCTCATCTCCCAGGTGCGCGCACTATAGCGGAACGGCTTGGAGGTCAGCGCTCCCACCGGACACAGGTCAATGACATTGCCGGACAACTCGGAGGTCATGCTGTTTTCGATATAGGTGCCGATCTCCATGAACTCGCTGCGGCCGGTTGCGCCGAGTTCGCGCAAACCTGCGATCTCTTCACCGAAGCGCACACAGCGGGTACAGTGGATGCAGCGGGTCATGTCCGTCTGCACCAGCGGCCCGATGTTCTTGTCCTGTACGACCCGCTTTTTTTCCTGGTAGCGGGACACGTCCCTGCCGTAACCCATGGCCAGGTCCTGCAACTCACATTCCCCGCCCTGGTCGCAGATCGGGCAGTCCAGGGGGTGGTTGATGAGCAGGAATTCCATGACCGATTTCTGCGCATCCAGCGCCAGTTCCGATCGGGTATGGACTTTCATTCCGTCCATCACCGGCGTGGCGCAGGCGGGTAACGGCTTGGGCGCCTTTTCCACCTCCACCAGGCACATACGGCAGTTGGCCGCGATAGACAACTTGTCGTGGTAACAGAAACGCGGCACGTAGTTGCCGATACGGTCGGTCACCTCGATCAGCATCTGACCGGGCCGGGCCTCCACTTCCTGACCGTCAACCTCAATTTTTATGGAGTTATCAGACATATAAATTGCAATAGTACGCTGGACAGGTTGGCATGGCATGTTCAAGACCGTCGACAGCCAGGGATGGCTGGCGATGAGCGTACAGGGATGTATTCACAGCGTGTCTTGAACATGCCATGCCAACCTGCAATGTCTCTACGGATTCAATAGACTCAAACATTTACCAAGCTACGGCCATCATTATTGATCATGTACTCAAACTCATGCCGGTAGTGTTTCATGAAACTCTGCACCGGCCAGGCCGCGGCATCGCCGAGGGCGCAGATGGTCCGGCCTTCTATCTTGTTGGCCACGTCAACCAGTTTGTCCAGGTCTTCCATGCGCCCCTGGCCGTCAATGATGCGCGTCAGCATGCGGTATAACCAGCCGGTCCCCTCGCGGCACGGGGTGCACTGGCCGCAGGATTCGGCAAAATAAAAGCGTGATATACGCCGCAGCATGCTGACCATACAGGTGGTCTCGTCCATCACGACCACCGCGCCGGAACCGATGGATGACCCCGCGCCGCGCAGGGCATCATAATCCATGTTGGTTTCCAGCATGATCTCGCCCGGCACGACGGGTACCGAGGAACCACCCGGGATAACCGCCTTCAGTTGCCGCCCCTGCCATACACCGCCGGCCATTTCCAGCAGCTCGCGGAACGGCATGCCCAGCGGCACCTCGAAATTACCCGGTTTTTCCACGTGGCCGCTCACAGAAAAGCACTTGGTGCCGCCGCTGTTCTCCACGCCCACGTCGGCGAACCACTGCGCTCCCCTGCGTATGATTGTCGGCGCAGAGCAGAAACTCTCCGTATTGTTGACCGTCGTGGGCTTGCCGTATAAACCGTACTGCGCGGGAAACGGCGGCTTGAACCTGGGTTTGCCAGGCTTGCCTTCAAGGGATTCCAGCAATGCCATTTCCTCTCCACAAATATAAGCGCCGGCGCCCAGCACCGAATAGATATCGATGTCAATTCCCGAGCCATGGATATCCTTGCCCAGGTAACCTGCGTCGTAGGCCTCCTTCAGGGCATCCTCGAAGCGCCGGTACGGTTCGTCCATGAACTCGCCACGGATATAGTTGTAGCCCACGGAAGCGCCCATGGCGTAACAGGCGATGGCCATGCCTTCAACCAGGGAATGGGGATTAAAGCGGAGGATATCCCGGTCCTTGCAGGTGCCCGGTTCACTTTCATCGGAGTTGCAGACCACGTATTTCGGGTTCGGTGCGTCGGGGTTCATGAAACTCCATTTCAGACCCGTGGGGAAGCCGGCACCGCCGCGCCCGCGCAGACCCGAGCCCTTGATTTGCCCGGTTACATCCCGGGGCGGGATTTTTTCGTCAAGAATCTTTTTCCAGGCCTGGTAGCCTTCAACCCGGTGGTAGTTTTCCAGGGTCCAGGGTTGCTCATACCTGAGCGTGGCATAACAGACCGAATTGATGGCTTCCCGGTTCATCAATCCAGCCCGTCCAGTACTTCGTCCACCAGTTCAGGCGTCAGGTTCACATGGTATTTATGGTCGACCATCATCATGGGCGCGTCACAGCAGGCCGCCAGGCATTCCTCTTCCTGTTTCAGGTAAATGCGGTTATCGCTGGTTGACTCGCCGGTTTTTATACCCAGTTTCCTTTCGATATGGGCGACGATATCGTCCGCGCCGCGTAGCATGCAGGAAATATTGGTGCATACCGACACGCTGTGGCGGCCACAGGGTTCGGTTTCCAGCATGGAATAAAAACTGCCTACTTCATATACCGCGATGCGCGGCATGTCCAGGTAGTCTGCCACTGCGTCCATCAACTCCCTGGTCAGGTAACCCTTGTTTTCATGCTGTGCCTCGCGTAGCGCCGCCAGCACGGCCGACTGCTTCCGGTCCGCCGGGAAAATTGCGGTCCAGCGATCAATTTCCGCCCGTACGTGGCTGGATAACCTGTTGCGCATTGTTACCTGTCGACCTCGCCGAAAACAATATCCTGGGTCCCGAGAACCGCAACCACGTCAGCCAGCATGTGTCCCTGGACCATCTCGTTCAGGGACGAGAGATGGACAAACCCGGGGGCGCGCACTTTCAGGCGGTAGGGTTTATTGGCGCCGTCCGAGACCAGGTAGATCCCGAACTCGCCCTTGGGGTGTTCTACGCATGCATACACCTCCCCCGGCGGCACGCAGTAACCCTCGGTAAACAGCTTGAAGTGGTGGATCAGCGACTCCATGTCATCTTTCATCGTCTCCCTTCTCGGGGGAACCAGTTTGTGATCATCCACGATCACCGGGCCCGGATTATTGCGCAGCCAGTCCACGCACTGCCTGATAATCGCATTGGACTGGCGCATCTCCTCGACGCGTACCAGGTAACGGTCGTAACAATCGCCGTTGACGCCGACCGGGATGGCAAAGTCCATTTGATCATAGACTTCATAGGGCTGTTTTCTGCGCAGGTCCCATTCCACGCCGGAACCGCGCAGCATAGGTCCGGTAAAACCCAGTTCTATCGCCCGCTCGGGCGAGACTACGCCAATGCCCACGGTGCGCTGTTTCCAGATCCGGTTATCGGTCAGCAGGGTTTCATACTCGTCGATGCGATCGGGGAACCGATCGGTAAAATCGTATATGAAATCAAGCAGGGAACCCCGGCGATTACTGTTTATTTTCTTTACTTCCGCTTTTGAGCGGTTGCCCGTCGCCTGGTAGGCCGGCATTTCCGCCGGCAGGTCCCGGTAAACGCCTCCGGGCCGGTAATAGGTCGCATGCATTCTCGTGCCGGATACCGCCTCATAGACGTCCATCAGGTCTTCCCGTTCCCGGAAGCAATACAGGAACATGCTCATGGCGCCGATATCCAGGCCATGGGCGCCCAGCCACATGAGGTGGTTGAGCACGCGGGTAATCTCATCGAACATGACCCGGATGTAGCGGGCCCGTATGGGCGGCGTCACACCCAGTAATTTTTCAATGGCCAGTACGTAGGCGTGTTCATTGCACATCATGGACACGTAATCGAGACGGTCCATGTAGCCGATACTCTGGTTGTAGGGTTTGCTCTCCGCCAGTTTTTCCGTGCCCCTATGCAGCAGGCCGATATGGGGGTCGGCGCGTTCGATCACCTCTCCGTCCATCTCCAGGACCAGGCGCAACACGCCGTGAGCGGCCGGGTGCTGCGGGCCGAAGTTCATCGTCATGTTGTGGATTTCAGGCATTTTTAAAACTTCCAGGGGTCAGAGCAAAAACTCCAGGGGAGTTTTTGCTCTGACCCCAAATATCATTGTTAACCAGGTCAATCGCCATGGTTTTCTCCCGGTTTGGCGTAGCGGTTGTCATGCCTGATTGTTTTCGGTACCAGCACGCGGTTTTTGATCGTCACAGGCTGGTAAACCACCCGGCCCTGCTCCGGGTCGTAACGGACTTCCACGTTGCCCTCCAATGGAAAATCCTTGCGGAACGGGTGCCCCCTGAAACCGTAGTCCGTCAGTATGCGCCGCAGGTCGGGATGTTCTTCGAACAGGATGCCGAACAGGTCAAAGGCTTCCCGTTCAAACCAGTTGGCGCCGGCCCAGATCGGGGTGACCGAAGCAATTTTTGCCGGCTGGCCGGAGATAAAACTGCGCACTCTCAGGCGCCGGTTATGCTGCAGTGACAGCAGGTGATAGACCACCGCGAAGCGATTTTCGATGTCCTGGGTGTCGATATAGACACCCTGGCTGACGCCGCGGCTGAAGCCGGTGCGGGTGGTATCCTGCGTTTCCCAGTCCGCCTTGCCGTAGGACAGGTAATCGACCCCGCACAGGTCGGTCAACTGGTTGAAAGCGAGGGCATCATCATCCCTGAGGACCTGGCAGACTTGCGTAATGTCGGCCGAGCGGACTTCTATGGTCAACTGGCCGGTTTCGTACTTGTCATCAAGAATTCTGGCGCCCAGACGCTCGCGCAGGTCGGTGAGAAGCGTATCCATTGGGAAGTAAAGCTTTTCCTATCTTCTGATCGTGTTGGTGCTGGTACGCTTGATCTTTTTCTGCAATTGCAACACGCCGAACAGCAGGGCTTCTGCCGTGGGAGGACAACCCGGCACGTAGATATCCACCGGGACAATTCTGTCGCAGCCGCGTACAACGGAATAGGAATAATGGTAATAGCCGCCGCCGTTGGCACAGGACCCCATGGAAATGACCCACTTGGGATCAGGCATCTGGTCATAAACCCGGCGCAACGCCGGCGCCATCTTGTTAACCAGCGTTCCCGCAACGATCATGACGTCGGACTGCCTGGGGCTGGGCCGGAATATCACGCCGAATCGATCCAGGTCATAGCGTGACGCGCCCGCATGCATCATCTCGACCGCGCAACAGGCAAGGCCGAATGTCATCGGCCACAGGGAACCGGTACGCGCCCAGTTCACCAGGTTGTCCACCGTGGTGGTAACGATGCCCTGGTGGTGAATCTGTTCTTCAGGGTTCATTTTACTACTCCCACTCCAGGGCGCCCTTGCGCCACTCGTAGATGAAGCCGATGACCAGGACCGCCAGGAACAGCATCATGGCCCAGAAACCGACCATACCCACGTCGCGCAGGGCGACCGCCCAGGGAAAGAAAAAGGCGATTTCCAGGTCAAAGATGATGAACAGGATGGCGATGAGGTAATAGCGCACGTCAAATTGCATCCTGGCGTCTTCAAAGGCATCGAACCCGCATTCGTAAGGAGACTGCTTCGCTTCGTCGGGGCGATTTGGGCCAAGGAAATACCCGAGGACGAATAAACCCCCCCCGAAAATGAGGCCGACAACCAGGAAGATCAGTATTGGCAGGTAACTCTCAAGCATGGGGAGAGATTATAGCAGTATTACGGCACAAAAATAAGCTTGGCTTTGAAGGTGATCAAAGGCATTGACTGATCGGTGCCGGCAGTTAAACCGGGACGTTTTGTCTAGCCGGCCACCATGGTAATCCCGGAATGACGATACCTGCGGAACACTCGCTTCTACCAGTTTTTTTGCATCAGAAAAAACATGAACGACGCCGTCCAGGCAATTAATACCAGGCCGATTAATGCTTCAAGACCGGCAAGAAACTGTAACGGCCCGACCGGGACAATATCGCCGTACCCCAGGGAAGTATAATTAATAAGAGAGAAATAAACACAATCCAGCAAAGTTGGATTGAAATTGCCGTGGATGTCCCCGGACATTTCAATATTACCGAATTTTTCAAATTTGATGAGCACATGATAGGCGACTGCGAATATACACACTTCGACGATATGGGCCAATAAACAGCCGACCAGGCCGATTAAAATCCGCAACCTGTGACTCATGTCAATTTCGGACAGGCGCAAAGAAATCCAGGCCAATGCTTCGTAGTGTACGGCCACGGCCAACCCGCTTACAAATAAATTAACAACAATAAACAGCATTAGGGAACGATACCACAGTTGTTATTCCTGGTATCGCCTGGAAAGAGTACTAGCCTTTTTCCATGGTAAAGGAAATACTGTAGCGTTTGAATTGATCATCAAGCAACGGCTCGACGGAATGCGGCAGGTATTGAGGGAACAGTATCAACAGGGATTCCCTGGGAGATATCTCTTTAAGCGCTTCGTAGTAGTGTGACCCGGATGGCTTGATTACCTGCCTTTTAACTATATAGCTGGGATCATATATGATGAGTTCCCCGCCTACACCGGTTTCCCTGAAAATGGATTGCGGGTTGAAATCATCCAGGTCTTCTTCTTTGTTTTCCCCATCCTTCATCAGCGATGCCGGATAATAGACACCTGTTGCGATGACCGCGCCGGAACCATGAATGTGATACATGGAATGTCCCCCACCACCTGACATACAGTTCGCCCATAAACCGGCACATTTAACGGAAGCAGTTTCAGCGAATTTGATATGAGCCAGGTAGGTCGCGGCAGTTGCTTCGATGTGTTTTTGCAGTTCCAGAAAAGAAGCGTACTTCTTTTCGAGTCCGGATTCCGATTGCCACGCCGAAACAAAACTCCTTGAGGCAGAAGCGGCTTCCTGTTCCATCTCGATATGAATATCGTCCATTAATCTCCGGTTTAACTCCCTGGCGCTCTCTCCAAAATTATCAATGACCAGGGGAACCGGAAATAAATCAGCACAATTAATGTTATGTTTTATCGCTTCAGCCAAAGTTCAATCCTCTGGTGTTGTATTCGACGGGTCCAGAAAGGCCGGCCACGGGACCATCCCGGTCCCGGCAGGTGTTCTCCCGGACCACAGGTAAGCGGCCTTGTATGCCGGTTCCGGACAGGTTCGGGCCGGGTCTATTTGGCCTGCAGTCCTGACCTCCAGTTCCACCGCGAATGAATTCGCCGCCAATTGTTCAATGCCATGACTGACATTGGCATCCACATAATTGACCTGGGAGATGAACACTACGTAGTCCATACCTGGTTCCAGTAACTCTGGAGGCATTTCCGTTGAAGTTGCACTGAAGTCGGCAAACCCGTCCTCATCCTCCGGTGCGCCACTGGTATATATGACCTTGCCATGACAGTCACTGACCAGCACAAATACCAGGTCATCCCAGTTGGTTCCTTCCAGGGGGGCGCCGATGGTAAACGGGTCCCAACTGATTCCCAGTGACATATCAGGATCTATTTTATTAAAGCCGGTCACCGGCTCACCGGACTGGGACAGATAAATCGGACTTGTGCCCGGGATTTGGGTGCGTAATTCCGGTCCGCCAATCCGTATCGGATCGAGTTGAATATTCCCCCCGGGCCCATGTATTTCCCATACATACTGGGTGGAGGCAGGATGTGCAGCCTCAAGCGACGTTAGATCATCATAGGACTTTGATTTTCTTGTGTAGAACAAGCCGTTTGTGAATGCGTACGGATCTTTTTGACTGTAGCTTGCCAGAGGCGTATCGCTCCCGTTAACGTACAGCAAAGAGTCTACATTACTGATCGTTGATCTTTTCGCATAAATGACCTCCGCCAGGAAATGAAAATCGGTAGCTTTCAACTGTCCGTGATGGTCCTGAGCGTATGTGACATACTTTTCTACCCAGGTCATATCCATGTCGCGGACCGGTCCTGAGATTGCAGGGCAGGTATAAAGACCAAAAAGACCCATAGATGTAACAAACAGGAGGCATTTTGGAATCCGGTAAAGCATAGACGTTCTCCCTGTTAAGCGTTTGATCAATCGATGTTGATACCGGCGATTTTCAGTTTATCAACCAGTGGCAGCAACTGCTTTTCATAGTAACTCCATTTGCCAACCGACGACTTGTACAATGGCTCTCTTACCTGGCTTGCACTGCCTGTCGTGGATGCCTGCTCGTTAAGATAAAATTCAAGACAGGAGTCTTCCCATTCCAAATCGAGGTAATCAAGCAGGTTCTCTGTCGCCTTTTTTTGATCAGTGACGATATCTTCATACTGGATGTCATACAACCAGCCGTCCGGCAGTATCATTCGCCAATGTGCCATTAGGCGGTGGTGCTGAATATAATATTCGCCCAATTCATCCAGGTCGTAGGAAAAAGGATAGGCATTCTTAAAGAGATATTTATACATGGCAAAACAGGCATCAACGGGATGACGGTTGACGTGGACTACTTTCGCATTGGGCAAAGCCAGGTAGATCAATCCGATATATAAACTGTTCAACGGTAGTTTATCGATAAAGCGGGAAGCGTCACCCGTCAACGGTTTGACGGCACGAACATAATTTTGACCCAACCTATTCATATCGGCTGTTAATGAAGCCCTGGGCAAATGCAGACGCGAGGGTTGTTTACCTTCATTTTCAGCAGCGATTAACTTCATTAACTCAATGGCAAAATCATTCAACTCTCCGGCACTGGTTACCATACTGTGGGATGAAATTATTCGCTCAACCAGAGTGGATCCGGTCCTGGGCAAACCGAGAACAAAAACCGGCGCATCAGAGACATGGCCATTTCCATTTGCAGCCTCAACTGATTCCTTAGTGAACGCATCTTTTATCGCCGCAAAAATTGTTATATCGTCCTGAAGATCATAGCGCTGATTATTACGCCGCAAAGATGCCCCCTTCTCGAGAAACTTAAACGATTCATCATAATCCTCAAGGTCCTCCAACTCTTTTGCCAGTGCGTAAGCCACCTGAACGCCGCCGCGCCAGTTCCTGACTCCTTTTTCCAGGCACTCTTTCAACTCATCTACGTGATTATCGTCTCTTGTCTGCTTGCTTAATGATGAGCGAAGATTGAGCATCTCATAATCGTTGGGATCTGCCGCCAGGGCTTTGTTGCACGCCTGCCCGGCTTTATCCACGTCGCCGAGGAAGCGATAGACCGTAGCCATACCGCGTTGCAACTCGTTACGGTCCGGCTGTATTTTCTCGGCTTTCTGATACCAGGCCAGCGCGCCTTCATGGTCATCACACCGCACCAGGACAGAGGCCAGCATCAACTGGTCATCGACTTCCGTCACCCCGGATTTATTGGCAGCATCAACAGACTGTTGCGCTGCTGTAACAAATCCTGCAAGAATGGCGCAGCGCGCCCGCTGCACGTGACGTCTGGCATTATGCATATCCAGCTTCACCGCATGGTTTACCTCCGTCCAGGCGTGACCTATCTTTCCCTGGCGTAAGGATATCTCACTTGCCAATGCCCATACGGAAGCAACGGAGTCATGGGTTGTCTTGACCTGTGCAATTGCGGCTTCTGCTGCCGGCAGATTTCCCTGTTGCATCAGCGACGATGCCGTCGCCAGTTGTTCATTCAAACTGCCGGCAGTGTTTTCCATAACTACTGCCGGGAGCGATGTCTGACCAGTTCAGTCGCCAATGAAAGTGTGCACTGTACAGATTCGAGAACGGGTACGGCCAGGTTCGCACGCAAATGATCAATTACTGCCAAACTGCCGTAACCCACGATCACGTCCGCCCTGTCTTCCCTGATTGCAAGCCGCGCCTGTTCCAGCATTTTCCCCGGCAGGTCGTCCCGTTCGGCTGCAAAATCCAGGCTGGTAGATTGAACGGCGCGAATTGAGGCCAGCTTGTCCAGGAATCCGTATTTACGCACCAGATCTTCAAATACGCTGAATGTAATCAAACCTGAGGTTGTTTTGTTCGGAAGTAAAACGCAGATTCGGCGTCCCAACAGGGAGCCCAGATGCATTACGGCTTCACAATCCCCCACGACAACGAGCTTGTCCACGGCTTCTTTCATGGCTTCAATACCGGGGTCAAGCAAACAACCCGTGGTAATGGCATCGAAACCCTCCTGTTCTGCCTGAATTGCAGCCTGGACATTATACGGCGCGACAAGGTCATGATCATAGGCGCTCATGATAGAAGTGACAGGGGCGTCAGGCAGGTCCCGAATGGTCACTTCAACATCGGGAGCTACAATTTCATCAACAAGCTCCCGGGTTACCGCGCCCCATGACTCCAATCCGGCGCGTATGGCAATCATCGCGCAGACGCGGATTGGTTGTTTTTTGTTCAGAGATATATAACCCTCATCACTGATAAGACCATTTGAAGCGTAATCCGAAGGTCTGGGGTTTGATCACCCCATATCCTTGATCCTGCTCACCAAAGGAATCCGGTGATGACACAACCGAGGTTGCACGGGTGTTTGAAACATTTTCTCCGAATGCGGTAATACTGTAATTATCCCTGGCCCAGGTAACGGAAAGATTCCAGACCGCGAAACCATCCAGCGGCACAAAATTTTCAGATGCAAGCAACGGTTGATCGATAAAGGCGCTGTTGGTGTCACTGCGGTAAGCCAAATCCGTATAAAAGACAAGTTTTGATGTCGCCAGGGGATATTCGTACTGGAGATGGCCGAAAAACGTGCTCTCCGATGAACCCGGCAATGTCGTACCATCCGGAACCGTGGTCGCAGGATTGCCTGACTGCTGCTCGAACGGATCGGTGGTCTCTGCATCTATATAGGTATAGCTAAGCCCGAATCCAAGTTGGTCGGTCAGGTAGCCATTCAATTCCAGTTCCAGGCCGCGGGACCGGGCGCCGCCTATGTTGTCCACAAAGGCGATGCCGAATGGTGAAAACAGGGTTGATTGAAAATTCGTCCAGTCCACCCAGAATGCCGTGGCCGTGTAATTGACCTGCGCGTTCCAGGTGCCCTTGATTCCGATTTCGTAGTTCTCTGCATCGTCTGATTGAAACCGGAGAATATCGGAATAATCGTTACCAAACGGATCTATCTCGGGCAACTGGTTGGCGCCGCCAGCCCGAAAACCCTGTGACCAGGTAAAAAAGGCCAACATGTCATCAGTCACTTCGTAAGAGGTATTCACCTTGAAAATTTCATCCGACACCTCGTTTTCCGTCGGGTTAATACCACCGAGCAGAAAATCATCTGTTGCACTACCGTAATAGAAAAACTCAAATGTCCGGGATGCAAACGGCAACGGGATGCCCGACGTTCCATCCAGTTCCTGATCGAAGATACGGATTCCACCGGTGACCTGCCAGCGATCAGTAATATTTAAGGTCAATTCGCCAAACACGGCCATATCCCTGAATTCCTGTTCGGTGCCACCCGTTGCCAATGTGTCGGTAAAATTCAAAGGGGGATTCAAGCCAAAATACGCATTGGCGTAATCACTTACGCCAAACAGGGGTTGAAACAGGTCGAAATCCAGGTCGTTCTCCAGGTAAAACCCGCCTGCTACCCATTCAAACCTCCCTCCAGCCTCTGATACCAGGCGGATTTCCTGGGTAAATGTCTGCGAGTTTTGACCGCGGATAATCGGCGAAATAATGCGGGGCAGGCCGAAGTAATACTGCGGAATATTGGTTCTCAGAAAACCGGATGATTCAGAAACGCTGTCTATATTAATCTCGGAATACGCAGAAGCCGACGTCAACCTGGCAAATCCGAGGTCGAACTCCACATCAATATTACCCAGTTGTATGGACGCATCATGCGGGTCGGTAAATGCCTTGTACATAACGTACTCTTCACCAGTTCCATATTCCGGGTTATCTTCGTAGCGACTGCCTACTGTGGTCTGTTGATAGTGGTAATTCACATTCACATCCAACCGATCGCTGGGAAGGAAACGCAGACTGACACGGGCAAAAGTAACTTCTCCATCATTGACGTCTTCCTTTTCGGGACCATATGCAGGCAGGCTGCCGAGAATATCTCCGGGGTCAGCCAGCACCACCGCGCCAGGATCTTCCGGCGTACCCGTCTGCTGTACCAGGCCGAGCGCATCGATGAAACCGGGAATCTCTTCATAACCGGCAGTAGCCCGCAACGCGAACGCTTCGCTGAGCGGCACATTGACGGTGAAATTTCCCTCGTAGCCGACATCATCGGATTTCTTGGTCAGGGAAGCTTCTGCATTCACATCCAGTGTGAACCCGTCAAACTCCGGTTTATTGGGAATAAATCTGACCGTGCCGCCAACCGAACCTGAGCCGTATAGCGTGCCCTGCGGTCCGCGCAACACCTCTACTCGATCGAGATCAACGAGTTTTAATGGAAAAAATACCGGCGTCTCGCCCACGTAGGTTGAAACCGTTGCCTGACCGATACGGGGGTTGTCGTCCTCATTGCCGAGGTTGTTGGCATTTAAACCGCGAATATTGAAATTGTTCCGATTACCCGACACCCGTGGTCCTTCATCGAATGAACTGAGACCCGGCACCATGCGAATCATCCCGGAAATGTCACTGACGCCCGCTGCTTCAAGCTGGTCGGCGGATAATGCGGTGACGTTATAGGGAACATCCAGGGCTGATTCTGAGCGGCGATTGGCGGTGACGAGTATCTCTTCCAGAACCGCACCCGAAGCTTCCTCCTGCGCCTGGACAGAAGCCGACTGTATTGCAAGACCTACAGCAATAACAAGTGGTTTGCGAATGAACGTTTTCATTGTTTAATCCCCCTGTAACTACCCTGATAGACAACAGGATAAATAAGATACTGGCCAATCGTTGTATAATTATACTATTGCATCCGGATGTAAATAACAAATGGCCCCGACACTGTTTACCAACGCAAACCTGTTTGACGGAGAAACGGACGAACTCAAGCAGGGTTATCATGTTCTTGTTGAAGGAACGGGCATCCGTGAGGTGTCGGATCGGCCGCTCCGGTCTGCTTCGGCAGAAACAGTCGATGTAAAAGGCAAGACGCTTATGCCGGGCCTGATCGACGCCCACGTCCACGTAACCGACCACGACGTCTCCCCTGCCCGGCTTCAGGAACTGCCGCCGTCATGGGTAGCGTTGAAAGCAGCGAAACTGATGCGGGAAATGTTGTTCCGCGGTTTTACTTCCATACGTGACGCTGCCGGCGCCGATAGCGGACTGTCAAGAGCGGTAGAGGAAGATTTGATTTGCGGTCCCCGATTGTTCCATTGCGGTCGCGGTCTCAGTCAAACCGGCGGGCACGGCGACTTCAGGGAACCCGGTAATAATGCTGTTGCTTGCTCATGTAGCGGGGCCGGCATGACCATTATAGCCGATGGTGTGTCGGCAGTAAGAAAAGCGGCTCGGGAGGAATTACGCAAAGGCGCCCATGCAATTAAAATCATGGCTTCCGGCGGGGTTACCTCCCCAAGCGACCCGCTCCTGGGCCTGCAATATTCAGAAGATGAAATACGCGCTGCCGTTGAAGAAGCTGAACACCGTGGAACGTATGTCCTTGCGCACGCATACAGCGATGAAGCAATCCGCAGGTCGCTGGAATGCGGTGTTCGTTCCATAGAACACGCCAATTTCATTGAATTGGAAACCGCGTTACTTGCCACACGATCCAACGCCTTCGTTAATCCTACCCTGGTGACCTACCAGGCGATGATAGACCGCGGGAAAGAAATAGGCTTGCCTGAATACAGTACGAAAAAAGTCTCGGTGGTTCATCAGGCAGGGCTTAAAAGCCTGGAAAATTTAAAAGAAGCAGGAACCAATACCGGGTTTGGGACAGACTTGTTCGGCCCTTTACATGATATGCAGTCCCGTGAATTTGAGATTCGCGCCGAGGTACTGCCGCCGTTTGAAATATTACGCTCTGCGACGAAAATCAACGCTGAACTGCTGAATATGGATACCAGGCTGGGCTGTATCAAACCCGGTGCTTTGGCTGATATATTAATCGTGGACGGCAATCCGTTGCGCAACATTTCGATCCTGCAACAACCGGATACCACGATTACCCACATCATGAAATCGGGCAGGTTCTACAAACGCCCGCATTAACCGGCGACCATTGCTTGACAGGACTAATTTCCGATGCGGCGAATAGGAATTGACGTCGGCAGCACCCACACCGACGCGGTTATCATGGATGGCAAAGATATCATCGCTACATTTAAAGCGCCGACCAGCACTGATATAGCAAGCGGTATTGTCTCGGCTGCAAAGACAGTTCTTTCTGATTCCCGGATGCCGGGTTCTTCTATTGCAGCCGTCATGATTGGCACAACGCAATTTACCAATGCCGTTGTACAACGCCGCGGCCTGGCCAGGGTGGCAGCGCTGCGGGTAGGCGCGCAGTCAACCTCGGCCCTGCCTCCGTTTTATGATTGGCCGCCCGATCTGGAACAGGCAGTCAAGGGACACGCCGCCATGATAAATGGCGGTCATGAATTCGATGGTAAGCCAATTACCGCTTTCGATGAGGACGCATTCAACACGGCCTGTGAAGAAATAGTCCGGACCGGACCGGATTCATTGTCCGTATGTAGTATGTTCTCGTCCGTCAACCCGGAAACCGAACTCTGGATAAGGCAACAGGCCACAAAAAGACAGTTGACGCATTACGTTTCCCTTTCCAGTGAACTGGGTGGCATAGGTATTTATCAAAGAGAAAATGCCACCTTGCTCAACGCGGCATTGATGCCGCTGGCAGCAAGCACCATACAGGCATTTCGCTCAGCTTTCGGTGAACTGGGGCTGTCTGCAAAACTGTTTATCAGCCAGAACGACGGCACCTTGATGGAAGCGGACTTTGCCACGCGCTATCCGGTACTCACGATTTCTTCCGGTCCGACCAATTCCATGCGAGGCGCTGCACACCTTACCGGACTCGCAGATGCCATGGTCATAGACGTAGGGGGAACTACCAGTGATGTCGGCATGCTGATGAACGGCTTCCCCCGCCGCTCCGGTATTGAGGTGGAAATAGGCGGTGTATTGACCAATTTTCGCATGCCGGATGTCCTGGCTATCGGCCTGGGCGGTGGGAGTCGCGTCGAACAACAGGGGAACAAACTGGGGCCGTTGTCAGTAGGTCACGAGCTGACAAAAAAAGCGAGATGCTTTGCCGGTGAGACACTGACTGCCACGGATATTGCCTGCGCCGCCGGACAAATCGGTCTTGGCCGGTCAGACCTGTTGACAGACATTGACACAACCGTGATAGATGCGGCCATGGCTACGATGTTCGAGATGTATACGAGCGTAGTTGACCGGATGAAGACCAGCCCGGATCCTCTCCCGCTGATCGCCGTGGGGGGCGGCAGTTTTCTTATCCCTGACGATCTTCCCGGAATAACGGAAGTGGTGCGGCCTGATTATGCAGATGTAGCCAACGCGGTCGGCGCCGCCATAGGCAAAATTGGCGCTGAAGCCGAGATAGTATATCCCCGGGGTGACCAGGGACGCAGTTCAGCCCACGATGAAGTTCGCAGACAAGCTATTGAGCGAACAATAGCGGCCGGCGCGGAGGAAGCAACCATTGAGATCACTGAAGTGGATGAAATCCCCATCAGCTATCTCGAAGATCCCATTGTCAGGTTACGGGTAAAGGCCGTGGGCGAGATGAAAATATGAAAATCACCTGGAGTGACGTTGCTGATATCGCACTTGGCGGCGCCTTTCTTGCCTGCGGGGGTGGAGGTGATGTCATGGTCGGCCGTATGGTGACGGAACGGGTATTACGTGAACACGGGGATGTGGATTTAATTCCACTCCATGAAATAACCGATAATGCGACGGTCATCGCCGTAGGAGGGGTCGGCGCCCCCTCCATCATGAATGAAAAGGTGTCAAATGGAACGGAAGCGATAACCGCGCTACGTTTGCTCGAGGAATACGCCGGCCGCAAAGCAGATGCATTGATCGCATTTGAAGCAGGCGGTTTTAATTCACTCATCCCCGTAATGCTTGCCTCACAGTTGAAGTTACCGGTACTGGATGCGGATGGCATGGGTCGCGCCTTTCCTGAAATGCAAATGGAGACATTCAGTATTTACGGCGTCTCTGCAACACCTCTTACGCTGGCTGGCAACGAAGGTAACAATGTCATCATGAATATGACTGACGCGGCGACGGCTGAAAAACTGATCCGGCAGTTCACTATCCTGGGTGGAGGGGGAACCTGTTACAGTGCGGAACACATTATGGACGGCAGTACGGTAAAACAGGTCTCGGTCCCGGATACGATCAGCCTGAGTTTATGTCTGGGCCGTTGTCTGCGGGAAAACCATGGCAACATGAGAAATTTCAGGCAGGAACTGGATGCAATCCTGCAAACCGCCCATTACGGCAAACCCAATGTCCTGTTTGAGGGCAAGGTAATCGATGTTGATCGCCAGGTAAAAGGCGGTTATGACGTCGGCATTGTCACCCTGCAGGAGTTTGGTGATGATGGAGAGACAATGACCATGGACATTCAGAATGAATTCCTGACCGCGAGACTGGGAACCCATATGCTGGCCACGGTGCCCGACCTGATCTGTATGCTGGATATTGACACGGTGCAGCCAATCACCCAGGAAACGCTGCGTTACGGACAACGCGTCACGGTTATGGGTATTCTTGCCCCGGAAATCCTGCGTACCGAACAGGCCCTGAAAGTTGTCGGTCCCGGGTGCTTTGGCATTGGCATGGAGTACATACCCGTAGAACAAAGACTGGAAAGCGTAAGGACGGAATAAAATCCGTTCCTTTATGCATTATGGATATGAACCGGACCGATGAGAGACAACACTGACCTTAAGCACAGGCTTATAGTCGCCTTCAGTATCCTCATGGTCGGTACTGCCGGCAATGCGTTTACGCCATTCGCTCCTTCAATTATCGGCGCCCTGGTCGACTACCTGGAATTCTCCCTGGAAACCGCGGGCAGGCTGGCATCACTGGAATTCTTGGCAACGTCACTGGGCATTGTCGCATCCACATTTTACCTGCACCGTCCGGGACTGGATCTCAAACGCATTGCACTGGGTTGTATAGGCATGCTCGTTATATGCAACACCGCAACCATCTTTGTCTACGATAACCTGGCGTTATTTTCCGCATGCCGCTTCGTCTCCGGATTTTTCGCGGGCATTGCCTGGTGTACTGCGGCAGTTGCCGTTACCAGGATTCGGGACGTGGAACGAACCACTGCCGTACTGTATGGCTCACCCTTTATCATGGCGGCCATCGGCCTCACTTTCCTGCCGATGATTTATCCTCACTTTGGCGTTTCCGGCGCTTATTACACGATCATCCTGATCTGTATTGCCGCCGTGCCCTTCCTGCTGCTGTATTACCCGGAAGAACCTCACCAATTACCTGCCGGTGAAGAAGAAAATGAACGCTTGACCGACAACCGGGTTCCATGGCCTGGCCTGTGCGTTCTCTTGCTGGCATTGTTTATAAACTACGCCGCCAATTCCGGTATCTGGTCCTACTTCGAACGGCTTGGTGTTTCTTACGGGCATGCTGCCAAAACGGTAGGGCCTGTAGTGGGAGCGAGCCAACTGGTAGCCCTGGCCGGTGTATTCTGTGCGGCGGCGCTCGGCGGCCGTGTCGGCGAGATTAAACCGATCCTGGCCGGTACGATTCTGCTAACGATAAGTACATTCTTCCTGTTTTACTCATCATCGCTGGCCGTCTTTTTTTGCGCTACGGCAATTTTCAACTTCTCCATTACGTTTCTTACACCGTATTACTTTATCCTGCTGGGCCGCATGACGCCGTCAGGCCGCGGCGTTTTGTGGGGGAACCTGATCATGTGGCTGGGGTTTTCTTCCGGTCCGGCGCTGGTTTCATTTTTTATAGAGGACAGCAGTTTCGATTCATCCATCGCCATGACGATTGCCGGTTTCATCGTCAGCGCCATCCTTGTGCTGGTGTTTGCAACTATCGATAAACGTGCTCAGCCAGTATCTGCGTAGACAGGAATAACGCCTTTTTCGCAGATGGTCCTGCCATCCAGCATAACCGTGGGTCGCATAAGCAATATGTCCCAGTGGATATGGGATACGACGGGTTCAAGATCGGAACCATGCCACATACGCGTCAGCAGACTGCTGTCACCGATCCCGCAACAAACGGTACCGCGCAGTTTTTCAAATTCCTGGTGTTGCGTCAGCATAGCTCTCGAGTTTGTGCCCAGGTTCAGGTGCACAGGTCCGTAACGCGGCGAGTCGTCCGGTTGCGCATCCAGCCAGTTCCTGAGTCGATCCCGGAATAAGGCTGCCCCCTGGATATCCACGATCCTGCCCTGTTCAAAAGTCAGCAGTATCGGCGAATTCGGCGTTTCATGATCATAAGCCGGTTCATAGAGCAGGAATCCGTCAACGGCCAGCACGCCGTTGCCTCTGCCCTTGGGGATAACAATACCCGGCGCTGCCGGCGGCAACGACGCCCATGTGCCCGTCCATTTTTTCAGGTCGGGGTCCCAAAGGAACTCATCTGATGAAATTCCTTCCAGTCCTCGAATATCCAGCTCGAAATCCGTACCCTCCTCCGAAATCATCCGCAAACTGTCTGCCTGAGTAAAAATTTCAGCAATTTCCTGAGCTTCCTTACGCAGGGCGTGTATGTCCACGTTCAACATGGTCCGGATCAGCGTATCCTCAAGATGATGTCCACCGGTACCGTCACCCGGCGAAATAATCCGGGCGCCCCGCTCAACCGCTTCCGCCATGAACTCTGCATAGCCCACAGCCAGGTCGACGATCAGATCCGCTTCACGCGCGGCTGCTACTACCATGGGATTCCACACATATCCCGGTTGCAATGTCGGCGGTGGCGGCATCTTGTTCTGTGATACCGATACCTCTGCGCCCATTGCCATACCCATGCCCATGAACAGTGAAACAACATGACCAGGCGTACGGGAATCAGCAATGATCAACACCCTGGTTCCCGGTTGCAGGTTACATAACTCACGGTAGATTTTATCGACCACCGCGACAAATTCCGGTTTTAATCCGGTACTGACATCTGTTGTTTCAGCCATGCTGTCTATAGTATCAGGAATAAACCCGTTATTTTTATTCTGGATTACCTCCAGAACACCTTAAGTGAACCCGTTTTCCGTGTACATGTGAAAAACACGAATTTTACTTTCCAACAATCTGATAGATTACAGTTATAGCATCAGTTATGCTTATTCCCGTATCCTTGTCCACTCCGCCAATAAATCGACATGAAAATCATCTGGGTTAATCCATTGGGGCGGCCTTATGCCGATGAGGCAATCGCAGCTCTGATAAGGGATATAAAATCAGCAGAGGCTGTAGTGGATGTGGTATCACTTAATACATCGCCTTCCCCCGTTGACCTGGAATACCGCGCCTATGAAGCGCTGTTTTATACCGATATCATCCGCCTGGTACGCCATGCGGCAAACAACCATTATGATGCAGCAGTAATTGGTTGTTTTTACGATCCCATCCTTGCCGACGCACGGGAAATATCCGGAGAAATGGTCGTAGTAGGGCCATGCCAGGCCAGTATTCAAATCATGGCCAACCTGTGCAACCGGTTTTCAGTCATTGTCGGCAGCCAGAAAGAAGTGAACCAGATGCATGACAATATTCATCATTACGGTTACGGCAGACAACTGGCATCCATACGGGTGATGGGCCTGACTACGACCGACTTCCTGCACAATAAACAACTCACGGAACAAGCCATGTTGCAGCATGCAGGTGAAGCGATCAAAAATGACTTTGCGGAAGGCATTATTCTCGGTTGTACCCTTGAATTCGGTTTTTACCGGCGGCTGCAGGAACAACTGGATGTGCCGGTCGTTGATAGCGTTTATGCGGCTTATAAAATGGCAGAGCATCTGGCAGACATCAAAAACAGGTTCGGCTGGAAGCCAAGTCGAAAATGGAGTTGTGCTCCGCCACCCGAAGAGAGTATAGAGGGATTCGGACTGTTTCAGGACGAACCACCTGTCGGCAACCGTATTACCGTAAACTGAATAACAGAGGATTTCACACCATGGCAGCCATTACCCCTGACAACTCGTCGAGACTCAAACCCGATTTCATTGAAGTTGTTAACCTCATATACAGGGACGTCTGTAACCTGCAACCGGAGCACAAGGTATTGATTATCAGCGATGCCCGCACACCCGATTACGTCGTTGCAACGTTTCACGGACTGGCGCAGACAATGGGAGCAGAGGCCATCCGGGTTGAATGCCGTATTCCGAAAGGCGGTGCGACCTACCAACCCGGTTCGCACTGGCCGTCCATGCTCGCCGCGGCGGCAATGGAAGCCGACCTGATTATCGATATGGCAGTAGGCTATGCAACATTTATCATCGATGCCATTAATAATGGGGCACGCATCCTCTGTCCGGGTGACGGCATTGGCGGGCCGTTTATGGATGATGTTTTGATCCGCACCATGCTGCATACCGATATTCACGCGATCAGGCGCCATGCGGACCGGATTGCCGAGCGCTTTACCGAAGCAAAATTCTGTACCGTTATCACCGGACAAGATGAATTCACCCTGGATATAGCTGACCTTGACGGCGCCGCGGGAGACGGGTTTCTGTGGGATCCCGACAAGAAAGAATGGAAAGCGCCGTGGGCATTTTTGCCGCCTGCCCAGCCTGGAGTACTGGTGCCCATAGGGCTTGGCAACGGAACCATTAATGTAGACGGAACCCTGTTGTACCACCCTGACTATCACGAAAAACCGGATACCCCTGTCCGTCTTACCTTTGAGAATGGCCGCCTGGTCAATATAGGCGGTGACCCTGTGCTTGCCTCACGCCTGGAACAATGGCTGGAAGAATTAGGCGATGACGGCGCTTATAACGGCCCGGTACATTTCAATATCGGCAATAACCCCAATGCCCTGCTCACCCAGAGCCAGGAATGGGAACGGGTCTACAGTTCCATCACCTGCGGCATGGGTGATCTGAGTATGCTCAGCAACATTGGAGGTATGGAATTGGATATGGCATTGAGTAAGTCATCCGTCCATTGGGACTGGACAGTCCTGCAACCAAAGATCCTGCTTGACGACAAGGTATTTGCAGAAAACGGCAGGATATTCTGTGATGCCTGACCTGCCATAGTCTCTTATTGCGAGTTGCGGCGGAAATGATAAGGCGAGTTTGAGGCCAGACCGAATGATTGATGAGCGAAGATATAGCCTGTTCATGGGTTACGGTGACGGCTTTACCTTCCCATTTTACCAAACCGTTGCCCGCGAAGCGGAGCGACTGGGTTTTGAAACCATCTGGACCCAGGATAATATCACCGGCCACGCCCCCATCCCGAGAGATATTGAGATATTTGACACCTGGAGTTTTCTCTCTGCCATTGCGGCAAGCACGACAACAATCCGCGTAGGATCCATGGCAACCCCGGCAGTGAGGCGCTTTGCTCCCCTGCTGGCAAAGACCATCGCGTCGATTGACGTCATTTCCGATGGGCGCGTCAGTGTCGGACTGGGCGCCGGGGACGACTGGCACCAGTATGAGATGATCGGCCAGCGCTTCCCCGGCACTATTCAGGAGAGACGGCAGATCCTTATAGAAACCATCGAAGTGATGAAGTGCATGTGGACCGAGGAACTTGCCAATTACGCCGGCGAGCATTTCCAGTTGAGAGATGCCATATTAAGTCCCAAACCCATACAAAAACCAAACCCGCCGATTTATATTGCCTGCAATACCAGTAAAAGGTTGATGCCGCGGATTGCGGCGCAACAAGGTGACGCCCTGGCGATGATGTGGGGTCATGATGAAACGGTGCGCACTGTAGTGAACGCATTTCAGGAAGAATGGCAGGCAGCAGGACGACCTGTAGAAGATTACACTGCATTGCGTTCTGCTTACATTGTATTCCGCAATGATGAAAACGAAGTCAAGGCAAGGAAAAATGTCCATGAGATCACCAGTTTTCCTATCGATACGGAACCCCAGACCGCGACGCAGGCAATCGTCCCTGAAGGGGCCGACCCCGACCTGATGGTATTCGGACGGCCTGATACGATAGCTGAAAAATTACAATCAGCAGTTTTTGAAATGGGGTTTAATGAGATGATGTGTTCCTTCGTGGCCTGTGATGATGTTGACGTGGATACCGGCGGTTTTTCCGGATGGGCGGGCCGCTGGCTGGGCGGCATGCGCCTGTTTGCCGAGGAAGTGATGCCCCTGTTACGGAAATAATCACACTCTTAAATCATGAAAATCCGTATCATCACTCCGGTCATCACCAGGGAAGTCCTCGCTGAAAGCGAGCGTGAGTTTGGCTCTGTTGCGCGGCCTGATACTGAACTTTCCCACGTCATTATCGAACGCGGCCCCGCATCTATAGAAAGTGAATACGACGAAGCACTGGCCCTGCCGGACACCTTGCGCCAGGTGGAAAAAGCCCAGGCGGACGGGATGGATGCGGTAATTATCAACTGCGCATCCGACCCGGGTCTGGATGCAGCCAGGGAACTTGCATCGATTCCGGTGATTGGCGTCGCCCAGGCAGCCTTCTCTCTAGCAACCGCACTGGCACAAAAATTTTCCGTGGTGGCCATTCTGGAACGGGACATCCCTGACCTGGACCGGATGTTCCGTGTTTATGGGGTGCTGGACCGGGTTGCATCCGTAAGGGTAATGAATATGCCGGTGCTTGAATTATTCCAGGATCGGGAAAAATCCATCCGTGCCATGACAGAGGCAGCCTTGCTGGCATTGACGGAAGATCGCGCCGAAGCCATCACATTTGATTGCACAGGCCTGAGCGGTATAGTCGAGGAGATAAAATCAAACCTGGCGGCAGAAGGTTTTAACGTGCCGGTCATCGACCCGGTGGCGGCCTCGGTGAAACTGGCTGAGAGCCTGGTTGACCTGCGCCTGTGTCACAGCAAACTGACTTACCCCGACCCGCCCCGGAAAAAAATAATTCACCCATGAGGTTGACCTGTGAAGATCGGCGTCGTACTGCCCACATCAAATCCTGACTTGCTGGCCGACAGGCAGGCCCTGTATGCACGCTGGGCAAGACCCGGTACGCAGATAAGTACGCGCCTGCTGGATAAGCGGGTACCGCCGGAGGCTGACCCCAGTGACAGTTTTATGTTACCGGAAATCCTGCAACAAATTATGGACGCAGAGCAGGACATGGCGGATGCCGTCATCATTGACTGTATGGAAGACCCGGGAGCGGAAGAAGGCCGGCGCCTGGTAAATATACCGGTAATCGGTCCGGGGCATGCCGCCATGAACCTGGCGGCCACATTAGGTTACAAATTTTCAATTTTATACCCCTTACAGCAAATAACGCTGATGGAACGGCTGGTGGCGCATCATCACTTGGCATCAATGCTTGCTTCAATTCGCTACCTGTCCTGTGGTCTTGAAGGTATCCGCTCCAGTGATGCAACAACACTGGACGTTCTCGAACAAACTGCGATAGCTGCAATTGTCGAGGATCGCGCTCATGTAATAATACCTGCATGCACATTAACGTCGCACCTGGCACAACGATTACAGGAACGGCTCCACGAAAAAGACTACCCGGTCCCTGTCGTTGACGGTCCTTCGACGGCCGTAAAACTTGCGGAAGCCCTTGTAGATTTGGATTTATCGCCAAGTCGGGTCAGTTACCCTGAACCGCTCGGTATTTCACGGCGCATATGATGACTGCAATCACCACAGGGGCGGCAAACCCTGATGTGGATCGTTTTCCGGTTATCCTCGCTGCCGCCCTCCTGTTTTCATTTGCCGTTATGCCGGGGGCAGTCACGCCGGGAATAGTCGGTGCCGCCGCCGAATCATTCCAATGGCCGGAATCACGGCTGGGAATTTTTGCCAGCGTATTCTTTGCCGGATTCGGACTCTCGGGGGCCAGCGCCTACCTCTGGATCAGGGAAGTAAACTGGCGGGTTACCTGTACGATCGGTATTGTACTGATGGGCCTTACATTTGCCCTGATGGGCATGACCGAGAATTACCCGGCACTGATCTGGTTAAATTTGCTGAACGGTTTAAGCAGTGGCTTATTCGCTTCGCCCTCCATCACCATACTCGGTGACGGTTCCAGGCCGGAGAAAGGCTTCAGCACAATGATCATCTGTTCCGTGAGCAGCGCGGCCGTATTATTGGCGTTGTTCCCCTGGGCAAGCGGCTCTGCCGGTTTTGCCGGCGTGGTTTACCTGATGTGCGGAACGACACTATTATCTTTATTGTTAATCCCAATCATTCCCGCCAGCAATAATTCAGATAAAGAATCACCGGTAAGAATTACCGAAAACAAATTGGGGAGCGCTGAGACAGGCAAAGGCCTTATCTCCCAACCTTTGCTGGCTCACCTGGTGATGGTAACGTTCACGCTGGGATTCGGTGGAGCATGGACATTTTTTGAAAGGATTGCCCATTATGCCGATCTCTCGCCCGCGGCAACTGGTTATGCTTTAGCGATTGGGACTCTGTTTGGCGCAATTGGCGCACCGTTGGCTGCCTGGTTTCGCAGACGCATTCCCATGTATTACGGCTATGGCATTACGATTCTATGTATTGTATTAACCTTGCTTTTACTGGATGGGCTTTCTTTATCGGATATGATTTACCTGGTGCTCGTCTGCTCATTCCAGTTCTGGATAAACGCCGGTTTTTGTCTGATTATGGCACTGATAGCCGAAGTTGATAAGGTTGGCCGTTTTGTTGCATTGATCCCCGCGAGCGAAGCTCTCGGCTCTGTAATCGGCCCTGTCATCAACGGTTTTGCCCTGGAATTCTGGGGTGTTACTGCCATGCTCACTATCACTGCATTGGTTTTCATCATCGGCGCCGGCGTATTTACCTTTGTAGACCGCAGAGACCTGGCACAACAGTAGAGAGGAATATGAATAGCAACCACAACATCACATTGAATGAAGACGAAGCGATAGAATTAATCGCTTATATTCTGACCAGCGCCCAGGGACTGCTAAAAGAACCCCCGGATTATGCAGTATTGCGCATGGTCAGTGTAGCTGACCGCATGGCCGGCATGTGGGCGCCAAGATCCGCCGGAGACCTGGCGAAATTCCTTGATGACCTGAATAAGCGGATGCCGGTCGAATCTGCCCGGACGCAGGGCGGTGACCTGGATGCTTTCAAACAATATCTGGGCGAAAAAATCACCGAACTGGCTCAAATAGTAAAGGAGAGAGACTTCGGGGAGAGCAACAATGACGCTTGACACACTGGAAGCGATCCGGACCAGACGGGTCGCCAAATACTACGACCAGGACAAGGTAGTACCCGATGAGATGTTATGGACTATTCTGGAAGCGGGGCGCTGGGCGCCGACAGGCGGCAATACGCGCGTTCACCGTTTTGTCTGTATAACGGATGAGGACCTGATTAAGAAAATCAAGCTCTTTTTCCCGGGAATGGTAGCCGGAATACCGTCTGCACTGATCTTCATTTGCATCGACTGGACGCTGGCCGGCTATGACTGCCTGGTAAAGAGCTATGAAGAGGTCTATTACGACGTCGGACACTATTCGCAGAATATGCTCCTGGCCGCGCATGCAATCGGACTGGTCGCCGGCCCCATGACTTCCTTCAGTACGGAAGCCATGCGGGTGTTGCTGGATCTGCCGGACGAGTTGGACCCCAGCCTGTGTATCGGCGTCGGCTTTCGTGCAGAACCTCCCGCCTGGATGCCTCGCTGGCCCAAAAAGAAACTGAAAGTTGAAGACCTGGTCGAATGGAAAAAGATATAGCCGGGAACAAACAAAACGCCTCCTGAGCGGAGTCCGATTACCGGAAAGATAGGAACTAGCAGGTTATTTTCCGGGATATGGCGAATATACCCGTATCACGCAGTTAAAAAAATAACACCTGTTTGCAAATATTATTTATCGTGAGATACGATTGATATATCATATATCTGATATATCACAAATTATAATCTTTACCAGTTATTACCGGGAGGCAATTCATGACCGATATTCTAATCCGCGATATTGATAATAGTTTGGACAAGGCGCTGAAAATCAGGGCGATACGGCATGGCCGAACCCGGGAGGCGGAAATCAAGTTTATCCTTAAATCAGCAGTTTCACGGAGACTGGAAAAACGCTCACTAGCTGATGCGTTAATGGATATACCCAAGTTGGATATCGATACGGAAGAACTGTTTAAACGACCTGCAGCTTATTCCCGTAATATGGATTAATCATGCCGTGTATTTATTGGATACCAATGTAATATCACAATTTACCAAACGACAGCCCAACCCTGGCGTCAGTATCTTTATAAAGAAAGCCAAAGATTCCGAATCTTCTCTTTATTTATCCGTAATAACCCTGGGTGAGATTAACAAGGGTATTGTCAGACTGACACGTTATAACGATGTGCAACAGGCAGACCGGCTGAGACAATGGCATAATCAGTTGCAGATCAATTTTGCAGACTTTTTATTACCGATAGATGCAGACACAACTGTGATATGGGGAGAGATTCTCGCTGTGACAGACGATACCAATGCCATTGACAAGCTCATTGCCGCAACGGCCTTGCAGTACGGTTTGACACTTGTCACACGTAATATCGACCACTTCGCCGGCACCGGAGCCAGGTGTGTAAATCCATTTAATTGAAAATTCACCGACCTGTTTAATCTGCTTAAGGTAGACGGTGAATGGAAGATTATGAACAAGGTTTTTTTACCGGCACGCATAGATCACTGCCATCTCCGGTCCCGGATCAAGCAGTGCGCAAAATTATATCTGCTGAATTTGTCCAGCCTTAACCCGGGATTACATCATCCCGGGGGCAGGATATCGTATTTTGGCAATCCTTCAGGGAAAATAGCCCATGCTGGAGCAGCGGCGGTGTAGATAAGCATTGTCGGCCTCAACCTGTCTCCACCGGCAATCGTGCTGGCTGACAGGGAATATAAATCAAAACCGTCGCACTTGAGACCCAGGACTGTCGAACAGTTGCCGCAAAACAGGCGGTGAGTCTCACTTCCCGAGTCACCCACCGCGGTAAAGCTTGACGGTGTGCCTTTGGTAATCCTGAACTTTGCAAAGGGCACCCAGACACCGAACCATTTGTCGGAATTTGTATGCAACTGACAGGTGTTGCAATAGCAAAATACGGTATTTACGGGTTCATCATCAAATTCATATTCAATGTTTCCACAGTCACATCTGCCATGGTTGGTAGTCATCTTTTTGTCCCCTGAAATTGTTTGCCGACACGGAAATAATAGCCTAACTCAGGCTACAGTGCAGTTTTATCCGTGAAATGATTTAAATGACAGGGTTTAGGGCTGGGGATTGGTGGTCCGTTTGAAGTGATGACAAAAGCACTTACATGTGATATTATAATCTGATATCATATGATATGAACAGTCGTCGAGGCCAAACCCTATCAGGTTCGCGCTGCACGGGAGTTTCTCAAACGTATGGGAGTAACACCATGAAACCAATGCGCTACAAAGGATACCCGGCACGAATCGAATACAGTGACGAGGACGGATGCTTCGTTGGCCGCGTGGCTGGCATCCGTGACATCATAACATTCCATGGGAATAACGTAGGCGAAGTTCGTAATGCCTTTGAAGAAGCGGTTGAATTCTACCTGGACAGCTGTGACGAACGTGGAGAGGCCCCGAATAAACCCTATTCGGGAAAACTCTTGTTGCGCATTGATCCGGAAGTACATGCTGCGGTAGCCGAGGCGGCAGGAATCAAGGGCGTCAGTATAAATCAGTGGGCTAAAGAAAAACTGTCGGAGGCTGCCGGCCGATAGTCTGACAGACGTTCATTCGTTACCTGATTGACAAGGCCATTTTATTTCCAACATCGTTTTCTCCAGCAAATAAGCCGGTTATTTGCCGGCATGGCATAGTCTTGTTGCAGGTGCAGGTTTGCTGAATTTGCCAGTTCGTCAACGTCTTCAAAGTTCCTGATACCGCTGTCCGGGTCCCGCTGTCTCAGCCAGATGTCGAATCTCGCATTACTCTCGCTGGTGTAGGCGTTGTTGTAGTTGAACGGGCCGTACAGCGCCAATATGCCCTTGTCGGGCAACAGCCTCCCTGCTCCGGCTATCATGGCCTTGACCGAGTCCCAGTCGACGATATGTATCGTATTTGCGCAAAATACTGCTTCAACTTTCACTTCAGGCCAGTGTGCCTGGTTCACGTCAAGTAACAGGGGTGGAGGCGTATTGGCAAGCTTTGCCTCATCCAGCCACATTTTTATGCCTGCATGATTCTCCTGCAGGTCACTGCTGCGCCAGACCAGGTGCGGCAGTTCCTGCGCAAAGTATACGGCGTGCTGGCCGGTGCCGCTGCCTATCTCCAGAACTTCGCTGCATCCGGCGAACAACACCTCGATAATATCGAGGATCGGTTGCCGGTTGTTATCGCAGGCGGCGGAATAGGGTTTGATAGAGTTTTTCACCTGTCGGGTAGTTCTGGACCAGTTTACCTGTGTCAGTCGGAAAAGAAATCTTTCCGCAGGTCATCCTCCGGGATGAATCGGCATGCCTGTCTGTAAATCGCGTGAAGGGTGCCGACAGACATCTTCCGGTGTATTGGAACAACCAATATTTCTTTTTGCCCGGCGTTTCCTTCGAGTGGATTGCGCACAAGCTTTGCATGGCTGCCCTTCACTGAGGCCACTTCAAACCCGAACCTGCCGAGGATACGCAGGGTATCGCGTGACGTCAGCCGCTTGAGACGCGGCATCAGTTGAAGCGCGCCAGGGTCTCAAAATTCAATACCAGTCGCGGGTCAGGTTCCAGACCCAGGAGATTATGGTCCTCTCCGCTCATCAGTAATTCCAACGCTTCGCGCAGGTTAATGAGAATCTCGTCCAGCGATGCTCCCTGGGTTACAACCGCCACCTCGAGGCACTCGGCCGTAAACAAGCCTTCACTTTCGGTAACGACTGCGTGAATTGCAGGACGCAATGATAAGGGTTCCGCTCCATATGCAGGGGAAACCTCCGCTACCCGGAGTGATTCCCCGGCACGAACCTGCTCACTAGTATCGCCCCGATATGCCTTTTGTATTTCATAAACACCCCTGCCAAGGCGCTTGAAGTACGGCTGGCGACTCTGGTGGTTGGATGGCGCATTGACACAGCACCGACTGCTGACATGGGTTCTCACGGATCCTTCGTTCAGGTGCGGCATGGCACGGACAATTTCATTCAGCGTGAAAGTCCAGTTGGGTTTTCTGCACACCCGGCGGGCGGTCGTCAAAATTTCTTCATGAATTTTCACGGTAATATTTACACTTGTAAATTATTTATTACATATTTTACAAGTGCCTGAGGAAAAATCAACGGTGATAATCGAATGTAATGCCTTTTATGCTATCTTCATCAATGAAGGAATAATCCGCATCTCAATTCACACTCAAGAGTTGAAATCATGAGCGACAATCCCACTGAGAAAGCGATGATTGATTCAGATGAAGAAGTTGTCCGGCAACTGATAATTTATTGATACCTCAATTCCCGGTCTTTTGTGAAATTTCAGACTGCCCATTGCGGGGCCTGCGGCCTGTCGCTGCCTCGGACCACGTATATAATCGCGGTTTCCTCTCCGGGATTTCTGAATAACCGGTCCAGTTTTTTTGGGATGGTAAGCACATCACCTGCGTCCAACTCCAGCCTGCCGCCGCGCCACTCGATGACCATAGACCCCGCAAACACGTAAATTACTTCTTCTTCCAGCCTGTGGTGGCTTTCAATCAAACCGCCCGGTGACATTTTTACGCATCTCAGGTGAAACCCATGGGGCCAGGCCATCTTCCCCGCCGAAATGCCCTCAACAGGATTTGCTTCCCCAATGACAGGCATTTCTTCCATTCCTTCAGCCCTTGCAGACAGCACTGTGGGTGAAGGAGCAAATTCATCCGCACTGTAAACACACTCCTGCAATTCCGTGCCATTGATTTTACGCATGCTTTCGACCACGTTCGGGGAGGTTGGCGACATCACCGATGCCCCGTCAGGTATCTTTTCTCCATTTGCGGTATCGATCAACTGCCCGTTTTCCAGTAATACGAGGCCATACTCCCTGGCCATCTCGAATACGTTCGGCGCCCATGTGACCTTGCCGGGGTCGTCACCGCCAAGCACCGAATACATGTAGCCGGTTTCTTCTCCTATATTTTCGAACCCGCGAAACACTCTGGTAGGAATGGAAATTACATCGCCGGGACTGACGGCAATCTCTCCTTCTTCCCCTTCCACTCCGCAACGAAATGCCCATTGGCTGTTCTGTACAATAAATACTTCAGCCGTCTCATGGCTGTGTTGTGAATTTACGCAGTGAGGCTCCTGTCGGACTCCACCGACATTGAAACCATGAGTGATATCGATATGTACGTGCTGGTCCGGGTTCTCCGCCACACCCGGACCGATGATGGTGAAGTTTTCCTTTTGCTTTCCCGGTGTCCTGGTATCGATAAACGCCGTAGTGCAGGGAATGAGTTCCTGGTAACGAACGAGCCGTTGCTCCATTTTATCCTGGCTCCACATGGTGGTCTGTTTCTTCGGTTATCAAAAGAATTAAGAATTTACTTCGAATGCAAAATTATTGCAATATATGTTGTAGTTTATCTGCACAGACACAAAAATACAGACCCGTTACCCGCTCCGGAGGAAAAAAACCATGCAGTTCTCCGTTTTGCAGAATAAAACGCACGTTAAAGCATTGATGGATAAAATTGTCGATGCCGGCCCCGACAGTCTCAGGGACACCCTGGAAAATGCTTATCACCCGGATGCACACTGGCGCGGATCCCACCCGTTGAACGAGATCGACGGCGTTCCCGCCATAGAAAAAACCGTATGGCAACCCCTCATGCAGGCCTTCCCGGACCTGGAAAGACGCGACAGCCTGGTTATCGGGGGGAGTTACCGGGACAGGGATTACGTCGGCATGGTCGGGCATTATGCCGGTACATTTGCGCGCGAATGGATCGATATCCCGGCAACCGGCGGGTCGATCTACCTGAGATACGGCGAGGTCCACCGACTTGATGGCAACAGGATTATCGAGAGCACGGTGCTTATCGATGTGCTCGACCTGATCCGCCAGGCCGGTATCCGGTTGTTGCCGGCAAGTCTCGGCAGCGATGAAATGTGGCCCGGCCCCATTTCCGCTGACGGTTGCCTGCTGGTGGAGAATTACGAGGAAGAATCGGCGGTGAGTCTCAAGCTTTGCCTGACAATGCAGAAAACACTGGATAATACCCTGGTCCAACGGGATGATTTGCTGAATATGTCACAGAAAAAATACTGGCACCCGAAGATGATGTGGTACGGTCCCGGCGGAATCGGGACCGCACGGGGGTTGCAAGGTTTCGTGGACTGCCATCAACGCCCCTTCCGGATCGCATTTCCTAAACGCTATATCGGGGACAACCATTACCTGCAGATCGGTGACGGTAAATTCGCTGCAACCGCAGGCTGGCCGAGCGTCATGACCACGCACGCCGGAGACGGCTGGCTGGGTCAGGCGGCAACCGGACGTAAAATCAACATGAGGGTAATGGATTTCTACCTGTGCGATGAGGGACTGGTGAGGGAGAACTGGGTACCCATTGACATCATTGATATTCTGCTGCAGATGGGCGTGGACATCATGGAACAGGTCCGGCAAAAATAAATCCCAGGTATTGTCCTTCCGATAACTAGGAGTTACATGACCCGGATTCCCGACATCATCGATGCTCACCACCACCTGTGGGACTTACGCGCCTGCCATTACCCCTGGTTGATGGCCAGGGGGGTAAAACGGTTTTTCGGGGACCCTGCCCCGATACAGAAAAACTACCTCGTTGGCGATTATTTCAAGGACATCGGCGACCTGCCGGTTAACGCATCGGTCCATATCCAGGTGGGGGTCGAGGAAGACCAGGCCGTGGCGGAAACCCGCTGGCTGCAATCGGTAGCGGACACGGGCCTCGGGTTCCCCCAGGGCATTGTCGCCTTTTGCGACCTGGCCGGACCCGGCACCATGGCCTGCATAGAGCAGCACAGCAGGTATCCCAACCTGCGCGGCATACGCCAGATTGTGGGGCGCTCCCCGGAAGAAGACGCCGTTACCGGAACCAACCAACTGCTGGCTGACCCTGTCTGGATACGGAACCTGGCCAGACTGGCGGACTGCGGCCTGTCCTTCGACCTGCAACTTGTCCCACACCAGCTACGCCAGGCCAAAGCCGTGCTCGCGAAAATTCCCGGCCTCAAGGTCGCCTTGTGCCATTGCGGTTCCCCTTTTGACCAGAGTGAGGCAGGACTGGCCCGCTGGAAGACCGGCATAAAAGAACTGGCTGAATTGCCGAATGTATACTGCAAACTCTCCGGTTTCGGGATGTTCGACCATGGCTGGAGCCCCGCTTCGATAAGACCGATGGTGCTTCACGTAATCGAGGTTTTTACCCCCGAACGCTGCATGTTCGGTTCCAACTTCCCGGTCGACGGCCTGTATGCGGGCTATGCAGACATCTGGACTGCTTATAACTATATTTCCAGGAATTTTTCCGCCAGCGAACGGCAGCAGTTATTCGCCGGCACAGCCCGCCGCTTTTACTCGATCCAGAATCAGGATTTAAGCAGGTCCGATACCTGATTCGCACCGCGCAGTACAAACGAGTGCTCGGACCCGCATAAGAAGAGGTTCACGCCATACTCCATCCATTTTTCGGCCTCGTCCGGGGTGGAAATGAACATACCCACGGATTTTGCCGTGTCCTGCCCGGCCCGGCAAACTTTTTCGATCGCCTCCAGCACCACCCCATCGGACGGCGAGTCCGCGCCCAGCGATACTGTCAGGTCAACCCTGCCGATGAACAGGCAATCAACGCCGTCTACGGCACAAAGTTCGGCAACGGCATCCACCGATTCACGGTCTTCGACCTGGACAATCACCGTGGTTTCGGCCGCGCTGTCAGGCAGGTGCTCCCGCATTGGCTTGGTCGTATATCCTGCGGCTCTGGTGGAACCGGCATAGCCGCGCCCGCCCGCGCCAAACCTGGCTGCCTTCGCAACCGCTGCCGCCTGTTCAGGCGCAGTCACATGGGGCACGACTACTCCGGCAGCGCCGCAGTCCAGCGCCTGCAGGATGTATTCCGGCGAATTTGCCGCGACCCGCACTAGGGCAGGCATCCCCGCCGCGCGCAGCGCCGCGATGCACCCGTCCAGTTCCATCCTGCCGAAAGGCGCGTGCTCCGCGTCCAGGCATACGGTATCAAGGTTGCTCAGCGCGAGCACTTCACAGACAATCGGTGAAGGAGTTTTCACAAATGTGCCGGCCAGGACCTCACCTGACAACAGGCGTCGGCGAAACGGAGTACCGGATGGTTTCATGCTGCGCTGCGCCTCCACAACCGCTCGCCGGCAAGCCGGGCGCCCTCTGCGAGAGCGGCCAGTTTTGCATAGACGATATCCTCATCCACCGCGCCGAAACCGGCAAAGGTGGAGAAGCCGCAATCGGTGCCTGCAATTACCCGCTCGCGGCCGGCAATATCCGCAAACCGGCATATTCGCTCCGCTACAAGCCGGGGATGTTCGATAAAATTCGTCGTCGAATCGATCACTCCAGGGACCAGCACCTTGTCCTCGGGTATATGACTCTTCTTGAAAACCTCCCATTCATGGGCATGTCTCGGGTTGGCGGCCTCGAACAACAAGGCCTGGGGCCTGGCCCTCAAGGCGATGGGCAGCACCATTTCCATGGGTGCGTCATGGTGATGGGGACCCTCGTAATTACCCCAGCAGACGTGCAGGCGCATACGCTCTGCCGGAATGTTACGAAGCGCGTGGTTCAATATATCAACGTGGAGATTGGCCAGCCTCACGTATTCTTCATCGTCCCGGTCCTTGAACATCATGTGCCTGCCAAGACCCAGGTCCGGCGCATCGAGTTGCAACAGGCAGCCCGAGTCGACAATGGCCTCGTACTCGACCCGCATCGCCTCGGCCAGAGCCAGCAGATAGCTTTCGTGGTCGGGGTAATATTCATTGGGCTGGAATAGCGCGATGACGCCTGGAGACGCCGCGGTAAGGAACCCCTCCGCCGGCTTGTCCGCGGCAAGGGCGGATATGAAGTTGGCGATGTCCCTGTTCAACTGCTCCTGGTCCTTCACCTTTATTTCACCGGTACAGCGCGGCCGTTTATAGCTGGGCGTGCCGCCTGAGCGGGCCTGGCGTTCGAGAAACCCCGGAAACTCCTCCAGGTCAGCGGGCGGTTTACGCGGGCTGTCGCCGGCAAAGCCCGTCATACGATCCTTGATATAGGTCGCATAACTTATCTTGCTCATCTCACCATCGCTGACTACGTCCACGCCGGCCTCAACCTGGCGCCTGACTACCGCTTGTACTGCTTGTTTTACGGTTTCCTGCAATGCACACTCGTCGTCCAGTTCACCGTTTTCTTTTGCGAATACGGCTTCCGTCACCTTGTGAGAACGGGGCAGGCTGCCGACGTGGGTGGTAAGGATTCGGTCCGTACTGGTTTCCATGATCTTTTCCTGAAGTAACCGGCCCGGTTTCAGGCGATGCGTGCGGAGTTGCCCGGCTGCAATACCCCGGAAAATACGCGCATTTCCGGCGTCTTGTCCGGTTTGTTCACGCGTTCCATCACCATCTCCACGGCGGCCTCGGCCATTTGCTGCACCGGTTGCCTGATGGTGGTGAGGTCGTAGCCGGACCAGAGGGCGGGCGCGATACCGTCAAACCCCACGATCGAGATATCGTCCGGCACCCGCATGGAATACTCGTTACGCGCAGCATCCATACAGCCTATTGCCATTACGTCATTTGCACACAGGACAGCATCTGGCCCGTTCTCAAAGCGTTTCATCAGTTCCCGCAAGCCTTGCTGGCCGCTCTCATAGGTATAGTCACCCTGGACAATCGGCACGTTGTCAAAACCCAGCCCGGCGAGGCGGTCGCGCGCACCGGCAGTGCGCTGCATACCGACCAGGGAATCCTCGGGCCCGCTGATTAACCCGAATGATTTATGCCCGGCGTTCACCAGGGAATTGACCAGGATTCTCTCCCCGGCCTCCTGGTCGCAGCATACGGCATTCACCGACCTGTCCTGGATAGTACGATTAAAAAACACCAGCGGCAGGTTTCTCTTTACAAACCTGTCGATTTGTTCCAGGGATAAAGTACTCGCAACTACCACCCCTTCCACCTGATACTGGAACACTTGCTGGATAATTTCATCGATGTCGCGCTCCTGGCGCAGAGTGAACAAGAGGATATGCACGGCGTCTTTCGAAAACCCCTGGTTAAGTTCGAACAGCACCTCCGGATAATGCAGGTTGGTGAAATCCGACAGGATGACACCGACCAGGTTGGAACGGCGGGTGATCAGGCTGCGTGCGATGGCGTTTGGTTGATAACCGAGTTCATCCGCAGCCTGCATCACCCGTTCACGCATCTTTTTGGAAACACTGGCGCCGGGTTTGAAACAACGCGATACCGCAGACTGTGACACGCCGGCATACCTGGCAACATCATAGGATGTTACCCGCTGTCCCGATATTTCCGTGATGCTGTTATCGGCCATGGCTAAAGGTGTGCGATTGTATCCGTTAGATTTAACTAGTCCGTTTCACCGGCATACCTGCGTAGCCGTATATCCGCCTGTTCCTTATGCCCCATAAACCCTTCCAGTTCACACAAGCGGGAGCAGTACTCGCCAACCTGCAGCGAGGCCTCCCTGCTGATTTTCTGGTAAGTGCAGGTCTTGAGAAATTTACCCACCCATAATCCTCCCGTATAGCGCGCGGCTTTCTTCGTCGGCAGGGTATGATTGGTGCCGATAACCTTGTCGCCATAGGAAACGTTTGTTTCCGCCCCCAGAAACAACGCGCCGTAGTTGGTCATATTCTGCAGAAAGTAATCAGGGTTGCGGGTCATGACCTGGACGTGCTCAGAGGCTATATCGTCCGCCACCTGCACCATCTCTGCATCGGTATCGCAAACTATAACCTGACCGTAATCATACCAGGCCTGTCCTGCGATGTCTCCGGTCGGCAATATCTTCAACTGCCGTTCTACTTCCACCATGGTGGCTTCAGCCAGTTTCTCTGACGTTGTCAGAAAAATCGCAGGCGAACTGGGACCATGTTCCGCCTGCCCCAACAGGTCCGCGGCACAAAGTTCGGCATCGACGGACTCATCCGCAATCACCAGGGTTTCCGTGGGGCCGGCGAACAGGTCTATTCCCACCCTGCCAAACAACTGGCGTTTGGCTTCGGCAACGTAAGCATTGCCAGGTCCGACCAGCATATCCACGGGAGCAATGGATTCCGTACCGACGGCCATGGCTCCCACAGCCTGGACACCGCCCAGACAGTAAATCTCGTCGGCGCCGCCCATATCCATGGCAACGACGATAGCCGGGTGAGGTTTCCCCCGGTTGGGCGGCGCAGTAGCTATAATCCGCTCCACGCCGGCCACCTTGGCAGTTACCACGCTCATGTGCGCGGAGGCCACCATGGGGTATCTGCCCCCGGGCACGTAGCATCCCACGCTGTTAACCGGGATGTTCTTGTGACCCAGGACTACTCCCGGCAAGGTTTCCACTTCCACGTCCCGCAAGGCAGCGCGCTGGTGGACGGCAAAATTACGTATCTGTGTCTGGGCAAAACCAATATCATCCTTGACCCTGTCAGAAACCTCTTTGTAGCAGGACTGGATTTCCTCATCAGTTAGCCTGAAAGACGGCGGGTTCCAGTTATCGAATTTTTCCGAATACTCACATAAAGCCGCATCACCCCGCCGAGTGATATCGTCAAGAATTCCCTCTACCGTCTGCCTCACCATGGCATCTTGGGTCGCCACTTCTTTTCCGGGCCTGCCTGTCTTCATATGCCTGATCATTTACGATTAGCCTCCAATATCATCTGCCTTCAATTTACTAAACCGGTTTGCCAAAGTATATTGTACTTCGGATGCAACCATAAAGAGAAAAAAATGACAGCCGATGCAACGACAAGCGATTCCGGTATGTTCAAGGGTAAAACCGCTCTGGTCACGGGCGCGGGCCGCGGTATCGGCCGCTCCTGCGCAAGCGCCCTGGCCGGTGCGGGCGCCCGGGTGATCGCCGTAGCCAGGACCCGGGTGGATCTGGACTCACTCCATGAAGCTTTCCCCGACCTGGTTGAGACATGGCAGGAAGACGTCACGTCCGAGGCGTTTTATGCCAGGATTGAAACTCTGCCGGGCCTGGATATCTTGGTGAACAATGCGGGAACCAACAAACCACAGGAGTTTACGTCTGTGGATACCGAAGCCCTTCATACCATGCTGAAACTCAATGTGGAAGCGGCATTCCGTACCGCCCAGTCCGCGGCCAGGGTCATGCTGAGAGAGCAGACCGGCGGTTCCATCATAAATATGTCTTCGCAGATGGGTCACGTCGGTTCTCCGGGGCGAACCGTTTACTGTATGACCAAGCACGCCATTGAAGGCCTGACCAAGGCTATGGCGGTCGAACTTGCACAGCATGGCATCAGGGTAAACAGCATAGCTCCCACATTCATAGAGACTTCCCTGACCAGTGCAATGATCAAGAACCCTGAATTCAATGAATTCATCATCAGTCGCATACCAATGGGGCAGATTGCCCATGTGCAAGACATCGCCGAAGCCGTGTTATTCCTCGCCTCGTCCCGGTCAGGAATGATCACGGGCGACAGCCTCAGAATCGATGGCGGCTGGACCGCGCAATAGTCCCCAGCCATGAAACTCGTGCTGAACACAGTTCGCAGTTATATACAAAAATATTTGTTGCATTCGAAGTACATTTGTGGTGATATTATCAACATAAACCTGATTATCATCAGATACTCATTCAAGAGAATACCAGGCGGGATTGGATGCCCGGCCTGATTAGTCATAAGTAATTGGAGGATAAAATCATGCTCATCATGCAACGAACTCCGTTTTTGTTTACGGTACTCGCACTATTAATGGTTTTTTCGGCCGGACCGGGCGCCCAGGTAATCGAAGAAGTCGTCGTTACCGCGCAGAAACGTGAACAAAGCCTGCAGGATGTGTCCGTCGCAGTCACAGCCATCAGTGGCAGTGACCTGGTCCATCTGGGCATAACCGATGCTTTTCGACTCGACGTACTGGCTCCCGGATTGCAACTGGGCCTGTCGGGCAATGATCCGCGGCCGGCACTGCGAGGCGCCAGGACGCAACAGGTCGAAGCTAACGATGTCGCCATTTCCTTCTACAGCGATGGCCTTTACAGGCCCCGCCATGGGCAAGCCCTCGCCGGGTTTGTCGACGTAAACCGGGTCGAAGTGCTGAGAGGCCCCCAGGGTACGCTGTTTGGACGGAACTCGTTTGGAGGACTGATACACGTAATCAGCAACAAACCGGACTTTAGCGAAGTCGATTACGGCGCGGCTGTTACCGGGGGCGACTATGAACAGATCCGCGGTGAGGGTTTTATCAACGTCCCCCTTGGTGAAAAGGCGGCCTTCAGGGTGGCCGGTGTGCGGGAGCACCGCGATCCGTATGTAAAAAATGTTACGCTTGGAGACAAGGGCGGCCTCAAGGACGCAGACACCACCTATATCAGGGGGCTGCTGTCGATAGCGCCCAGTGACTCGGTGGATATCAACCTGCGCGCAGAATATTGGGATGATAATTCAAACGGCAACGGCTCTTTCGGTTACTTCATCGAAGGTATCCCCGTTAACCTGGAAACCGGCCTGACCAACGGGGTCGACGGTTCCCTCAGGCCCAGGATTGGCCGCTCTGACGAGTGCGTGGGAACCTGTGGCCGCTACGGCGCCGGTTTCGATTATGCCGACACGCCGGGCCCTGATAACGTGACGCCCACCCAGTCGAGTCCGTACAGGATCTCCGACGATACAATCCCGCAGCGCAATCTCGAAGAGGTGACCCTGGCAGGTGATTTTTCCATGGATTTCGGTTTTGCCACCCTCAAGGTGACACTGGCCTACATGGACTACGAAGAATACCGCTGGGCCGACTGTGATCTCTCGCCATATCCCACCCTCTCGTGCGGGAACGACATCACTTCCGAGACAACCCAGCAGGAGATACAGTTGACATCCAGTCCTGAATCCAGGCTGCAATGGGTCGCGGGTATGTTCTTTCTCCAGGAAGACCTGACCAATGCTTTCCTGTGGCAGGACATTTACTATGATCTGGTGGACAACGCCCCCAACCCCGACGGCGCGCCGGTGAACCTGTATGCCGGCTGGGCAAGCCAGATACGGGTAGACAGTTCTTCCATTGCCGCATACGGACAGGCGAGTTACGCAATTACCGATAATATGCGGATTCTCGGTGGTATCCGTTATACGGATGATGAGCGCGATTGGAAAATTTACGGCCAGAATCCGGATGACCTGACTACGATCGACTTCAGTGTTCTGAGTGTCTCCGACGGTGAGGGTTCATGGGACAAGGTCACCTGGAAAGCCGGCGCCGAACTTGACCTGGGGGAGAATTCAATGGTGTATTTCACTGCATCCACGGGTTTCCTTGCGGGCAACCAGCAAGGCGCGTTCAGTGGAACCGGCTCCTACGACGAACAGACAGTCACCGCCTATGAAATCGGCAGCAAGAACCTGTTCGCCGATGGCCGGTTGCTGTTCAACGCGTCGATATACTACAACGAGTATGAAGACCTGCTGTCTACTCGATTTGTGGATACGGGCGCAACCACGCTGGCGTTCAGCGACAATGCGGGTGAAATCGATGCATACGGTCTTGAACTGGAAATAGACTGGGCGGCCACGGACGAGCTGCAACTTGGTGCTCGAATTGCGGTCCAGGATGTCGAGTACGGAGATTTCGTAACACCCAACGTCTTCCAGGAGGGCGGGGAAACCATTAACGGCATTGCCAACCTGTTCCAGCTTGACGGGTTGCAGGTCCAGAACTCACCGGATATCACGGCAACGCTGCTGGGCAGCTACCATATCGACCTCGGTGAGATGGGCAGCCTGCGGCCGGCAATTACCGTTTACATCTCCGATGATTACCGGGCCGATGATGCGCCTTTTGCTTTTGGTGAACAGGACTCCTTCACGAAAACCGATCTCAGCCTGACCTGGAGATCTCTGAACGAAGACTGGAGTGTGCGGGCATTTGTGCACAACATAGAGGATGAAGCCGTATTATTGAAAGCCACACGCTTCGGCGGTGACGTTGCCATTACGGATTATGGCCCGCCCAGAACCTGGGGAGTGACGCTCGGTTACAGGTACTAGATCGCTGAAACATTACGCCCCGTGACATGTACGGGGCGTTTAACCTGCGTAAAACCGTCCCGGAATGTTCCATTCCGCGACGGTTTTCTTAGTTGACGTCAAACCACCCGGCTGACCGGGCCGGCAGCGCCGGTTTAGTCCAGACTAATCTCAATCCCGACCTCTTTGAAGACGTCACAGTCCAGTTGCAGTAACATGTCTACCAGGTCCACGAACACCCAGTTTTCAACCAGCAGGTGTTCATGCCTGCGCCAGATATCGGCGACGCGCACCGTGAACATCCGGCCCCTGGCGTCAAGCCCCAGCCACGGCTGAACCAGGAACCCGCCGTGAGACGGCCAGCCTCCGGAAGCCACGTAGTTTCCGTCAGCAAATCTGGCGAAATGGCCGCGCACCTGTCCATCCAGCCGCGCATCTCCCGAAACGCGATACGTACTTGACACCCTGTCAGGATCGAAGACGCTCTCATAGGGTAACTGGAACCGGGCGAAGCCGTCGACACCGATATAGCTGCCGTAACCGGACGGTCCGTACCAGTACATGTTACGGTGCCAGTATGGCCGCCAGCTTTCATCTTCCGTGTATAACCGCTTCAGCATCTCTTCCACCAGGGTCAGGCTGGCGTGCGACACGCGCGGATCCTGCGCATCGAGAATGATGCCGTCAGCGGTCGACGGACCAGGTACGAAACCCTCATACCCGTTGCTCTCAGCCAGCGGCCGGATGCCGGCCTGGCGCAGCAGGTCCATCATATCCAGGTACAGGTAGGTCTCCACGGCCTTCCCATGCTCCATACGGTGGTACTCTGCATAGTGCAGCCAGATGATTTTACCGGCAGGCGGAATGCCCAGCCAGGCATTTACAAATTCGCCGACGTAGTGGCCGTGACTGACCACCCACTCCGCCCCCTGGTATTCTCCACCGAACAGCATGTCGGTACGGCGATACAGGTGGTCGAAGGAATGCAGCATTGGTTCCACCAGGCGGGTGATGAATCCTTCTGCGCCAGCGACGTGATTAATGGGCTGAACCACGTTGACGTCTGCATCGGGGTGAAAAAAACCCGTCAGGGCATCGACTAACCGCTCTGGATCGAAGTCACCGTACAGATCAGTCAACGCCTTGTAGATACGCTTGTTTTCCAGGGTCGATTTTGAAGAAATTCCCATGATAGCCAAATAATCGTGATACGCTTATGCATCCGAATGCAGACAATACCACAGTACCGGCATGACAACCTACCACACTTGAGACCCGGCCCCATGGCGCATATTTCTATAGTGGGCAGTGAGTCCCGGTGAAAACGATCGGCTTACTGGGCGGTATGAGTTGGGAAAGCACGGAACTCTATTACCGCTGGATAAACGAAGAGACCAAGCACAGGCTAGGAGGCCTGCACTCCGCGCCTGTAGCAATGGTGAGCGTTGACTTTCAGCATATTGAGGAACTGCAGCACCAGGGAAACTGGGAGGCGGCAGGTGAGTTCCTGGCTGAAAAAGCGCTGCAGGTCGAAGCAGCAGGCGCCGGTTTTCTGCTGTTATGCACGAATACGATGCATAAGGTAGCGCCGCAGATAGAGGCGGCCATCAGCATTCCTCTCCTGCATCTCGCAGATGCTACCGCCAAGCGTATCAGGGAAGCCGGCCTCACCACCGTCGGATTACTCGGCACGAAATTTACCATGGAGCAGGATTTTTACCGGGGGCGCCTGGAGCAACAGGGATTGAGCGTATTGATCCCTGCCCAAGGAGACAGGGATATAATTCACCGGGTAATCTATGAGGAGCTGTGCCTGGGTAAAATTGTCGCGGATTCAAGGAAGGAATACCTGCGGATAATCGACCAGCTTGCCGCTGCAGGAGCGGAAGGAGTGATTGAAGGTTGTACGGAAATCGTTATGCTGGTACAACAGGAACATACGCGGATTCCACTGTTTGACACAACCGCGATACATGCCCGGGAAGCGGTTTCCCTGGCCTTGCAATGAAGATCAGATCATTACCTTGAAGGTCCACAGGGCGACAATACACAGGCAGAAGAACAGGATAAGCAGGTAACTGCTCCTATCGACTTTCCCCGGTACGACATACCACCCATCCTGCATTTCAGCCCGTCCCTCCCGGATAAACAATTCTTTCTGACCACGAATAGTGTATGGGTGGTATCCTGTCTTGAAGCCGTCCAGCAGGATACTGGCGCCCCACCCCACCACTATACTGACTGCGCCGCCCAGAGGACAGTACCAGGGCCAGGCGATATCCGCATACATCTCCACGTACCAGAGACTGAAGAAACCGGCCGCAATGCCGATCAGCAACCCTTTTTCAGTGGTGTGTCTGGAATAAAAGCCGAGGAAGTACGTACTCAGTTTTGCACCCACGAAAAACGATCCTACCTTGCTCAGGACCTCCAGTACCGAACCGTCGCTTTTTGTAAACATAATTGCCGGAATGACAATCAATACGGCCCAGGCCAGGGTAAACAAACGGGATACCTTCAGGTAATGTTCGGGGGTGCCGGTTTTATTGACGAACTTCTGGTAGAAGTCCACCGTGGTAACGGTGGCCATGGAATTCAGGCTGGAATCAAGGCTGGACATGGCGGCGGCAACTATGGCTGCGGTAACAATTCCCATCAGCCCCGGGATTCCGATTAATGAGACAAAATTGAGCACGATGGTATTGTCGTTATCGAATGCCCGGCCGTCGTAGTAACTGTAGAAGAGAATGCCCATCAGGAAAAACAAGACGTACACGAAAAAGGCACAATAGCCCATCATGATATAGGCTTTCTTGGCATCACCCAGGGTTCTGGCCGTCAGGGTACGCTGCACCATCATCTGGTTCACGCCGTAAACAACGACGTGGTATATCGACATCGCGATCACGCCGGTCCATACGGTAGCCACCATGGCCGGGTCGAGGGAGAAATTAAACGGTTCGGCCTTGCCTGCAGTTTTCAGTTCCTGCAGCGAAGCAACCAGGCCGGCAGGCAGCTCGTTAACCAACATGAACAGAATGATGAGAACGCCAAACAACAGGATCACGGACTGGATGACGTCAGTCCAGATCACCGCGGAGATACCACCCAGCATGGTATAGGTCAATGCTATGAAAGCGACGATGATTATAGCGTCAACGACATCCATGCCGGTGATGAACTGCAGGACCAGGGCGACGGTATACAGCATGATGCCGGAGTAAGCAATATTGCCGAACAGGAAAATAGCGGACATGACCGAGCGCGATGTCGAGCCGAATCTCTGTTCCAGGTACTCGTAAATCGATGCAACTCCGCTGTTGTAGAAAAAAGGCAGGAACAGGGTAATGACGACCGCGATGGCGATGGGGTAATTCACATGTATGAAGATGACGGAAAAGCCTTCCTTGTAGGCCCATGCCGGGCCGCCCAGGAAGCTGAGCGCGCCGAAATACGTTGCAACAACGGATACGCCGATTGCCCACCAGGGCAGGGTCCTGTTGCCCAGGTAGTAATGTTCCGCAGTCTTCACCCGCCTGCTGAGGTAAGCGCCCAGCAGCAATGTGCCGATCACATATGCGCCGACTATGGTCCAGTTCAATATTCCGAAATCTTTCATTCTTCCCCCTCAACCCGCCCGGCGCTGTAGTTCGGAATTCAACGCCGGAGGATGCGCCGGGTCCTATCCAGCACATCGATACCCTGCTGCATAAGGAAATAAAGCAGGTCGATAAAAATCCAGTTCTCGGCCAGCTTGTCGCCGTCTCTACGATAGATATCTACAACCCGCATGTCCACGTCCTTGTTCGAGGCAGGCAGTCCCAAGAAACCGCCGCACGGTTTCATCGTCAGGTTGGACCAGCCAAAAAACCCGCCAAACCTGCCTTCGGCAAACCGGCAGATATGCCCGTTGAAGCGAATGTCGTCCAGCCCGTCACTGAAAGGCCCCTGGTGTTGTTCCTGGTAGCGCTCGCGAGTGTACGTCGCACCTATGCCGGCAGGGCCGAACCAGATCATGTCGTCATGCCATGTATCGGCAAGCTCATGCTGGGGGGACTCAAGGTCGGAACCGACCAGATCATCAATCATCCTGTTTATCAGGTTCAGCGTCCTCGCACTTTCCGCCGGGTCCTGGGGTTCGTACAACAGTCCGTCGTGGGTGCGCGGTCCGGGGGCAATAAAGAAGGCGCCGGTTTGCACAGGCAGGGGTTCCACGCCTGCCTGTTTCATGACGCTGATGATATCGCAGAACAAGGCTGTTTCGCTGATCTTTCCGGCAGTTATTCGGTTAAATTCAACGTAGCGAAGGAAACCCATTTTCCCCGTCGACGGAATACCGAGCCAGTCTTGGTCGAATAACCCCATCAGGTGGCCCATGCTGCAAACCCATTCCGTCCGGCCTCCGTCTATGTCATTCCTGCCCGCCATAAACACGTCCATGCGTCTTTGCATGTATCCGAACGAACTACGAAACGGCCTCCAGAATATTTCCGCGACAGCGTCCGCACCCTGCTGTTCATAAAAAGGGTGCATGCCCCGCCAGAAATAATCATCCGAGGTATAGCGCATCAGCACGCGGTTTATATCGTTACCCGTTGCAGTATCGAGCTCTTCGTAATAGTTTCTTACCAGTTGCTTGTTATCCTGGAATTCGCCCATGGTCTTATCCTCTCAGCCCCGAGACGCCATAATCTGCATCATCAAGTCCAGTTCATTGAACAGCATCCATTCACCAATGATGCGCCCGTCTGCGATATGGTGCTGCGTAATACCCCAGACCTGCACTTCGCAGCCGGTTGCCCTCCCGTAGATACCATCACCGGCATGTGTGGCAGTGCCGCTCCAACGCTCTGACGTCAGGTATCCATCCACGTCATTGCCCATCCAGTAAACCTCGTCCACCTGCAGGCGGATATCGGGAAATGCACCCGACAATGACCGAAGAAATTCACCGTACGGTTTTACCCCCGCCAGGGTGCGTCCGGTGGGTCCATGGAAGCGGAAGTTGCCGGCATAGGCTTCACCCAGCACAGCATAATCACGCTTGTTCCATAGCCTGTCGAAGTTGCTGCGGGCAAAGGCGTCCACATCAAAGCCGGAAACGGGAGAACTGATTGATAGTGGTTGCGCCGGACGGGCCGCATTGCGCAGGTCCGACCAGGTTTGCGCATCTCTCGGCCAGCCGGCAGGAGGTGATGCGGCCATTTCTGCCGCCACATCATTCAGGTCAAGGCCGAGTTGCTGCAACAGGCTGGAATTGTTGTATAAAACGTGTTCGAGGAAGATTTCATTTTCCAGGGCGACACAGTTGGCAATGACCATGACATCGACATCCTTGTTCGTGGCAGGCCCGTATTTGCTGTCACCATCATTGGTGCCCCGGATTATGGTCCGGTGTGACGTGTGGTAACTGACGTCATCATTTCCTGCCCAGACAATTTCATCTGCGATTAATTGAATATTGGAAAATGCGCCTGTCGTATGGTGGGTATCTGAAATGATTTTCCTGCTTCCCAGTTGCAGGCCGTAGTCATCGTAGACGCGGGAGGTATCCGAATAGGTATCACCTATATATTCGACTTCGCGATCCTCCCAGATTTTGTAGGTGATACGGACGATATAGTCAATAATATTCCGGTAAGTATCTTCAAAACCGCGCATCGATTGTTCAGGTCCGAAGTCTTCCGGGATACGTTTCTCCTGTTCGGTAAAGCCGCCTCCTGTCCCATTACGGCCGATATATGAGTCCAGTGAAATACGGTAATCGGTCGGCATATGTTCCCGCTTGAGCGGCAGGGCAGATTTGTTTTCACTCATCTTGATTTTCCTTGTCATAAACCCATGGTGCGCCAACGCACGTTACACCAGGGGGGAATATTGTACTTCGAATGCAGTTTTATTATAACAGCAGTCCATGCAAAAGCTGCATCATTGTTAATGGCTGTTGGAGACTCTATTGAAGGCTGGCCAGCTGTCGTGGGTTTCCCCGGCAGTAATATCTACCCAACCCCTGAATGCGCAAGGATTTGCTTCCATACAGACACTTCATCAATGAGAATCCATTCCATGGTCAACCGGCCGTCAACCATGCAGGCATGGGTCAGGCCCATGATATAAACGTCTGCCCCGCCGGGCGCGCCGAAACAACCCCAACCACTGTGTGTTGCCTCAATATGCCAGCGCATGGCAAGCCGTGTGGGCAGACCGGGGGCACGGTTGACTATCAGATTATCCACCGTGAACACCATGTCGGGAAAAGCAGCAAGGTAGCCGAGGACGAAACGGTCCATATCAACATGGCCGTGCAGGATATCGCCGCAGGGGGCGCAGACACAGGCTCCGTCATGATAAAGCTGCCTGATCACAGCCGGTTCCTTGTCTCCCCAGATAGCCTGCCACCCGCGCGCATAAGCATGCGCTTCTTCACTGTCGTCAATAACATCCACGTAATTGCCCGACACATCGGCATTCGGCGTGAAGAAGATCACTTTACCGTGGATACCCAGATCATTTTCCGCCTGAAGTCGCGCCAGCTCTTCAGCATCAGTACCAAGGCAGGCGGCAATCGCTCCCTGGTCGCGAATCAACCACTCTTCTACAACCTGATCGTAACGCACTACACACTCGGCGATCACTCGCACGCGCACTGGTTTGTTTGTCGCCTTCCCATAAATGCCACTGCCCGTGTGCGTCATGACCGACGTCAGGCGATGCGAGGAAATAAAACCATTTTCTTCGTCTCCACGCCAGATGACATCCTCTCCCAGCAACTGGCGGTCTGGAAACTCGTGCAGTGTCTGGAGCGTGGATGCGACAACACCCTGCCTGTCTGTCACCATACCGGCGGGAGAACGCAGCAACACGTTATCGGCGTAATATCGTTCAAGGGCAGGACCGACACCTCGTTCCTCCCATATCTCACGGGTAATTCCAAGTATGTAGTCGACGAGATCGTAACCATGGTCGGTATAACCGGGTCTTCGCCGTGTATCTTTCCGGGGGGTTCTGTTGGATTCAACCATTTATGGCACTTTTTATTTGAATAACTCGCCCGTCTCCCATGATACCATTCGTCGCTATGATTCGAACGTCAGTTTCCATATTATTCATGGGCACATTCCTGTTTGCGCATCAAGGCCTGCTTGCAAGCAGCACCAAACTCAGCGAGACTCAGGCCCAGGCTGTCGAGAAAGCGGCGATTGACACGGATGAAGAGGAAAAGCAACGGCAGGCCATCGCGGTGATGCTGGCCGAATACGAGATCGAGGGCAGGAAGCTGCTGGATGGGCTTGATGACAATGCCGGCAGGAACGAGGTTGACCGGCAGGCCGGCGCCCTGCTCTCAGCGGGTGAAAAGATTATGGACTGGGCCCGTTTCCGCCTGGCACAGTGCAATGAATACCTGGGAAAAGCTCTGGAACTCAAGACAAAGATATCTGACATTACACTGGAAGTACTGGAAAAAGACTATCATCACGACGGCGCATTGCCGAAAGCGCCGCCGGAGTGCTACCACGTAAAAGACACCTTCGTACATCCGGCCACGGTCATGGTGCTCACCCGGGACGACCCCGCGCTTGGGGAGGAAACCATTACCGGCATCAGGGCTGAGATCCTGGAAGTTCTCGGACATACGGAGGTCGTCCGGCAACTGGTCGTTTATTGATCAATTGGGCAGCTTTGCCAACCTGGCCAGTTCACTGCGCAGTTCCTGCATGGTGCTGAGAGGTTCAGCAAAACCGAAGCGATGGATGCGTTTACCCAGTAACAGGTTGAATCCCTCACCGTCGATTCCCACCATTACGGGAGGTTCGTCCCCTGTCACCGGAATATTACCCAGATCACAATAATGTTTTATCGCATCGGCATGGTCCCGGTTCATGTGGTCAATAGCCCGGGTTTCCTCATCGGGGCTAAACGGGTTCTCTTTCAGGAAGGTATTCTCTTCGACCCAGTAAATCTTGCCGAAACCGCCGATGAACCGTACCCGGTGAAACTCCAGGCGGTAAAAATCGAAGTCATGGGTCTTGTGGTAGCCCCGCGCATCGGGAAAGAAACGGTAATAGCGTTCCATGGTATCCGTATCATCCGCTGATACCTGCCTTGCCTCCCCCAGGTAAGTCACCCGGCCATTATCCTGGATATCATCCGCATCCCGTTCAATGGCAATCAGCGATACCTTCGGGTCGGCCATGATATTTTTTGTATGCTGTGCGATTCGACTGATCAGGATGACCGGCTTGCCCTGCCTGTCAAAACAGTAAGGAGTCACCGAACCGAACGGATAGCCCTGCGCTTCAACCGAAAGGGTGGACAGGATGCCCTGGTATTCGCTCATCATCAGGCTGCGCGCAGCTTTCGCTGATTTTTCTTTATTCCTCAATATCAATCACCTGTCAAGGATACCGGCTTTACACGTTTGACATATAACTCCAGTCAATAATCCATGAAGGCTCGCCGGCGCCGGCAACAAAATCCGCATCGGTCCAGAAACCCGCGGCCATGGCGAGCCTGTCACCGACGTAGATGAGAGGCACGCGTTCCCGCAGCCAGGGCGGCGTTGCGGTTTCCTGGAACAGTTTTTTCAGCTTGTGCCGGCAGGTCCTGCCCGGCAGGCGGATTTTCTCTCCTCCGTTGCGGTACCGGACCTCTACCCGTGCGCCGTTGCACAGTTCCTTTTTTAAGCCGCTGCCGTTACCCTCGACCGCGGTCAATTCGCCAAAATCCAGGCGACATGGGGCTTTAAAATCCCATACCCGTATCGCTGACTTGTCGAAACCTCCCGGCGGCGCGATCAGCTGGACATAATTCCCATAGCGGTGCAATTCCGCCCCGCTCCAGCTTACTTGCGCATTCGAGTCGTGTCTCGCCGCTATTGCTTCCACAACAACACGTGACACAGATCGGCTGTCCGGCACCGGCAGGTTCAGGGTTCGGCACCAGTAACGCACCAGGTTCTTCTGACGCGGGATTGACAGCCGTTTCAGCAGGTCTACGGCCAGCACATCCGGTTTTTGTGTGCTGCATACCTGCAGATCCTGCCGCGCCACATCGTCGAGCAGTTCCTGTGTTTCGGAAAAGACCCGGATCGTCCGGGTAACGGGGAGGTCCACCGAGGGCCACCTGTTTTTTATGACCGGGATCACTTCATGCCTGACAAAGTTTCTGTCCAGGCGCGTATCCGCGTTCGAGGGGTCTTCAATCCAGTCAAGGCCGTTGTTCCCGGCATAGGCGGACAACTGCTCGCGGGTATATTGCAGCAACGGTCTTGCGTGCAGTCCCTTTGCGAAAGGTCGAACCGCGCGCATCGACGCCAGTCCCATCACCCCGGAACCGCGAAACAACCGCAGCAGCAGGGTTTCAACCTGGTCATCCCGGTGGTGCGCGGTCAGCAGGACTTCACCCTCTGCCAGGATGCCCTCAAGCGCGGCATAACGCTTGCGCCGGGCCCGGCTTTCCGGACTTTCCTTACCGGCCCGCCCTGCATCCACGTCAATTACCTCCATCTCAACCCCCAGGGCACGGCAGGTATCCCGGCAATGGCCGGCCCAGTCCCGGCTTTCCCGCTGTATATTATGGTTTACATGTGCTGCCCTGATGCCGTAGCCGGACTCCTCCCGCAGGCGAACCATCAGGTGCAGCAATACGTGGGAATCGAGGCCGCCGCTATAGGCAATAAGAAATCGTTTACGACCCGGAACTGTGTCAAGGAATGCTGCAATGCTTTCAGTGCTGACCTGCATTAGTCACCCTGAAAAAAGAAATAACTTTATTTATCCCGTACATCCATGTGAATAATACGGTTCGTCTCCCCTTTCACTCATTAAAATGCCCGTATGAGCGTAGCCGTCTTTGACGCGTCTCCAGAAGTTCGTTGATGCTTACCTGCCTGAGTTCGGTTAACTGTCGTTGGATCTCCGTTCTGATACTGGCTGCCGTCCGGTCATAATCGCGGTGCGCGCCGCCCAGGGGTTCATCGATAATGCGGTCGATTACGTCAAGTTCCTGCAGCCTGCGCGCAGTTACCCCCATGGATTCCGCTGCTTGCTCAGCCTTGCCCGCATCCTTCCACAGAATCGAGGCGCAGCCTTCAGGTGAAATAACGGAGTAGGTACTGTATTGCAGCATATTCAACCTGTCAGCCACACCGATTGCCAGGGCGCCGCCGGAGCCTCCCTCACCGATAACGACTGCAATTATGGGGGTGCGCAACTCCGACATAACCATCAGGTTTCTCGCAATCGCCTCGCTCTGGCCGCGCTCTTCAGCGCCGATCCCGGGATAGGCGCCGGGCGTATCGATAAAAGTCAATACCGGTAACCTGAACCTCTCCGCCAGTTGCATGATGCGCAACGCCTTGCGATAGCCTTCGGGTTTAGGCATCCCGTAATTCCTGTGAATTCTCTCCTTGATGTCCCTGCCCTTCTGGTGCCCTATCAATGCAACCGGTTCGCCTTCAAACCGGGCTATACCGGTCAATATGGCCGGGTCATCGGCAAAATTGCGGTCACCGTGCAATTCGCTGAAATCGGTAAACATCCTGGTGACGTAATCCAGGGTGTAAGGTCTCAGCGGATGTCTGGCTATCTGGGAAATCTGCCAGGCGCTGAGCGATGAAAAAATAGCCTGGGTCAGATCATTGCTGCGTTTCTGCAGGCGAGTGATTTCATCGTGAATATTCAACTCGCCGTCGTCGCTGACGTGGCGCAACTCCTCGATCCTGGCCTCGAGTTCAGCTATAGGCTGCTCAAATTCGAGGAAATTGACTGCGTGGTTCTGTTGTTCCATGGTCCCGGCCGTTTACAGGTCAGCTTTATCCGGAAAGTCCAGGTTCACGTTGGCGGCGCCAACCAGTTCGCCAAGTTCTGCCAGTAATTCATCGCTTATTTTTACGCTCCAACCGCTGCCGAAACTCAAGATTGTTGAGACATGACCATCATTATATTCCATAAAAACCCGGTTTGTCCCACCACCATGGTGTGACAGCACTTCTTTCAGGCCGGGTACAAACCCGTTATGCAGCATGGTCTTGGACACCTTCAGGCGCAGGATCGCATAGCGTTCGCGCAGTGCCGCCAGCGTGTAAACCTCCCTGGCGACGATAGCAACGCCCGTTTCGTAATAGTCATCTTCCACTGCATCTCCCTTGATGATCACCAGCTGATCTTTCACCAGTAACTCACGGTAGAGCTGGTAATTTTCACTGTACACCGTGATTTGCAGCCGGGCGGTTTTATCATCCAGCATTATCTCCGCCAGACTTCCCCTGGCGCCGGTGCGGATGCGAATACTCTCGATATAACCGGCTACGGTCAAATTCATGCCGACCTTGACTTTATACAGGTTAGCCGTGATGACAGATGACAGTTCATCCTCGTAACGCGTGATCGGGTGTCCCTTCAGGTAAAATCCCAGCGACTCCTTCTCCCCCATCAGGCGTTCGTGTTCTTCCCAGTCAGCTGCGGTGACATACGGTATTGCCTGGCCGTTACCGTCTGCCGCGGGCGCTGTCAGCAGTTCCGTTCCGAACATGTCGTCCTGGCCCGTATCCGTATTGTCCACGTATTGCTCGGCGAATTTCAGCGCCTTCTCAAGGCTTGCCGCCAGGACGCTGCGCTGCTGTCCCAGTTCATCCAGTGCGCCGGCGCGGATAAGCGCTTCGATAACGCGCCGGTTAACCTTGCGCGGGTCCGTACGCCGGCAGAACTCAAACAGGTCGGAGAAGCGCCCATGTTCCTCGCGTTCTTCGCACAGGCTCATGATGGCGGACCCGCCGACCCCCTTGACAGCCCCCAGTCCGAATAAAATTGTTTTGCCGTCCACCACCCTGAATTTATGGCCGCTGGTATTTATCGACGGCGGCTGCAGGACCAGTTTCATCCGTCTCAATTCCTCGATTAACCTGACAATCCTGTCCGTATTATTCATATCCGCCGACAGGACCGCGGCCATAAACGCAGCGGGATAATGGGTCTTCAACCAGGCTGTCTGGTAAGCCAGCAAGGCATACGCGACGGAGTGGGATTTGTTGAAGCCGTAACCGGCAAACTTTTCCATAAGGTCAAAGATGGATGTGGCGGTCCTTTCGTTGACCTTGTTGTCCAGCGCGCCGTTGACGAAAATATTTCTCTGCTGGGACATCTCTTCGCGCTTTTTCTTCCCCATGGCCCGCCGCAGCAAATCCGCCGCAGCCAGGGTATAGCCTCCCAGCATCCGGGCAATCTGCATCACCTGCTCCTGGTACAGAATGACCCCGTAGGTCGGTTTCAATACCGGTTCCAGGGACGGGTGAAGATAACGTACCGTCGCTTTGCCCTTTTTCCGGTCGATGAAATCATCGACCATTCCGGAATCCAGCGGACCGGGGCGAAACAATGCCACCAGGGCGACCAGGTCATCGAACTTGTCCGGTTCAAGCCGTTTGATCAGCTTTTTCATGCCGTCGGATTCCAGCTGGAATACGGCCGTGGTATCCATGCGCTGTATCGTCGCATAGGTAGCCGCGTCATCGAGGGGAAAAGTGCTCACATCCAGTTCCGCGGCAGCCTCCTCCAGCAGTCTGTCGTTAATGTCCTTGACCGCCCAATCGATGATAGTCAGGGTCCGCAAGCCGAGAAAATCGAACTTGACCAGGCCGATGGCTTCCACATCGCCCATGTCAAACTGCGTAGACGTGACAGCCGTGTCCTGCTCGCAGTACAGGGGCATGTATTCCGTCAGCGCCGAGGGTGAAATGACGATGCCGCCGGCGTGTTTCCCGGCGTTCCTGACCAGCCCCTCCAGCTTTTTCCCCAGGTCTATCAGGATCCTGACTTCTTCCTCTTCCTCATAGCGCTGTTTCAGCGCCTCTTCTTCGGACAGGGCGCGATCAAGCGTCATTTCAAGTGCGAACGGAATCAATTTGGCTATCTTGTCGACGAAACCGTAAGGGTGTCCGAGAACCCTGCCGACGTCACGCACCACCGCTTTTGCGGCCATGCTGCCGAAGGTGATGATCTGGGAGACCCGCTCGCGGCCGTAACGGTTCGATACGTACTCAATCACCTCGTCCCGTCTGTCCATGCAGAAATCCACGTCGAAATCCGGCAACGATACCCTTTCAGGATTCAGGAACCGCTCGAACAGCAATTCGTGGGAAATGGGGTCGAGGTCGGTGATGCCCAGGGCATATGCAACCAGGGAACCCCCGCCGGAACCCCGCCCGGGGCCGACCGGTATGTCCTGTTGTTTCGCCCAGTGGATGAAGTCGGCCACTATCAGGAAGTAACCGGGGAAACCCATGCCGACAATGACGTCAAGTTCCTGGTCGAGGCGCTGCTTATATTGTTCCAGGTCAATACCGGCGCCCGCTGCTTCGGCGTCACCGACCAGCCTGTCCAGCCCCTGCTGTGCCTCCCGGCGCAGCCAGCCGGCCTGGTCATAGCCCTCCGGGACAGGGAACTCCGGCAAGTGGTAATCACCGAACTGCAACTCAAGGTTGCAGCGCTTGGCAATGTTTGCGCTGTTCTGCAGGGCTTCCGGCAAATCGTGGAATAACTCGGCCATCTGCTCCGGCGTTTTCAGGTATTGTTCGCTGCTGTAAAAGCGCGGACGTTTGGGATCGTTAAGCGTATTTCCGTTTTGGATACACACCCGGGCCTCATGGGCGTCAAAATCACCAGGCGTCAAAAACCTTACATCATTGGTTGCGACTACGGGAATATCGAACTCCGCCGCCAGTTCCATGGCTTCCTCCAGGTAAACGTCTTCCCCCTGGCGGTTGGTTCGTTGCAGTTCCAGGTAGAACCTGTCCGGGAATAAATCCCGGAAATACGCGAGTTGCTCCTTGGCAATATCGATTTGATTGTGCAGCAGCAATTGGCCGATTGTACCGCTCCTTGCGCAGGAGATGGCTATCAGGCCGGCGCTGTGAAGGGCCAGCCAGTCTCTGCGGATAACAGGTGCGCCGCCGGCCTGACCATGCGTGTAACTCCTGGTAATCAATTCCGCCAGGTTTTTGAAACCATCGTTATTCTGGCACAGCAGCACCAGCCTGTGGTCCTGGTCGTCGCCATTTTCATCCGCCAGGTTAATCTCTGCGCCGATTATGGGTTTGACGCCCCGCTCCAGGCATTTCCGATAAAACTTGACCATCGAAAATACGTTATGCAGTTCCGTGACCGCGGCACAGCCCATGCCTTTATCCACCAGGGCGTCGACATATTCGCCCACGCGTAACAGGCCGTCGACCAGGGAATATTCCGTGTGGACGTGCAAATGGACGAATTTATAGTCTGCGTTTTCCATCAGGACTCATCCAGCTCCAGACATCGCTGAACCGGCCTAAAGCTGCGCCGGTGTATCGGGCAAGGGCCGATTTCGGACAATGCCCGGACATGCTGCCGGGTCGGATAACCCTTGTGCCGGGCGAAGCCGTACCCCGGGTACCTGCGGTGCATTTCCAGCATTTCCCGGTCCCTGCTCACTTTCGCCAGGATTGAGGCGGCGCTTATGCAGGCTTCGGTCTGGTCTCCCTTGATAATTGCAGTCTCCGGATAATCTGTGCCCGGACACCGGTTGCCGTCAACCAGGACCCGCGCGGGCTTTACGTTTAACCCGCCAATTGCGCGCTGCATCGCCAGCAGGCTTGCATTCAATATGTTCAACCGGTCAATCTCCAGGTGGTCCGCACGGCCGATGGAACAGGCCAGCGCCCGTTCCCGGATAAGCTGCGCCAATTGTTCCCTGCGCCGTGCCGATAACTTCTTGGAATCAGCCAGGCCTTCGATCCTGTCCGTTTCATCCAGGATGACCGCAGCCGCGATAACCGGCCCGGCAAGCGGCCCCCTCCCCGCCTCATCAACACCTGCTACCAGTTCAAAACCGTGTCTCATTTTCCTGTTACCACAAAGTGCACATGATTTATCCGCAGATGACGCAGATTAGCGCATATCAGCTTGAAACCATCTCACCTCATAAACAATAATATAATCTGCGCTAATCTGCGTCATCTGCGGATAATTTTGCTCCATGCTCTCCGTAATCAACCAGTTTCAGGACTGCCTGCGCCGCAGTTTCTTCAGTTTCCTGCAGGGACAGGTGCAAGTCCGCGAATTGGCGGGACAGCGATTGCGCCTTGTCCGGGTTATCCAACCAGTATTGTAGTGCAGGACCCAGCACTTCCACCCGGCAATCCGCCTGAAAGTACTCGGGAACGAGCCTGCGCTGCGCCAGCAGGTTGGGCAGGGACACGAACTTCACGTTAATCAATGCGCGCACTATCCGGAACGTGAGGCTGTGCATCCGGTAGGCCACCACCATCGGCACCTTGTGCAGCATGGTCTCCAGGGTGACGGTGCCTGATGCGACCAATGCAGCATCCGCAGCCGCCAGGGTATCCCGGATACTGTCTTTCACGATTTTCAACTGCAGACCCTTGCGTTCTGCTGCCTCACGCAGACATCTTTCCGCAGCGCCGTTCACCGCGTTGGATACGAACTGGATACCGTCGTATCGTGCAGCCAGCCAGGCAGCAGTCTCGATAAACGGGCCGGTCAACCTGTTCAGTTCTGAACTTCTGCTGCCGGGCAGTACGGCAACCGTCAAACCCTGCGGGGATAGGCCCAGGCGCCGGCGTGCGCCTTCCGTATCGGGTTGCATGCCCACCTGTCCGGCCAGGGGATGCCCGACGTATGTTACCGGCACCTTGTGGCTGCGGAAAAATTCCGGTTCAAAAGGGAATACCGATAACAGGAGGTCTGCTGATTTCCTGATTCCCCGTACCCGCCAGCCGCGCCATGCCCATGCCGTCGGACAGACGTAATGTATTGTTTTTATACCTTTATTTTTTAATTTCCTTTCCAGGCCCAGGTTAAAGTCAGGCGCATCGACACCGATAAACACATCAGGCGGATCATTAATGAGACGTTCTGCGAGCTTTGCCCGGACCACACTGAGTTCCCACAGCTTCCCCACGACCTCCACCAGACCCATGACAGCCAGTTTTTCCATCGGGAACAGAATGTCGCAGCCGGCCTCGCGCAACTTTTCTCCTCCGATACCTTCGACCCTGATATCCGGCCGCTCGTCCCGGATGGCTTCAATCAGCTGAGCGGCTAAATTATCTCCGGAAGGTTCCCCCGCTACGATGCCGATTTTCACTTCCGCTCACCTGCATGAGTTACCCGTCAGCCCAACGCTTCCTGCGTTGCGGCAACGCCGGATGGAAAATGCCCGCAGCGCACTCACCTTGGAGACATCAACGGATAATTCCACGTTCGGATTCCCTGATAAAGCGGGTGAAATTGGCGACCTCGTCGCCGGCATCCGCCAGCGCTTCGAGTTTCTTCAGGGCATCTTTCAGTAACAATCCTTCGCGATAGACGATGCGATATGCCTTCCTGAGCGCATCAACCGTGCCGTCGGTAAATCCGTTACGCCTGAGACCGACCCTGTTCAGCCCGTTTGGTTTCGCGGTATTTCCGGATACTATCAGGTACGGCGGAACGTCCTTGACAATAATGGAGGCGATTGCCGAAATACTGTAACAACCAACCCGGCAAAACTGGTGCACACCGGTAAATCCGCCCAGTATGGCAAAATCATCGATATGTACATGGCCGGCCAGGGTGGCGTTATTGGCGAAGACGGTATTATTTCCCACTTGGCAGTCATGCGCGATATGGACGTACGCCATGATCCAGTTATGGTCGCCAAGCCGGGTAACCCCTCCTCCCTGCGCCGTTCCGCGGTTGATGGTGCAAAATTCCCTTATGACGTTATGCGCGCCGATTTCCAGGGAAGACGTTGCTTCCCCCTGGTACTTTTTGTCCTGGGGGTCATCCCCTATGGAGGAGAATTGCGAGATGCGGGTCGCTTCCCCTATCCGGGTGGGACCCTTGATGACTACATGCGGACCTATTTCACAGTCGTCATGAACCTGAACTTGATCCCCTATGACGGAATAGGCTCCGATCCTGACCCCGGTTCCGATTTCAGCGCCAGGGTGTACTTTCGCAGTGGGGTCGATCAAGTCTCCTGATCCGCAATCGTAGTCAATAAATCCGCGTCCGCCACGGTGATATCGTTAACTTTGGCGGCGCAGGAAAAGCGCCAGATATTCCTTCGTAACGCAACGAACTTTACTTCAAGCACCAGTTGATCGCCCGGCCCGACCGTTTTCCGGAACCTGGCCTTGTCAACGCCGACCAGGTAATACAGCTTGTTCCAGTGCCCGCTCCCCTCCTCGGACAACAGCCCCAGTACGGCGGTTGCCTGCGCCATTGCCTCAACGATGAGCACGCCCGGCATGATCGGGCGCTGGGGGAAATGCCCCTGGAAAAAAGGCTCATTTATCGTGACGTTCTTGATCGCGGTCAGGGATTCGCCAGGCGTGTAGTCCACCACCCTGTCCAGTAACAACATCGGATAGCGGTGCGGCAGCGCTTTTTTTATTTGTTCAATATCGAGTTCCGGCATGGTCGCGTGGTCCCGTGTTCATCCGCATGTATTGTAAGTCATTTGCTTGCCTGTTTTTCCACACGGGCGATTTTTCTCGCCAATTCGTCGAGATTTCTGAACCTGGCCATATTCTTGCGCCAGGTCCTGTTGTCCGTTATCGGCACTCCCGACGAATAGACCCCGGCCTCTTTGATGCTGTTGGGCACCCCGGACATCCCGGTAATAACAACATCATCGGCAATCTCGATGTGACCGGAAATTGCGCTGGCCCCGCCGATCATACATCTCTTGCCTATTGTTGCACTACCGGCGACTACCGCCGCGCCGGCAATCGCCGTATGCTCCCCAACCCGGGTATTGTGCCCGATCTGCACCTGGTTATCGATTTTGACACCGTTTTCCACCACGGTGTTTTCCAGTGCCCCCCTGTCAATCGTTGTATTGGCCCCGATTTCAACATCATCCCGGATGATGACACTACCGAGTTGCGGAATTTTCAACCAGCGGCCGGAGTCGTTGGCGATCCCGTAACCGTCCGCCCCGATCACGACACCGGGATGGAGCAATACCCGCGCGCCTATCTCGACGCGTTCCATCAGGGTTACATTGGCATAGAGGCGGCAGTGGCGCCCGATCACGGCATTCGCCTCGATAATACAACCCGGTCCGATATACGTCCCGGAACCGATAACGACGTTTTCACCGATCACGGAATTGGCGCCGATATAACAATCGTCGGCGACATCCGCACCGGCGTCCAGCACGGCCGAGGGATGGCTGCCCGGATTGAATTGTATGACAGGGTTGAGGAACCTGGCGGCTTTTGCATAGGCCAGGTAGGGGTCCGTCGTGACCAGCCTGGCTGTCGGGCACGTTGGCGCGTCCGCTGCGGCCAACACCACGGCACTGGCCCGGGTCTTTTCCAGGTCAGCCAGGTAACGTTTGTTTACATAGAAAGTCAGGTCGCCCGGTGCGGAATTATGCAGGCTGGCAACGTTGATTATTTCGTCCGTGGGGTCACCTTGTAATTCAGCGTTTATTTCAGCAGCAATTTCCCCCAAAGTCACCGTCATGGGCTCTGCAAGCCGTCATTCAACTCCTGCAACGTCTTTACCCGAGTCATTTTCCTGCTTTAACTGGTCAATGACAAGCTGGGATATATCCACTTTCGGGCTGGCGTAAATCACACCTTCGTTCAAAATCATGTCAAATCCGTTATCCTTGGCGATCGTATTGATGGCATCGACGATATCCTTTTGGATCTTTGCTATTTCCTCATTCCTGCGGAAGGTAAGGTCCTCGCGAAATTCATCCTGGTTGCGTTTCAAGTCACGCCTTTCGTTGATGATATCCCGCTCCAGCTTGGCCCGCTCCGCCTCACTCATGATGGGGGCGTCTTTGGTCAGCCTGTCTTCCATTTCCTTCAATGATTTTTGTGCGGCAACCAGTTCCCGGTCCCGCGGAGCAAACTCCTTCTCCAGCAAATTACGCATTTTTTCAGCCTGGGGGGATTGCTCCAGGATGCGTATCGCGTTGACAGCGCCGATCTTGTAATCCTCCGCAATCGCCGGGGGGATAAAACCGACCGCAATAAAACAGATCAGGAAACAGGTAAGCCTCATAGTACTCGTCGACTCCAAATGGTTATAAAATCAGCCTCGGTAATTCTCAAATAATAAAGTATGCAGTTCAAAGCGAAAGATATCAATTTTCTCATATAAACAGCAGGAACTCCCGCACATTATACCAAACAGGGTTTTTCTAAAATGTTGAACCAAAGGTAAACTGAAACGGCTGCGTCTCATCTCCCGGCTTATCTCCAATAGGTCTGGCTATACTAACACTTACCAGGCCAAAAGGTGAGATCCATATGCCGCTCAGGCCCGTCGAGTACCTGAGTTCGTTGAATTCAAACGATTCATCACTGGAATAGACGTTGCCGCCGTCGAAAAACGCCGCAAACCGGACCTGCTTGAATTCCTTGAGAAAAGGCACAGGAAATATCATTTCCGCGCCGCCTACCACCTTGATATTGCCGCCCAGCGGCCGGCGCCTCGTCCTTCCCTGGAACGGCGTATCCTTGGGTCCCAGGCTGTTTTCCTCGTAGCCGCGCACCGAGCGGGGTCCGCCGGCATAGAAATTTTCAAAAAACGGGAGGTCATCAGTGCCGAACAGGCCGTTGCCATAGCCGAAATCACCCTTGACGGTAAATATGAAACTGCGCAGGACCGGGTGGTACCACTGGGTGCGGTATCCGACCTTGAAAAACTCGAGAGAGTTGCCGAATGAGGGAACCGCCATTTCCGTGCTGAACCGGTGCTGCACTCCCCGGGTAGGCAATATCGCCCGGTTGCGCGTGTCGTAGGAGAATGCGGCCGACAGCCTGAGGATATCGAATTTATTACCCTCCCGCTCGATAAAATCCCTGACCTGCTCTGCAAAGAAACGGTCTTCGGACAACGTGGTGTTTTCGTAATTGAATGCGGTGCTGACAAAATTATATTCCGTCACCGGCACGCCGAAACTGACCCCCGCTCCTATGACCCGGCTGTCAAACGCAGTGATATTTGCATCATACGCCTCGGTTTCCTGGTAATTCACGTTGAACCCGCGGCTGATCCCGTCCACGGTGTAGTAGGGGTTGACGTAACCCAGTGCAAACCTGCGGTTGATATCACTGTTGTTGAACGCAAACTGGATGCGTTTCCCGGACCCGAGAAAGTTGTCCTGGGTGATACTGGTCTGGAAAATCAGTCCCTGGTTCTGGGAGAAGCCCAGACCGGCCAGGAAGTTGCCGAACGGCTTTTCCGTCACTGTGTAATTGACGTCTACCTGGTCCGCGGAACCGGGCACGGCCGGTGTCTCCACGTTGACCTCCTCGAAGTAGCCCAGTCTCTGCAGCCTGATCTTGCCTCTCTCTACCTTGGGCGTCGAAATCCAGCCACCTTCATGCTGGCGCATTTCACGCCGTAACACCTCGTCCTTGGTCCTGGTATTGCCGGAAAAATTCATCCTTCTGACGTAAACCCGTTTGCCGGGGTCCACAAAAAACGTGACTTCCACCGTATTGTCATCTTCATCTATATCAGGGATGGAATTGACGTTGGCAAAAGCATAACCGACGCCTCCCAGGCGTTCCGACATGCGTTCACTGCTGTCGGTGACCTGTTTGCGCGAGAACAGGCTCCCCTGGGTCACGCTGATCAGGTAATACAGTTGCTCCTCCGGCAGAATAAACTCACCGGCCAGTTTCACTCCGGACACGGTATACTGGCCACCCTCGGTGATGTTGATGGTTATATATATATCTTTCTTGTCGGGTGTGATGGATACCTGGGTGGAATCGATACTGAAATTCACGTAACCCCGGTCCAGGTAAAACGAACGCAGGGTTTCCAGGTCTCCTGATAATTTCTGGCGCGAGTACTGGTCGTCCTTGGTGAAAAAGGAAAACAGCGTCGGCCTCGATAATTCAAACCCATCCAGCAGGTCATCCTCCTTGAAGGACTGGTTGCCGACGACATTAATCTGTTTTATCCGGGCTGCTTTTCCCTCCGAAATATCGATGGTCACGGCAACCCGGTTGTTGGCAAGCGGAGTTACCTGGGAGTCGATCTTCACGCCATATTTTCCGGCGGAAAAATACTGTCTGCGCAGTTCCCGCTCCAGTCCGTCCAGTTGCGACTGGTCGAACACCCGTCCCTGGGCAAAGCCGATCTGGTTCAGGCCGTCGAGTAAATCCTCCGTCTTTATGTCCTTGTTGCCGCTGATTTCAATACTGCCGATTGCAGCCCTTTCCTTCAATACGATGACCAGGATGTTACCGTCCCGTTTCAGTTGCACATCATCGAAGAAACCCGTCTTGAACAGGGCGCTGACCGCTTCCGAGGAAACCGCCGGGTTAAATGTATCACCCACTTCCAGCGGCAGGTAGTTGAACACGGTACCCGGCGTCAGGCGCTGCAGGCCTTCCACCCGGATATCTTCAATAACAAATTCCTGTGCGGCAGTGCCCTGGGCGAAGGCAACAAATACCAGTACCGCGATAAACAACCTGAATGGATGTGCTTTGAGTATTTCGGACAACATGTTCCTAATAATAAATTACTCCACCGGACAAATCCATCTCTCCTATCTCTCCGTCAGCCGGCAAGCCTGAGAATATCATTATATATGGCCAGCCCCATCAGACCGAACAACAATACGATGCCGATCCGCTGACCCAGCATTTGTACCGGCATGGATACCGGGGTGCCCTTGATAAATTCGATGAGATAATAGAACAGGTGACCGCCGTCCAGTAACGGTATCGGCAATAGGTTCAGTACCGCCAGACTGATGCTGACGATAGCCAGGAACCCCAGAAAGGTTACGACACCCATGCGCGCCGTCTGCGCTGCGTACTGGGCTATGCTGACCGGGCCGCTGAGGTTTTTCAGGGACGCTTCCCCGGTAATCATCCTCCCCAGAATCTGCAGGGTGACAAAGGTCATATCAACAGTTTTACCGATACCTTTCAGCAATGCCGTATGGGGGGGATAGGTTTCTATCGCCAACAGGGATTGATCGGTAATGGAGTCCGCGTTCAGGCCGACGCCGATGAAACCGATCGTTTCTCCTTCCCCGGTTACCTTTTCTCCAGGCGTCAAAATCAGTTCCATGTCATCACCGTTGCGGGATATCCGTACCGATAACGGCATACCGGGCGCAGCCCTGATGAGTTCCACCCAGTGTTGCCAGTCTCTCACCGGCGTTCCGTCTACGGCTGTGATCCTGTCACCTTGCGCCAGGCCGGCCCGCATTCCTGCGCCCTGGTCGGCAACCTCGCCGATAACAGCCGGCACGACCGGCCGCAACGGTTCTACTCCCAGCAGACGCAACAGGTTACCCTCTGCCATGGCATCGATCGGAATCGACGCGAGGTCGACTTCCAGCGAGCGCTCATTGCCCCGGGTATCCTTCACACCGACAGCCACCGCGTCACGTTCTATCACCCCGGCAACCAGCAGTTCCACGGCCGTATTCCAGGTCGGTGTTGTCCGCCCGTTGATATCCGTGATTTCATCATCTGCCCGAAAACCTGCCTGCATGGCCATGGAACCTTCTTCCACGGTACTGATCACCGGTTTCAACCCGGTCACCCCGATTGCGTAGACAAGCCAGTAAGCGAGGACTGCAAAAATAAAATTGAAAATGGGCCCTGCAGCCACTATGGCTGTGCGCTCACCGAGCGGTTTGTTATTGAACGCACGGGCACGTTCCTGCTCGGGGACAACGCCCTCCCGCTCGTCCAGCATTCTCACGTAGCCTCCCAGCGGAACCGCACCGATGACAAATTCAGTGTTGTCGCTGCTGAACACCCTGCGCCACAGGGGACGCCCGAAACCAACTGAAAACGTCAGGATCTTAACGTTGCATTTCCTGGCTACCCAGTAATGTCCGAATTCATGGAAGGTGATCAATATCCCCAGTGCGACTATAAACGCACACACTGTTTGTATGAAGGCGATCACGACATCACCTGCCCGCTAGTCCCGGCTGACATCCGGCACTGGTTGCCGGCGTAATCCCGCGCCTGTTTATCCGCTGCCAGGATCTGTTCCAGTGTGTCGGCAGGCTGGTTCGCTATGCCCTCCAGGGTTTGTTTCACGACCTCCGCAATTGCCGTATACCTGATACGCCCTCCCAGGAATTCAGCAACGGCGACTTCATTGGCGGCGTTCAGTATCGTCGTCGCCGTTCCGCCCTGCGCCAATGCCTGCCTCGCCAACCCCAGGCACGGGAACCTTTCCGGGTCGGGTTTTTCAAAGTTCAGTTGTGATATGTCGGACAGGTTCAGCTTTTTTACGCCGGACTCGATGCGGTGCGGCCAGGCCATTGCGTGGGCTATGGGTGTGCGCATGTCCGGGTTTCCCAGTTGCGCCAGAACCGAACCGTCGGAATATTCAACCAGGGAGTGGATAACACTCTCGGGATGGATAACGATTTCGACATTCTCTGCGCCGGTATCAAACAGCCAGCAGGCTTCAATCACCTCCAGTCCCTTGTTCATCATGGTGGCCGAATCCACGGATATCTTCTTCCCCATGTCCCAGTTGGGATGTGCGACGGCCTCAGCGGGTGTCACACTATCCAGTTCCCCCACGGGTCTTGTCAGGAACGGCCCGCCGGATGCAGTCAGCAGGATGCGCGTGACCCCGGTCATTGCCGGTCCGTCGTTAAAGTCCCGCGGCATGCATTGGAATATGGCGTTATGCTCACTGTCGATGGGCAGTAGCTGGGCGCCGTTTTCCCTGACTGCGTCCATAAACAGTTTTCCTGACATGACCAGCGCCTCCTTGTTGGCAAGCAATACGCGCTTGCCGTTGCGCGCAGCAGTCAGGGTCGGCAGCAGTCCCGCGGCCCCCACGATCGCTGCCATCACATAGTCCGTCTCGGCGCAGCCTGCCACCTCCTGCAATCCCTCCTGCCCCGACAATACCCTGATCTCAGGCGCCCCTTGTTGCAGCATGTCTTTTAACCGGACCGCGGCATCAGCGTCCGCCATCACCGCATACCTGGGCCGCCAGGCCAGGCACTGCTCATACAGCCCCCTGACGTTGGTGTTGGCCGTGAGTGCAACCGGTTCAAACAAATCCCTGTGTCTGGAGATCACATCCAGGGTGCTTACCCCGATACTGCCGGTCGACCCCAGTATGGTTACGCCGGTCACGACGTTGCCTCCAGTAACAGAACACCGGTAAAAAAAACCGGCGCCGCGGCCGTCATGCTGTCTATCCGGTCCAATGCCCCCCCGTGGCCGGGTAACAATTCACCGCTGTCCTTGACTCCCCCGCTACGCTTTATCATGCTCTCCGTCAGATCGCCGACTATGGAGACGGCAGTCGTGACCAGACAGACCAGCAGGAACAGAATGGACTTGTACAGCCCCAGTTGCAGCAGCAGGGAACATATGACCGCGACGAACAGGCCACAGCCCAGAGCGCCGTATAAACCCTCCAGGGTTTTGCCCGGGCTGACGTGACTGGCAAGTTGTTTCCTGCCCCATTTTTGGCCCACGTAATATGCTCCCGTATCCGCGCTCCAGATCAATATCAGTAGACAGGTTACCAGAACAGGACCGTGTACATCAGCATCGGCATGCAGGGCTACCAGGGACACCCACGCGGGGACCAGCACGATGATGCCGATACCGGTCTGCAGCATCAGTCCCGGGCTGAATTTTCTGCCGAGTTGCCGGCGTATGATCAATACCAGGGCTCCCAGCCACCAGGCCAGCGACGAACCCACGATAAACAAGGTCATGCTGCTGTCAATATTACGGTAACAGACTGTCAGGAGTAACGCCGTCAGCACCACCATAAATGCCTTCCAGCGTCTGTCATGTATTCCGGCAAGACCCACCCATTCCCATATTCCCGTCAGGATGATTACCGCGCACAGGCCGGCGAACAGTTCGTGTGTGCCGTAAACGGTTATTCCAAGAACCAGCGGAATCAGTACCAGCGCCGTGCCGATCCTGGTATTAAAGCGCAGTTTCATTTTGTCCCAGTTGCTCAGAGGTGCGGCCGAAGCGGCGTTGCCTGCCGTCATAGGATTGCAATGCCTTGTCATACTCTGCATGGTTAAAGTCCGGCCAGTACACATCGGTGAAATACATTTCCGTATAAGCCAGTTGCCATAACAGGAAATTACTGATGCGGACTTCTCCGCCCGTACGGATGAACAGATCAGGGTAGTCCGCCAAATCCAGTTGGCGCCTCAACGCCTCTTCCGATACGGCTTCGCTTCCCTTGTTTTCGCCGGACAGTGCAGAAAAGAGTTTTTTGCAGGCCGACACGATCTCCGTGCGCCCGCCATAATTTATTGCGATAACCAGGTTCAACCCGTTGTTTGCCGAGGTTTTTCGTGCCGCATTTTGAGTGGAAAGTTGTAATTCTTCGGGAAAAACAGAAATATCGCCTATAAAAGACAACCTGACGTTATTTTTATGCAACTCATCGATCTCATCATCCAGTGCGGTTATGAACAACTCGATCAATAACGCGACTTCGGCATGCGGGCGCTGCCAGTTTTCACTGCTGAAAACATAAACGGTAAGCGTCTTTATCCCGCGGTAAATACTGTGTTCGACCGTTCCGCGCAAGGCATCTATGCCGGCTTTGTGGCCTGCCGCACGTGGCAGTCCCCTGCTGTTTGCCCACCTGCCGTTGCCATCCATAACGATGGCCACGTGGCCCGGCGTGTTTTCCATCAGACCGGACGTGGCGTTAGCCTGTGCGGTGAGCGCGCACGATATCGATGTGTATCTTTCATCACGCACGCCCCGAAGGGGTACCCGCCGGCGCTGTTTCCGGGCTTCATATTTCCATCAACTCCGCCTCTTTATCCTTGAGGATTTGCTCAATATCCCGGATATGCGCGTCGGTCTTCTTCTGGATGTTGCCTTCCTCCCTGCGGTCCTCGTCTTCGGTAATCATCTTTTCCTTCAGCATTTCCTTCATGTGGTGGTTTGCATCGCGGCGGATATTGCGGACGGCAACCCTGGCTTTCTCCGCTTCCGACCTGACTACCCGGGTCAGTTCCTTCCTGCGTTCCTGTGTCAGGGCGGGTAACGGGACCCGCATCACGCTACCCGTGGTAACCGGGTTCAGGCCCAGGTCCGAATTCAATATCGCCTTCTCGATGTCCGTAACCATATTCTTGTCCCAGGGCGACACACCCAGTGTGCGGGCATCGAGAACGGTGATGTTGGCCGCCTGGTTTAACGGAACCTGGCTGCCATAGTAATTGACGGTGACATGTTCCAAAAGGCTCGGGTGGGCGCGTCCGGTGCGGATTTTCGACAGCTCGCTGCGTAATGCCTTGAGCGTTTTATCCATGCGGTTATCCGCGTCTTTGAGGATATCTTCAATCATTTCAGTCTCGAGTTTTGAGTTTCCGGTTAGCAGAAATCAGCAATAAACACCGGCAGCCAGATACTATTGGGTTACAAGCGTGCCTTCCGGCATACCCCTGGCAGCGCGTAACAAGGCGCCGGGCTGCATCATATTCAAAACCCGCAAGGGCATGTTGTTCTCGCGGCACAACACTATGGCAGTCGTATCCATCACTGCAAGTTTTCTTTCAATTACTTCATCATAACCCAAAACATCATACCTGGTCGCCGTTTTGTCATGTACCGGATCGGCGGTGTAAATGCCGTCCACCTTGGTTGCCTTGATTAACAGGTCGGCATTGATCTCTACCGCGCGCAGACTGGCAGCTGAATCGGTGGTAAAGAACGGGTTGCCGGTCCCGGCCGCAAAAATCACCACCCGGCCTTTTTCCAGGTGCCGTACTGCACGCCGCCGGATGTAATCTTCACAGACCTCGTTGATCTCGATGGCCGACATCACCCTGGCGAAGGAACCAAGCTGTTCCAGGGCATCCTGTAACGCGAGGGAGTTCATGATGGTAGCCAGCATACCCATGTGATCGGCAGTGACCCGGTCAATCCCTGCGGCAGCAAGCCCCGAACCGCGGAAGAAATTTCCCGCCCCCAGGACCAGGGCAATCTCCGCACCGCACAGGCTCAGGTCGCGAATCTCATTCGCCAACCTCTTGATGGTAACAGGATCGATCCCGTAAGCGGCTTCACCCATTAACGCTTCGCCGCTCAGTTTAATCAGAATTCTTCGATATTGCAGTTCCGGGGATTCAGGCAAAACACACCTACTCGTTTGTCAATCCGGCCTGTTGCATGACTTCAGCGGCAAAATTATCCGCTTTCTTTTCGATACCTTCACCGACTTCATACCTGATAAAACCATTCACTGACGCGTTGTTTGCCTTTAACAGGGCTGCCACGGAGGTATCGGGGTCCTTGACAAAAGCCTGCCCGGTCAAGGTATTTTCCCGCAAAAACTTTTTCATCCTGCCGCTGACCATTTTCTCGACGATCTCATCCGGTTTTCCCGACTGCCTGGCCTGGGCAAGCTGGACTTGTCTTTCATTCTCCAATACCTGCGGCGCAACATCCTCTTCATTGACGCACAACGGATTGCTGGCTGCGATATGCATGGCCAGGTCCTTGGCCAGGCCGGGATTATCCCTAGACAAGTCGACTATTACACCTATCCTGATACCGTGCAGGTAGATACCCAGGGTACCCCCGGCCGTTTTGTTGAGCCGGGCAAAGCGGCGGATACTGATGTTCTCTCCCAGCTTGGTCACCAACTGCTGCCTGGTAGCTTCGACCGTTTGCGTTCCCGTATTGTTTAACGGCAACTCCCCTGCACTGTCTGCAGTTGCGCCGGGTTGCTCGAGGAGCGTATCTGCAAGTTGACTGGAAAAACCCTGAAAGTTTTCATCCTTGGCGACAAAGTCCGTTTCACAATTGACCTCCAGTATCATTGCCTGGTTGCCGGTCTGATCCGGTTTAACGACTATCGTCCCTTCAGCAGCGATTCGGCCTGCTTTTTTTGCCGCTTTGGCAATGCCGGATTTTCGCATCACATCGATTGCGGCATCAATATCGCCGGCAGCTTCCTGCAGTGCCTTTTTACAGTCCATCATCCCGGCACCGGTCCGGTCCCTCAACTCTTTTACCATTGACGCAGAAATTTGCATTGTACTTCTCAATCCTGTTTCACTTCGGTTTTATCTTCCGGAGCCGTGCTGTCCTGTTTTGCCGCACTTTTTGATTTTGCCGGGGCTTTTGCCGGGGCTTTTGCCGTGGTTTTTGCCGGTGTCTTTGCCGGGGCTTTAGCCGCGGTTTTAGCCGGTGTCTTTGCCGGGGCTTTAGCCGTGGTTTTAGCCGGTGTCTTTGCCGGGGCTTTAGCCGTGGTTTTAGCCGGTGTCTTTGCCGGGGCTTTAGCCGTGGTTTTAGCCGGCGTCTTTGCCGAGGCTTTAGCTGTAGTTTTTGCCGGGGCCTTTTTCGCCGCAGTCCTGGTGCCGGCTGATTTTGTCGCTGCCCGCTTCGGCTTTTCGGTTTCGGCCGGCGTCACATCTTCGCTTGCCGCTTCACCTGCGGGCTCATCTGTCTGTGCCTCAGCTGCGGATGTTTCCTCTCCTGCACTGCCGCTATCAGCAGCCGGCGCGGCGCTCTCGGACGCAGCAGCTTCAGCCGGGCTCGCCTGTTCCGTTACCGCTTCACCTGCCTGATCCCCACTCTGCGCTTCAGCAGCGGCCCCGTCGTCCTTTTCACCAGCGTCGTCGGCAGCCGTAACAACCTTCGGCTGTTCGGGCTCGGCAGGGGTCTCCGTTGCCGTTGCCGCCTCAGCAGCCTGTTCCTCCGTTTGTACTTCAGCACGTGCTTCGTTTTCCTGTGCCTTGCCGGCATCAGCTTCCGTTTCAGCGGACTTCCTGGTCTTTTTCCTGACAGTTTTCTTCTTGACCGGGACGTTTTCCTCCTTGGTCTCGACAATAGGCGCCCCCTCGGCGTCAAGCTCTATAAAATCATCCTTGTCTCCGCCCTCACCAAGATGCGCAACCGAATCCTTGCCCGTTATAATCGCATCGGCTACGGCTTTCGTATATAACCTGATAGACCTTATGGCATCATCATTCCCCGGTATAACGTAATCAACACCGGCGGGGCTGTTGTTGCTGTCGACTATGCCGATAACGGGTATCTTGAGTTTCACCGCTTCGCTTACGGCGATATCCTCGTAGCCTACATCGATCACAAACAATGCATCCGGCCAGCCGTCCATGTCCTTAATCCCTGACAGGTTCCGGTTCAGTTTTTCCAGTTCCCTGTCAATATGCAGCATTTCCTTCTTGCTCATGCGCTCCATGCCGCCGTCGGTTTTCATCTCCTCCAGCTCTTTCAGGCGGTTAATTGATTGCCTGACCGTCTGGTAGTTGGTCAGCAGGCCGCCTAACCAGCGCAGGTTGATATACGGCATGCCGCAACGCTGCGCTTCTTCCTTGATAATCTGTTGTGCGGCGCGTTTTGTCCCCACGAACAGGATTTTTCCCTTCTTTGCCGACAACTTGCCGGCAAAATTCAGGGCTTCCTGGAGCAGGACCTTGGTCTTCTCCAGGTCGATAATGTGTATTTTATTACGATGGCCGTACAGGTAAGCGGCCATTTTGGGATTCCAGTAACGCGTCTGGTGGCCAAAATGTACACCAGCTTCCAGCATTTCGCGCATGCTGATTTCAGACATATTCATACTCCTGACAGGGTTAAGCCTCCGCACATCCCGCATTACACCCGGCCATTTACCGCTGAGCCGGCCAGGACCCCGAAATGCGTTCTGTAATGTGCGTGTGTTTTATAACAACGGTTCTTGCCATAACAGCAGGCGCTTTATAACATAGAAGCACTGGAGCAACAAACATTATTTATGTGTTCTTAATATGACGATATCGCTGAAAAGCGCTGATGAGATAGAAAAGATGCGCGTCGCCGGGGCTCTGGCCTCTTCGGTCCTGACCATGATAGAACCTCATGTCAGGGCAGGTATCACCACGGCCGAACTCGATCGGATCTGCCATGAATTTATCATTGGGGAACTGGACGCAATACCTGCGCCGCTGAATTACCGCGGCTTTCCCAAGTCAATATGTACTTCGATCAATCACGTCGTCTGTCACGGCATACCCGGGAATAAACGTCTGAAAAACGGCGATATCATTAATATTGACATCACCGTGATTAAAGATGAATTTCACGGCGACACCAGCAAGATGTTCTGCGTGGGCAAACCGTCAGTACGGGCCCAGCGGCTGATTGAAACGACATACGAGTGCATGTTGCTGGGTATCCGCATGGTAAAGCCCGGGGCACGTCTGGGTGATATAGGCCATGCTATACAATCCTATGCCGAAGCCAGGCGCTTCACGGTTGTACAGGAATATTGCGGCCATGGCATCGGCAGAAACTTCCACGAAGATCCGCAGGTTCTGCATTACGGTATACCGGGCACAGGCCTGGTGCTTGAAGCCGGAATGACGTTTACCATTGAACCGATGATTAACGCCGGCAAACGCTTTGTCAAGCTGCTGCCTGACAACTGGACTGTCGTTACCAAGGACCATTCCCTTTCCGCGCAATGGGAACATACCATCCTGGTAACCGGCGACAGCTTTGAAGTATTGACCCGGCGTCCCGAAGAGAACTTTTAACCCGTATGACTATTGAAGAGTCGTTGCTGTTGGATAAATCGGTCCTGGCCGGATCCCCTCCTGACGTAACCTGCTTTAAAGATGCCGTTGACCGGGCTGATCACTGCCTGAACGAACACTTTGAAGCGGGCAAACCGATACGTGAGATTATTTACAAGCGCGCCTGGTTAATCGACCAGTTACTCATCAGCGCGTGGCATCACCATATTGACAGTGATGCAATGGCGTTGATTGCGGTAGGCGGCTACGGTCGCGGGAATTTATTACCGGCATCCGACGTGGACCTGATGCTGCTCGTCAAGCCGCGCAGAAAAAAATCCCTGAAGCCCGGCATCGAGACCTTTCTGGCCTTTCTCTGGGACATGGGTCTGGATGTAGGGCATAGCGTCAGAACAGTCAAGGACTGTGTCCAGGAAGCAAAGTCGGACATAACGGTAGCCACGAACCTCATGGAATCCAGGTTGATAATCGGCAATGCAGCCTTGTATGAAACCATGGTCAAAGTGACGGGGCCGAAAAAGGTATGGCCTTCCAGGAAATTCTTTGCAGCCAAATGGGAAGAACAGACGGCGCGCCACCATAAATTCCACGACAGCGAAAACAACCTGGAGCCCAATGTGAAGGAAGGCCCCGGCGGTCTGCGCGATATCCAGATGATCGGCTGGGTCGCGAAAAGACATTTTGACGCAGAGCGGCTCAGGGACCTGGTCAAACACGGTTTCCTGTCCCAGACGGAGTACGACACTCTCGACCAGGGACACAATTTCCTATGGCGTGTGCGCTACGCGCTCCACGTTATTTCCGGCAGGAGAGAGGACCGGCTGTTGTTCGACCACCAGAAAAATGTCGCAGCCAAGTTCGGTTTTACCGCCGCGGACAATTCCGGCGTTGAGCAGTTCATGAGGCTCTATTACCGTACGGTGAAGGAGGTCAGCCGCCTGAATGAAATGCTGCTGCAGCATTTCCAGGAAGAGATCATTTACGCACGCAGAAGAGAAACAATCCGGCCGTTGAACAAACGCTTCCAGATACGGAATGATTTTATCGAGATAAAGAACCGCCAGGTTTTCAAAAAATATCCCATTGCACTGCTCGAGGTGTTCCTGTTGCTGCAGCAGAACCAGAACATCAAGGGGGTGAGGGCCAGTACGATCAGGCTGATAAGGGAATCACTGGACCTGATTGACGACGGCTTCAGGGCAGACATTAAAAGTCAGAGTCTGTTCCTGGAAATAATCCGCCAGCCGCATCGTGTGGGACATGAGTTAAGACGTATGCACAAGTACGGCGTGCTGGGGGCATACATGCCTGAATTTGCCAAGATCGAAGGCTTGATGCAGTTCGATTTGTTCCATATCTATACGGTTGATGAGCACATCCTGTTTGTAATCAGGAATATGCGACGCTTCGGCCTGGACGAATACAGGAAAAAATATCCGCTGTGCCGGCAGGTGCTGGAACAAATTCCCAAGCAGGAGTTACTTTATTTTGCCGGGATGTTTCATGATATGGCGAAGGGGAGAGACGGCGATCATTCCACCCTGGGCTCCAGCGACGCGCTGGAGTTCTGCAAGAGACACCACCTGAGCGACTATGACGCGAAACTGGTGGCGTGGCTGGTGGAACATCACCTGCTGATGTCAAAGACAGCACAGAGAGAGGATATCAATGATCCTGAAGTGATTAACAAATTCGCCAGGGAAGTGGGAGACAGCATTCACCTGGATTACCTCTACCTGTTGACGGTTGCCGACATCAACGGCACCAACCCGCGTCTGTGGAACAGTTGGAAAGACGCCTTGATCGCCGACCTGTATAACAAAACACTGTCGGCCTTATGGCGCGGTCTGGAAAATCCGATAAACAAGGAAGAGTTCATAAATGACAGTAAAACCCGCTCCCTGACCATCATAAAAAATGGAATTCAGGCAGTACCCGATACCGGGGCGATATGGTCGTACCTGAGTGATGATTATTTCATGCGCTACTCACCTACGGAGATTGCCTGGCACACGCAAGCCATCATGAAATGCAGCGAAGACCGGCTACCCATGATTCTGCTGCGCGAGGAGACAGAGCGCGGGGCCACCGCACTGTTTATCTACATGCATGACCATGACAATATATTTTCGCGTGTCAGCCGCACCCTGGACCTGCTGGACCTGAACGTCGTGGACGCCCGCATAATGAGCTCCAATCATGGTTTTACACTGGACACCTTCAGCATCCTGGAAAAATCCGGGGCTACCGTGAAAGGACGCGAGCGGAAAAAGGAGATCATGACCGCGCTGAAACAAAACCTGTTGTCGCTGGATAAACCGATAAAGCGCGCGGACCGGATCCGGTCAAGGAGACTGCGGCATTTTTCCATACCCACCCGTATCAATTTTGACATCGATAAAAAAAACCGGCGCAACATCATGGAGGTCAGCGCCATGGACAGGCCCGGGTTTCTCTCATCGGTGGGAACGGCGCTGGAATTTTGCGGTACACGCCTGCAGGCAGCGAAAATCGCAACCTACGGAGAACGGGTCGAAGACATCTTCTTTATTACCGACCGGAATAACCAGGTCATCACCGACGCCGCCAAACTGAAATGCCTGACAGACACGATCACCACGTCGCTGAGTATGAATTAATCCTCCTTGATTCATCCGCAGATTACGCAGATTAGCGCAGATTATTTTATATAAAATAACAACGGAGTCCGGGAAAAATGTTCAGCCAGGCAGATTTTCTGCTTTATCCTTAAAATTATTATATTTATCTGCGTTAATCTGCGTCATCTGCGGATATAACTGAATGAACATCCACCGGCGGCCACCTGAATCTGAAGCAGAACTGCTTGCCCGGTGCCGCGGGCTGGCCGGAAAGTCTCTGGGCCAGGTCGCAGGTGAACTGAATTTCACCGTTCCTGCATCCCGCACCAGGGCCAAGGGATGGGCCGGGCAACTTATTGAACACTACCTGGGAGCCACTGCGGCCTCCCAGCCGGAACCGGACTTCCTGAACCTGGGTGTTGAACTCAAAACCATACCCGTTAACCGGCGCGGCAGGGCCAAGGAGTCGACCTTCGTGTGCATGGCGCCGCTGAAGCTCAGTTCCGGCATGCGCTGGCCTGATTCTACCGTCAGACATAAACTGGAAAGGGTCCTGTGGGTTCCCGTAGAAGCCGACCCCGGCATACTCCCGGCCAACAGCAGGGTAGGAAACAGCTTCCTGTGGAGCCCGTCGCGGCAACAACTCCAGGTCCTTGAGCAGGATTGGCAGGAATTGATTGAAATGATATCTTTTGGCGAATTTGACAAGATCAGCGCAAAACACGGCGAATACCTGCAGATACGGCCCAAGGCGGCCAGTTCGGCCAGCCTCGCCCGGGCCACCCTGGTCGACGGAGAAACCGGGTTGACCCTGCCCAGGGGATTTTACCTGCGCACCCGCTTTACCAACATGTTGCTTGAAGAATATTCATCCGCAGATGACGCAGATTAAATCATGAAATTAACTCACAAGTTATGCGTTGCGCCGATGATGACCCATACGGACAGGCATTTCCGCTACTTGCTGCGCCTGCTTTCCGGACATTCCATGCTGTACACGGAAATGCTGACAACCGGCGCCCTGCTGTACGGAGACACGGACAGGTATGCCAGCTTCAACGATGCGGAGCACCCTGTCGGGATACAACTGGGTGGGAGCAACCCCGCCGACCTGGCAAGTTGTGCAGAAATCGCCACAGCCTACGGGTACGACGAAATAAACCTGAATATAGGTTGTCCCAGTAAACGGGTGAAGTCCGGCCGGTTCGGCGCCTGCCTCATGGCTGAACCGGGTCTGGTTGCCGAGTGTGTCGCGGCCATGGCCGCGGTGACCGACCGCCCGGTTACCGTCAAAACGCGCATCGGCATCGACGGGCACGACAGCTATGAACACCTGGGCCGGTTTGTTTCGATTGTTTCCGAAGCCGGTTGCCGTACGTTTATCATCCACGCCCGCAAGGCCTGGCTGAACGGTCTGAGCCCCAGGCAGAACCGGACTGTCCCGCCGTTGCGGTACGAGCTGGTTTACCGGTTGAAGCAGGATTTCCCGCACCTGGAAATCATCATTAACGGCGGTATAACCAGTCTTGCGGAGGTGCACAATCATTTGCCCCATGTGGATGGGGTCATGCTCGGCAGGGCCGTGTGCAATAACCCCTATTTGCTGGCCGGGGTAGACAAAAACCTTTTCGGCGTGAACAATATAGCAGCTACACGCATGCAGATACTGCAAAAATACATACGCTACATGGAAACGGAAATCGCGCAAGGCGAGCATTTGTACGCCATGTCACGGCATATACTCGGTTTGTTTCACGGACAGTACGGCGCACGCGCTTACCGGCGCCACCTGACAGTAAGCGCCCATGCATCCAATGCCGGTGTGGAAATTGTCAATGAGGCGCTGGCTTTGACGGAAATTAACTATCAGAATGTGAGGAACTAAAAATACGCACAGGAATCACAATGATAATCCTGATATACAGGAGTAAGTCTACCCGTATTTAATAAAACACATGAAAAATATATTTTTACTTATTGTTATTTCTGTATTTTTTACCCCGGTATATGGGGAAGAAAACGAAATGACAGAAAAACAGAAACTGAGCTATGCCCTGGGTGTCTTTTTTGCCCAGAGCGTAACTCAGCAGGATATTGATATGGATACGGATTATTTCCTCGAGGCGGTAGCGGATGTGTTGAACAAAAATCAGCCGAAACTGTCGATTGAGGAAATACAGGCCATTTTTGCAAGGTTTCAACAGCAGGAGCAGGAAAACAGGGCAGAACAGGCGGCCGCAAACAGTCAGGCAGGGAAAGAGTTTCTGGAGGCGAACAGGACGAAAGAAGGTGTTATCGAACTGGATAACGGCCTGCAATACAAAATCCTGCGGCCCGGAACGGGTGCAAACCCGAAGCCTGACGGAGAAGTAACCGTCCATTACCGCGGGTCGCTGGTTAACGGCGCGGAATTCGATAGTTCATACAAGCGCAACCAGCCGGCGAAACTGTCCGTTAACCGCGTCATCAAGGGCTGGCAACAGGCGTTACCCATGATGAAGACAGGCGCCCTGTGGCAGCTCTATATCCCTGCTAATCTTGCCTACGGGTCAGCCGGACAGGGTGCAATAGGACCGGATGAAGCGCTTATCTTCGAGGTCGAATTAATTGAAGTCCATTAACCTCGCCCGGGTTTCCCGCCTGCTGGCCCTGGCCGCCTTGTTAGCGGCCCTGGGCGTCCGGGCAGACGACCACCTGCCCACTGCCGGTATTGCCGCATACGAGGACGGTAACTACAAACAGGCCATGCAAAGCTTCGTCCACGCGCTTCAGGCTGATCCGCAAAACTCGAACCTGCATCACTGGCTGGGCAAGTGTTACGGAAGACTGGCCGAACGGGGCAACTGGTTCAAGTCCATGTCCTACGCCAGGAAAACCCTGAAACAGTTCCGCAAGGCTGTTGAACTTGATGAAAACAACTACGAAGCCCTGCGCGACCTGATAGATTACCTGGAGACCGCACCGGGCTTCCTGGGAGGCAACAGGAAGGAGGCGAAACGCCTGGGACTACGCATGGAAGAATTGCAGAAAATCCGTACGGCCAGCAATGAATAGACTGCTTGCATGGCTGTTGTTAATGGCGCCCGCAGCATTTGTGAGCGCCGCGCCGCCGATCGTTACCGACGAGGAACTTCAGGCCTGGGAACGCCACGACCGCGCCGCGCTGATCATTACCCATATAATGGATAAATACCACTACCGGAAGGAACCGCTTGATGATGTCTTGTCCAGCCGCATACTGGATTCCTACCTGGAAAGTCTGGATGGAAACCGCAGCTTCTTCCTCAAGAAAGACATAACGGACTTTGAGCGATACCGCTACCTGCTCGATGAAGCGATTGAAGACCCGGACCTCGAACCTGCATACGCTATCTTCAAGGTATACCGGCAGCGGGTCGATGAGCGCTCCGCCTACGCCCGGTCTGTGCTTGAAGGTGAATTTGACTTCAGTATCGATGAGGACTACATGTTTGACCGCCGCGAAAGTGACTGGGCACAAACAGAGCAGGAATTGAACGCAATCTGGAGAAAAAAGGTAAAGAACGATTACCTGATGTTGCTGCTTGCGGACAAGGAGGACGATGATATAAGGGAAATACTGGGCAAACGCTATGCACGCTTCAGGACCAGTACGTTCCAACTCAATTCCAACGACGTGTTCCAGTCATTCATCAATGCCTACACCGTCGCCGTGGAACCTCACACGTTCTATTTCACCCCGCGCTCGTCGGAAAACTTCGACATCACCATGAGGCTTTCGCTGGAAGGAATCGGTGCGGTACTACGGGCGGAACAGGATTACACGGTGGTGCAGAGGATTATCCCGGGAGGTCCGGCCGAACTCGGTGGCCAATTGCAGGCCAGTGACAAGATCACAGGCGTCGGGCAAGGCGACCGTGGAGAGATAACGGACGTGGTTGGCTGGCGTCTTGACGATGTTGTCGACATGATAAGAGGACCGAAAGGCTCAGTAGTCAGGTTGGAAATCCTGTCCGAGAGAGATGGATTTACGGGAAACGGCAAAGTAATCGCCATTACCCGGGACGAAATCAGGTTGGAAGAACAGGCAGCCCAGTCGGAGGTCATCGACCTGGAAAGCGGCGGTCAGATCGGTGTCATTACCGTGCCTGCTTTTTACAGCGACTTCCCGGCCCAGGCACAGGGAAAAAAAGACTATCGCAGTACAACCCGGGACGTAAGGCGCCTGCTTGCCGGGTTTAAGGAAAAAAACCTGGATGGTCTGCTCATAGACCTGCGCGGCAACGGCGGCGGGTCATTGCTCGAAGCCCTGGAACTGACCGGCTTGTTCATCGAGTCGGGACCTATCATACAAACCAGGGACTACTCCGGTAAAATTGAGATCAACAGTGACCCGGACCCGGATATCGCTTATGGCGGGCCCCTGGCGGTACTGGTTAACCGTAACAGCGCCTCGGCTTCCGAGATATTTGCCGGCGCGATCCAGGACTACCGGCGCGGGATCATTATCGGTGAGCCGACTTTCGGCAAAGGCACGGTGCAGAATATTATCGATTTAAACCATTTTACCGATTCCTCCGATGAGGACCATGGCAGGTTGAAAGCGACTATTGCCCAGTTTTTCCGTATCAGCGGCGGCAGCAACCAGCATCGCGGCGTGATCCCCGACATCATTTTTCCCACTGCGCGCTTCGGTCAGGACTACGGTGAACGGGTGCTGGACAACGCCCTGCCCTGGGATGAGGTTAAACCGCTCTATTTCATGCCTGTCAGCGCACCGGTTGAGAGTTTTGCCCGGGCCAGGGAACTGCACGAACAGCGGATACAAGAAAACCGCCTGATGCGCTTGTTGCTTGAAGACATGGAATCGGCACAGGCGATGGAAAACAAAAAGACCGTCAGCCTGCAGCAAAGCAAACGCAAAGCCGAACGGGAACAACGCCGGCTTGCAACAGCAGAACTACGCAACGAATACCGCGTTACCCTGGGATTGGAACCGGTACCCGCAGATGCCGTTGATATTGAGGATGAAGACGAACTGGAAGATCTCGACCCGTTGCTGGACGAAGCAGCCAGGATATTATTCGACCTGGTCGTGCCGGTGCGCCAGGCAATAGACGAGTTTCCTGATGCGGCCAAAACCGCCGGGATAACATCCCAGGCAGGAGGGACACTACAATGACCCTGAAAAACATAACATTATTAAGCCTGTTATCAATATGTTACCTGTTGCCCCAGGCGGCAGCGGAAACTGATGTAAAAGGGACAATTCAATACCGCCAGAACTATATGAATGCCATCGGCGGACACACCGGTGCCATCCGGCGGCTCAAGGATGGCCGTTTCAGTGCAGAGGGGCACCTGCAGATGCACACGGAGGCCCTGGCCCGGCTGGCCCGGGATATCGCCCTGTTATTCCCCGAGGGAACGGGAACAGGGAAAACCGATGCAAAACCGGAGATCTGGGAAGACTGGTCGGACTTTGAAGCACGCGCCGCCGAAAGCCGGCAGGCGGCACAAGCCCTGCTGGACGCAGTACAATCCGGCGATGCGGGGGCGATAGATACCCGCTTCGGCGAGTTGACGCAGACCTGCAAGGCGTGCCATAAACCATTCAGGAAATGATTTTGCCATTGAGGATACAGAGTTTTCCGACATAGAGACGGCGGCAGGTCGGGATGATATTTTCAAGACACGCTGTAAATACTTCCATGTACGTTCATTGTGCCCATCCTTGGGCGCAACCCTTCGGGCGGCTTACGCCGTGCAAATCGTCTGTCCTGACGATTTGTCATCGTCAGCCCTCCCTGGCTGCCGACATTCTTGAAAATATCATCCCGACCTTTCATGCCTCTGCGATCTCAATGCATCCGCAACTTATAATTTAATTTGTGTCCTGGATGCATGAAAATGCATGGTTCCGGTTAGCACTTTCAGGCATAGTTTTCCTGCTTGTTTTGCTGTGGTTGCTGTCGCAACCTGAGCCGTTGCCTGATTTTGATGTATCAGGGAATACGCTTACCGAAGCCGATATCCGCCGTGGTGAATACCTGGTAAATATTGCGGGTTGCGTCAGTTGCCACACGGATGCTGAAGGCCAGGGAGCGCACCTGGCAGGCGGACTTGGGCTGGATACCCCGTTCGGCAGTTTTTTTGCCCCCAATATCACCTCCCACAGGGAAGCCGGCATAGGCGCCTGGAGTTTCACGGATTTTGCCCGGGCGATGCACCTGGGGATCGACCCCACGGGAGAGCGCTACTACCCGGTGTTTCCCTATACGTCCTACACGAAGATAAAATTCGACGATTTGCGCGCCATGTACGCTTACCTGCAGACAACACCGCCCGTTGCGACAAGGAACAGGCCGCATGAAACACATTGGTATATTAACCGGCTGCTGATGCCTGTATGGCAGTCGTTGTTTTTCCAACCCGGTGTATTCCAGCCTGATGCCGGCCTGGATGAAACCCTGGTGCGCGGGGCCTATATTGCCAATGCCCTGACCCATTGCAGTGAGTGCCATACACCCAGAAATTTACTTGGCGCCGCCCGCCCCGAACTGTTCCTGGCCGGTACTGAAGCCGGTCCTGACGGTGACCCGGTCCCCAATATTACATCCTCCGAAGCGGACGGCATCGGTGACTGGGATGAAGATGAACTGTTACTCTACCTGGAAGAAGGCGAACTGCCCGACGGTGATTATGCCGGCGGCGCCATGGTCGACGTGATTGACAATTCCACCAGCCTGATGGACCAGGAAGACATACAAGCAGCAGTCAAATATATCCTTTCCGTCCCGGCCGTGAATTTGTAACTCAAGTATTTTTACTCTGACCCCAAATCTCTGCGGCGCCGAACGCGACCCCAAGTCCGGCACCTGGACCGGAAAATTCGCTGAATCAGGCCTGCCCGCTCTTTGCAGCACCGGCATAAAGTTCCCGGGGCAGTGAAAACACCACGCTTTCCTGGATCCCGGGCGCTTCCATAACGTTTTCAACACCCCATTCTTTCAATTGTTCAATGACTTCTTCGACCAGGACTTCCGGCGCCGACGCGCCCGCGGTCAGACCGATATTGGCCTTGCCTTGCAGCCATTCCCGCTGAATTTCGGTGACGTTATCAATCAGGTAGGCCGGCACGCCTTTCTTCTGGGATATTTCCATCAGGCGGGTGGAATTGGAACTGTTCTGTGAGCCCACGACCAGAATCAAATCGCAGTCGCCGGTCAGTTTCTTGACCGCATCCTGCCGGTTTTGCGTGGCATAGCAGATATCCTCTTTTTTCGGGCCGACGATTTTCGGAAAGCGACGCCGCAAGGCATCGATAACTTCGGAGGTGTCATCGACTGACAGGGTAGTCTGTGTCACAAACGCGAGAAACTCAGGATTTTTTACCTCCATTTTCTCAACGTCAGCCACCGACTCCACCAGGTACATGGCGCCGTCGCCGTTTTTGGGCTGATACTGGCCCAGGGTGCCTTCCACTTCCGGATGACCTGCGTGACCGATGAGGATACATTCCCTGCCCTCATCCTGGTAGTGGCCCACCTCCATGTGTACTTTCGTTACCAGGGGACAGATCGCATCGAAGATCCGCAATTTTCTGCGCGCGGCCTCTTCCCGCACAGCCTTGGATACTCCGTGGGCGCTGAAGATGACCACCGAATTATCCGGCACCTCATCCAGTTCATTCACGAATACCGCGCCTTTATCCCGCAGCGTTTCAACCACGTATTTATTATGGACCACTTCATGGCGGACATAGACCGGCATGCCGAATAAACTCAGCGCGCGTTCAACTATTTCGATTGCCCGGTCTACGCCGGCACAGAAGCCTCGGGGATTGGCTAGGGTAATCTGCATTTGACACCAGTAAGCAATTAAACCAGTCAGGTATTATATACTGTTATCACCCTTTCTTGCTAATCTCATAACTTAGCTTGCTTTCAGGCTTACCCCTTCATCAAAGAAGAAAAGAAACAGCAACATGCTGTAAATCAGGGTTTTTTGAATGCATCCAGGATCAATAACAAAGCGCCAATGGTGATGGCGGAATCCGCGATATTGAATACCGGCCACGACCATTGGCCATAATATACGTCAATAAAATCAATCACGTAGCCGTATTGCAGCCGATCCCACAGGTTTCCTGTTGCGCCGCCCATAATCAGGGCCAGTGCGCAGGCCAGTGAGGCGCGCCCGGCGGGCAAACGCAGCAGCCAGATGAACAAGACGATACTGATGCCGGTCGTCAGGACAATAAAGAAATAACGTTGCCAGCCGCCCGCGTCCCGGAGAAAACTGAACGCGGCGCCGCTGTTGTGCACCAGGGTCAGGTTGAAGCCGGGAAATACCGGGTTGGCCTGGTTGTACACCAGCCACTGGCTCGCTGCAGACTTTGTCACCTGGTCGAGGATGACGATAAGCAGCACCAGCCAAAGCCACTTCAAGTTCAAGGTTTTCATTATATGGCCGCAGAGGATGCAGAATTATTCATAATAATATTTCCGGCAGGTTTGGATGAGCTTTTGCTGTCCCTGCGGATGGTAGTCCTGAAAAGCTCATCCAAACCTGTCTCCATAATGTCAGGCAGAATGGCGTGTTTCTCCTGCTCCTGTGACGTTAAGCACGCAACGGCCGCATAGCTCCGGGTGTGCCGGGTCAACACCGGTATCCTCGCAACGATGCCAGCAACGCACACATTTTGCGTGTGCCGACGCCGTTACCTTGATCCACAGACCATCAAGCTCGCTTTGCCGGGCGTCATCCGGACGGTCCGTCTCCCCGTAGACATCCGCGCTCGAAGTAATGAATACGAAACGCAACTCGTCGCCAAGGTAATCCAGGGCGATCCTGTCGGCGCCGCTGCAATAGAGTTGCACTTCCGCGTCCAGGGACGAACCTATGGCTCCCTCGGTACGCAGGCGTTCCAGTTCGCGGCTGACTTCCTCGCGCACTCTTATGACCCTGGGCCAGTGATCTTTTATCGTCACCGCAGGGAATTCCTGATACCACTCTTCCAGGAAGACGGATTCACGGCGTTGCCCGGGCATATGCTGCCAGATTTCATCGGCCGTGAAGCTCAGCACCGGCGCCAGCCAGCGCACAAAGGCCTCGGCGATATGGTACATAGCCGTCTGCGCCGAGCGCCGCGCCAGGCTGCGGCGCTGCAGTGTGTACATGCGATCCTTGATAATATCAAGGTAGAAGCCGCCCAGGGTGACAACGCAGTAGTGATGCAGTTTCTGGTAGATCAAATGGAACTGGAATTCACCGTATGCCCGGATGATCTCTTCCTGCAGCCTGGCTGTCTCCAGCAACACCCACTTGTCCAGTTCCAGCATGTCCCCGGCAGAGACGCAATCGGCATCAGGATCAAACCGATCCAGGTTCGCCAGCAGGTAGCGCGCCGTATTCCTGATCCTGCGATACGCGTCAGCCATACGCGTCAGGATCTCGTCGGACACATTCATCTCGTTCCGGTAATCGGTGGCGGAAACCCATAGCCGCAGTATGTCGGCGCCCAGGGTTTGCATCACTTTTTGCGGCGCAATCACGTTCCCGAGCGACTTGGACATTTTCATGCCCTTCGCATCAACGGCGAAGCCGTGTGTCAGCACGCCGCGGTACGGCGCCTGGTTCCTGATGCCGACCGAGGTCAACAACGACGACTGGAACCAGCCCCGGTGCTGGTCCGACCCTTCCAGGTAGAGATCGGCGGGGAAAGCCAGTCTCCCGTCAGCTTCCAGGACGGTAGCGTGGGTAACGCCCGAATCAAACCACACGTCCAGGATGTCGGTTACCTTCTCGTAACTACCGCCTTCTTCCCCGAGCAACTCCGCAGGGTCGAGATCAAACCACCCGTCTATGCCTGACTGTTCAATTTTCTGCGCGGCCAGTTCAGTCAGGCGCGTGCTGTCCGGGTGCAATTCCCCTGAGTGCCTGTCGACAAATACCGCAATCGGCACCCCCCAGGTTCGCTGCCGGGAAATACACCAGTCGGTGCGCTCGTTCACCATGTCATGTATGCGCTGGCTACCCCAGTCCGGCGTCCAGCGCACCTCCCCGATTGCCGTCAGGGCGCCGGCGCGCAACCCCCGGGAATCCATGCTGAAAAACCATTGTGGCGTTGCCCTGAAGATAACCGGGGATTTATGCCGCCAGCAATGCGGATAACTGTGCAGCACGGTTGTTTCCACCAGCAGGCGCATCCGGTCGATAAGGACTTCGATGATATGGGAATTTGCCTTGAACACGTGTTCGCCGGCAAATAATTCCGTGTCATCCCGGAAGCAACCATTATCGGCCACCGGGTTGCTGACAGGCAGGCCGTATTTCTGGCCCACGTTAAAATCGTCCACTCCGTGCCCCGGTGAGGTATGTACGGCACCGGTGCCGGTTTCCAGGGTAACGTGATCGCCCAGTATCACCGGCACATGAGAAGCATAAAACGGATGTTGCAGTTGCAGGCCTTCCAGGTCCGTCCCCTTGAGTGAAGTCAATACCCGGTAATCCTCCATGCCGTAGCGATGCAAAGCGGAAGTAGCCAGTTTTTCAGCGAGGATCAACCGTTCCCGGCCACGTTGCGACTCACACTGTACAACGACGTATTCGAACTCCGGGTTAAACGCCACACCCTGGTTTCCCGGCAGGGTCCAGGGTGTCGTCGTCCAGATCACCACGGAAACCGGCCCTTCGCCCCGGTCTTCACATTGTCCCGGCGCCCTGCCGAACAGGTCATCTTCATCGACTACCGGAAAACATACATCGATTGCAGGGGACTGCTTGTCCTGGTACTCCACCTCAGCTTCCGCCAGTGCCGAAGCGCAGTCCAGGCACCAGTACACGGGCTTGAATCCCCGGACGAGGTGCCCTGCCTCGATCATCCTGCCCAGGGCGCGCACGATATCGGCTTCGGTGCGGTAATTCATGGTCAGGTACGGGTTGTCCCAGTCTCCCAGTACTCCAAGCCGCTGGAAATCGGTGTTCTGCCGGGCAATCTGTTTCCCGGCGTATTCGCGGCAGGCATCGCGAAACGTACGCGCATCAACCCGGACGCCGGCCTTGCCTATTTTCTTCTCCACCTGGTGCTCGATCGGAAGTCCATGGCAATCCCAGCCGGGCACGTACGGGCAATCCAGCCCGTCGAGGCTGTGTGATTTGACGATGATGTCTTTCAGGATTTTATTGACGGCATGACCCAGGTGGATGTCGCCGTTGGCATAGGGGGGACCGTCATGCAGGATATACTTCTTCCGGCCTGCCCGGTGTTGCCGGATGCGCGCATAAATGTCCTGCTCCTGCCAGCGCTGCAGCATGTCGGGTTCGCGCCGGGCCAGGTTCCCCTTCATGGGGAAATCCGTTTTTGGCAGTGACAAGGTATCCTTATAATCGGTCATGACTTTGCAAGATCGATATCCGTGAAATATTCCCTGGCTGTCTTTATGTCCGTTGCGATTTGCGCTACCAGTTCATCGATGGAAGAGAATTTGCGTTCGTCACGCAGCCGTTTGAAAAATTCGACGCTGATATGCCTGCCGTAAATCATCTTGTCAAAGTCAAACAGGTGGGCTTCCAGCAACAGTTTTTTTTCCTCGAATACCGGGCGCGTTCCCAGGTTGGCGACCCCCAGGTGAGTCGTCTCGTCAGCCCCTTTTACACTTACGGCAAATACGCCGCGCAACGGAACATAGCGTTTGCTGAGATTGATATTTGCCGTGGGAAACCCTAACTGGCGGCCCCGTTTGGCGCCATGTACGACACGGCCGCTGATACTGAAATAACGCCCCAGCAACAACTGAGCCTCCTCAAACCGGCTCTCCTGCAACCGGCTACGGATAATGCTGCTGCTGACCCTGTCGCCGTCAAGTTTGTGCGTTTCCGTCAGAATGACGTCGAAGCCCAGTCGTTTGCCGTAATCCCGCAGCATCCTGAAATCACCGCGCCGATTTTTACCGAACTTGAAGTCATCGCCGATAATCAGACGCTTTATGGACAGGTCGCCTACCAGGACCTGTTCAATAAACTGTTCCGCGGACAGTTCGGCGATACTCTGCTGAAAACGCAGACAGAGCACGCGGTCAATGTCCTGTTGCTTGAGGATCTCCAGTTTTTCCCTGAAACTCGTTATCCGGGTCGGGGCATCCCCCGCCTTGAAAAATTCCTGGGGATGGGGCTCGAAGGTTATTACCAGGGCCGGCAGGGCCATCACCTCAGCATGACGCTTCAGTTGCCTGAGCACAGCCTGGTGTCCCAGGTGAATCCCGTCATAGTTGCCGATGGTGGCAACGCAGCCACGGTGCCGCGACTTGAGATTATATGAATATCTGATCAGTTCCATTATATTTTGTAACAGAGGACACAGAGGTTTACCTCTGTGGCTAATGCGCTGTCATTTGATGCAATCGAAGTCCAAGCAACCACATGGTGGCAAAGTAGGCCAGGGCTCCGGCAAGCGTGCATAATACTACATTAACGGCGCGCTCATACATATCCCATTGGAACCAGAAAACCTGGTCAGGAACAAAGTAAGCCAGACCCAGCGCCATAATCAACAGCCCCAGGGCAATCCTGGCCAGGAAACCGTGCCAGCCCGGCCCCGTATCAAACCCCTTTTCCCTGCGCAGAATCCGGTAAAGCAACGCGGCATTGATGCAGGCCGACAGGGACGTTGCCAGGGCCAGTCCCGCGTGCGCCAGGGGAAAAACCAGCAGCAGGTTCAGAACGATATTGGCCAGCATCGCAACCACTGCGATTTTTACCGGTGTTTTTGTATCCTGTTTGGAAAAAAATCCCGAGGACAGCACTTTGATCAGGATAAAGGCCGGCAACCCCACTGCATAGGCAACCAGGCTTCGAGCCGCCATCTGGACATCGTATTGGGAGAATTCATTATATTGAAACAGGGTTGTCAACAGGGGCGCGCCCAGCAGGATCAGTCCCGCTGCCGCGGGGAAAGCGACGATGAATACCCAGCGCAAGGCCCAGTCCAGGGTCTTGTTGAAAGCGGTGTTGTCACTCCCGGTATGCTCGGCCGACAGGCTGGGCAAAATCACCGTAGCCAGCGCGATGCCGAATACCCCCAGGGGAAACTCGACCAGCCTGTCGGAGAAATACAGCCAGGAGATACTGCCTGTCTGCAGGAACGAAGCGATGACGGTATCGACCAGCAGGTTTACCTGGGTAACGGAGGCGGCGAACAGGGTCGGGATCATCAGGGTGATGATCCTGCCGACACCCTCCCTGTCCCGGTTGAACCTGGGAAGCGGCAGCAACCTGAGTTTGAGCAGAAACGGAAACTGGAACAGCAGTTGCACCAGGCCCGCCAGGAACACCCCCCAGGCCAGGGCAACGACCCTTTGTTCTGCCGGGAAATAAGGTGTCAACCACAATGCACAGCCAATCAGCGACAGGTTGAGTAATACCGGGGTAAATGCAGGCACCGCGAACTGCCGGTAGGTATTCAGAATCCCTCCGGCCATCGCGGTCAGGGATATAAACAGGATGTATGGAAAAGTAATACGCAACATCTGGGCCGCCAGGGTCTGCTTCTCCAGGTCCTGGGCAAAACCGGGAGCGAAGATCCATATCAACACCGGCGCGGCCAGCACACCCACGACCGTGGTCACGCAAAGGCAGGTACCCAGGACCGCGGCGGTATGTTCAACCAGGGCATTGACTTCCGCCCGGTCGCGGCGTTCCCGGTATTCGGATAAAACCGGTACGAATGCCTGGGAGAACCCGCCTTCGGCGAATATGCGGCGCAAAAAGTTCGGGATGCGAAAAGCGACGATAAACGCATCGACACTTGCCCCGGGACCGAACATGGCGCCGATAATGACATCCCGGATCAATCCGAGAATCCGTGACAGCGTCGTCATGGAACCGACTACCAGGGTTGATTTCAGCAACTTTCTCACTGCAATTAATAATTACGAATTAGGAATTACGAATTTATACCGAATATGGCGGGTGTGGCAATTTTTTCCTGGCATATTCTAAGATATCAGCACGAGATGCGTTTGCACAGTGTACCCCCCATCCCTAATTCATAATTCCTAATTCGTAATTTTCATTGACAAACCGCCGGCATGTCAGCATAGTATGCCGTCTTTTGAACTAACCGATTGTCAGGAGTTACATTTGGCCAATATTGCATCAGCAAAGAAACGCGCCCGGCAGGCAGCCCAGCGCCGCCTGCACAATAATTCGCGCCGTTCCATGTTGCGGTCTTCCATCAGGAAGGTGCTCGATTCCATCGCGAAGGGCGACAAGACAGAAGCGACCACTGCCTACCAGGCGGCAGTTCCCATCATCGACAGGATGGCGAACAAGGGCTTGATCCACAAAAACAAGGCCGCCCGGCACAAGAGCCGCCTGAACACAATGATCCGCGCACTAGAAGATTAATTACGAATTACGAATTAGGAATTACGAACTAGGATTTAAGAATTAAGGCACATCGTTCCATTCGTAATTCCTAATTCGTAATTCCTAATTGTCAAATATGACCATGTTGTCCCGGTGGATTAGTTCCGCCTCGTCGATGTAACCTAGCAGTTGTTCAATCATAGCGCTCGGCTTGCCCATGATCCTGCGGGCCTCGTCGGCGCTGTAGTTAACCAGGCCCCGGGCAACCTCCCTGCCGTCCCGGGCAACGCAACTGACAATCTCACCCCGGCTGAACTCGCCGTGGACGGCTACGACCCCGACGGCCAGCAGGCTCTTGCCCTGTCCGGCCAGTACGCTGCAGGCGCCATCATCCAACACCAGGCTGCCGTCCGGACGTTTGTGCCCCGCCAACCATTGCTTGCGCGCGGCCAACGGCGAGCGCTGTACACTGAGCAGGGTTCCAACCTCTTCATCCCGCGCAATTTTTAACAACACTTGCGGCTCAATACCTGAGCAGATGACCGTGTCGCTCCCGGACTTGGCGGCAGTCTCGGCAGCCTTGAGCTTGGTCAACATGCCGCCGCGTCCCAACGCGCCCCCGGGACCGGCATAATCCAGCAAGGCCGGGTCACCGGCGCGACCCGTCCTGATTAACCTGGCGTCCCGGGCCTGACGCGGGTCACGATCGTATAATCCATCCTGGTCGGTCAGGATGACCAGCCGGTTCGCTTCTGCCAGGTTTGCTACCAGACCTGCCAGCGAGTCGTTGTCTCCAAAGCGTATCTCGTCGGTAGCGACACTGTCATTCTCGTTGATTATGGGCACGACATCCAAGGCCAGCAGGGTACGCAAGGTGGACCGGGCATTCAGGTAACGCCTCCGGTCGGCTATATCAGCATGTGTCAGAAGTATCTGGGCAGTGCGAATTTCATACTCCTTGAAAGCCGATTCATAGGCCTGTACCAGTCCCATCTGGCCGACGGCTGCTGCAGCCTGCTGCTCGTGCAGACTGACGGGCAGCTTGCCCCACCCGAGCCGCGCCCTGCCCTCCGCAATAGCGCCGGATGAGACAACGATAAACCGGAACCCGCGGCTGCGTAATTCGGCCATCTGACCCACCCAGGCGGCGATGGCTTCCGTACGCAGTCCACCACCGTTGTCGGTCAGCAGGGCGCTGCCTATCTTGACTACCCAACACTGGTCCCGGTCATGTTTAGACTCTGTTTCGGACATGGACTACCCTTCCGCCTCCCATTCTGCAAAGCACTGGAAAATGGCTTTAATCAATCTGTCACAACCTTCACCCGTTGCTGCAGATATGCTGAATACAGGCTTCTGCCAGTTCAGTTCCCGTATTATTGCGTCCTGGATTACAGCAACGTTTTCCGCAGCAACTATATCGATCTTGTTCAGTACCAGCCACCTCGGCTTGTCCGACAAAACATTATCCCAGGCCGCAAGTTCAGCTTCAATGCCCCGGATCGCGGCAATGATTTCCGGCATATCCTGCTGCAATCCAATATCGACCATGTGCAACAGTAAACGCGTCCTGGACAGGTGCCGCAGGAATTGGGCGCCCAGTCCGGCGCCGTCTGCAGCGCCTTCTACCAGTCCGGGTATGTCCGCGATAACGATATCCCGGCTCGTACCCAGCCGGACTACCCCCAGGTGGGGATAGAGCGTGGTAAACGGATATGCAGCCACCTTGGGACGCGCCGCGGAAACCTGGCGAACGAAGGTGGATTTGCCGGCATTGGGCAGGCCGAGCAGGCCGACATCGGCCAGCACCTGTAACTCCAGCCGCAGGTTCCGGCTCTCCCCTTCATTACCTTTGGTGGTTTTTCTCGGCGCCCGGTTGACGCTGCTCTTGAAACGGGCATTGCCCAGGCCGTGCTCTCCGCCGCGGGCTACCAGGAGAACCCCGTCCCTTTTATCCAGGTCACCGATCAATTCACCGGTGTCATCATCGTAAACCAGGGTGCCAAGGGGAACCCTGACCCTGATATCTTCGGCGCTTTTACCGGCCTGGTCCCTGCCGCTGCCCGGCTGGCCGTGTTTCGCCCGGTATAAACGCGCATGGCGAAAGTCAACCAGGGTATTCAGACCTTCGTCAACCACGAGGTAGACACTGCCTCCGTTGCCGCCATCGCCCCCGTCAGGGCCGCCCCGGGGAATATACTTTTCCCGCCGGAAACTCAGGCAACCATCACCACCCTTGCCTGCCTCAACGCGGATGGTAGCCTCATCGACAAACTTCATCTGATAAACAATTGGGAATTACGAATTACGAATTAGGGATGGGTGCATCCTGAATGTTGGGAAGCCACACCGTTATGTTTGCAATGCCTGTAAACCCGGCAAGCGGTTAGATACTATTAAGTTAATTTCAACTCCTAATTCCTAATTCGTAATTCCTAATTCGTAATTCCCAATTATCACGTCCGGACACTGACAAAAGTCCTGTTTCCCGGTCCTTTTTGTTCGAACACAACCGTACCATCAGCCCTTGCAAACAAGGTATGGTCTCTGCCGCATCCTACATTGACGCCGGGATGGAAGCGTGTGCCCCGCTGTCTGACGATAATATTTCCTGCCTTGACCGATTCACTGCCATAACGTTTGACTCCCAGGCGCTTCGATTGGGAATCCCGGCCGTTACGTGTACTGCCGCCTGCTTTTTTATGCGCCATAATCCTGCTCCCGGTAACTATTGCGTATTAATGCCGGTAATCTCCAGTTCGGTGTAATCCTGGCGATGACCCATCTGCTTGTAATGATGTTTGCGGCGTTTGAACTTGACTACCTTGATCTTGTCGCCCCGGCCATGGGATTTCACGGTTGCCGCCACTGTTGCGCCGTCCACCACGGGAGTGCCGAATGAAATATCATCACCATCCGCAACCATCAGGACGTCATCCAGGCTGATTTCGCCGCCTTCCTCGGTATTGATTTTCTCGACCCGGATGGTATCGCCTTCCCGTACTTTGAACTGCTTGCCCCCGGATTTTATGACCGCATACATAACACTTTCACCTATCAGAATAAATTTCGACCTGGTACAGCCGCCTGAAAACATCGAACGCGGAATTATATATAACAAATCAAACTCAAACAAGTACTACACACAAACGGGGAACCGGCGCCCGGGCACGCACGTGCAGCCTGCATCATGGTATTATCATTCCATGTTGTCGAAGGTTATCGAACAGTTATGAGTGCAGTGCCGCAAAGCGATTCCGGCCTGGAGACAATCCAGGAACTGATCCGGGACGATATGTCCCTGGTGAACGCGCTGATTGAGGAAAAACTGCATTCCGAAATCGGGCTTATAGACCAGTTAAGCCATTACATCGTCAACAGCGGCGGTAAAAGACTGCGGCCGGCGCTGGTGCTGCTCAGCGCCAACAGTTTTGCCTATAGTGGCGACCTGCATATCAAACTTGCAGCCGTCATAGAATTTATCCACACCGCCACCCTGCTGCACGACGACGTGGTCGATGCCTCCATGCTGCGGCGCGGTCAAGCCACCGCCAACCAGCGCTGGGGCAACGAGGCAAGCGTGCTGGTCGGCGATTTTCTCTATTCCCGCGCTTTCCAGATGATGGTGGAAGCAGGTTCCATGCACGTCATGAAAATCATGGCTGACGCAACCAACACCATTGCCGAAGGAGAGGTACAACAACTCATCAACCGGCATGACCCGGAAACGACTGAGCAGCGCTACCTGCAGGTTATACACAATAAAACGGCAAAATTGTTCGAGGCTGCTGCCCGCATCGGCGCCGTTATCGCCGGACAGGACGAAAAAACGGAACTGGCCATGTCCGGCTATGGCAGGCACCTGGGTATTGCCTATCAACTTATCGACGATGCACTGGATTACAGCGCTTCCAGCGACAACCTGGGCAAAAACATCGGTGATGACCTGGCCGAAGGCAAACCCACCCTGCCCCTGTTATATGCCCTCTGGCATTGCCCAGACGAGCAGGCGGCACTGATCAGGCGCGCCGTAAAACAGGGCAGCCTCGATGACATGGAACAGATAAGTGCAGCCATCGCGGCCACCGGGGCGATCCAGTATACCCGTGAACGCGCCCGCCAGGAGGCCGATCTCGCCATGCGTACCCTCGATCACCTACCCCGGTCAAGACACCTGGACGCGCTGTTCACGCTGGCCCATTTCGCTACTGAGCGGGATTACTGAAGAATAAGGGGGGACGCATTTAAATCCGTCCCCGTCAGTTTTGGGGCTTGTCCCCACATGTAGTAAGCGGGGGTCCGTCCTCTTCGGGTTGTAGACGCAAAGCGTATTGTAAGGTAGAGTTCGCACTTGCAACCGGCATACGGGGTTAAACAGTCTGCTGGTTTTTCCGTATTTCCATATCGGGGTGTAGCTCAGCCTGGTAGAGCACTGCCTTCGGGAGGCAGGGGCCGGAGGTTCAAATCCTCTCACCCCGACCAATTAAATCAACAAGTTACCATTTTTGATGTAAACCCATTCTTGCGTTATAAATGGACAACTGCCCAGAAACCCACCTGAATTAGCTGTTTTCCGCCCGACAAATCGGGCTGGAGGCGCTCCAGTCAAACGCTCTCGACCGGTAGCGTAACGTAAAAGTAGACGCAAGCTGCGTGGCGTAGCGGCCATAATGCGGAATTCCGGGCAATGGTAGGGTATCTTGCCAATGGGTAAAACCGTTACACTTCCATCCCGGAGTTGAAGCTTTTTTTTTCAGTAAGTCGCATCCCCCTCAAGAGGACTGGAGCCGTAAGGCGCGGTACGGGCGAATTTTATCAATTTGCCCGTTTCTTGAAGGTAAGCAGGAAAGGGTAACCGAGTACGGGGCGGGGAGAGAAGACCAAATTCGATGGGGTTAATTACGAAGGACCGTCAGGGATTCGAACCTTTATTATAACCTATTGATTTATAAAGTATTACTTTGTGATTACTAATATCGTACCAACGAAAATACCAACAGAGAATTAATGGTATTCCGGCCCATCGGCCCATATTATTGGGAATAATCCTCCATTGTGAAATTATCCACTTGGGCAGCAATTTACCAGTATTCGAATGATAATTTTTTAGCCTCTGTTACTTTGACGGGCGTCATATCTTTGATAATTTTATCTTTCAGTGCTTCAACTAATGTCCTACCACCAACTGCATTAGATGCCTCGGATGCTATGAGCCAGGCATAGGCTTGTAGATTGTCTTGAGGTACCCCATTGCCATCATGATATGAAGACCCAAGATAGGCCTGTGCTTCGCCATCTCCCAACTCTGCAGCAAGAAGATACCACTTTGTTGCCTCGGTTTTATCTTGAGGCACACCATTGCCGTCTTCATACATACGTCCGATTGCTATGTGCGCATCAGTGTCTCCTTGCTCGGCGGCCTTATGGAACCAAGGCAACGCCTCAGCATTGTCTTTAAATATGCGATTGCCCTCATCTCCATCATCATCAACGTTTTCCAAATACACATTACCAAGTTCTGTCTGTGCATACGGATGTCCCTGTTCAGCTGCCTTTCGGTACCAATGCTCGACTTCCCGTGCAGCCTCAAGCTCCTTATCTTCACTATCAATTTTATACATATTCAATTGAATACTACTGGCATAGCTATATTGTGCCTTGATGTGACCCTGTTCTGCGGCTTTACGATACCAGCGTAGAGATTGGGCTTCATCCTCGTGTACTCCCTCACCTAAACCATACATCAAGCCAAGTACATATTGTGATTGAGAATCATTTTGTCCGATGGCCTTGCGGAAACAGCGTTGAATTTTGGCATCACTTTTGGGCAATTTAGGCTCGCCGTATATCCTTATCATGTTGATTAGTTCTAACCTGTTCTTAGCTTTGGTATGGCCTTGGTTGGCGGCCTTACTGAACCAGCGTGCAGCTTTCTTTTTTTCCTTATAGCTACGATTTTGATACAGGACACCAAGTTTATATTGTGCTTTGACATGGCCTTGCTTAGCAGCATTACGGAGCAAGCGCTCGGCGCTGAAATGAAATTCGGGTTCAACCATGCCTGTGAAATACATTAATGCTAACTTGTATTGTGATTCTGTATGGCCTACCTCTGCGGCTACTCTATACCAGGGAACAGCTTTGGCATCGTATTCGGAGACTACGGGCCCTTTGGCAATAATCCGGTCAAGGCTCACCTTTGCTTCAATATGACCTTGTTCGGCAGCCTTGTGATACAAACGTATGGCCTCACAAATATCTTCTGGGATGACCTCGCCTTTCTCATATAGTGTGGCGAGTTTGAATGGTGCTTCGGGATAACCCCCTATTTCGGCTTTGCGATACCTGAACTGCCCCGGGTTTGCCGGAGACTCTATTTCTTGAGAGGATGGAGTAATGAACAATCAAAAACGCTATCCCCCGGAGATCCGGGAACGGGCCGTGCGGCTGGTGCTGGAGCACCAGGAGAACTATGACTCCCAATGGGCTGCACTGACTTCTACCGCCGACAAGATTGGCTGCGCTGCGGAAACGTTGCGTAGATGGGTGAGACGCGCTGAAGTGGACCAGGGTAACCGCCCCGGTGTCAGCAGTGCTGAGCAGGCGCGCATACGTGAGTTGGAACGCGAGAATCGGGAGCTCAAGCGAGCCAACGAGATCTTGCGTAAGGCGTCGGCTTTTTTCGCCCAGGCGGAGCTCGACCGCTGACCGGCGAGATGGTGGCCTTCATCGACCAACATCATGAGGGACTTGGGGTCGAGCCGATTTGCAAGCACTTGCCGATCGCCCCATCGACGTACTACGAGCACCGGGCCCGGGCTGCGGACCCTGGGCGGTTGCCGGCCCGTGTGAAGCGGGACCAGGCGTTGTGCAAGGAGATACAGCGTATATGGGGCGAGAACTACCGGTTATACGGCGCCAGGAAGGTCTGGCGGCAACTCCAGCGGGAAGGCCATGTCGTGGCCCGTTGTACGGTGGAGCGGTTGATGAGGCGGCTTGAAATACAGGGCGTGCGGCGTGGCGCAAAGCGCTGGACGACGGCGCGGGATGAGACCCTGCCGCAGCCGGCAGACCGGGTGAACCGGCAGTTTGCCGCCACCCGGCCAAACCAGCTATGGGTGGCAGACATCACGTATGCGGCGACTTGGTCCGGCTTTGTCTATGTGGCGTTTGTCGTGGATGTGTTTGCCCGGCGCATCGTGGGCTGGCGGGTCAGTCGTTCACTGCGTACCGACCTGGTGCTGGATGCGCTGGAACAGGCCTTGTGGTCGCGGCGTGAGCGGGACGGTTTGATTCATCACAGTGACCGCGGCAGCCAGTATCTCTCGGTCCGCTATACCGACCGATTGACGCAAGCCGGCATTGAGGCGTCCGTGGGCAGTGTGGGGGATTCCTATGACAATGCGTTGGCGGAAACCATTATTGGTCTGTACAAGACGGAGGTGATCCGGGTGCGGGGCCCCTGGAAGACCTCAGATGACGTGGAATATGCAACCCTGGAATGGGTGGACTGGTTCAACCAACGCCGTTTGCTGGCGTCCATCGGCAATGTGCCGCCGGCTGAATTTGAACAGATGTACTATGATGATGTAAATAACGGGTCATGCAAAGCCGCATGACCCACATTAACAGGTCTCCGGAATTCCCGGCGCGATTCAACCACTCTATCGCTTCGTTATAGTTCTGTGTCACTCCATTCCCTTCATAATACATATCACCGATGTTGTTTTGTGCGATCGCGAAATAACCCTGTTCAGCCGCTAATCGATACAATTTCATGGCTTTCTTGTAACTTTGTTGCACACCTTCACCATTGTGATACATATCACCTAGCATAGAGTGAGCCTCGGTCATTCCACGCTTTGCCGCCAAGCGAAACCATTTTATTGCCTCTCTGTAGTCCTGTGATAATCCTTCACCAAGGTAATACATGCGTCCGATGCTATATAGTGCGGCGGTTGAACCTTGCTTGGCTGCCAAGCGAAACCACTTCAACGCCAATTCATAATTCTTTGATATGCCATCTCCTGCATGGTACATACAACCGAGATTGTTTTGCGCTGGAGCCCAGTCCTGGTTTGCTGACAAGTGAAACCAATCAATTGCCTCCTGGGAGTTGTGCGGTACTCCCAGTCCTTTGTGGTACATTAAACCTAGGTCATTTTGTGCGGGGGCATAATTCTGTCCTGCCGATAGGCGAAACCACTCTGCCGCTTTCTTGTTGTTCTGTAATACACCCCTGCCATAAAGATAGTTTTCAGCGATGTCATATTGTTCTATGGCAACTTTCGGAACCTTTTTTCTTCTTCTCTGAAATAACTTATAAACATTCCAGTACGTCCACCAATCCATCTTTGATTTTCTCTTTAATGTAGTTAAAATTCTGGCGATACTGTTGTGGTCTATTCCCAGTATATGTTGCTCACTCTGAATTCGTTTTTGTTGTATTGTCTTGTCGTACCGCAAGATACCTGCTACCGATCTCTTTGTGCTTTACTTCTATGGCTGTGACTTGATACGGGGCAGCGCTGATCAATTCTGCATCCTTGATATCAAAAAGAGCAATATTGAAACCTTCTTTCCCGAATTGACTTCTGTAGATAAGTGCCTCATAGCCGTTAGCATAAAAGAGTTCCGCAAGAATTTGTGTCGGCACATAATCTGCAGTGTCATCTGAAACAGAAATTGGACGGGAAAATGCATTGTCAACTTGGTTCCAAACAGCTTTTTCTTTCTTTTCTGCATTAGATACTTCATCGCCGAACAATTCTGCGCGTGTCATAAGATCTAACATTGACTCTCCATGGCCGATGGATAGATCGATTGCTTTTAGGTCGCGTGATATTCCAAACTGTGCCACCGAAACCTCCGAGCCAATCCATGGTCTAATTTCGGAGATGGCGGTTTGTACAGATGTCGCCAGATAAAGAACAGGGATGCCCACAGGATTTGTACGGCCTTCTCTTGCACGATCACGCTGCGGCTTCATTCGATCTACATTGTGGGCCAATATCTCTAATCGATCATCATGTTCTTCATAGATCACCTCGTGTTGTGCGCGGTATAAAGGAAACCCCTTATTTAATGTCCTATCCCGATCCCTTACGGTTGCCAGAATAGTATCCAGGAAGGCTTTTACTTCAGCATCCCAAACATAGCGGCGGTGCTTGCGAACTCTATTAGCGAATTTTGAGTAGCTCTTCCAGCTGGCGAACTCAGGGCGTTTCGGATCATCCAATCGCACAGGGTTTACCTCGTCTAATATACAGAAGTAACAACTTGATCTCAGACATCATTGAATAGCGGACCGATATGGTGCAGGAGAGGCGTCAGGCATTATTTCCTTATCTTCATTCTTGTCTGTTTATTGGATTCAGAAAAACGGGGACAGACCACGTGTAGCCTTTAGAGAAAATGTGGCCTGTCCCCTGTTTCTCAAGTTCCATTCTTATTTGGTCCATCTCCAATCACAGCAGCAATACGATTCGCGAGTTGTTCTCTAAGTTCTTCCGGTTTCTCCCATATGATGTGATTGTACTGACGGGTATCAAAATGGATCTCTTTAATAATGCTTTTTTTGCAAGAAAATATTACTGGAATATTCATTCCATGGGCGAATCCGGCCTCGTAATAGACTCCTCCTCTTGCTCCTTCTCCCCCATGTGTGAAATCCGCAACGACAAAACGAGAGCGTCGAATTTCAGCAATGATCTCGTCGTCTATTTTGTTTACGTGTTCTTCCCGATCAATTCGGACTGGAACATATCCAGCATCCTTAATTCCTGGTTCAATACCTTTCTCCCATAAGTCATCCATAGAATCGTCAAACCACATGGCGACAAAAGCTCTTGATGACATGATGTCCCTTTCAGCTAGTTCGGAAAGTCGAGCATATCCAGTAAAAGTTAGATTACAGACCCCTTCCTTTATCTCTATCCATTTCTGCTGAGAACTAAGGTATTCAATAATAAACTCTACTTCTCTACCGGAAACCGATTCAGAGAATGCTCTAATAGTCAAAGCGTTATAGTAGCGAGACATATCAATTTTAACAGGTGTAATACCGTCATTCAGCGAATCAGATATACCGTCCAATTCATCTTGACTTCTCAATAAGCCAACTGTATCTCCAATTTGTGAAGTTTGATTTTGAATATATCTTAGAGCTCGGTCCGCACGTTCGAAAACAGGTAATTCCCTTCTTTTATTTGTCTCATCTATGGTTGTTGCTAATATTTTCGGCACTTTAGTTCCGAGCCACCGCTGTTCAATTAGCCACGATGTTAGTTTTGCCTTGAGGCGATCATCGCGATATTCCAACACCGCTTGAGCACGCATAGTAATAAAATAATTGCCGGCAGCGCGTGAAGAATATATATATAGCCCGTCACCTGTAGAGCCGGATATTATTTCGGCAGGGGTGCCCCATATTGGGCAGCGAACTTTCGCTGTCATGTTTTTTTCTCAAAATAATTTGATCTAGTTGATACCCCATTATCGGGGAAACTAGGAACTGTCACCAGTCGTTGTGATGCCGGTAGCCACCTATACAATGTCAGGATAGACACGGCCTGGTTCCTTGCCACCTCCCCTGGCGCTATACCGTCCAGCAGTAACTGCTTTGCAACTGCAATCTTGGATTCATCCATCTTACGTTTTCGCCTCCCAGTACGTCCCTGCCGGCGAGCCGCTTCCAATCCAGCTCTGGTTCGCTCCGCCGTCAGGCCCCGTTCCATCTGTGCCAAGCTGGCCATTACATGAAAAAAGAACCGCCCTGCCGGGGTCGAAGTGTCGATCTGATCGGTCAAGGATTTGAAGTGTACACCGCGTTTGTTGCAAATCACTCACGATGTTAACCAGGTCTTTCACACTACGCCCGAGCCGGTCGAGTTTCCACACGACCAAGGTATCATTTTCCCGCAAGACATCCAGCGCCAGCTTCATGCCTTCCCGTGAGGCTTTGGCGCCACCGGCCTTGTCTTCGTAGGTTTTGTCGCACGTAACTTGGCGAAGCGCTTCACACTGCAGGCGCAGATCCTGGTCCTTGGTGGATACCCGGGCATAACCGATTTGCAAATTTTTCCTCGATAATGAAAGTTATCGAAACTCGCCGCAAAGTAGTAAATAGAGAATATACAATCAAGAATGACTTATGAGAATGAAAAAAGGTCCGTTTTCGAGGTTTTTGTTTCCCTCAGGAATTCTTCTCAAAAACGGTCGATTTTGAGAATATCTTGACTCTCTCTTGAGGGTCGCCTCATTCATCCATTGTTCCTTATCTGCTGTGGATCTGCTCACTGGTAGGAGCAGCCAGATTTGACTATAACTATGGAGCATATATCATCTTATTGTAAGCATAACAAAGTAATAACAGATGGTTCTGTTGTACTGACACAGGAATCACAAGCTCGTGTCAACAAAAATAGAAAATAATAGCGATGCCAGCGCTGATGCCGAAACCGTATATTCGATATCCCTCGGAGATGTTTTCCAAGGAACGCTTGACCCCGTTGCTGATAAAGACTGGGTCAAGGTCGAACTGACTGCTGGAACAATTTACGATATCACTCTGATGAGTGTGGAGTCTGCTCGACTCGAACTCCTCGATTCTACGGGAAGCCACATCGTCACAGGTAGCGAGAATCCCACCGGCTCAAAGCTCATTTTCAAGCCTTCGATATCTGGCACTTATTATGTACATGTTGGCAGTAACGATGACACTTTCAGCGGTGGATACGAGCTTTCACTCGTAGAGAATACGATTCCGGTTGGTAACCACGATGAAATCGCCGACTATCTGACCGACGGCTACTGGGAGGCGAATAGCGGTACGCGTAGTGCTTTTGATGTAGAACCGGGCGGCATAATAACAGCCGATATTACTGCCCTGACCGAAGAGGGCCAACAGTTGGCTCGATGGGCACTTGAGGCCTGGACCAACGTAACCGGTATTAAATTCGAGTTTGTCGAAAATGATGCTCATATCACCTTTGATGATGATGTGAAGCGGCCTGGAGCTGCAGGATTCTCTGAAAGCACATCCAGCAATGAGGTCATAGTATCTTCAAATGTAAACATTTCGATTGATACTCTTACTGAGAGTGGAACTACAATAGGTAGCTATTCCTTCACTACGTACATCCATGAAATCGGCCATGCTCTCGGCCTTGGTCATCCCGGACCCTATAACAATACTGCTTACTACGGTCTCGACAATATCTTTCTGAACGACTCTGAGCAGATATCAGTAATGTCGTACATGAACCAGAACGACAATACCTATCTCAACGCGAGCTATGCTCATATTGTCACTCCAATGATCGCTGACATCATCGCCATCCAGAATCTTTATGGCATACCTGTTGATATCAATGCTGGTGACACTATATACGGCTATCAATCCAATCTGGACGGCTACCTGGGTGAATTTTTCAAGTTGTGGACCGGGGAGATAAATCCCTTCATCAATGTCGACATGACAGATGACACTGTTACACCTGTCATTAAATTAAGATTGGCTGATCTAGATAATGATGGTGACCCTGATCTCGTCATCGGGGATTACTACGGTGTCCTATATTATTTCGAGAACGCAGGCACGCAGACAGAACCCGTATTTACGGAACGCCTCGGTACGGCAAATCCACTTGAGGGTATTTCAGTGGGGTCTTACAGTTCACCGACTTTCAGCGATCTTGATGGTGACGGCGACCACGATCTTATCGTTGGAAATGGCAATGGCGCTATCGCTTACTTCGAGAATACCGGTACAGTGACCTCCCCAAATTTCACGCAGCGTACCAGTGCAACCAATCCTTTTGACAACATTACGATGGGTACATTGAGTACGCTTGCATTGGCTGATCTGGACGGAGACAGTGATCAGGATCTTGTTGTCGGAGTTGAAGATGGGGTAGTGCAATATTACGAGAACACCGGCACATCGGCGAATGCTGATTTCGTATTACGCGCTGGCGAGGCCAGTCCTCTTAGCAACATTAATGCAGGCCCTCGTAGCACGCCCGTATTTGTCGATCTTGACGATGACAATGATTTTGATCTTGTCATTGGAAATAGAAATGGCGATATTTTCTACTTTGAGAACACCGGGACGACGACTAGTCCGAGTTTTACCCAACGTACCAACTTTGATAATCCTTTCCATGGAACCAATGCGGGCTCGTTTATCGCGCCTGTATTTGTCGACCTGGATGGGAACGGTACTTTTGACCTCGTCATTGGTAATTTCGATGGCGTTATTCATTACTTGAAAAATACAGGAACGGACGCCGACCCTGGCATAACCCCTCAAACCCTCAGTCATCCGACAACCTTGACCATATATGACAACAGCGGTAACGACACGCTGGATTTGCGCACTGACAAGGACGACCAGCGGGTTTACCTAAGCCCGGAAGGAATCTCGGATGTATATGGCCTTACAGGTAATCTGATTATTGCTCGCGACACGGTAATTGAGAATTTCATCGCGGGGGCTGGAAATGACTTGATTGCCGGTAACGCCGTTGCGAATTATATCAACGGTCGTGATGGCGATGACAGGATATGGGGTAGTGGTGGTGACGATATTCTGGAAGGAGGTGCTGGCGCCGACCGGTTGGATGGGGATGCAGGCATGGACTGGGTGTCCTACTGGGGATCGGATACGGCAGTGACAGTAAACCTTGTTGATTTTACGGTCTCAGGAGGCCACGCCGAGGGTGATGTGCTGACCGAAATAGAAAACGTATTCGGGTCGCAATACGACGATTTTTTGACCGGTGACGACAACACAAACTGGCTGGAAGGGGGTTTGGGCGCCGATCAACTGGATGGAGGAGGAGGTGCCGACTGGGCGTCTTATCTCAATTCGAATGAGGGAGTGACAGTGGACCTCGCGGGCGGGACAGCAGTGGGGGGACACGCACAAGGCGATGTCATCACCAACATAGAAAATGTGAGAGGCTCAAATTACGGAGATGCGTTGTGGGGTGACGATAACGCAAACAGATTGCAAGGTGGTGAGGGGGACGATCAACTCTGGGGACGTGGTGGTGCTGACACTCTGGAAGGAGGAAATGGCGATGACTTACTGTACGGAAGCACAGGTGCTGACCGATTGGAGGGTGGCGCCGGGTATGATGTGTTGACATACCAACAATCTGAAGCGGGCGTAACGATCAGTCTTGAAGATAGTACATCGACAGGAGGTTATGCGGAGGGCGATGACATCGCGGGCATTGAACAGATATTCGGTTCTGACTACCAGGATGTACTGACGGGTGATATTGGACCTAATGTGTTATACGGCATTGGAGGGGATGACACTCTTCGGGGTAAAGATGGAGAAGACGTACTGGAAGGCGGCGAGGGCGCAGACCAACTGGACGGTGGTGCTGGAGAGGACTGGGTTTCTTATTTTGAATCTGACGCAGGTGTCATGGTGAACCTGGATGACAATACAGCCGCAGGAGGCCATGCTCAGGGGGATGTCATCACCAATGTTGAAAATTTGGCAGGGTCTGAATACCGGGATGTACTGACGGGTGATAACGGACCTAATGGATTGCGCGGTCGTGGAGGTGACGATGAACTTCGGGGCAGCGATGGAGACGATGTATTGGATGGAGGCGATGGCGCAGACCAATTGGATGGTGGTGCTGGAGTAGATTGGGTGTTGTACCTTGAATCGAATGCCAGCGTAACGGTGAATCTCAGTAATAATACGGCTGCAGGAGGTCATGCCCAAGGCGATACATTTAACAATATAGAGAATGTGGCAGGGTCCCTTTACGGGGATGCACTGACAGGCGATGACGGCACAAATAAGCTGTATGGTCTTGACGGAGATGATGAACTTAGAGGCGACGATGGCGACGATGTATTGGAAGGCGGTGCTGGCGCCGATAAATTGTACGGCGGTGTAGGGAAAGACACGGCATCCTATAGGTCATCCTACATAGGAGTAACGGTAAATTTGAAACAGGGCACATTGGAGGGAGGTCACGCCAATGGTGATACGCTTACCGACATTGAAAATTTGGCAGGGTCTGTTTTCCCGGATGTGTTGGTTGGTAACGACGAGGCAAATCGGCTGGACGGCAATGAGGGTGACGATGAATTAAAGGGTGGCATCGGCAATGATCAACTCTTCGGTAACCAGGGGGACGACAGGCTTTTTGGTGAGGCCGGAAGCGACAACCTGTACGGGGATGAAGGGGATGATGAGTTGCACGGGGGCGACGATAATGATCAACTCTTTGGCGGTAACGGAGACGACAAGTTATATGGCAATGAGGGCGACGATGAGTTGAATGGAGGTAATGGCAATGATTTGCTATTTGGTAGAGCCGGTGCTGACGAGATGGATGGGGGCAATGGTATCGACTGGGTGACTTACGAGGAGTCAAATGCCGGCGTAACTATAGATCTTGCTGATGGAACAGGCGAAGGTGGTCACGCTCAGGGTGATGACATCACTAACGTGGAAAACCTGGCAGGGTCTGATTATGGGGATGTATTGAAAGGTGATAACAGCGCAAACATCCTGCATGGTCTTGATGGTGATGATGAGCTTCTAGGTAATGGTGGCAACGATATACTGGAGGGAGGAGCCGGCACAGACCGATTGAACGGTGGCTCAGGTACAGATTGGGCGTCATATCGAAGCTCGGATGTCGGTATAACAGTCAATCTTGCAGATGGTGCGAATGAGGGAGGTCATGCTGAGGGTGATGTTTTAACGAGCATCGAAAATGTGACGGGGTCTGGTTATGACGATGTCATAACAGGTGACAGCGGCGCTAACGACCTTCAAGGCGGTGATGGAGACGATGATTTGCATGGCCGCGACGGCGCTGACCGGTTGGATGGTGGAGGTGGTATAGACTGGATTTTTTATTGGGCATCGGATACGGGCATAACGGTCAACCTTGAGCTGGGCACGGGTAAGGGAGGTCATGCCGAAGGTGATGTAATTGTCGATGTTGAGAGAGTAATGGGCTCGCGCCACCAGGATGTATTGATTGGTGATGACGGAGAAAACCTTCTGCAAAGCGGCGCTGGCAATGATCAGCTTCAGGGCAAAGGTGGTAATGACTGGTTAATTGGAGGTGCTGGTGCTGACACTTTGGATGGCGGCGAAGGCGCTGATTGGGTGTCATATACCTTTTCGGATACAGGGGTAAACATCAACCTTCATGAGGGTACAAATGAGGGAGGTTATGCTGAAGGTGATGTACTCGTCAATGTTGAGAACGCGCGGGGCTCGAGCCACGCAGATGTATTAATTGGAGATGATGCCTCTAACAGTTTGCGTGGTCTTGACGGCGATGATGAGCTTAGTGGCAATGGGGGTGATGACTGGCTGTACGGCAATGCCGGTGCCGACCAGTTAGATGGTGGAGGTGGTACAGACAGGATGTATGGAAATGAGGGTGGTGATATTTTTATCTTCAGCGCCGGTCATGGAGACGATAGAATTCTTGATTTCACCGACGGTGAAGACCAGATCGACCTCAGCGCTTTCAATTTGACTGGATTTGATACTCTCACTACATCATTTCAATCGAATAACGTCACCATAGACCTGTCGGAACACGGAGGGGGAACGATTCTGCTGGAGGGATTCGACATTGCCAACCTGGATGCGACAGATTTCTTGTTTTAATAGATCGTATCTATCGCAAATAAGCCCCCTCCACACCAGGGACAACGTGGGCAAGAGCAGCTTCCGCTATCTCTCTAGGCCTGCCAGTGTCGGTACACCAGTCCCTGAAACTGAATCCAAAGCCGTGTATCGGTGTCCTATAAGCAAGGCCGTTGTCCCTCAACACTTTGGTCAGGGTCATATTGGACATTTGTTTACCCGGCCTCATCGAGGATAGATAAAATTCACATATTAATAAGTTATGGAAAAATATCGAATGATGCGGCAGGGGTAATTGATGCCGTGAGGTACTTACCACCTTTCTCGTGCAGCCGGAAGAATGATCGCTTACCCTGGGTGTAGTAGTCGGCCACCCGCATCGCCACGGCCGCGCTCACGCGTGCGAAGCTGTATACCATAAGGCCGATCAGGGCGCGGTCGCGCAGACCGATCAGCGTATCCGTGTTGATCCTGTCCAGCAGTCCTCGGGCCTAAATTAAAGGGGTAAATTAAAGGGGTCAAAGCCCTTTTAGAAGTTATGCTAGAGTTGAGATACGAATAAATTGATTTCAAGGAAGTAGTCATGCCAAGGAAGCCACGGTTTTATTTGCCCAGTGTGCCGGTGCATATTGTCCAGCGAGGCCACTCACGCGATCCGGTATTTTTTGAAGCTCAGGACTATGCGACTTATGCGTACTGGGTAAAAGAGGCTAGCAAGAAATACTGTGTAGCAGTTCATGCCTTTGTCCTGATGACGAACCACATACATCTGTTAATGACACCCCGTGAAGGGCGAGATGTCAGCCTTTTCATGCAGTTTGTGGGCAGGCGTTATGTGCCCTACATCAACCACAAGTACGGTAAGAGCGGTTCAATTTGGGAGGGGCGTTATAAAGCAAGCTTAGTGCAAGAAGAGACCTATTTTCTGACTGTCATGCGGTATATTGAGTTGAATCCATTACGAGCAGGGATGGTGGAATTGCCTGGTCAGTACCGCTGGTCAAGTTTTCGTCACAATATAGGCACTAGAAAAATCGGCTTTATAACACCACACCCCATTTATCATGGGCTTGGCGATAATGAGAAGGCTAGACAACAAGCTTATGAAGAGCTTTTTAAAGGTCACATTGATGAAATCGACATTAAACGGATCAGGGAGGCGTGGCAAACGGGTACGCCGTTGGGTAATGACTATTTTCGTGAAAGGGTTGAGCAGCAACTTCGTTGTAAAGTGGGGACTGCAAGACGTGGGCGTCCGGTGAAACCTGACATAAAAGGGCTTAAAGGGCTTTGACCCCTTTACCGTCAGACTGGGAAAAATTGATTGTCTCAGCTACGTGATTCACAGACATCATTTCACTAAAATAGGACAGAATGAGTTTTGAGAATTCTACAATTTTTATTTCTTAAGAAAATGGCCTGATGAGAACAATTCGATGTGTTCGTATGCACCTCTGAAATCAGTGGCAGTCACAACCAGGGTGGATGTAGGCCAGTTATCGGCCTAGCCGCGATGCGCAAGAAATCAGCGCTGTCAGGATTGCTTATTGCGGCGCTCTTGCCGATGTACCAGCCAGGCTAACAGCAGCGCGCCGGCAAAAACAATCGCCCCGGTAATCAACAGGGTAGTATTCATGGGTTTGTATCCAGGTTGCCGATCACCAAAGCCCCGATCCCATTATAAGCTGTCGTGAATCGCTTTAAAAGCGGTCTCAGGACCACGTCTCACCAGGTTTATTGCGGGAATCAAGCTCATCCAGGCCCAGTTCGGCGCGCATGGCTGCGGTTGCTGCCGCCTTGGCTTCCTCCAGGGGGATGCCCGTAGCATCGGCAATGCGCGGGTAACAGTTAAATGCCGCAATGACCGCCGCGGCATCTATCATCGCCGCCTCACCCATCTCTTCGATGATTTCTTGCCGGACTGTTGCCGTGCGCGCGCCATCAGCTGTGCAGACAGCCTCGACAAAGTCATTGAGAACTTCTCCCTGCGGCAGGCCGCTGTCCCCGGAGCCTTTACCGATCGCGTCTTTAAGCGCGTACTCGTCGCCGGTGTGTTCGCCACTCAAACTGAGCCGCATTGCATGACTGGCAGTTCAGTAAAAACAGTCGAGATAGGCCGAGGTGCGGGTCGCAATGAATTCCATCTGCGCCCGTGTGAGTGCGCGCTCGACCTCCTCGAGTTCAACTCTTAAGGGATTACTCAGGTAAAGCTGGTTCGCAAGCGGCCAAAAACGGCCTGCTTCGCCGGGAACCAGGGTCAGCGCACGCCGAATATAGGCGGCGGGACCTGTCTCGTAAAAATCGCCGAGTTCGGGGCCGGCATCTTCCGGAGCAACCGTTGGCGCCCATCCCGGCCCTGTCTTTACGCCGCCCGGTCGCCTTCGTGGCGGTGTGCCTTGCTCTCCTGTTGCGGGCAACACCAGTGGTGGAAGCCCGATACCGCGCATAAAGGTGTCCGCCCCGGTGACAATTGTAACGAGACTCAGCAGTTCGATGAACTCATCTTCAATGATACCGGCAGCGATGGTTGCATCGTACCAACTCTCAGTGATTCGGCCGGAGTCGGTAACTATCCGGTGTACCGCCTCGATCCAGGCATCGGGGAGCGCGCCAAGGTGATCATGATCGCCTTCGATGGTATAGGGCGACAGGGCTTCCTTGCGCCGTTGGCAGAGTTTGCATTGCCATGCGTTGCGGGCCTCGTTTGCGATTGCAAGACGTTGTTCGCCGCTCAGCCAGGCGCCGGTCTGTGCCACTTCCGACCAGGCCCGGGTCAAGGCCGATTTGAGGTCATCCCGCACTACGAGCGGTGATGTATCTACCATATCAGTATGCCTGTTAGATGATCAGCAACGTATGCAAATGTCTTTTACCAAGGGATATTAACGGGTTATATAATACATTCAAAATGTATCGTAACGTATGATATTATTGCATAGTCATGGCAATCCCACATGCCCGAATCAATGAGCAGCACAGATAAACTGCCACCATTTCCCGAGGGGTGGTATTTCATTGCCGAGCGGAAATCCATTCTGAAGACAAAACTGATCCGGAAAACCTGGATGGGCGAAGAGATCATTGCCTGGTGTGACGCTGAAGGCCAAATCTGCGTAGCCGACGCGATATGCCCGCACATGGGCTCCCACCTGGGTCCGGAAGTGGGAACCCGGGTACGCAACGGTTGCCTGGTCTGTCCCTTTCACGGGTTTGAGTACGATACAAGCGGCCAGTGCGTTGCCACACCGTTCGCCCCGGCGCCCAAATCAGCCAGGTTGAAAACGTATGAAACAAGAGAAATACTCGGTCTGGTGTTCGCCTGGTGGGGAGTCGGCGGACGGTTGCCCCAGTGGCACCTGCCGGACGAACCGGCCACCGGCCCGGACTGGAGCGAACTGGCGCTGGGTTTCTTCCGGTTTCCCGGCCATCCCCAGGAAACGGCTGAGAACTCCGTAGACCTGGCCCACCTGCGTTATATACACGGCTACGACAATGTATGCCAGGTCGGCGAGGTATCGATAGACGGCGCCCATCTGATATCCTGTTTCGACTTCAGACGCAATCGAAAATTTGCGGGGATGATCGATAACATCTATGATGTCTCGGCCATTACACATCTCTACGGGGTCGGTTACTCGTATGTTGAAATTTACGAGAAGACAATTGGTATGGATGCAAGGTTGTGGGTACTCTCAACACCCATTGACGATTCACATCTCCAACTGGTGTTGGTGAGCCAGGTGAGGGAGCTTCGTAAACCGAAGCGACCCATCGTGGGTTTGCGCTTTATCCCGATGAGGCTGCGCCACGGGATAATGAACCGCATTATGTTACGGGCGCAGAAACAGGATGTTGCGCAGGATGTAATCATCTGGGGGAAAAAACAGTATTGGCCCCGACCCCGGCTGAGTCAGGCGGATGGTGAAGTAATGACATACCGCCGCTATTGCCACCAGTTCTACCCTGAGACTTATCCGGAGACGGACCGGGACGATCTCCGGTTGAGTTCCGTCACAGGCTAATTCGCATGTTGCCAATACCCAGGTTCGTTTGAGAAAATACCAGGATGTCTCAATCAGAGAAAACGGACATGAGATTTGCTGAAGAACTGCTCCTGTTGCTGCACAGTGACGATTCCGGCTATTTCATTCCCATCCCGGAGTGGAAAATGTCCTGCGCGCTCGCCGGCAGTGTCCTCATGGACCTCGCCCTGGATAACCGTATCGACACCGATCTGGAGACGCTTATCCTGGTCGATGCGACTCCCACCGGCGATGAGTTGCTTGACCCCGCGCTGGATGAAATCGCCCGGGAGGAAAAGACGCAATCTCCACAGTTCTGGGTGGAACGCATCGCCAGGCACGCCAATGATATCAACGAATCGGTGATCAACCGCCTGGTGAATAAAGGCATTTTCGAAGCCGATGCCGGCGGGTTCTGGACCCTGTCCGGCAAGGTGTCCCGTTCCGGCCGTTACCCCATGGTGCACGGCAGGACCGGTGAAGAGATAAAGGGCCGGATCATACGCGTCCTGTTCGACGACGAGATTCCCGACCCCCGCGACATGTGCATCATCGGACTGGTGCACAACTGCGGCGGTTTCCGCGCGATGCTGGAACCCGAGGAGTACGAACTCGCCGAGGAGCGCATCGAACTGTTCAGCGGCATGGACCTGATCGGCAGGACCATCGGAAACGCAGTGCGCAGTTCCTATCGGCCACCGGCAAGCATGCGCGCGGTAACACAGCCCACCCTGCCGGAAGTGGGGCTTCGGGATATTCTTTTCTCGAAACCGTTCTGGGAAAAAAACATACCCAAGTTCATCGCGGAAAAAGTCAGGGAGGTAGGACCGGTGTTTAAACTCAAGACCCCCGGCCGCGAGATGGTTGTGCTGGCCGGCGCAGAGTTGAACCACTGGGCCGGCAGGAATGGCCGTAACTACCTGCGCACACGGGATTACCTGGAAGGCTTTCAATCCGAATGGGGAACGGAGCGCTCCATCGCCAGCATGAGTGGACCCGAACATTTTCGCATGCGCAAAGCAATGCGGCCGGGCGTTTCCCACAAGGTCGTTGAAGACCGGATGGAAGAATTGGTTGCGATGGGTCGGCGTGCAATTGCACAATGGAGCATCGGCAAGGTGGTGCCGGGCGAGATGGCCTGCCAGAGATTTGTCAGCGACCAGGTCGCTCAACTCTGCGCAAGCATAGAGGCAGCCGAGATCCTTGACGACCTGCTCAAGTTCGAATACCGGGCATTACAGGTCCATGTTATGGGATTGCTGCCCGAGTTCACGTTAAAGACGCCAAGGATGAACCGCTACCGCAAACGCGTGCTCGAATTGTATGCCAAGATCCACGCCTCACACACACCGGCGCAGCGAGAGGGCAAACGGCGGGACTTAGTTGACGACCTGATAGAATTGCATCAGTCCGATCCCCAGTTCCTGCCCGAAACCAACCTGGGATTTGCATTTATCGCACCGATTATCGCCGGCCATTATACGGCTAGTGCGATGGCTTTTGCGATCTACGAACTGCTGAAAAACCCACACTACCGGGAACAAATCGTCGCCGAGGCGGACGCACTGTTTGAGAACGGAGACCCGGTCGGGGCAGATTTCACTATGTCGGCTATCGATATAACCCACCGCTTCGCCATGGAGGTGTTGCGGTTGCATCCGGTCATACCACTACACTTGCGCACTGCTATGAACTCGTTCGAGGTCGAGGGCAAGCATGTGCCGGCGTACAGCACCGTCTGGGTTGTATTTGCTGCGACACACTTTATGGAAGAACACTTCCCGGATCCCGAGAAGTTCGATATTGATCGCTATACGGAGCCCCGTAACGAACACAAGCACACCGGGGCCAATGCCTATGCACCGTTCGGCGTAGACACTCATATCTGTGCCGGATCGCGCTGGACCGAACTGCAAATGGTGGCTAACCTGCTCTTGATCGCCCGTCACCTGGAGTTCGAAATGGTGCCCAAGGACTACCAATTAAAGTTGAATCCGCTACCCAAGACCAGCCCCGACAAGAATTTCAAGTTTCGGGTGACCGGGCACCGGCACCCTATCAAAGGGGTTTCCGAGCCAGAAAACAGTACAACGGCGTAAAGATCCCCGCTCTGCCGCCTGCAACATAGGCCTTCGCGGTGCGATCCATGAATTGGACTATTCGCCTCGGCTCCTTCGGAATCAACCCCAACATTTCGACCAACTTCAGCACCCTGATGAGCCCTGCGCGGCCCCACCGATGAATGTACTGTGCGCTGTTTAATGTCCCATGCCGAGCCTCCATAGGTTGATACCAGGGTGTAGATGGACCTTCCTTTATGTCCCTGTCCACCGCCTCGAGGACGCTGAAGCCAACCGCTTCGAGCGCTTGCTTCACTTCCCCCGACGTCGCGATTTCTTTCAGCGCAACGCTGCGCATAAGTTCCTGTTTAATGGCCCGGTGACTTGCGTCATTCGGATCGAATTTATCCGTCATGCACATTTCATGACACCAGAACAAGGCTCCGGGTTTCAACACGCGGAATATCTCTGCATACGCACCTTCCTTGTCCGGCGCATGGCATGTCGACTCGATTGCATAACCCGCGTCGAAAGTGTGATCTTCAATAACGCCCATATCCATAAAGCTGCACGCAACGTAATTCACCTTGTCTTCAATGCCCGCCTTAGCGTTCAGCATTCTTGCCTTACCCAACTGGACCTCATTATTGTTGATCCCGACAACCCTCACTCCCCCCTCGCGGACGACACGACGCATCGGACCACCAACTCCACAACCTACATCGATAACCGTCATACCCGCTCGCAACTCCAGCTTGTCGATCATCAAGCGCTGAAGCCGGATGATGGATTCCTCCAGACTCTCTTGAGGCGTCAAGGGAGCGAAATGCAAGGATTCGTTCCAACCGGCCACCATGAGCTCGTTGCAAATCTCGTAGTACTCTTTCACCGTTTCGGTATGGTCGTAGCGGTTTTCGTCCACACCTTCCAGCGCCGCTCGCTCAATCCAGTTGTCTAAATGTTCCAGTCGGTGGGTGATGTTCGTGCTCCGGCACGCGTTCTTGAGCGCGCTGACCAGTTGGTGCAATAACATGCTATATCACTCCTCTGTATGGTTATGTCGCATAAGACCTGGAGCCTGACCTTCGTCAGGTCCTGCTCAGCCGATTGACCCGCAGGTAGATCGCCAACAGGGCGGGCACGCCGATCATGAGTATCGCAGTCGTAATAAGGATGCCGACCCCAAGCGTAGCCGCGAACGGGGCCAGGAACTGAGCCTGGATGGCTCGTTCGAGAATGAGGGGCGTGAAGCCGAGAAAGGTGGTCAAAGAAGTCAGCATGATAGGCCGAAAACGCTCCTTGGCGCCATCGATAACCGCGCTGCGCGCGGGAACGCCCTCCCGGAGTCGCTGATCGACGAAATCGATCATCACTAGGGAGTCGTTCACGACGACTCCACTCAAGCCGAAGAAGCCTATCATGGACGTGGCGCTCACGGGTACTCCCAGCACCCAATGCCCCACGATAGTGCCGATGAGCCCGAACGGAATGATGGCCATGACGATAATCGGCTTGCTATAGGAGCGCAGGGGAATGGCCAGCATCGCATACATGAACAGCAACACGAGGATAAAACTGCGGAACAGCGCGCCCAGCGATTCAATCTGCTGTTGCTGTTCACCTCCGTATATGTAGGTCAGACCGGGGTTGGAGGCTTGCAGGTCCGCAAGGATCGAATTCGCCAGGATGCTGTTTGCTTCGTTAGCGGAAATCACTGCCGCGTCTACTTCCGCGATTACGGTGACGACACGCTGGCCGTCCCTGCGCCGGATTTCCGGCGGGGAAATGCCCGGGGTCAGGCGCGCGACCTGGGTGAGCGGCACTTCCGCGCCGCTGGGGGTACGGATCAGGTATTCCTCAACATCGGTGATGGCATCGCGTTCATCCTCGGGCAGACGGACATAGACCCGGACTTCTTCCCGGTCCCGCTGTACCCGCAGGGCTTCGGCGCCGAAGAATGCCGCGCGTGCCTGCAGGGCCAGATCTTCCAGCGTGAGTCCGAGTGTGCGCGCCTCCTCACGTAACCCCAGTTGTATCTCCCTGACCCCCGGCGTGTGGTCGGAGCGAATGTCATACACGCCCTCCAGTCCGCGCAGTTCGCTGACCACCGAGTCTGCGATCCGGACAAGACGGTCCGGGTCCGGGTGCGACAGCACCGCCTCAATGGGACTACCAAAGTCGATGACCTCGCCGCTGATATCAATGCCGCGCACATAGGGCAGGATACCCACCTCCTCCCTCCAGGCTTGCGCGACATCCACTGTGGAAATATCTCGTTCCTGTGCGCTCACGAGCTTGAATTCAATAGCAGCAATGTGGGATTTAGGGTTCAGCGTGGGTTTCGCCAGCACGCCCCCACCCTCAACACGCGCTTCCTGGCCGACGGTGACAGTGACTCCCGAAAGCAGCGGAAGCGTTCCCTCGGTCCGGCTCTTGGAGAACCGTGCAATGACTCGCCGCCCTGCCTCCTCCAGTTCCCTGGCCACCTCGTGCGTTCTGCGCGCAGTCGTCCCATCCGGCATCTCAAGGTTCGCTGTCACGAAGTCACCCTCTATCACATCGGCGTACGTGGTTGCGACGATACCTGCCGGCAACAGAGAGATACTGAGGATAAGCATGCCGACCGCACCCGCCAGCACCACAGCCGGCTGGCGCGTCGCAAAGTGGAGCGCTTGATCCAGCGGTCCTTGCACGAACCTGTTCAGTACGCTGTCAACGTAGCGCTGCGTGCGCCAGAAAAACCGCTCAACCGGGCTGGTCGGCGCCCAGTCCGGACCGTGTAAACGGGACAGGTGGTTGGGAAGTATGAACAGTGAATCGACGAGGGAGATAAGCAGCATGGCGATGACGACCACCGGTAGCGCTCTCCATATTTCGCCGATGCCCCCGGGCACGAAGAGTACGGGCGTAAACGCGGCGATGGATGTCAGCACAGCAAAAGTCAGCGGTTTCTTGATGCGCCGAACGCCGCGGATCGCAGCGGCAACTCCCGGTCTGCCCTGCTGTCGCTCGTGATGGATATGCTCCGCCACGACGATGGCGTCATCAACTATGATACCGATGGCAAGGACGAACACGAACAGGGAGATATTGTTGAGCGAGAGGTCGAACGCCAGCATGACCGCGAGGGCGCCTATCCCCGAAGTAACGAGTCCGACCGCGACCCATATAGCGAGTCGGATTTCGAGAAAAAGGGCCAGCGCGACCAGGACCAGCAGGAGCCCCAGCAGACCGTTCTTGAGCAATATCGCGACCCGTTCCGAATAGGTCTGGGAATCGTCGTTCCAGATGGAAATTTCCACGCCTTCAGGCAGGGACGGCGCAATGACATTCGCCACGTGTTCCTGCACCGCCAGGGCGACATCCATCACCGGTTCGCCTTCCACCCGGTAGGCCTCGACAAAGACTGCCGGTTTACCGTTATGGCGTATAATCAGGTTGTCGTCGCGAAAATCGTCGTGCACTTCCGCAATGTCGCCGAGATGCACCACGGTGCCATCACTGCGACTGAGAACAACGATGTTCTCGAAGTCCTGCTGGCTGTAGCGCTGGCCGAGGGTGCGCACGCGCACTTCGGCAGTTCGGGTCTTGATGCTGCCGGCCGAAAGATCGAGGGACCCGCGACGCACTGCGCCGGCGACATCATCCAGTGTGAGACCCAAGGCGCGCAAGCGGTACAGCGGCACTTCTATCGATATCTCGTAGTCCGACGTTCCGGTCGTCTCAACATTCGACACCGTGGGCAGGGCAGCAAGCTCATCTTCAATCTGGTAAGCCAGTTCCTTCAGCGACCGCCTGGAGGTATCGCCATACACAATGAGACGGATGATGCTCACCCGGCTGGTCATCTCAGTGATGCGGGGACGCTCGGCCGCACCGGGAAAGGACTGGATGCGGCTGACCGCAGACTCCACGTCGTCCAATGCCTGGTTGATATCCGCACCCGACTTCACCTCAACGCTTACAGATGCTATACCCGGTGCAGCCACCGACCGAACCGATTTAACATCGTCCAGGGCTTCGACCTGTTCCTCAATCTTGACTATTATAGACTGTTCCACTTCTTCCGGGTTGGCGCCGGGGTAGGCCATCGACACTTCGACCATGTTGAAGGGGACAGGGGGCCATGCCTCCCTCTCAAGGCCGGTCAACGACACCAGCCCTGCTGCCAGTATGGCGACCATTAACAGGTTGGCAGCAACACCGTTGCCCGCCATGTAGGCAATGGGACCGGGTAGTTCTCCGTGGTTTGTGTCGTTCGGACTCATAGTGTCGGGTCAGTCCCGGCACGAACTCGCATCCCTTCCGTGGCAAACTGTATTCCACCGGTAATCACGGCCTGGCCGCTGTCCAGGTCGCCGGTCACGAACACCTCGTCATCGGCGCGCTGCAGCACCTGAACCGGAACGATACCCACCCTGCCGCCGGGGTTCACGACCCAGACTTCATTGCCCGGTTGCAGGGCCGCCCTCGGCGCCCGGAAATAACTCTCCGGCGCAAGTCCCGTGATCTCGACCTCCACGAACTCACCCAGCAGCAAGGGCGGACCAGCGCCGGCAATAGCGGATGCGCCCACCGGAATCCCCTCGCTGAACGGATCAGGTACGCGCACGACCACGTCGATAGTGCGCGTCAGTTCGTCAACGGACGTTTCACCCCGGTCTACGTAGCCTTTCCAGGCATATTTTCCTTCGCCATAGCGGGCTACCACGAGCGCCTGAACACCTTGCTCCCCATCGCCCGCCTTAAGTTCCCACAAGCCCGGGATCAAGGCAGCCTCGGTATCGGACAAGGGCACGACTACTTCCACGGCGTCGGATGCAAAAAGCCGTCCCACGGTCTGGCCGGCGCCCACGATCTGTCCCACATCCACCGACTCTTCACGCACATGGCCGTCGAAGGGCGCAGTTACCCGGGTCCTGGACAGCGCCAGCCTGGCGTCGGCGAGCAGGGCCTCAGCACGTTTCAATTCGGCCCGTGCCGCTTCCAGTTGGGGTTCCCTGAGCGTAAGCGGACTGACGCCGGCCTGTACAGCCGTGTCCCCCTGCCGGTTGGAATAACGTTCATACTCGGCGCGGGCGATAGCCGCCTGTTCCTGTTCCTCGAGCAAGGCCACGCGGCGGGCAGCGAGATTGGCCTCTGCTTCCTGCACCCGGTACAGGTAGTCCGCTTCTTCTATGCGGAATATCGTCTGCCCCGCCTGTATCCGTCCGCCACTCTGGAAGCCCGCATCAACCCAGACAATCCTGCCGCCGATTTGCGGCGCGATATCGACCTCTGCACCTGGCCTGACCGTTCCCGCTCCGAACACGGGTATGGCGCCAAACCCGGCAGTTACCGTATCGGTCTGCGCGTAAGGGATTTGCGGGGGAGACTCGACGCGTTCCGGTTCCGGCGCCCTTGAAACCAGGAAAGACGCCAATGCCACGGAAGCACCGATAATGACTACGGCGATCAGGAAACTGGAAATGCGGGACATATTGGTTTACTCCGTGGAGTTCGCGAGGAAACGCGCGGGCCCGGCAGGGGCGGCGTCACCTTGCCTGACGGCTTCCCTGTCCTGTTCGGTCCACGCGCCTCCCAGCGCGCGGTGCAGCGCAAGACGCGCATAACCCAGGTCACGTTCTGCTGCTGCCAGTCCGGATTGCGCGCCCAGGAGATTTTGCGATGCGGTCAGGTAATCCTCATAGTTACCCACGCCGGAGACATAGCGCTGTTCCTGCAACGCATTTTCGGCCTGCGCCTCGTCTGCGAGGGATGCCAGCAGGGAATGGCGGCGGCGGCTGGCCTCAAGCCGCGCCAGGGCAGCCTCAACCTCCTTGACCGCAGTGACGACGCTGCGCCCGTAAGCGGCGGCAGCCTCATTCAACCTGGCCTCGGCAAGGTCGACGTTGCTGCGCAACCGTGAACCCTGGAATACCGGGCCCAGCAGGTTGAAGCTGAGGTTGCGGAACCATTGGTCCGGGTCGAACCATTCTCCTCCCTCGGTACTCTGCAGGCCGATGGAACCGTACAGGGACAGGCTCGGAAACATGTCCGCGCGCCGGGCGCCGACCGTATAGCGGGCCGCCTCCATGCGCTGCCTTGCCGCACTGACGTCCGGCCGCTGTGCCAGGAGATCTGCCGGGATGCCGGCCGGAACCGGTTCGAGCGCAGTGGCGGGCCTCGGGGTATCGGGCAGTAATTCCTTCAGGTCCGAGCGGTAACCGCCCAGCATCACCCAGAGCCGGCCTTCAGCATCCGCCAGCAGCGCTTCGATTTGCGGTAACTCCGCCTCTGCATTGCGCAGGTTCTGGCGCGCGGCGTAAAGCGCGAGCGTGTCGATGCGGCCGCGGTCATAACGAAACCCGGCCAGTGACTCGCGCTGCCGGAAGATTTCCACGTTTTCATCCGCCAGCTTGTGGCGCCGGCGCAGGTCGACAATTTCCAGGTAGGTGCGTACGGTTTCGGACAGCACCCCCATGCGGGCGGTCAGGTAATCCGACTCGGAAGCCGACCGCTGCGCCCCGGCGGCCGCCGCATCGTTGCGGTTGCGTCCCCAGAAATCGAGTTCATAAGAGAATTCAGCGTTCAGTGTATAGGTAGTCAAGTCAAGCCGGTCGGGTAACTCGATGCCGAAATCACTGTATACGTCGGAACCCAGCCCGACTTCATCCAGTTGCGCGGCGATACCTGCATTAGTGGGTATATCCGTGCCGGTAATATCCAGCGAAGGTTGGATCAGCGGAAATGCCGGGGCCTTGACGATGCGTTCCCGCGCCCTGGCCTGTTCGACCCGGGCCACCGCTTCGGCCAGGTCGAAGTTCGACTCCAGCGCCGCTTCGATTATCCTGTCAAGAACCGGGTCTGCGAACGACTTCCACCACTCCAGGGGCTGGTAGGAACCGGGGTCCCCGCTCCCGCTAAACTCGTCGGGTAACTCCGCAACCGTTTCGTCAGCCTCGGGGACCAGGTTGACCAGGTTCGTCTTCAGGGCGCAGGCGGAGATGAGGCAGCAGGAGAGGACGGGAAGCAGCACAACCAGAACCCGCCTGGTTAATACCGGCCTGACTGACTCATGTCTGATCATATTTAAGCCTTGTTGTTTGGACTCCCCGGGAAGGTCGCCGATTATACCATACTCCTGATTTTCAAGTAGAATGTCATTTCAGGAAATACCGATATAATCCGGGTTTCTTCAACCAGGACAACAATAACAAGCATGAGCCGAAAACCCGTTATAGCCATCATAGCCGACCACATAATGGTCAGGGATATCCTGCCTGCCGCGGCGGTTTATGACGTTTACACCAATGCCGTCATCCACGCCGCGGACGCCCTGCCCTGGATAGTCCCGCCGGTTGCGGATTCCCTGGATATGGATAACCTGCTGGAGCGGGTCGACGGCATAATATTTACCGGTGCACGTTCCAATATCCAGCCGCACCGTTACCAGGGTGATACCGCACCGGAGAATACCGCGCAGGACCCGCACCGGGACGCGACCACCCTGCCGTTGATCCCGAAGGTGATCGGCGCGGGTATCCCCATGTTGTGTATCTGCCGCGGCATACAGGAACTCAACGTGGCCCTGGGCGGCACCCTGCACCAGGACGTACCCGGCCTGCCCGGGAAACTGGGCCACTTCCCGCCGGAAGACTTGAGCATCGAACAGCGCTTTGCCAATTCTCACGAGGTTCTGCTTGAAGCAGGCGGCGAACTGGCAAGACTGACATCGATGAAAACGCTTAGGGTAAACAGCGTGCACGAACAGGGCATAGACCGTCTCGCCGGCGACTTGATCGTTGAAGCCCGCGCCCCGGACGGGATCATTGAAGCGGTCCGGGTCCGGGACAGCGAGGCGTTTGCCGCAGGCGTACAATGGCATCCGGAATGGGACTGGCGCAACCATTCCCTGAATGCAAAATTATGGGCGGTCTTCGGCGCAGCCTGCCGGGGGGAATAATGGAGCGGATTAGCGTGTCGAGCCGTTGGATAATATTAATCTGCTTCATTACGGCATGGCCTGGTGGCGCCGGCGCGGCACAGTTACCCAAACCTGTAGATTTCGTCGTTAAAGGCCATAAAATCCCGTCCGGCGCCTATTCCCTGTACGTCAGGGAAGTGGGGCAGCAGGACCCCATACTGTCGGTGAATGCGACGAGCCCGTACAACCCTGCGTCCGTCATCAAGATCATCCCTACCCTGGCCGCCCTGGAACTGCTTGGTCCGGCCTACCGCTGGAAAACCGAGGTTTACACCCTGGGGAACATCAGGGACGGCGTATTGCAGGGAGACCTCCTGTTCAAGGGCTACGGCGACCCTCATCTCGTCATCGAGGAATTCCGCAAGATCCTGGAAGAGCTGAGAAGGCGGGGCATCAGGGAAATAACCGGCGACCTGTTGATCGATGATTCCTGGTTCAGGGTACCTTACGAGACGCCCGGCGCCTTCGACAACAAGCCCTACCGCACCTACAACGTGCAGCCCAATGCCTTTCTCGTCAATTTCAAGGCGGTACATTTCCATTTTTACCCGTCGGCAAACGGCAGGAACGTCCGGGTTTTCCCCGAGCCCGAACTGGCCGGACTGAAAATTGATAACCGCCTGCGCCTGCGAAAACGCTATTGCGGCGGCTTCCAGCGCGGGGTCGCCGTGTCTGTGCCGGACGGGGAAACGGCCGACCACGTCATTTTTTCCGGAAGGTTTCCCACCGGCTGCAGCCATTACGTCCTGGCCCGTTCGCTGCTGACCCACGAAACCTACGCGTACGGCGCGTTCAAGTCCGTCTGGCGGCAACTGGGTGGAGGTATTGGCGGCAAGGTCGGGGCAGGCGCCGCACCGGCGACGGCCAAGCCCTTCCTGGTACATCATTCCAGACCACTGTCCGACATCATTAGACTCATCAACAAATTCAGCAATAATGTCATGACCAGGCAACTGCTGCTGACCCTGGGCGCGGAACTCGGGGAAGAACCCGGTACCGTCGAGCAAGGCATCCGGGTTGTCGACGGCTATCTCACGGACCGGGGTCTGGATACACAGACCCTGAAAATAGCCAACGGCGCCGGACTGTCAAGGGACGCGCGCAGCTCGGCGAAATTGCTTGCAGATATTCTGGAACACGCCTGGACCCTCCCCCACCGCCCGGAGTTTGTCTCATCGTTATCCATTACCGGGATGGACGGCACCGCAAAAAACCGCCTGAAATACAAACCGGCATCGGGCTATGCGCATATCAAGACCGGCACGATAGACGATGTCTCCGCCATAGCGGGTTACGTCCACGCCAGGTCCGGACGGAAATATATCGTTGCCGGCATGATGAACCGTAAACAGGCCCACAAGGGACACGGCAAGGAGTTGATGAATGCCCTGGTTGCCTGGGTCTATAGCCTTTAGTGCCAGAGCCTGAAGTTACAGGCAGGCCGGTCCAGGGCCAGGGCGGCGACGTGTGTTGCCGGTACGGGGAGGTTTTTTATCAGCCAGCGCGAGGCATCTTCTTCCTCCGAGCGTATGGTCAACGCCGCACAGGCTTCATCCGGGTGGATGCTGACGTCAAATCCCTTCAGGCCATAGGAAATCCCGCCGCCCAGCGCCTTGACGAAGGCTTCCTTGCGGGTCCAGCAGGTAAAAAATGCTTTCAGGCCGGTCTCATCGGGATACCTGTTCAGGGCCCGGACTTCAGCCGCGGAAAAATAATGTTCCGCCAGGGAGCGCCACTCCAGCTCCGGCCTGATTTTCTCCAGGTCCACGCCCAGCCTGCCGCCCCGGGTAAGCGCCACCAGGACCACGCCGTGTGAATGGGAAACATTGAACGCGATGTTTTCGCCGCCTGCATGACCCGAGAGAGACGGCTTTCCATGCTCACCATAATCAAATTCAACCCCGGCAATGTCCAGCCCGGCCGTTTTCGTCAACACCTGCCTGAGCAACCCGCGGGTGACGATATATTCCCTGGACTTGAACTCCACCCTGAACTTTCCCAGGCGGACAAGCTCTGCCGGGGATAACAGCGCCTCGTATGCCCGTAGTTGCTGTTCTGCCGGATCAGTTGTCGCCAACCAGATATCGACGTGGTCCGCGCAGATTTCAAGACCATCCGGCGCTGTTTGCCAGGTAGTGTTCATTACCCTGGATTCTATCCCTGATTTGGGGTCAGAGTAAAAATGGATTTCGTCTTGATGCGGCATGCGAAGTCAGTTATCCAGGTGACTGGAGCAAGTGATTTGCGTATTATTCGACAATTGGTTATTCAAACACTAGCAGAGGTGACAGATGATACAGCTATATAATTTTCCCAACACGCGCGGCCTCAGGGTGACCTGGATGCTGGAAGAACTGGAGGCGGATTACGAATTCACGCTGGTGCCGTTCGGCGATAACGGTTTTGCCTCCGAGGAATACCTGAAAGTCAACCCCGCAGGGAAGCTCCCGGCAATCCGGGACGGCGACCTGGTGCTGACCGAATCGGCCGCCATCGTCACCTACCTGGGAGACAGGAACCCTGAAAAAAACCTGGTCCCTCCGGCAGGCACGGTCGCGCGCGCAAAATATGACCAGTGGTGCTACTTTGTACTCTCGGAACTTGAGCAACCCCTGTGGACCAAGGGGAGGCATACGTTCATACTGCCCCCGGACAAACGCGTGCCGGCAGCGATCAAGACCGCGGAATGGGAATTCCAGAAGGCATTGGGCATACTCAGCCAGGGCCTGGACGGAAACAGTTACATCCTGGGCGATACATTCAGCGCCGCCGACATACTGATCGGCCATACCTTGTCCTGGGCGCGTACCGCAAAACAGCCTGTTGAGATTCAGAACGTAAAGGATTATGCAGATTCGATACTGGGCAGAGCAGCGCTGCAACGGGCCAGGGCCCGGGAAGCGGCGTCCGTCAAGACCTGAGAAACCGTGTTCAAGCCCCTTTCTTCAAAGCAGCAATGGACCTGGACAGTTACCCCGTAAACGACTACTACGACGAACTACTGACGCCGCAGTTGCGGGCCCGCAGCGGTTTCGGCCACCTGCTGGACACGCTGAAACAACTGGAATTCAAGGAACTGGCGAAGCGCAGGGAAGATGCGGAACAGTCAATCTCGACCATGGGCGTAACCTTTACCGTGTACAGCGACGCGGGCAATATCGACCGGGAATGGCCGTACGATGTTATCCCCAGGATCATCCTGGCCAGTGAATGGGAACGGATCGAAAAAGGATTGATCCAGCGCCTTGCCGCGCTCAACCTGTTCGTATCGGACGTCTATAACGAACGGAGGATCGTCAGGGACGGCATATTTCCGGACGATATCCTCAAATCGTCAAGGAATTACCGCCCTGAATGTGAAGGAATGCGGCCGGCAATGGGGGTCTGGGCGCATATCTGCGGCAGCGACCTGGTGCGGGACACGGACGGCGTCATGTACGTACTGGAAGACAACCTGCGCGTTCCCTCCGGGGTATCGTACATGCTGGAAAACCGCAGGCTGACCAAGCTTACCTTCCCGGAACTGTTCGAGAACTATTCCATACGGCACATGGACGGCTACACGGCGCAGTTGTTTGATACCCTGAGTTCAATCTCGCCGCGCCCGCTGGACTACCCGGAAGTCGTAGTGCTCACTCCCGGTGTATATAACTCGGCCTATTTTGAACATTCATTCCTGGCCCGGCAGTTGGGCGCAGAACTGGTTGAAGGCCCGGACCTGGTAGTCGGCGAGGATGACTGCGTGTACACGAAAACCATTGCCGGCCCGGCCCGCGTGGACGTCGTCTACCGCCGTGTCGACGACCTGTTCCTCGACCCGGAGGTGTTCCGCAAGGACTCGTTGCTGGGTGTGCCCGGCCTGATGCGCGCCTGGAGCAAGGGCAAGGTAGGCCTGGCCAATGCCCCGGGGGTGGGCGTCGCGGACGACAAGCTGGTTTATACCTACGTGCCGGAAATGATCCGCTATTACCTGGATGAAGAACCCCTGCTGCCCAACGTTCCCAGCTTCCGTTGCGGCGATGCCAAACAGCGGCGCCATGTCCTTGCCAACCTGGACAAACTGGTGGTCAAACCGGTCAACGAGTCCGGCGGGTACGGCATTGTGATCGGGCCACAGGCGAGTAAACGCGAACTGGCGCAGACCCGGGACAAGGTCGAGGCGGACCCCCGCAACTACATCGCGCAACCCGTGGTCAACCTGTCCACGGTGCCCACCTTGTGCGGCAGGCGCATCGAACCCCGTCATGTCGACCTGCGGCCCTTCATCCTGCAGGGCGACAACGCCTACGTCACTGCCGGCGGACTGACCCGGGTTGCCCTGGTGAAGGGTTCCCTGGTGGTAAATTCATCCCAGGGCGGCGGCAGCAAGGACACCTGGATAGTGGACGGGCGGGACTGATCATGTTGTCCCGGGTCGCGGAACAATTGTACTGGTTCGGACGCCATGTCGAACGGGCGGAAAATACCGCGCGCCTGATAAACGTCAACGCCAACCTGATCATGGACCTGCCTCGCCCCTTCAAACGCATCTGGGCAAACATGATTGATATTACGGGGAGTAACGACGTATTTTTCCGCACCCGCGAGCAGGCGGACGAGGCCAGCGTCGTGCGCTTTATGCTGACCGACGAAGACAATCCCTCGTCACTGGCCTGCTGCGCCCGCGCAGCCCGCGAGAACGCCCGCAGTTCCCGTGAAATCTTCCCTATCGAAGCCTGGGAAACCATCAACGAATTTTACCTGTATGTAAGCAGGAATTCGGAGTCAGGCACCAGGGCGGGGGACCGGCACAAGTACCTCAGCAGCGTTATCAGGTATTGCAGGCAGATAACCGGCATGTTGTTGAGCGGCATGAGCCACGGCAGCGCCTACAGCTTCGTGCGCATCGGCAGGAACCTGGAACGGGCCGATATGAGTACCCGTATTATCGACGCGGGCTGTGTCAACCTGCTGGCGGAAGGAGACGACACCGAGGGAGCATTTGCCGACCTGCTGTGGTTGAGTGTGCTGAATTCGCTCGGCAGCTACCAAATCTACCGGCAACACGTCAAGGTACGACCCAACGGCGAAGACGTCGTCGACTTTTTACTGAAATATGTCGACGCGCCCCGCAGCGTTTCACACTGCCTGGAAGAGATCCGCACCCGCCTGCTCCCCCTGCCCGGAAACGGTCTGGCCATGCAGTCACTTGCCCGTACCCGGGACATGGTCAGGGACGCCGATACCATCAGCGTCATGGAACAGGACGGGTTACATGAATTTATCAACAGGATACAGTTGGGCCTGGGTGACATCCACACGCAGGTGGAACGTGCCTGGTTCAGGTATTAACTACAAAGGGGTTAGGGGCCAGGGGTTAGGGAATATAATTTCCAGTTCTCCGGAGATCACATTATCCTTATCCATCCGTCGTTGGGGAAAATCTTCCTATGGCGGCGGATGGGGCGAGAAGTGAAGTATAAACAGCGGATCTATGTGAGTACGGTTGTGACGGGAACCGGTTGTTCTGTATAACACTATCTCCACTGTATCCAAATCCCTGTGTAGGGTGTAACACGCGTCCCAGCCACGGGAGGTCAAATCGGTCACTTGTTCCGGAAGGGTTTCCCGGTCCGGCCACGGATGTATGTACTCATCCTGGGTAAACCGGACGCCATATTCCAGATCATGGACATAATCCCCACGTATCAGGGCGTCTTCCCTGGGTACGAGCCGTCCGGACGCCGGGTCCGCCGTGTAGTAAATCGGTGGATGCTTCGGTTCCGGGTGGTCCGGCAACGGGATCTCTCTTTCTGCCAGGCCGGCGTCACCCGTGCCCACGCTGTTCCGGGCCGGGTTGGGTTCCCGCTCTGGCCCGGTCCGCCTCATGGGTGCCGGTTGATGCAAGCGGATAGCTATATCTGCCAATGTCGGCTTATAAGGTGAGAAGATAGTACTGGGCCAATAAAAATCCTTAGGAGGAAGAATTGACAAGAGCGGATGATAGTCCCACATGTGGGTCAATGTGGGATGACGCTCTACTGATCGGTTAACAAAGAAATACTTTATCAGACTCCGTTCCGGAAGAGCGCTCCATGGCTTGTCCCGTGACCCGTCACAATCAGTGACAAAGGTGTAACACGCACTCCAGCCTCGGGAGGTTAAATCGGTCAATGATCTTGGTTCGTCCGCACCCCGCCACGGATATATCCAGTCATCCCCTGTGAACCGGTTGCCGCTCATTGGATAATGCACATAGTCCCCGCGTATCAAAGCATCTTCCCTGGGCACGGGCCGGCCGGTTGCCGGGTCCCGCGTGAAGTAAATCGGCGGATGCTTCGGTTCCGGGTGTGCCGGCAGGGGGATCTCCTTGTCCGTCCAGCCGGCATCATCCGCATCGGCGCTGTCCCGGGCCGGGTTGTGATTCGGGCCTGGCCGGGACGGTATCACATAATAGTTATCCTTATTCCCCAATCCCCCTGTCGGTGGATAAGGTGAGAAGTGGACTTCCTTTGGTATTGAGTGATTAGGACGATAGCTCAGGATTGGATGGTAATCTTCAAACTGCCTTAACCTGGGTTCAGCATTTCGCGCCCGGATAACCTCGAAATACTTTATCAGACTCCGTTCCGGAAAAGCGCTCCATGGCTTGTCCCGTGACCCGTCACAATCAGTGATAAGGGTGTAACACGCATCCCAGCGCCGGGAGATTAATTCGCCCGCTGATTTCGGTTCGTCCGCTTTCCGCCACGGATATATATCTTGTTCACGTGAGACCCTTTCCATCGATCCTGCTTTATGCACGTAATCCCCGCGTATCACGGCATCTTTCCTGGGGATGGGCCGGCCGGTTAACGTACCCAGCGAAAAGTAAATCGGCGGATGTTGGGGGTCCGGGTGTGCCGGCAACGGCATCTCTCTGTCTGCCCAGGCGGCGTCATCCGCCAGTTGCATCAGCGCCTCGACAAAATTGGGACTTGCCTCCGACGGGGTGAACGGATGTTTCAGCCGGCCTATGTCCACGAGATGCAATTGCAAGACGTTGACGGCCATGTGGGCCCGGTTCAGGGCCGGGTTGAGTTTCGGACCGGGCCTGTATCGCTGCGCCAGGCCCAAAACACGTAGCGCGCCCGCACGGACTTCCTCGCGGTCCGGTTTGGCCAGGCCGCCGGACTGTACCATGTCCTGCCAGTACTTCCTGGCCTCGTTCTCGACAAGGTCCCGGTACGGTCGTTCTGCTTGTGCGGGCCGGTCTTGAGCAGGTTCCGGCCGCGGCCGCCTGGCCGGCGCCTCCGCCTCTTCCTCTTCCTGCCTCACGGGCGCGTAGCCCAGGCGTTTGCGTAACGTAGGTGATAATGGCATAGGGCGTCTTGTCCCTGTTAACCGGGTGACAAAAATTGAACCAACTTTGAAGCAGTCCGGTAGGGGACATCCATCACCGGGTGGAAAGGAAGTGTCTCCGGCGAGGACTGTCCTGCTATACAGGATATTTATAATCCAGTGTTCGAACAACCGCAAGAAATAAGTTACCGGTTCAAACAGCGCCGAAACCGAGGATTGACATTGCCACTGAAGACCGCCTGCCGGATGACGTGATAACGGTGATCGTCAAGGCCGGTAATCCTTAACCCCTTATCGTGTGTTCTGTTGCTCGTCCCAGTTGGATGCCCAGGCTATGGGTGGAAGGTTGTTGAACGCTTCCTTCAGGTTCAACTCCCAGCTTCTCCTCAGTTCTCTCAGGTATTCGCTGTGTTCGTCGAAACAGTAATAGCGCTCCAGGGAGTAACTGCCGGCCGGGTAGATGGCCACTTCGATGGGGGGACCCACCGACATGTTGCTGTTCATGGTTGAATCCATCGAGACCATGGCGCACAAGGCGGCTGTCTCGAGGTTCAGGTCCGGCGCCAGGATCCGGTCCAGGATGGTCTTGCCGTATTTGCCTTCGCCGATCTGCAGGTACGGCGTGTAGGAAGACGCCGTTATGTAGTTTCCCTGGGGATAGACCAGGTAGATTTCAGGGACGGAACCGGCGATCTGGCCGCCGATTATAAAGTTGGCCTCGTAGTTGACGCCTGAACCGGTGTGTTTCCCCTGCTGCAGGACGTTGACGTGACCGATATAGTCCGCGGCGTCGGTCATGCTCGCCACCGTCATCAGGTTCAACGGCAGACACTGCTGTATTTCCCTGTGCAACTGCTGCACCACGCGCTGGGTGGTCGCGAGATTGCCCGCCGACAATAATACGAAGCTGCGGTCGGTTCCGGATTCAAACCGGTGCATCTTGCTGTAGGAACTGACGTTGTCGACACCCGCATTGGTGCGCGAGTCCGATACGAATACCAGCCCTTTGTCAGTTGTTATGGCTACGCAATAGGTCACTCTGGTTACCTGCCTGGCGCATTCGCCTCATATTGACTTTAGCTGCCCTGACCGGTTCAGGTCAAGGAAAAACCACATATTTCAATTGCACCGACCAGCTCGCCGGGTGGCCTAGCACGAGACAACAACCCTGAGACTAGTACTCCTTCCAGGCACTGTCAAACCGGATCGGGATCGCGCAACATCGTCAACAGGATTGCAGCAACGAGTGAACCCAAAGCCATAATGAATGCAACCCACGCCAGCCCCTGACCGCTTTCAAAAAGGATACCTGCTATTATCGGCCCAAGAGCCGCACCGGCGCGACCAACACCTATAACAAAACCAGTTCCCCCTGCGCGTAAATGTGTTGGAAACAATCGGGCAAACAAGGCATACAGACCGACAATCGCCGAATTAGTAAATATCCCTACCAGGCAAGCGGCAATAGCCAATGTTGTCAGGTCGGACTGACCCTGCCCGAAGATATTGACCATTATCACTGAACCTGCCATTGCAAATATGATCAATCTACGCAACCGAAAATAATGTGTTAACCATCCGAACAGGTACGAACCAGCGGCGCCACCTGCGCTCGCCCAGACCAGTACGCCACCGGCTGCTGAGGCTGCAAAGCCCATATCAACAACAATCTTGGGCACCCATTTAAGAATGAAGTAAAAGGTCATGATATGCGTCAGGTAACATAGGGTGAGTAGCAGGGTAATGCGGACCAAACCGGGTGAAAACAGGTCCCGCCAACTGGCTTTCGGACCTTCTTCTGCAAGTTCCGGCAACGCATCAATGATACCGTGTCCCATACGTTTTAATGTGGCGTTTATTTTTTCCAATGCTCCCGGTCCCCGTTTATGTACCAGGTGAGCAATTGATTCGGGCAAAAAGAGCCACACTACAGGTAACATGGCCGCTGTCACTACCGCCCCGAACAGGAACACCGATCGCCAGTCAAAGTATGCCAACAGCATCGAGGCGAAGGTACCCCCGATTATGACTCCCAGTGGATACCCGGCTACCATGACTGCAATGCAAAAGTCACGCCGTCTGGCGTTGGAATATTCTGCTACCATGGCGTTAGTCGAGGCGAGCATACCGCCTATTCCGAGGCCCGTGACAAGACGAATCAGTGACAATGTCACGACATCTCCCGCCCATGCAGCTAGAAACATACCCGCCGACATCAATCCCAGACAAAGCAGAATCATCGGCCGGCGGCCAAAGCGATCTGCGAACCCGCCCAGAAAAATAGACCCTATGGACATGCCTATCAACTCCATCGACAGTACGACACCCAGCGCTGCGCGGTTGATTCCCCATTCCGAGGCAATACCTGGCGCAGCGAAACTGATTGCCAGAATATCAAAACCATCCAGCCCGTTAAGCAATACGCAAATGCAAACGGCGGCGACCTGTAATCGCCCCATGGGCATTTCATCCAGAATCTGCTGAGGGTTATTTCTCATATCGCTCACCTATGAACATTTCTTTAAGCGCGTGCTTCAGAATTTTTCCTGCGCTGTTCCTGGGTATCTTTTCGAGCTTGCGTACTTTACGCGGTAACTTGTAGCGAGCAAGTTTTCCGCCTAGAAAATCTGAAAACTCTTCAATCGTAACAGTTGTCGAATCAGTGACGTAAAAGATACAACCGACATCCCCCCACGTTTTGTCAGGAACACCTGCTACTGTTATTTCCCTCACACCGGGAAATTTGACCAGAAGCGCTTCAATTTCGGCGGGATAGATATTTTCACCTCCAGATATATACATATCCTTTTTTCGATCAATGACTCGATAGAAGCCATCTTCATCGATCATCAGGATATCACCAGTATGGAACCAGCCGTCGTCCGTAAAAAAATCCTGGTGCTCACTTTCCCGCTGCCAGTAGCCATCAGTGACATTGTCGCCCCGCAACTGCAATTCGCCTTCAATACCGGTTGGAACAATATTTCCATTGTTGTCCACAAGCCGATGACCGATACGGGGTGTCGGCACGCCAACGGAACCTGCTTTCGCGTCGATGATGGCTCTATCCAGGGACATACCAAAAACAGTGCCTGCCTCGGAACTGCCATAGCCGTCAACAAGTGCGATGCCATCGTTCAACCACTCGCGAATTTGCACCTCCGGATGTGGCGCACCACCTGTAAAAATTGCTTTAAGGTGACGTAGTTTTTCAGGATCAAAACTTTCCTCGCCGCGTAAGGCAAGAGCCATCTGCGGAACACAAAAATAGTGGCTGATTTTAAGGTCCGGGGCTGACAATCGGGTCAGCGTACGTTCAGGGACAAAACCGTCCGAAATGACAACATGGCCACCTCGCAGGAAAGGTGATCGGACTGATGTGATCAATCCGACTATGTGAAACATGGGCGATTCACAAAGGAAACCGCTCTGGCTTTCCACATCCCCCAGTATCGAAAAGTTAATCGCTGTTTCCGTGATATTACGCTCACTGAGCATGACACCCTTGGGTTTCCCGGTGGTACCGGAAGTATAAAGAATCAAAGACGGCAGGTCCGCCGATACTGCAGGCGGAAATGTTGGTTCGCTGCTATTACAGCGCTCGAATAATTCTTCGACAGGCTGGCAATCAATACCGATACCTTCCGCCATACTGTCACCCATCAGCACGGTCGGCATACAGTCATCAATAAGCTGAATAATTTCCGCAGGGGAGAGTCGCCAGTTCAAGGGAACAAATATTGCACCCATCCGAGCGCATGCCAGATGCAGAGCAATCAGCTCTGCCCTGTTTTTCGAAAGACAGGCTACCCTGTCTCCCGCCCCAACGCCGCTCGCTTCAAGTACCGTTACGCAGCGGGCTATGCTTTGATCAAACTGTGAGTAGGTCCAATGACGCTTGTGTGCCAAGTCGGAAATCGCCAGCTTGTCCGGCCGAAAACGGGCATGTAGCGCTACATAATCCATTGCCCCGGTTCGTCCTCAGTCGGCCTGTTTGGATTTGTCGTACGCTCCCAGACCCGGCTTGTAAGTCTTTTCATCTATAAACTGCTTAATTCCAGCTTTGCGACCATGATTATCAAAAAAGTTTGCAGATTCCTGGGCTCGAATCAGGAAATCCTCGGCATTGTCATAGGTCATTTCCATCACCCGGCGAATTGCATCCTTGGTAGCTTTCAGCGCTACAGGGTTTTTTTCCAGCAAGGTGTCAGCCACTTCAGTAACACGTTTTTTCAGCGCTGCCTGGGGAACCGCCTCATTCACCAATCCCCACTTCGCAGCGGTTTTGCCATCAATATTCTCTCCCATCAGGGCGTGATACATCGCATTCCGCATATTCAGCAAATTGGTGGCAACCTTGGTCGCTCCGCCGCCGGGCAGAATGCCCCAGTTAATTTCGCTAAGGCCGAACTGCGCGTCTTCAGCGGCAAATGCAAGATCGCAGGCATGGAGCGGGCCATAGCCACCGCCGAAACACCAGCCATTAACCATCGCTATCGTGGGTTTCTGGTACCAGCGCAGCTTGCGCCACCAGCCATAGGCTTCGCCCTGAGCTTCCCGGATAGCGCCAAGGCCTTGTGCCTCGGTTGCGCGGAAGTATTCTTTCAAATCCATGCCCGCAGACCATGCTGTTCCTTCACCGGTCAGCACCAGCACGCCAACATCCTCTCGGAACTCAATATCTTTGAGAACACGCATCATCCGGCGGTTCAGTTTGGGACTCATGCAGTTACGCTTTTCGGGACGATTGAACCTGACCCAGGCAATCTGGTTCTCAATCTCGTATGCAACAGTATCTTCTTCTTTTCTTTCAGCGCTCATCTAGATAAATTCTCCAGTTTGTAACGTACTGTCAATTATAAAAATCACTGGCGTAATAAACATCAAGTGCCGCGCCGCCATGGATCTCGATCAATTCACTTCGTACACTCTAATAATTACCGCACGCGGTTTTTTTATGGACGTAATCGTTCCAACGAACAGGCTTTTGTTCAGCCAGTCATATTTTCCCGTGGGGGCATGAAATTTTGGGATAGTCCTCCTATAATGTCCATCATCATCCGTGTAACTGATACCCCGGTTGTCCACTATGATGACTTCTCCATCAGATGTCCGGATCGAATACAGGGCGATAATTTTCTTTATTCCGTCTGCACGCACGACCTGCCAGTCCGCGCCACCGGGTAGCACCTCCCCGGAAATTCCGTTCCCTATAAAAAAACCGCCAGTGATGGGGACGATATAGCGTTGGCCATCGTCTGTCTGCCCCACGTCAATCGAATCAGTTAAGGTGACATAGAGTTGGAGTACCGGCCCAGTGCCGGCGCTGGGCGGTTTGGAAGGGTATTGCTCAAAGATGGTTTCTTTATTTTTATTGGCTGAACACGGAAGTGAAAGAAAAGTCAATAGAAAGAAAATGATCGGAATAATTTTCATTTGTTAATTTCAAAGTAAGTAATCTTGAAAAGATTCAGAGTTACCTTAAATAGTAGCGGCTTTATTGTCTATCACCGGCATCTTGAAAATCCGGGAATAGCGCACATTGCCGGGAAACCCGGCAATGTGCTAAAGGGAAAAACTGAAAACGCGGAATTAGAAGAACCCAGCATTCACGCCAAGGTAGAATGAACGACCAATGCCGTCGTAATATCCCTGGTTGGTATTTGAGAATACAGTGCCGACAGGTTCACCACCAATTTGAGGCGGTAGTTTGTTACTGATGTTGTTGATACCAGCATAGATTTCAAACTTATCATTAATATTTACGCGTGCATTCAAATCAAAGTAGTCATATGATTTCGCTCCTTCGATGGTTGTAGCGATTCCTCCAACGGCTGAAATGTCATCCATATCTGAGATGTGGCGCCATACCCCGGTGAGTATCACAGGACCCGTTTCCACAGTCAGGGAGTTGGTCACCCTTAACTCAGGGTAAGCTACGACTGTGTCGACAAGCCCGGCAAAGTCGACAAAGTCTTCGTCTGAGAAAGCTTGGATTTTATGCTTATCAAGGATGTTAATATATGATGAGAAGTAAATGCCTCCGCCACCGTTGCCCCAGGCCAGCTTCTCAACCGGAAGATTGAAGTTTGCCGAAATGTCGATGCCGGACGTTTTAATACCACCCAGGTTCAGGATCGGTTGATTAACCGGATCAAGATCAAAGGCGGTTGTTGCAGGTGCCAAAACTGGACGGTTGATTTGCTGGCATGGGAAATAGTTATTGTCATACGTCGGGTTAGATGTGCCATCCAGGTTGAAACATTTGGTCATGATCTGCTGTGCTGACAAGGTCTCGATGGCATTGTCAACCTTGATGTTGTAGTAATCGACTGTAATCTGCGCCCCAACATCGCCAAGATCAAAATCAAAGACTGCGCCGATGGTAAAGGTATCGGCTTCTTCAGGAGTTAGCGTGGGGTTGCCGTTTGTGATGGTTGGCGCCGATGAACCACCTTGAGTGTAGCTCCGATCCGAACCTTGAACCGCACATAGCGCTAATTCAGCAGCTCGATCCACACTTACACCTCTATATCGAGAGCTACAGGGATCAAGGAACGGTTGTACACGCAAAAGACTGGCCCTGAAGAATTCCTCAACATTGGGCGCTCGAACGGCGTGTTGGAAGCCACCACGCAACATGAACTTGCTATTCACTCGTGCATCAACTTCAGCCTTATACGTTTCTTGCGAACCCGCAGGGCTATAATCTGAATAACGAGCGCCCAACGTCAGGTTCATGGAATCGAGCATCTCAGTGTCGGATATGAGTGGTAGCAGAACCTCGCCTGAAATGTCGATAACATCTATTTCCCCTTCCGTGAAGCTGGCACTCGCGAGATTTGCCAACTCCCCTGCAGCAATATCCGCATCAGGATCAAACTCATAGGTATTTTCGCGGTATGATGCGGACAAGGCAAAACGGGCTTCACCGGCCGGCATATCAGCAAGCCTTCCTTCTAACGTACCTTCCACGACGATCTGTTCCAGAGTCGTATCATTCACAGGTGTACGAGAAACGAATTCCAAACACTCGGTTGAAAGCGGCGCACTTCCTCCGAACGGGTTAAAGCCACCCGCACAAAGATGGCTTACGCCAGTCGCCGGATCCGTTGTGTTAATAACTTCCTGAACGGCTGCGTAATTCACAGAACCGGAAATAGTTCGGTCAGTAGTTTCTGTTCTGCCGTAAGAGAAGTGAACATCCCAGTTATAGTCGTGCTCTCCAAATCTTCCGCTCAACCCGCCAAGAACCTGATATACATCGTTGTCAGTCTCGTAGATTCGGTTTCCAGCTTGTACAAAACGGATCTGATAGTCGTTGATTCCAGATCCACGGACTAACCCTGCAATGTCTGGAGCTTGATTCAGATAGAAATTGTCTCGAGGAATCCTTACGCCCCAAATTCCTGCTGAAATAGGCTCAGCACCAACATTAAAAGCCGTTGAAGACGCGTACAGAAACTGTCCGTAAGCCGTAATACCATTATCAAGCTCAAAGTCGGTCGTACCGAACACGTTTGTTTGTTCCAGCGGCACCTGGATCCAGTTTCTGAACTGACCGTGAGTTCTGAGTGTTCCCCTGCTGTCAATAAGCAATGGAAGCTCAGTAACTCCGTTGAAAGTCGTGCGGCCTGCTCCTGTAGGTGAAGAAGTATTACTCGCGTTGAATGCCGTCCCGTCATTGTTAGCCGAAACCAACTGACCGCGAGGTAATAGACGGGCAGAACCGTAAGCCGTGAACTGACTTGCTTGAGGGTTTACATTGAAGAAATCACGTTCGAAATAACGAACACCACCACGGTCGGTAAACTCTGCTGAAATTAGAAGGTTACCTCTGCCGTCAGCGTAGTCTGTTCCGAAAACTCCACCGATTTTGTAGTTGTCCTGACCGGCCTCATCCAAGGTAGAGTACTGAGCCTGAACCTCAAGGCCGTCAAGATCCGTACGGGTCTTGAAATTCACAACACCGGACAGGGCGTCAGAACCATAAGTCGCCGAGGCCCCACCCGTGATAACTTCGATTTTTCCAATCGCAAGTGATGGAATGGTGTTGATATCAATCGCACCGTCAGTTCCGGAAGATATCAGACGACGACCGTTCATGAGAACAAGGTTGCGCTTTGCCCCCAGGTTTCTCAGGTTCAAAGTCGCACGACCCGCAGTTCCACCATTACTGTCGTTACTGAAGTCACCACTCCCGGGAGCGAATTGAGGAAGATCCTTCAGATAGTCATCAATCGTTGATCGACCGGAATAGATGATCGATTCCATTTCAGTAGTTACCAAGGGACTGGGTGATACAAAGTCTTTACGAGCGATGCGCGAACCGGTGACGACAATTTCCTCCAGGCTTTCTCCTCCCTGATCCTGGGCTATTACCAGCTTACCCGGCAGGGTGATAACGGATCCGAACAGTACCATCAAAAGAGTGCGGGCGATGGTAGATTTTGATGCAGTAAGTTGTCGTTTCATTACGATCCCCCAAGTCACTATTAGTAGCGTTGGTTCAAACCAAAGGCGAGACATTTCAGTGAATACCCCCACTGTCAGTGGCAAACAGGTCCGAAAGTGAAACTCAGTGTATTTCAGAAAACCGGACACCTTCCGGTACAGAATTTTATACAAAAAAATGCAATAATAATTCCGCTACCGTCATCCCCAAGAATTTCCAGATCTCCAGGAGTGATATGAAATTACCAAATCCACACGTTTGTCTCATTATTTTCACACTCACTTGCCTGGGTAAACCGGGACTGGCCAGCGCCGAATCCAGGGTTGATTCCAATGTTATTTACGGTATGTATTCGGGCCTTGCATTGTTGATGGATGTCTATTACCCGGAGAAGCCCAATGGCTATGGCATCATTTTCATCTCGGGAAGCGGTTGGACCCGCGAGCTCAGCCTCGATGCAATTCCGCTCACGCAAACCGGTCAGGAGAAGATCTACGCACAACCGCTGGCGAAAGCGGGCTATACGGTATTTAATATCAATCATAGGGCAGCACCGCGTTTTCGCTATCCTGCGCCACTTGAGGATGCTCAAAGGGCAGTACGTTATATCCGTTACAATGCGAAAACGTTTGGAATTGTCCCTACGCGTATCGGAGCGATGGGAGGCTCCTCAGGCGCACACCTGGTCAGCATGCTTGGCGTCATGGACGGTGACGGCGACCAGACTGATCTCAACGAGATAAACCGCGAAAGTGCAAAAGTGCAGGTTGTGGTAACGCGAGCTGCGCCCATGGATCTCCGTGACGACCCCGACGCGCCACTATTCGGTTTTCGAACAAATGCAGCAAAAAAAGGAAGTGTCGAAGCTCAATTGCTCGCCGAAGCTTCACCGATTACCTACGTCACGCCCGACGACCCTCCCTTCCTTCTGATACATGGAGATGCTGATCCGGTTGTACCATTTGATCGATCCGTCAAAATGCATGCTGCACTTAAGCAGGTCGGTATTGACACCGTACTTTTACCGGTGCACGGTGGTGGACATGGACCACGGTTCGAATCGAGACAGGTTGTTAACGGCAAAAGCATCAGGCGAGAACCCGACAATCCACCCGACTACATCGGCGCAATGCTTAGCTGGTTCGACAAGTATTTGATTATTAAAAAATAATTTCTCAATTAGAATATCGTTCCAGGTTGTTTTTGATCAAACCCATCAACTTGTCCCGAAACACATCATGAGTTCCTTTTATCCAGGCAGCCGCTAACGGTAATTCCTCGACAGGCTCCCCTGATTTGTTTACCAGGGGCCGAAAAACCACCCCCTGAACCACATTTCGACTCGCCCAGTAAGGTACGATTGCAGCGCCAATCTCCGCACCAACCATGTTGATTATGGTCTGCTTTTCTTCTGCCTGCTGGACGATACGAGGCTGTAATGAAGCATCCTGAAAGAGCTGTATGGTGAGGTTGTGACTATGAGGCCGGCTCCTTGGAGATGGTAGTATCAATGGAACGTCTGCAAGGTCATCGACACGCAACGTGTCATATTCTGCCAGTGGGTGATTGGTTGGTAATGCGACAATTATGTGTTGGTTAAGAAGGAACTCAAATTCAATATCGGCAAGTGGCCATATCGGCTGGCTGATGATTGCCACATCGAGCGCACCTGATAATAGCTTCGGTAACAGCTTCGCACTCTTCTCCTCCAGAAGGCGTAATTCCAGTTCGGGTTCCAATTCACGAAAATCATGGATGAGCTGTGGTATCAGCCCAGTCGCGGCACTGTCCATGGCGCCAATTCGAAATACCCGCTCCTTACTGGTAGCAGAACTCCTGACCCGATCGGTAACCTCAGCTGAATATTCGAGCAAAGACTTGGCTTCCAGCGCCAGGGAATGCCCGCTCTGAGTCAGGGCAACGTCGCGTGTCGTGCGCGAAAGCAAGCGTAGTCCCAGTTCCTGCTCAAGGAGGTTGATATTTCTGCTGAGAGAAGAGGGGAGAATGTTCAATCGTCTTGCGGCACGGCCAAAATGAAGCTCCTCCGCTACAACGATATAGCACCGCAAAAGGTTAAGGTTCACCAAGGCACCTATTATTCATAAAATTAATATAATCATCGCAATCAGTGCTGTCAACGATGAAAAAGGCTACTGTAACGGTTTTTTGGTTGACCACAGAGAAGGATGAAAATTGACCGAAATTCCAATGCAGACCACATCGATTGAACAGCGCGTAATACGCAAACTGACGCGGCGAATCGTGCCTTTCATCATGTTGCTCTATTTTGTCGCTTATCTCGACAGGGTTAATGTCGGCTTTGCCGCCCTGACCATGAATGACGATATTGGCCTGTCGGCAGCCGCTTTCGGCTTCGGCGCGGGTGTGTTTTTTATCGGATATTTTCTGTTTGAGGTACCTTCCAACCTGATCCTGCATCGAGTCGGCGCACGAATCTGGATTGCTCGCATCATGCTGACCTGGGGGATCATTTCCGGTGCGATGGCTTTTGTACAGGGACCAACAAGTTTTTATATATTGCGCTTTCTGCTAGGCGCTGCAGAAGCAGGTTTTTTTCCTGGAATTATTCTGTATCTCAGTTACTGGTTTCCTGCGCAACAGCGCGCGGGGGTGACAGCGCTGTTCATGGCGGCCGTACCGATATCAATTGCACTGGGTTCACCGATTTCCGGGGCTTTACTGACCATGGATGGTGTATTCGGTCTGCATGGATGGCAGTGGTTATTTCTGGTTGAAGCCTCTCCGGCAGTGCTGTTGGCCGGGGTAGTTCTTGTGTACCTCACGGATAGACCGGAGCAGGCAAAATGGCTGAACGAAGAGGAGCGTAGCTGGTTGATTGCCCAGATGCAGGCTGAAGTAGAGAATGTGTCAAATGAACACAAAACACAATCTGTATTACGCGGCCTTTTCGACCCATGGGTGCTTGCACTGGCGCTGATTTACTTTGGTACCTCCGCAGGGCTTTACGCTGTAAATATCTGGTCTCCACAGATTATCGCCCAGTACGGTATTGGTCCCCTGGCAACAGGGATAATCAATGCAATTCCTCCGTTGTTCGCTGTCTTTGCCATGGTGTTTTGGGCAAGACATTCTGACCGCAGTGGCGAACGATACTGGCACGTAGTGGGCGCCTGTATGGTCGCCGCCATGGGGCTGATACTTGCTGCGTATTCCACCAGCCTTGTCCTGGTGGTTCTGTCACTGGCGCTGGTAAGTGCAGGCGTCAGCTCTGCCAAGCCGCCCCTTTGGAGTATCCCCACTCAATTTCTCACGGGAGCGGCGGCCGCGACCGGTATCGCAACGATCAACTCGATTGGAAACCTGGGTGGTTTTGCCGGTCCTTTCATCATCGGTTGGATGAAAGAACAAAGCGGAGAATATACTGGTGGGTTGATCAGCGTTGCCGCTGCATTGATCTTTTCAGCTCTACTGGTGCTTCTTCTGGCACGCCTGCGTACGCGGCACAAATACATCGAGTACACTACTCAAGTCAGGAATAGCTAATGAATAAAAATAAATGCGTCTATAAAATTGCAGCAATACCTGCAGATGGTATCGGCATTGAAGTGATTGCTGAAACAATAGAAGTACTTAACGCAGTTCAAACCTGCTTTCCGGAAATAGAATTCAGCGTTGAAACTTTCGACTGGGGCTCGGACTATTACAAAAAACACGGTGTGATGATGCCGGAGGACGGGCTGGAGATACTCAAACCATTTGATGCAATCCTTTTCGGCGCGGTAGGCGCTCCGGATGTGCCCGATCACATTACGCTATGGGGATTACGACTGGAGATTTGCCAGGGATTTGACCAGTACGCCAACGTAAGACCAAGCCGGGTGCTACCGGGGATATCTTCACCGTTGCGCAACTGTGAACCAGGCGACCTCGACTGGGTGATAATACGGGAAAACAGCGAGGGTGAATATTCTGGCCATGGTGGCCGGGCCCACAGGGGTCACCGGGAGGAGGTCGGTACAGAGGTAGCTATTTTTACACGGGTGGGTGTTACCCGAATCATGCGCTACGCTTTTCAAATCGCAAGGTCGCGACCAAGAAAACTGTTAACCGTCGTAACCAAATCCAATGCTCAACGACATGGTATGGTAATGTGGGACGAGATAGCGGCAGAAATAGCGGCTGAATTTCCGGACGTCATGTGGGATAAAATGCTCGTTGACGCGATGACTGTGAGAATGACCCTGGACCCCGCAAGCCTGGACACGATAGTCGCCACAAATCTGCAAGCGGACATCCTTTCGGATCTTGCCGGCGCGCTTGCCGGTAGCCTCGGCGTCGCGCCTACTGCAAACATTGACCCGGAACGACGTTTTCCTTCCATGTTCGAACCCATTCACGGCTCTGCCTTTGACATCACCGGTAAAGGGGTTGCCAATCCCATTGCCAGCTTCTGGACTGCGGTGCAAATGCTAATTCACCTTGAACAAACAGAAGCTGCCGAAGTATTAATGTCGGCTATTGAACAAACAACAGGCGCTGGAATTCTGACGCCGGATGTAGGTGGTACAGCCTCGACAAGCGACGTAACCCGCAATGTCGTCGATGCCATCGTTAATAATTGTATGTACAAAAAGGCGGGATAGGGACGAAGCGAATAACTGCTGGCTGGGCTATTTCAAACTCATGCTGTCAGCCTCCATGCTTCGAGAGGCAGCAATGTCAAGTAATACCGACATGGAAAAACCACACCGCTTCAGAAATGCAGGTACCCCTGGCTGTCCGGAATATATTCGGAACCGTCCGCGCGGATACAACGTATCCCCCGCTCTGCCGTGACCGCGCCGATACGGTATACCGGGTGGCCGACGCGTTCGAGTTCCCGTTTATTTGCCGGCGCAACGGTAAAACACAACTCGTAATCATCGCCGCCGCTGAGTACGTGGCGCCACTTCTCAGGGGGGGCGCAGTCCCTGTCGACAGAAGTATCGACCGGGATGGTATCGATGTCGATCACGGCGCCCAGGCTGCCGGATTCAAGCAGGTGGCCCAGGTCCGCGAGCAACCCGTCCGATATGTCGATCATGGCGCTGGCCATCCCGCGCAGGGACACGCCTAATTCAACCCTTGGCTCGGGCCGCAGCAAACGCCCGGCACAATCCGGCCGGGGCTCCTGCCCGGATTTGAACATGGCCAAAGCCAGTGCCGCGCTACCCAACTGGCCGCTGACGTAGACCAGGTCACCCGCATTGGCTCCGGAACGCCGTATTTCCCGGCCTTTCGGGCACTCGCCGATCACTTGTATCGTTACCGCCAGCGGACCTTTACACAGGTCCCCACCGACCAGCGATACGGCATGATTTCCTGCCAGTTGCCCCAGGCCGCGGGCAAACCCGTCCAGCCAGTCATGGTTCAGTTCCGCTTCGGAGAGGGTCAGTGCCAGGGTGATCCAGCGCGGTTCGGCGCCCATGGCGGCCATATCGCTGAGGTTTACGGCCAGGGACTTGTAACCGATATCGGCGGGGTCCGCACCGGGGAAGAAATGTACCCCCGACACCAGGCTGTCGGTCGTTACGACGAGATGAGAGCCCGCATCGGCGGCCAGCAGCGCCGCATCGTCGCCCACGCCGAGCATGACACCGCGACCTGCGGGGGTCAGCCCGGCAAAATATTTTTCGATGATGCCAAATTCAGTTAATGACATGACAACCCCGGCGCATTACCGCCCTGCCCTGTTACAGGATATCCCGATCAGCGGCGCCAGACCATCCCATGGCGGGTCATTACCGGCCTTCAGGGCGGAGTTGCTGTGCGGCCTTGTCCAGTACCCCGTTGATATATTTGTAGGAATCCTCTGCTCCGAACATCCTTGCCAGTTCAACGGACTCATTCAACACCACGCGCAGCGGCAGTGCCGGCTGGTACTTGAGTTCGTAAACGCCCAGGTACAGTACCGCCCTGGTGACGGGGTCCAGTTCATGCATGGCCCGGTCCAGGAACGGCGCCAAGGAGTCCCTGATCGCGGTCGAATTACTGGCGTTGCCGGTCAGAATATCCCGGAAATAGTCTGTGTCGGCCTTCTTCAGTTCCTTTCTGTCACGCTCAAACTCATCAATGATCTCCGTCATCGGCTGTTCCGTTAAAAACCACTGGTACAAGGCTTGCACGGCTGAGCGCCTGGCCCGGACCCGCGCACCCATGGACCGGCTGGTTTTACCTGGGTTCTTTTGCGTCATGTGTCGAGTAACCTCTCAATAACGCAGTTTGAACACAAAACGCCAGTCCCGGTCAAACCGGCGGAAATCCACCAGGTCCAGCCTGTATCGATCATTCATATCTGTAATTGCGTTAATTTCCATCATGTCCGCGGCATCGGCGCCCAGTATGACCGGCGCCTGGTATACCACCAGTTCATCGACCAGTCTACGCTCCAGCATACTGCCGGACAACTTTGCTCCTGCCTCCACCAACAGGTCGTTCACTTCATAAGTCGACGCCAGTGCCCGCAAAACGGAGTCCAGGAACTCGTCCTCATCCCCGCTGACGAAGCGGATACGGGCGCCTGCCTGCTCCAGGCCGGCATGCAACCGCTCGTCCCCGTTCCTGGTGAACAGGATGGTTGTCCCGTCCTCGCCAAGCATTTTTGCGTTTTCAGGAAACCTAAGATTCCTGTCCAGCACTATCCTCAGGGGTTGCCTCCCACCAGTATCTACGGCGCGTACGTTCAGGCGCGGGTCATCGGCCAGAACGGTATTGATACCGGTCATGACGGCTGAACTCGCCGCCCTCAGTTCCTGCACGTCCTGCCTGGCAGCAGCGCCGGTGATCCAGCGGCTGGCTCCCCCTGCCAGCGCCGTCTTGCCGTCAATACTGATCGCGCTCTTGCAGCGTACGTAAGGCCGTGCGCGCGTCATCCGGTAAATAAACCCCTTGTTCAGTTCGTTTGCCGGTTCCGCCATCAGGCCGGTTTCCACGCTGATGCCGGCTTCCCTCAATGCCTTGATACCAGCACCCGACACCTGTGGATTGGGATCAGGCGCGGCTATCACGACCCGGCTTATCCCGGACCTGATCATGGCCTCGGTACAAGGCGGCGTCCGGCCGTGATGGGAACAGGGCTCAAGCGAGACATAGGCAGTCGCGCCGCGCACATCACAGGCAGCATCGTCAAGTGCGTTGATTTCGGCATGGGGGCTGCCGGCTTTCCTGTGCCAGCCCGTACCCAGAACCTTGTCATCCCTGGTGATGACGCAGCCTACCCGGGGGTTGGGATGGGTGGTGAACCTGCCTTTCCCGGCCAGTTCCAGGGCGTGCGACATATGGGAGGAGTCAGCCTCCGTCCACCTCACGTCACTCGTCCAGCAGGTCCATTTGAGCCTCCCTCAGCTCGGCAGGCACTTCGCCTTCAAGCCTCTCAATCTCTTCCAGGAAGGCCCTGACATCTGCGAAACTCTGGTACACGGAAGCAAACCGGAGGTAGGCTACCTGGTCCACGGACTTTAATTCTTCCATTACCCAGTCCCCTACTTTCCTCGATTTCACTTCCCTCTCACCCAGCGAGCGCAGTTTGTGCTTGATACGGGAGATGGCGATTTCCACCTTCTCCATGGCAACCGGTCTCTTTTCCAGGGCGCGCAAGATACCGGAGCGCAGCTTGTCGTCGGTAAACCGTTCGCGCCGTCCATCGGATTTGATAATCCTGGGATAGTTGAATTCGGCCGCCTCGTACGTGGTAAAACGCTCCCGGCACTCCAAACACTCACGCCGGCGCCTGACCTGATCACCCTCATCGGCCAACCTGGAGTCGATGACCCTGGTATCCTCAAATGAACAGAACGGACAACGCATAGTGCCAATTATACGTTAAAAGGGAACTGATTATATCAGCTACAGAGGGCACAGAGGGCACAGAGAAAATTAATCCGTCATTCCAGCCCAAGCTGGAATCCCAACCTAATTTGGGACACCCATGAATTTATAAAATTTATAAATTCATGGGTGTCCCAAATTTACCCCTTATCAGTTATACATCGGAAAGCGCTTACACAATGCCTTTACTTCATTTTTGATTGATTCGATCAACGTCTCGTCGCCCATATTATCTATGACGTCGCAGATCCAGGAAGCGACCTGTGCGGCCTGTTCTTCCCCGAAGCCGCGGGTGGTAATCGACGGGGTGCCGATGCGGATGCCGCTGGTGACGAAAGGTGATTGCGGGTCGTTGGGAACTGCATTCTTGTTCACCGTGATGTTGGCGCGGTCCAGGGCCGCGTCCAGGTCCTTGCCCGTTATGCCCCTGCTGACCAGGCTGACCAGGAACAGGTGGTTGTCGGTCCCGCCGGATACGATGTCTACACCCCGTTGTATAAACACCCCGGCCATGCTGCGCGCATTGTTGATGACCTGTTGCTGGTAATCCCTGAACTCCGGTTCCATGGCTTCCTTGAAGGCAACCGCTTTTGCGGCTATCACGTGCATCAGCGGGCCGCCCTGGTAGGAAGGAAAGACCGTGAAATTCAGTTTCTTTTCCAGTTCCGGGTTGGCTTTCGCCAGGATCAGGCCTGAACGCGGGCCGCGCAAGGTCTTGTGGGTCGTCGTCGTCGTCACGTCCGCGATCCGGACCGGGCTGGGATACAGTCCGGTGGCGATCAGACCGGCCACGTGAGCGATGTCTGACACCAGATACGCATCAACTTTATCGGCAATATCCCTGAACCTCTGCCAGTCCACCCTGCGGGAGTACGCAGAGAAACCGGTCATGATTAATTTTGGCTTGTGCTCCAGCGCAAGCTGTTCCGCTGCGTCATAATCGATTTCACCCGTATCCTCGTTCAGCCCGTACTGTACCGCCTTGTACAACCTGCCTGAGACGCTGACTGACGCGCCATGGGTCAGGTGGCCGCCGTGGGCAAGGCTCATTCCCATGATGGTATCGCCGGGCCGGCACAGCGCCAGGTAAACCGCGCCGTTGGCCTGGGAACCGGAATGGGGCTGGACGTTGGCATAATCCGCCCCGAATAACTCTTTTGCGCGATCGATGGCAAGCTGCTCGACCACATCGACGTATTCACAACCGCCGTAATAGCGTTTGCCCGGGTAGCCTTCGGCATACTTGTTGGTCAGTACCGAGCCCTGGGCCTCGAGCACCCTGGGACTGACATTGTTCTCCGAGGCTATCAGTTCAATATGTTCTTCCTGCCGGGTCCTCTCACCCTGCATGGCCTGGTCGAGCACGTCGTCGTACCCGGCAATTTTCATGTCTCTGTCAAACATTCCTCACCTTTCCGGCTGCAAAATAGAAACGGTATTATAAAGATGACACGCACAATTACATCCGGATTTTTTCAAAAAAGCCAGATTCCGTGCATCTCGGCGTATAATGGCACCGTTTAATAACAGAGACATCATGACTAATACAGGTACACGACTCGGTGCACTGCTGGGCCGCCTGAAATTCAAAAAGTCGACCGGGAACCCGGGACAGGCTGCCCCTCTTATGCGCTGGCGCCGTAGCGGCGCGGCATCCCGCCTGGAGGAAATCAGGCATTCCAGGGAGATCGGGCTGGATGACCTGCTTTGTATTGAAAGGCAAAAAAACTCGCTGTGCTCGAACACCGAACAGTTCATCAACGGTTATCCTGCCAACAACGTCCTGTTGTGGGGGCCGCGCGGCACCGGCAAGTCATCCCTGGTCAAGGCTATCTTCAGCGAGTACCGGGACCGGGGGCTGTACCTGGTGGAAGTCACGCGGGACAACCTCACCGACCTGACGGATATCTGTGACGAACTGAGCCATTTTTCAGGCAAGTTCATCATTTACTGTGACGACCTGTCCTTCGACGTGAACGACCCCAGTTACAAGACGCTGAAAGTCGTGCTGGACGGTTCGGTAAGCGACATTCCCGACAATATCCTGATCTACGCCACCTCCAACCGGCGCCACCTGATACCGGAATTCAGGTCGGAGAACCTGGAGTCCAGGATGGTCGACGGTGAAATCCACCATGGCGAAGCCGTAGAAGAGAAACTCTCGCTGTCGGAACGTTTCGGGATCTGGCTGTCGTTCCACCCGTTCAACCAGGAACAATACCTGCAGATTGCTTTTCACTGGCTGGACAGGACCGGCGTAAAAGTCGGCGATCACGAGACGGTGAGGGAGGCCGCCCTGCAGTGGGCGCTGGAAAAAGGCACCCGCAGCGGCAGGAGCGCGGCACAATTCGCACGCAACTGGGCCGGCATGACATTACTGGCTGAACAGCGATAATTTATCCGTAGATGACGCAGATGGACGCAGATTATATTTTTGATTTATGACACGAAGATTCCGGTTGAAATACCATATAGCTTCCTCATAACAAAATAATTTTTATTTCATCTGCGCTAATCTGCGTCATCTGCGGATATTATTTTTCTGACCTGAACGATCAGGCCAAACAGGGGATGGTCGAAATAGTGCAGTTCGTCCGGTTTTACCCTCCTGCTCTCCGTTAACCTGACATAATCCGTCGACAAACGCACACGGCCGGCAGCTTCATCCCGGGGGTCATGGCCAGGCTGTTCCAGCACGTCAGGGAAATAGGCAAAATCCACGTCAAGGTGCAGGAAACGCGACTTGCGCAGGCGGATAATGCCGTCAAAGACCTTATCCGGAGGGGTATATTCGGGCTGCTCCTGTTCTGCATCTGCCGGCGCCTCATCCGGCTCAGCGGTTTTTTTCTCAAAGCGGGTATTGTCCAGGTGTATCGCTCTCACGTCCCGGACGGCCAGTCCCGGCTGTTGCCAGGCCACGTGCAGCAAAGGCCGGTATGCTGCGGATAATTCCAGTACCCTCCTGACACCGCCAAGCTGGTAATTCCCTTTCGGCAGGGCAAGATACGGCATCAAATCCGCCTCGTCCGCAGCTTCAGGTGTCCCGCCCTTCACGGGGGCCGCAGTAGCCATGATCAGCCCGATGGTCTGATGCCGCGACGGCAACCCCGGGTTTTCATACCACCATTCGTCACCGGCGTCCGGTTCGGTGTATTCAAACAGGACGGCTTCCACTTCGAACCAGTCGGCGGACACCGCTGTGCCCGTTACCGGCAACAGGCAACACGAAATAAGCAATATCCCGGTTACGCTTGGGGTGAACCCCGAAAAATTAATCCTTTTGAGCATCTGTGGCAAAATACAAAGATGTCCCGGCAGAATCAAGTTTGTTATTCCATTTCAACGTCATTGCGGCACTATACCCGGCATTCCGGAGCGGGGCGTGGAATTTCTGATGGAAACTGACAGGAAGGTTGCGGATATTCTCTTCAAGGGGGGGGATATCCTCACCCTGGATGCGGCGAATCCCTGGATCCGCAATGGCGCCATTGCCGTTGGCGGCGGGGAAATACTGGCCGTCGGGACCCCGGCCGGCATGGAAAATAACATAAGCGCAACGACGCGTACCGTGGATTTTTCCGGCCTGACCGTCATGCCCGGCCTTGTTGACGGTCATAACCACCTGTTCCAACACCTGGGTAAAACACTGGGGGACGGCCTGTCCCTGCTGCCCTGGCTGTCAGATTACATGATGCCGCTGGCCGCGGAGATCAGCCGGGAGGAGGCCGTGCATGCGGTGCGCCTGGGTGCGCTGAACAGTGTGTTGAGCGGCACGACCGCGATAGTGGACAACCACTACGCCCCGGTGGACGAAGAGACCGTTATCGGCGTCGCCGATGCGCTGGAAGAGATCGGTGTGCGCGGCGTGGTCGCGCGCGGCATTTACGGCCCCATGGTGGAAGGCGGCAGGCGTATGAACAGTGACGCGCGGCTGTTCCGGTACAGTACGGCCGAGGAACTTGAAATTACCCGTGCCTGTATCCGGGAAAAACCTGCGGGTTCACTGGTTGAGGTCTGGCCTGCGCCTGAAAACGTGGTGTACCTGGACCCTGATCTCATGCTTGCAAGTCACGAACTGGCCGAGGAATTCGACGTTTGCTGGCATTCACACTGCAGTGAATCCAGGTTTGAAGTGGATATCTTTACCTCCATTTACAACATGAGGCCGGCCAGGTGGTTACATGAGCAGGGTATTCTCGATGACCGCATCACGCTGGCGCACGGCATCTGGCTCGATGAAGAAGAAATTGCCCTGCTGGGTGATGCGCACGCAAGCATCGTACACAACCCCGTCAGCAACCAGTACCTGGCTTCGGGGATTATCCGGCTGGGACCGCTGCTTGACGCCGGCGCCAATGTCGCATTAGGTACGGATGGCGCGGCAGTCGCCGGCCAGGACATGTTCGAAGCCATGAAGTCCGCACAGTTGCTGCAACGCATCCGCGGCCTGGACCCGGCATCCACCAACTCGGAACTGGTGCTCAGCATGGCTACCAGGAACGGCGGGCGCATGCTCAGGAAAAACCTGGGGGTACTGGCGCCGGGCGCATTGGCGGATTTCATCGTTGTCGATACGAACGGCATACACCATCAACCCAACAACAGGCCGGTGTGCAACCTCACCTTATCCGCGCGCGGGTCGGACGTCAGGCACGTTGTAGTCAACGGAGAGATCGTCGTGGAAAACGGCCGTTCCACCAGGGTGGACCAGGACAGGATCGTTGCCGACGCGGTACAGGCATCAGGCCGACTGATCGACCGTGCGGGATTGCGCGACCTGGTCAAGGGGTGGACGGACCCCGGTCTGCATTGACATAGCCATGTCTGACGCCCGGGAACAAGCCATCCACGCCAAACTGCCGCTGCAGCAGGCATTGCCCCTGGGCCTCCAGCACATGCTGGCAATCTTTGCCGGCACCGTGGCCGCGCCGCTCATTGTGGCTGAAGCGCTGGGTCTGAGCCCGGCAGACAAGACCCTGATCATCCAGGCAACATTGTTCATGTCGGGCCTGGGAACCCTGCTGCAATCAGTCGGTATCGGACCGGTGGGAGCAAGGTTGCCGTTAGTCCTGGGCACCAATTTCGCCTTTATCGGCATCGCCGTCGCCATTGGCGGAAAACTCGGGCTGAGCGCGGTATTTGGCGGCGCGCTGGCGGCCGGCCTGTTCCTGATCTTTGCCGGGTACATCATCAAGTACCTGCGGTTCCTGTTTCCCCCGCTCATTACCGGCCTGTGTATCCTGCTGATCGGCCTCAATCTCCTGCCGCTGGCATTCAGCCTGGCATTCGGCGGCGCCGATGCGGCCGATTTCGGCGCCACACGGCACTCGCTGCTTGCCATGACAGTGCTTGTCACAGCCATTGTGCTGCATCAATTCGGCAAGGGCTTCCTCTCCCTGGTATCGATCATCATTGCCATGATCGCCGGCTACCTGATCGCCTGGTTCATGGGATTTGTCGACCTCACCGTACTGGAGCAGGCCAGGTGGGCGGCCACCCCCGCCGTGGTGCCGTTCGGTCTGAGTTTCGAGTTTTCCGCGATATTCAGTTTTGTGCTGATTTCACTGGTGGCGATTACCGAAACCATCGGTGATATTTCCGGCACGACTATTGCGGGCGCCGACAGGGAGCCCACGGACAAGGAAATGTCCGGCGGGGTAATGGCTGACGGTTGCGCTACCACCCTGGCATCGGCGTTCGGCTGCCTGCCGCTGATCACGTACAGCCAGAACGTCGGGCTGATAGCCTTGACCGGAGTAGTGAGCCGTCACGTGGTATCCCTGGCCGGCGTCTTGCTGATCATTACCGGACTGTTCCCGAAACTGGCGGCAATTATCGGGGCCATGCCGGCCGCGGTCCTGGGTGGCGTATCGATCCTGTTATTCGGTTCCGTGGTTGCAGCCGGCCTGAAGATGATCGGGCTGGCCAGTTTCAATCAACGGAACATGCTGATCATTGGCCTGGCCCTTGCCATCGGCATCGGGCTGCCCGAACAGACCGGGTTTCTTGTACGCCTGCCCGAGCAGTTGCGCATCACAATGGAAACGGGCCTGGTTCCCGCAATCCTGACCGCCATAACCATGAATCTTGTCTTGCCCGGACGCGATTAATATCCGGGGACACCATGGCCCGGGGATTTGACCCCTGGCCCTTAAGCGGGTGCAGAGTCCAGGCTGTCCAGGAATTCGTCGAGAAACCGGAAACGGGCCTGGCCATCGGCAAGCTCCTGGCTGACCCTCAGTTTGTCTCCCCCTTCGAGTTTATATGAGCGGGGGTTCGCCTGGAGCAGGTTTATCAGTTTTCCCGTGTCGATATCGGCGTTTTCCTGAAAGTATATCCTGCCGCCCTTCCCGCCCAGGTCTATCTTGCGTATCCCCAGGGACTGTGTCCTCTGCTTGAGCCCGGCCAGACGGAACAGGTTCTGCAGGGCTTCCGGCAACAGGCCGAACCGGTCTATACATTCCTCCTTCAAGTCCCACAACGCGGCATCCTGTTCGGCCCCGGCTATGCGCTTGTACATTACCAGCCTGGCATGCACGTCGGGCAGGTAGTCAGCCGGTATCAATGCGGGGATGTGCAGGTCAACGTCGGTGCCGTGGTCCAGGGGGCGGTCTAGTTCCGGCTGGCGCCCGGCCTGCAGCGAGGCTACCGCCCGTTCCAGCAGGCTCATGTACAAGCCGAAGCCGATTTCCTGGACCTGACCGCTTTGTTCGTCACCCAGGATTTCTCCCACTCCGCGAATTTCCATATCATGTGTTGCCAGGGTAAAGCCCATACCCAGTTCTTCCAGCGCTTCTACCGCTTCAAACCGCTTGGCTGCGCTGGCGCTGATCGCCTGTCTGTCCGGTGTGATCAGGTAGGCATAGGCCTGGTGATGCGAACGTCCCACCCTGCCGCGCAACTGGTACAGTTGCGCCAGGCCGAACTTGTCCGCCCTGTTGATGATAATGGTATTGGCGCTGGGAACGTCGATGCCGGTCTCGATAATCGTCGTGCATACCAGGACGTTGAACCTGAGGTGGTAAAAGTCCAGCATGACCTGTTCGAGTTCCTTTTCGGGCATCTGCCCGTGCGCTATCCTGATGCGTGCTTCCGGTACCATGCGGCTGATTTCGGCGGCTGTTTTATCGATGGATTCTATTGCGTTATGTACGTAATAGACCTGCCCCCCGCGCTTGATTTCCCGCAGCAGCGCCTCGGTAACCCACTCACTGTTCCATTCCTGGATAAAAACCTTGATCGGGAGGCGTTTGGACGGCGGCGTGGCGATGATGGACAGGGAACGCAAATCCGACAAAGCCAGGTTGAGCGTACGCGGGATCGGGGTCGCGGTCAGCGTCAACACGTCCACCTGTGCGCGTACCGACTTCAGTTTTTCCTTCTGGCGCACCCCGAAGCGATGTTCCTCATCGATGATCACCAGCCCGAGGTTTTTGTAGGCAAGACCACTCTGCAACAGTTTGTGCGTGCCGATGACAATATCCACCTGGCCTGCGCACAGGGCTTCCTCAATCGCAGACTGTTCCTTCCTGGAAACAAACCTGGATAACACTTCTATACGCACTGGCCAGTCCGCAAACCGGTCCCTGAAGTTCTGGTAATGCTGCTGCGCCAGCAAGGTGGTGGGGGCAAGCAGGGCAACCTGCTTGTTGTTTTCCACCGCGACAAAGGCAGCCCGCATGGCGACTTCCGTCTTGCCGAAGCCCGAATCGCCGCATACAAGCCGGTCCATCGGGGCGGCAGCCCGCATGTCCTCCAGCACCCCTTGTATCGCATCCATCTGGCCCGGAGTCTCTTCAAAAGGGAAATCCTGGGCAAATGCCTGGTAGGCATTGTTGTCAACGTTAAACGCATGGCCGTCAACCGCGGCCCTGCGGGCATGCAGTTCCAACAGTTCCGCAGCCACGTCATAAACTTTTTTCAGGGCCTTGCGTTTCGCCTTCAGCCACTGGCCGCTGCCAAGGCGGTGCAGCGGCGCATGTTCCGCATCCATGCCGACGAAGCGGCCCACCAGGTCCAGCGCAGCCACCGGCACGTATAGCTTGTCACCCTGGTCATACTCCAGGCTGATAAATTCCGCTTCGATACCGTTCACCGTAAGGGTCACGAGGCCGCGGTAGCGTCCTACGCCGTGTTCTTCGTGAACGACCGGCGCACCGACGGACAATTCCGTCAAACTACCGACAATCGAGTCGGTAAGTTGCCGGCGTCTCTTGCGTAAGCGGCGCTGCTGCGCCCGCTCACCGAACAACTGGGATTCACTGAGTATGACGACACTGGGGCGTTCCAGTACCGCCCCCCGTTCCAGGGGGGCAACAGTCAGACCGAACCCAACCTCGTCCGCCATGAACTCATCCCAGTCCCTGCACAGGGCCGGCCTGTTTTTTTCCTCGCGGAACAACTCCATGACGGTTTCCCGGCGACCGACCGACTCGGCCACAATCAGCGCCCGTCCACTGAACTCGTCCAGGAACTGGCGGAAAACGGCCATGGGATCCTGTGCCCGCGCATTGATGGGGAACTTGCGCGGGTGGCCGGTACTGTAGTTGATTGTCTTATCCGCCGCGGCGCCGATGCCGCTGCCGCTGCCGCCTGCATGGATCTGCGGATACTCAGCCAGCATTCCAAGCGCCTCATCGGCCGGAAAAAACATTTCCTGCGGCGTCAACAAGGGGCGTTCTTCATCATCTTTTCTCTGTTCATAACGGCTTTCCGCCATATCCTGGAATTCCAGCGCCGCGTCATATACTCCCTCATCCAGCATGATTACCGGGTTGTCCGGGAAATAATCGACCAGGCTGCTGGTATGCGGATAAAACAACGGCAGGTAGTATTCAATTCCTGCCGGCGCAATAGCGTTGCTGACATCGGTATAAACCGGGGAGCGGCCGGGGTTTCCCGCAAACCGGAGTCGCCAGTTACTCCGGAACAGGTCTATGGCCGGAGCGGTCAGAGGGACTTCCCTGGCAGGTAATATCCTGATTTCACCCGTTTTTTCCAGGGATCTCTGGGTTTCAATGTCGAATACGCGGATACTGTCGATGTCGTTATCGAACAGATCGAGCCGGAACGGAACATCGGAACCCATGGGGTAAATATCAAGTATTGACCCCCTTACGGCCATGTCCCCGTGCTCCATGACCTGGGACACGTTGCGGTAACCCCTGTTGCCCAGGTCCTTCCTGAATTTTTCTGTTTCCAGGGTCTGCCCGGTACGTAACACCAGGCTGTTCGCCAGCAGATAATCCGCCGGCAGCAATCGATGCATCAGGGTGGAAACGGGAACCACCAGGATCCCGCTGTGCATGCTGCGCAATTCCACCAGTGCCGCCAGCCTGTCGGACACAATGTCCTGGTAAGGGGAAAACCGGTCATAAGGCAGGGTCTCCCAATCCGGGAACAGCAATACCCTCTGCCCGGCGCCGGCGGGGTTGAAAAAGGCCAGTTCTTCCATGAGACGATGGGCGCCGGACTGGTCGGCAGTGACAACCACAAACATCGCAGCCTGCTGCTTTGCCGCAGACGTGATCGCCAATGCCTTGCTGCAACCATGCAGCCGCTCCCACACCACCCGCTGTCCCCTTGACGCGGGGATCTCAGGCTGCAGAGGACTTGCACACATATCAGTTAATTATTTTATCCGCAGATGACGCAGATTAACGCAGATTATATGAAAATTCTTTGATCAAGGATTTTTGTTACTACAAACGGGTAATCATCAAACAAATGGAGAAATCTCTCCGGTGTCCTGAGGGTTGTAGTCTCGCGATTATATGATTTAGTCGCTATACCGGCACATTGCCACACTGCAAGTTATTTTATATTTTCTATCTGCGTTAATCTGCGTCATCTGCGGATGAATCTTTATTCTGCGGATTGTTCTTCAGAAGCCTGAGGATCCGGTTGGTGTGCTTTGAGTTGCCTGCCCAGTCTTGCCTTGGCGCGTTTCAGTTTCAGCCATGACGGCAGACCGGATAAAACTCCCAGGACTGCGCCGCCGAGCAGGGCTATGGCAAGGGCCAGTGATAACGGTATCTCGTAGTTTCCGAGGTAGAAATCAACCACGACCAGTTGGTCGTTACGAACGTGGAATGCCAATCCGGCCACGACAACAAGCAGGATCAGCGCAATTCTAACGATGGACATCAAACGGGTTCAGGCAGACCTTGGCTCTGTGTGGTTACAGCTAATCCTGGTCCACCCGTTCTCGCATTTGCTTTCCCGGTTTGAAATATGGAACGAACTTGGCCGGCAAGGAAACAGATTCGCCGGATTTGGGGTTACGACCGATGCGCGGCGGCCTGTAGTGCAACGAGAAACTGCCGAACCCCCGAATTTCAATTCTCTCGCCGGTCGCCAGACTCTGGGCCATTGACTCGAGAATTGTTTTTACTGCCGATTCTATATCTTTAGATGTAAACTGAGGCTGCTGCCTGCTCAAAGCTTCAATCAGTTCAGATTTGGTCATTGTTCTAATCTCGCATTATTTGTGCGAAAAATCAACCACTTCCTCCGCTATCCAGATGCTTCTTCAGCAGGTCGCCCAACTTGGCGCCGGATGAAGAATCGGGCTTGTATTCCTTAATTGCAGCAGATTCCTCATCTGTTTCCTTGGCCTTTACCGAGACGGAAATCGTACGTTTCTTCCTGTCGACTGCAGTAATCTTGACGTCGATTTCGTCTTCTTCCTTCACCCCACTGCTTTTTGCATCCTTGGCTTTCTTGTCACCTGACAATTCAGATAGTTTCAACTGCCCATCAACTCCCTCGGCCAACTCAACTACAATATTCCTGGTTTCGATGGCTGTAACCTTTCCGGTAACCACCGTACCCTTGGGATTCTCCGCCACATACGCCGTGAACGGGTCTCTTTCCAGTTGTTTAATCCCCAGCGAAATGCGCTCTCTTTCGGTATCTACGGCGAGCACTACGGTCTCAATCTGGGTGCCTTTCTTGTAATTTCGCAGCGCCAGCTCACCCTCATCCACCCAGGACACATCCGACAAATGCACCAGGCCGTCTATACCTCCGGGCAAGCCGATGAAGATACCGAAATCGGTAATGGACTTGATCTGGCCGCTGACCCTGTCGCCCTTGTTATGCAGTGCAGCAAATTCCTCCCAGGGATTCGGTTGACACTGTTTCATCCCCAGCGAGATACGGCGCCGTTCCTGGTCGATATCCAGTACGATTACGTCAACCTCGTCACCGGTCTGCACCAGTTTTGAAGGATGAATATTCTTGTTCGTCCAGTCCATTTCCGAAACATGCACCAGTCCCTCGACACCTTCTTCAAGTTCGACAAAACAACCATAATCTGCCAGGTTGGTCACCGTCCCGTGCAAACGCGACCCTTCCGGGAAACGCTTGGTCAAATCACCCCAGGGATCATCTCCCATCTGTTTCAGTCCCAGGGAAACCCGGTTGCGTTCACGGTCGAATTTCAATACCTTGACGTCTATTTCGTCACCGATACTGACAATATCGGACGGGTCCTTTACCCGTTTCCAGGCCATGTCCGTGATATGCAGCAATCCGTCAATCCCGCCCAGATCCAGGAACGCGCCGTAATCGGTAAGGTTCTTCACCACGCCTGTTACAGTGACGCCTTCCTTGAGTTTTTCAATCAGGCTTTGCCGCTCTGCGATGTTCTCACTCTCCACCACGGCCCGGCGGGAAACCACAACGTTACTCCGCTTCCGGTCGATCTTGATAACCTTGAAATCGAGCGGCTTGCCTTCGAGGTAGATCGTATCCTTGACAGGCCGCACATCAACAAGCGACCCCGGCAGAAATGCCCTGATACCTTCAACGTCAACGGTAAATCCCCCCTTGACCCGTTCCGTTATCACACCGTTTACGGTTTTATCCGTTTCGTGGGCCTGTTCCAGGCTGTTCCACGCCAGCAGCCGTTTTGCTTTCTCCCGGGACAACCGGGTCTCGCCGTAACCGTCCTCGACCGCATCCAGGGCCACTTCGACCTGATCACCTACGGTAACTTCAAGTTCACCGTTCTCATCGAAAAACTGGTCGATGGGTATCCATGATTCCGATTTCAAACCGGCGCTGACTATCACGTTATCCTGGTAAACGTCAACGACGACCCCGTGCAAAATAGCGCCCAGGCGCATTTTTGACTCTACTTGACTTTGCTCAAATAGTTCCGCAAAACTTTCGCTCATACAATAAGTTATCTCTATATATTAATGTTCATTATCAACTGTTTACAGCCGGCAGGTCGAAGCGTTTCTCAATAATTGCCGCCACTTGTTTGAATACATCACCTATCCCGCTGTCAGAGGTATCGATTACGATTGCGCCGTCTGCCGGCTTCAAAGGAGAGTGAATACGTTGCTTGTCCCGTTTGTCCCGTTCAGCGATCGACCCCACAAGATCGGCGAATTTAACATTAATCCCTTTAACATTCAACTGTTTATATCGTCTTTTCGCGCGTATATGCGGATTCGCCGTCAAAAAGACCTTTAATCCTGCGTCCGGAAAAACCACGGTACCCATATCACGTCCATCAGCCACAAGGCCGGGGGGTCGCCGAAAACTCCGCTGCCATCCCAGTATGGCCTCGCGTACAATACCGTGCTCAGCCAGGCTTGAGGCCGCATTGCCGCAATCCTCCTGCCGGATCCGGGAACCGAGATCTTTTCCATCCAGTATGACTTTTACCGGTTCGTCGTCCTCAGCAGCCATAAACCGGACATCGAGGTCATGTGCCAGGGCTGCCACACCGGCAGCATCGGCAACGGGGACCTGTTGCTGCTGCGCCAACAGGGCCAGGATACGGTACAGCGCGCCGCTGTCCAGCAGGTTCCAGTCCAACCAGCGGCTGATACGGCTGCTAAGCGTGCCCTTCCCGGTCCCGCTCGGCCCGTCTATGGTAACGACCGGAATGTCAGCCTGCATGAGCGGCCTTTATCTCCCAGCCGGCTTCTGCGGCGCAACCGGTGAAGCCGGGGAAGGAAGTGTCGACGTTTTTACAGTCCCGGACGGTGATCGGTCCTGCCGCGCCCAGGCCGGCCAGGGAGAAGGCCATGGCGATACGGTGGTCTCCGTAACTGTCCACCGTACCTTCACCGGGCTGCCCCCCGGTCACGCTCAACCCGTCCGGGCGGGTTTCCGCGCCGATGCCTATTCTTTCCAGCCCGTGCGCGAGGGCCTGGATGCGGTCGCTTTCCTTCACACGCAGTTCCTGCGCTCCCCTGAGCACGGTTTTGCCTGCTGCATAACAGGCCGCCACCATGATCGCCGGAAACTCATCAATGGCCCCCGGCACCAGGTCGACGGGTATTGAAATCCCCTGCAGCGGCCGGTATTTCACCCGCAGGTCCGCGAGTGGTTCCCCCGCCGCTTGAACAACGTTGGAGATACCGATATCGGCCCCCATCAGCTTGAGAATATCCAGCACCGCACGCCGGGTCGGATTAAGTCCGACGCCTTCTATGAGCAGGTCCGAGCCGGGAACGATGCAGCCCGCGACCAGGAAAAAAGCCGCCGAAGAAATATCGCCGGGGATATGTATATCGTTGGCCTGCAATACCCCGCTTTCAATCGTTATCCGTTTGCCGGAGCGCTTGACCGGGCAGGCAAAATGCGCCAGTAACCTTTCCGTATGATCACGGGTAGGCGCCGGTTCGGTTATCACGGTCCTGCCCTCGGCATACAAACCTGCCAGCAGCAACGCTGATTTCAGCTGGGCGCTGGCAACGGGTAATTCGTAGTCAATCGCGCGCAGACGCCTGTTGCCCGTTATGTGCGCGGGCAGGGTCCCTTCCGGAGTTATCCGCACCTCGGCGTTCATTGTATTGAGCGGGTCGGCAACGCGCCGCATCGGCCTGCGCACCAGCGACTCGTCTCCGCTCAGGGTAGACGTAAAACGCTGTCCGGCCAGCACTCCCAGCAGCAGGCGCGCGGACGTGCCGGAATTACCCAGGTCGAGAATATCCGGCGGCGCCGACAAGCCGTGCAGACCTGCCCCATGTATGGACAGGGACTCGTCCTCCTGTGTGATCTGCACACCCATGCGGCGCATGGCTGACACTGTCGCTCGGGTATCGGCGCTGTCCAGGAACCCGCTGCAACCACTCACTCCTTCAGCCAGCGATGCGAGTATCACTACCCTGTGCGAGATGGATTTGTCCCCCGGGACGCGTATCCTGCCCTGTAACGGTCTATCGACAGGGGCGACAAGGTAGTCGATCCTCGAACAGTCGCCGGCGCTGCTGTTGCTCATTATGCCGACGTCAGCGGGGTTAACGCCCCGTGTTCCTGGCAAACGCGTCCCTGGCGTGCTTGGCCCGGGAAAAAACGTCCATTAACCTGCCGCCGTCACCCGCGGCTATCGCCTCCCTTGCTCCGTTCAGGTGCATTTCAAACCGGTCCAGGACGGCCAGTAACGAGGCCTTGTTGGCTATACAGATGTCGCGCCACATTTCCGGGCTGCTGGAAGCCACCCGGGTGAAGTCTGCAAACCCCCCGGCTGCGTACGTAAATATTTCATTCCTGTCCTGCATCTGCGCCAGGCAATCGATCAAGGTATACACCAGCACATGGGGCAGGTGGCTGGTTGCCGCCAGCACCTCATCGTGGTGTTCGACATCCAGGTCGACAACCGTAGCACCGACGCCGCGCCACAGTGCGGCAACCGTATCCCTGGCGCCGCGGTCCGTCTCGGTGAGCGGCGTAATGATGACGATATGATTTTCGAACAACTCGGCAAAAGACGCCTCCACCCCGCTTTGCTCCGTTCCGGCAATGGGGTGCGCGGGGACAAAATAGGCGAGCCGGCCGGCAAGGGCTTTGCGCGCCGCCGCCACTACCACACCCTTGGCACTGCCGACGTCGGTGATGATACAGTCCGGTTTCAACACATCAGACATCTCGCGCATCAGGGCTTCGGTGGTTGACAACGGTGTTGCCAGGACAACAAGATCGGCGCCGGTAACCGCCTCCCGCAGGTCCAGGCTGTAAGCATCGATAACCCCGTCTTCCACGGCTTGTTGCAGTGCCGCCTCGCGCCGGCCATAACCCCTGACCGTATTGCACAGGCCGGCCCGTTTCAGGGCGCGCGCCAGCGACCCCCCAATCAGCCCCAACCCGATAATACTTACGTTTTCAGCCAGCATGTGTTTCTGCCACCGGGGACACAGGGATCAGCCTGCAGCCAGAACCTTGTCCAGGGCATCCAGGAACGCGGCGTTTTCATGTTCCTGGCCGATGGTCACCCGCAGGTGATTGGGTAATCCGTATTCGGCTATCGACCTGACAACGACGCCCTCACGCATGATGGCCTGGTAAACCGGGTCCGCGGGCCGTTCCAGGTCGAAACTGATGAAGTTGGCTATGGATTCGAACCATTCCATTCCCAGCCCGGCAAACGCTGCGGTCAGGGTCTGCATGCCCTGGTCATTCATTGCCACACAGCGGCGCAGGTGCTCCTGGTCTTCCAGCGCCACCTCCGCAGCAAGCAGCGCCAGGGAATTGACGTTGAAAGGCTGTCTTACCCGGTTCATTAAATCGGCCAGGTCGGGGTGGCTGACAGCATAGCCGACCCTGAGCCCGGCCAGGCCGTAGGCTTTGGAAAAGGTACGGGTAGTGACCAGGTTGGGAAAATCCGGCAGGAAGCCGATTGAATTCGGATAGTCGGCGCACAGCGAAGCGGCATATTCATAATAGGCCTCGTCAACAACGACGACCACGTCTTCAGGCACGGCAGCCAGAAACGAGAGCAACCGGCTCTTGTCAATCCAGCCGCCGGTCGGGTTTCCCGGGTTATCGATAAAGATCAGCCGCGTGCGTCCGGTGACCGCATCCAGCATCGCCGCCAGGTCATGCTTGTGATCCCGGGTCGGAATGACGACAGGAGTGGCGCCTATCGAATGTGTCGCCAGGTGGTAAACAATGAACGCATTTTCCGAGTAAATGACTTCGTGAGCGCTGGTGACGATACTGCGGGCAATCAGTTCCAGCACGTCGTTGGAGCCGTTGCCCAGGGTGATCTGCTCAATACCGACACCATGGTATTCCCCCAGGGCGCGCTTCAGGGCAATCCCCGAACCGTCCGGGTAACGGCACAGGTCAAAACCGCCGGATGCCAGCGCCTCCTGCACCTTTTTGCTGGGCCCCAGGGAGTTTTCGTTTGAAGCGAGCTTGATTACATTGGTCAAACCCAGTTCGCGCTGTACTTCCTCAGCGGATTTACCGGGCTTGTAAGCAGGTAAGGATGCTATGCCCGGCGCCGCCAGTCTGGTCAGGTTTATTGTCATTGCCTGGTGTCCGGTTACTGGTACTGAAAACTAATTACCGGCCGCGGGGTAGGAACCCAGTAATTTCACCATGGCAGCCTTGCTGTCCAGGTCGGACAGGGCTTTTGCAACCGCAGCATCCTCTGCATGGCCGGCAATGTCCACGAAAAACACGTATTCCCAGATACCCTGGCGCGACGGTCTCGATTCTATCTTCGTCATGTTCACGTCATGGTCGGCAAAACATGCAAGCATGTTCACCAGTGCGCCGGGCGCGCTCGGCATGGCGAACAATACCGAAGTCTTGTCATTGCCGCTGGGTGCAACAGTCTCCTTGCCGAGAACCAGGAAACGGGTGGTATTGTCCGGGTCATTCTCGATGTTTTTACTGAGAATGGGTAACTGGTACACCTGTGCCGCGCGCTCTCCGGCCACGGCCGCTCTTCTCCTGTCCTTGCCGGCATTCAATGCTGCTTCCGCGTTGCTCGGCACGGGCACGCGCCGCGCCTGCGTCAGGTTTTCGTCGAGCCAGCGGCGGCATTGCGCCAGTGACTGGTCATGGGAATATACGATCTCGATATCTGCCAGGTTTTCTGCATGGCTGAGCAGGTGTTGATGGATACGCAACTCCACCTCACCGCAAAGTTTCAGGTCGGATTCCACCAGCATATCCAGGGTCTGGTTCACCGTGCCTTCGGTTGAATTCTCCACCGCGACTACACCGTACTGACAGACACCGGCCTCGACTTCCCGGAATACCTGGTCAATACTGCCCAGCAGGGACAAGCCCACGGTTTGTCCGAAGTGTTTTAACGCCGCGGACTGCGAAAATGTTCCTTCCGGTCCCAGGCAGGCAATATCGAGCGGGGCCTCCAGGGCCAGGCAGGCTGACATCACTTCCCGCACCAGCCTGCCGACCTCGTCATCCGACAAGGGCCCGGTATTAAGACTTTTTACCCTGTCCAGCACCCGGGCTTCCCGTTCAGGCCGGTACAATGGGAGCACATCATCAATCAGTTTTTTCACTTCAGCGACATCCAGCGCCAGCCGCGCGCGCCGGTTGAGCAACGCTACCAGTTGCTCATCGACGGTATCTATTTCATGCCGGATTTGTTCCAGCTTCGAATTGTTCATGATCGGTGCTTCAGCTCAGCCGTAACGGGCGGCAAAATCTGCCATGAAATCAACCAGGGTGTGCGCGCCTGTTTCCGGCATCCCGTTGTACATGCTGGCGCGCATCCCGCCCACGCTGCGATGGCCTTTCAATTCTATCAAGCCGTTGTCCGCTGCTTCAGCAAGAAATCGACCGTCCAGGCTGGAGTCCGCAAGTATGAACGACACGTTCATCCTCGAGCGGCAGGTTGCGGCTACGGGATTACTGTAAAAATCGTTGTTATCGATAAACTCGTACAGTCTGCCCGAACGCAGCAGTGCATTCCGGTGCATCTGTTCCACTCCCCCCTGTTCCCTGACCCAGGCAAACGTCAAACCCGCCATGTACCAGTTAAAGACAGGCGGCGTATTGAACATGGAACCATGCTCGGCCAGTAGCTTGAGATCGTACAAAAAAGGCACGTCCGGACGCGCCCGATCGAGCAGGTCTTCCCGGACCAGGACGATGGTCAACCCGGCCGGCGCGATATTCTTTTGTGCGCCGGCAAATATAAGCCCGTAGCGCGCCACCGGCACGGGACGTGACAAAAAGTTCGACGTCATGTCGCTGACCAGTACGGTATCTTCGTAACCGTCCGGCAATTCAGGTGCAGACTGGAATTCCACGCCTGCGATCGTCTCATTGTCACAAAAATACAGGTATGACGGTTGCTCGCTCAGCCGCCATTCAGCAGGGTCGGGAATGGTGGTGAAATTCGTTGCTGCAGACGTGGCCGCAACGTTCATACCGGTCAGACGGGCAGCCTCTCCGGCGGCCTTTTTCGACCAGTTGCCGGTAACCAGGTAGTCGGCAGTGCCGCTGCCGTTACACAGGTTCAACGGCGCCATGCTCATCATATGGGTGGCGCCGCCCTGCAGGAACAGAATCTTGTAATTATCCGGAATGTCGAGCAACGCAGATAAATCCCGGACGGATTGCTCGGCAATACCCGTGAAAGCCCGGCTTCGGTGACTCATCTCGACGATGGAGACGCCGTGACCGTGCCAGTCGAGAAATTCTTCCCGGACCCTCGCCATCACTGCGCCGGGTAGCTGCGCGGGACCGGGGCTGAAGTTATAGACCGGGTTTGCCGTCACGTTCAGCCCTCGTCCGGGGCATCCGGGGCTTCTTCACTGTCGACATCACCGTAGTCGATGATCCGCTCAAGTCCGGCAAGCGTCTCGCCATCGTTCAGGTTAACCAGCGTCACACCCATTGTTGCGCGGCCGACAACTGAAACATCGCTGATCGGCATACGGATCAGGGTGCCCTGGTCACTTATCAACATGATCTCATCGTCCTCATCGACCATCAGCGCGCCGATGACCCTGCCATTGCGCTCGTTGGTCTGGATGGATATCACGCCCTGAACGCCGCGGGACGTCAGCCGGTAATCCTCCAGGGAAGTGCGTTTGCCATAGCCGTTCTCGGTCGCGGTCAGTACGGCCATCCCTTCCTTGACGATGATCAGTGAAATGACCTTGTCATCCGGACCCAGTTTAATGCCTCTGACACCTCTTGCCGTGCGTCCCATCGGGCGCACGTGGGATTCCCTGAAACGGACTACCTTGCCGGCATCACTGAACAGCATGACTTCGTGCTTTCCGTCCGTCAGTTCGACATTGACCAGTTGATTCCCGTCGGTAAGTTCGATGGCCCTGATCCCGCTGGGCCGGGCGCGGGAAAAACTCTTTAGTGAGGTCTTTTTCACAGTACCGTTCGCGGTGGCCATGAATACGTACAGGTCTTCGCCGAACTCACGTATGGGCAGGATTGCATTGATGCGCTCACCCTCACTCAAGGGCAACAGGTTGACAATGGGTTTACCCTTGGCCGAGCGGCTTGCCTGGGGCAGTTCGTACACCTTCAGCCAGTACAACCGGCCCAGGCTGGAAAAGCACAGCAGGGTATCGTGGGTGCTGGCGATGAATAACTTGTCGATAAAATCCTCATCCTTCACGGCCGTAGCCGACTTGCCCCTGCCGCCGCGCCGCTGCAACCGGTACACATCGGGGGGTTGCGTCTTCGCATACCCTGCATGGGACAGGGTAACTACCACATCCTGCTCGGTAATCAGATCTTCCATAGTCAGGTTCAAGCGGTCTTCGATGATCTCGGTGCGGCGCTCATCGCCGTACTGCTCCCGGATCTCTTCCAGTTCAACCCTGATTACCTCCATCAGCCGTTGCGGTCGCGACAGCACGTCAAGAAGGTCAATAATTCTCTCAAGTATCTCCTCGTATTCGCTGACAATCTTTTCCTGTTCCAGCCCGGTCAGTTTCTGCAGGCGCATTTCCAGAATCGCCTGGGCCTGAACCTCAGAAAGGCGATACCCGTCCGCACCCAGTCCCAACTCCGGCGGCAGGTCATCGGGCCGGGAAATATCCGCGTTCACCCGTTCCAGCAGCGCCACAACCACCCCGGGTTGCCAGGACTCCGCCAGCAGGGCTTGTTTTGCCTCGGCCGGCGTCGAGGACCCTTTGATGAGGGCGATGATCGGGTCGATGTTTGCCAGGGCAGCCGCCAACCCCTCGAGGATATGTGCACGGGCACGCGCCTTGCGCAACTCGAACAGGGTGCGCCGGACTACCACTTCGCGGCGGTGCCTGATAAACGCATCGAGCATGCCTTTCAGCGTCATCAGGCGCGGCTGACCGTCATCCAGCGCGACCAGGTTGATGCCGAATACGCTCTGTATCGCGGTGAACTGGTACAGGTTGTTCAGGATGACCTCCGGCACCTCGCCGCGGCGCAACTCGATTACCAGGCGCATGCCGTCCTTGTCGGACTCATCGCGCAGTTCGCGAATGCCGGTCAGCTTTTTCTCCTTGACCAGTTCGGCAATCTTTTCCTGGAGCCGGGCCTTGTTCACCTGGTAGGGCAATTCGGTAATGACAATGGTGTTGTCCCCGGACTTGTCATCAGATTCGATATGCGAACGGGCGCGCAGGTAGATACGTCCGCGTCCGGTACGGTAGGCTTCCTGAATGCCCTGGGAACCGTTGATGATGGCGGCAGTGGGAAAATCCGGTCCCGGGATATACTCGATCAGTTCATCTACGCTGAGGTCCTCATTCTCCATGAGGGCGATACAGGCATTAATGACTTCCGTTAAATTATGCGGCGGGATATTGGTGGCCATACCGACAGCAATCCCGCTGGAACCGTTCACCAGGAGGTTGGGCAGGCGCGTGGGCAACACCGCGGGCTCCCGTTCCGTGCCGTCATAATTGGGTATGTAATCGACGGTTTCCCTGTCGATATCCTCCAATAACTCATGGGCGATCCTGCTCATGCGTATTTCGGTATAGCGCATCGCGGCCGGCGCGTCGCCGTCTACCGATCCGAAATTACCCTGCCCGTCCACCAGCACGTAACGCAGTGAAAAGTCCTGCGCCATGCGCACTATGGTGTCATAGACGGCAGAATCTCCATGAGGGTGGTATTTACCGATGACATCACCAACGATGCGGGCAGATTTCTTGTACGGTTTATTGTGATCATTGCCCATCTCGTTCATGGCAAACAGCACGCGCCTGTGTACAGGCTTCAGTCCGTCACGAACGTCCGGCAAGGCCCTGCCGACGATGACACTCATTGCGTAATCCATGTAGGATTGACGCATCTCATCTTCTATGTTTACCGGTAAAACAGACCGGGCAATCTCATTGTTAGTCATGTTTCTCTAATCAGGCACATCAACAGGGTTGTTTTGTGCCGGTTTCCGGTTGAAACCGGGCACTGTAAAAAGGGAAAATTTTACCACAAATCCAATGAATTAGGAATTGCGAATTACGAATTAGGAATTACGAATTACGAATTAAGAACCAGGGCACACGAAGGCGTAATCCACCCATTCGTAATTCGTAATTCGTAATTCCTAATTCGTAATTCCTATTGCAACGGCCAGAGATTGACGATACTGCAGAATAACTCGGCCGTGCGTTCCGCATCGTAGATGGCCGAATGTGCTTCTTCCTCTTCCCAATCCAGTCCCGCCGCCTTCACCGCCCGGGACAATACTGTCTGGCCGTATGCCAGGCCACCGAGCGTAGCCGTATCAAATGTGCTGAAGGGGTGAAACGGGTTGCGCGTCAGGCCGGAGCGGCCGGCGGCGGCATTAATGAAGCTCAGGTCAAAGGCCGGGTTGTGCCCTACCAGGATGGCGCGGGTGCATCCGTTCTGCTTCATCATCCTCTTCACGGTCTGAAAAATTTCACGCAATGCCTCTTTCTCGGATACGGCAATCTCCTTGCGGAAAGGATGATCAGGGTCGATACCGGTAAATTCCAGCGCGGCCTGGTCCAGGTTGGCTCCCGGAAAGGGTTGTATATGCTTTGAAATGGTCTCCATTGGGGACCACATGCCATCCTTGTTTACCTCCAGGAAAACTACTGCAACCTCCAGCAAGGCATCCTTCACGGGGTCAAACCCTGCGGTTTCCACGTCGACGACTACGGGATAGTAGCTCCTGAAGCGGCCGGCGATCACATTTTCCACGTCATTGTTCATAAAGTAATTTCCATTGGCAGGACTCACCTGCCCTGAACGGCACGAGCATGTTGTCCGCGAAACTTATCGTATCGGGAATACGCCATTGTTCACGGCGCATCGTGATTGTCTGTGTGTTCAGCGGCAACCCGTAAAAGCGGGCGCCGTTCCTGCTGGCAAAGTTTTCCAGGGTAGCCAGGCTGTCCATGGAATCGAATACGGATGCATACAACTCAATGGCTGCATAAGCGTTGTAGATGCCGGCGCAGCAGGGCGGCTTTTCCTTCGACCGCAGGGGATGGGGAGCGCTGTCGGTGCCGAGGAAAAACTTCGGGTTGCCGCTGGTCGCCGCGTCCACCAGGGCCTGCCGGTGTATCTCTCTTTTCAGGATGGGCAGGCAATAATGGTGTGGATTGATACCACCGGAGAGCATGGCATTCCGGTTTAACATCAGGTGGTGCGGGGTGATCGTGGCCGCGACCTTTGCCGATGCGCCGGTTACGAACTGTACCGCATCCCTGGTGGTGGCATGCTCAAAAACGATGCGCAGCGAACCGATATCCTCAACCAGTGGGGACAGGACCTGTTCGATGAATACCTTTTCCCGGTCAAACACATCGACGCCGGTATCCGTCACCTCTCCATGGACCAGCAGCGGCACGTCTCTTTGCGCCATGTATTCCAGCAACGGCATCACTTTTCCGATAGCGGTTACGCCGGAAGCAGAATTGGTCGTGGCGCCGGCGGGGTAATACTTGAACGCACAGACCTGCTCGCTTTCTGCCATACGGTCCACTTCGTCCCTGCCGGTATCGTCGGTCAGGTACAGGGTCATCAATGGGTTGAACCCCGGGTCTTGCGGCAGGTGCGCGAGTATTCTCCGGCGATAGTCCAGGGCCTGTTCGACGGATACGATCGGCGGAACCAGGTTCGGCATGATTACCGCCCTGGCGAAGCGCCTGGCACTGTCATGTACAACGCTGGCCATTTCCGCCCCGTCACGCAGGTGCAGGTGGAAATCATCGGGCTTAATCAGTGTGATCGTATCCACAGCTTTCAGTTTTCAGCTATTTGGGGTCAGAGTAAAAATACCGTTGAGTTGGCATATGGCAGATATCTGTCTTCAGGTATTTTTACTCTGACCCCAAATATCCACTAAGAACCAAAACTAGTATATCATTCCGTCACATGCAATACCGGAAACTGGGACACACCGATATCGACGTCAGTGTAATCTGCCTTGGCAGCATGACCTGGGGCGAACAGAACACGCCGGCAGAAGCCCGCCGGCAGCTTGATTTTGCCGTAGCACAAGGTATCAACTTCATCGACACCGCGGAACTCTATCCCATGCCTATCCGGGCCGGGACCCAGGGCAGGACGGAAGAATACCTGGGCACATGGCTGAAACAACGCCCGGACCGGGAGCGGCTGATCATTGCAACGAAGATCTGTCCTGCGGCAGCCCACATCAAGTACCTGCGCGGCGGGGATAACCGGCTGGACAGGAAAAACATGCAGATGGCTGTCGACGCCAGTCTCAAACGCCTGCAGACGGACTATATCGACCTGTACCAGGTACACTGGCCGGAACGGGATGCGAATTATTTCGGCCAGCTTGATTACTACCATGCCCCCGTCAAGGATGGTGTACCGTTAGCGGAAACGCTCGCCGCCCTGGATGAACAGATCAAGGCAGGGAAAATACGCTACGCCGGTGTTTCCAATGAAACACCCTGGGGATTGTGTGAATACCTCCGTTTGTCCAGGGAATTAGACCTGCCGCGGGTCGTTTCCATACAAAACCCGTACAGTTTGCTTAACCGGAGCTTTGATATCGGCCTTGCAGAAATCGCGCACCGGGAAAAAGTCGGCCTGTTGGCTTATTCACCACTGGGATTCGGTGTATTATCGGGTAAATACCTGAATGGAAACCAACCTGAAGGGGCGCGCCTGACCTTATTCGGTGAAACATACAAACGCTATAACAACAAGGCGGCCGCGCAGTGCACACGGCAATACGCGGCAATCGCCGCTGAAAACGGTCTGGACCCGGCACAGATGGCCCTGGCCTTCGTCAACCGGCGGCCGTTCGTCACCAGCACGATAATCGGCGCCACCTCCATGGAACAGCTTGCCGCCAATATAGCCAGTGTCGATATTGAACTGGACAAGACCACGATGAAACGGATCGATGAAATCCACCGATCACAACCCAATCCCAGCCCATGAACACGGGACCCGACAGATGGAATTAAGCCACCTTACCGCAATATCACCAATAGACGGCCGTTACGGGTCGCGGACGGCAGAACTGCGCAACCTGTTCAGCGAATACGGCCTGTTCCACAAGCGGCTGGAAGTCGAGATCCGCTGGCTGCAAGCCCTGGCAACTCATCCCGGTATTACCGGGCCGGACGGATTAAGCCCGGCAGCCGTGCAGGCACTCGACGGGATCATCCGCGATTTTTCACTGGGTGATGCCGCCAGGATCAAGCAGCTCGAAAAGACCACAAACCACGACGTGAAAGCGGTGGAATACTTCATCCGGGAAAAATTCAGCGGCGACGACGAACTGCGCTCCCTGTCCGAATTCATACATTTTGCCTGTACCTCGGAAGACATCAACAACCTGAGCCAGGGCCTGCAACTGGCGGAAGCCCGGGAACAACACCTGTGCGCAGCCTTGTCCGCGCTCCTGGATGAGTTGACTGATCTCGCGCAACGCTGGGCCGCACAACCCATGTTGTCCAGAACCCACGGACAACCCGCCTCCCCCACCACCCTGGGCAAGGAACTGGCCGTATTCGTACACCGGTTACGGCAGCAGCTCGACCGGTTCAGGCAAATTGAAATTCTCGGCAAGATGAACGGTGCGGTGGGAAATTTCAATGCGCACCTCGTTGCCTGTCCCGGCGTTGACTGGATGGAGTTTTCCCGCGACTTCGTCGAATCGCTGGGTCTTTCGCACAACCCGCATACCACCCAGGTAGAAGCCCATGACTACCAGGCCGAATACTTCCAGGCGCTCGGCCGCATCAACACGATCCTGGTCGACCTGTGCCGCGATACCTGGGGTTATATCGCCCTGGATTACTTCCGGCTGAAAGCCGTTGCCGGCGAAACAGGCTCGTCGACCATGCCGCACAAGGTGAATCCCATCGACTTCGAGAACGCGGAAGGCAACCTGGGAGTCGCCAATGCCCTGCTCGGCTTCCTGGCGGAAAAACTGCCTGTGTCGCGCTGGCAGCGGGATCTCACCGATTCTACCGTCAACCGGAACACGGGTTCGGCCATCGCCCACTGCATCATCGCCTACCGGTCATGCCTGAAAGGCCTGGGCAAACTGCAGGCGAACGCGGACCGCATCAACGCCGACCTGGATGATAACCCTGAAGTCCTGGCCGAGGCGATACAGACCGCGATGCGCCGGCACGGTATCGAGGGGGCCTATGAAAAACTCAGGGAACTGACCCGGGGACAACGGCTTGACCGGGAAGCCCTGCGGAAATTCAGTGCCGGACTCGACCTGCCGGCTGACGTCAAAGCCACCTTGTCGGATCTGGCCCCCCGGGATTACATCGGCAATGCCGTAGAACAAACCGGGCAAATTGTTGCCGGTTGGAAAGAGGGCAAAGGCTGAGCGACCTGCAGGATTGGCGGCAATAATGCTCATCGTCCCCGGCCCGGCCGCCGCCTCACAGTTCCGTATCGACAAGAAGCTGGCCGAACTGGCAACGTTCCTGCCGGGTCTGCACAATATACGGAGCCGGTTCGTACATATCCTGGCTCTTGACGCCCCCCTGGGCGAACACGAGCAAGCGCGACTGGGCGAGCTGCTCGCTTACGGCCCAACTGCGGATATTCCTGACCGCGCAGAACCCGCCTGTATCGTTATCCCGAGACCCGGCATGATTTCTCCCTGGTCCAGCAAAGCCACGGATATCCTGCACCATTGCGGCCTGACGGCGGTGAAACGCATAGAGCGCGGCACCTGCTGGTACCTGGAATACGCAGACGGCCGGCACCCCGGCCAGGGGCTGACGGACGCGGTCAGGCGCTGCCTGCATGACCGGATGACCCAGGTGGTAGTGGAGGACATCAACGAGGCCGCACGCCTGTTTGCTGTCCGTGCCGCGGGCGGATTGGCGCATATCCCCCTGGGCACTGGCGGCAAAGCCGCGTTACAGGAAGCTAACATATTGATGGGGCTGGCATTATCGGATGATGAAATAGATTACCTGTATGCTGCATTCGACGGGCTTGGGCGCGACCCCACGGACGTGGAACTGATGACATTTGCCCAGGTCAACTCGGAACACTGCCGCCACAAGACATTCAATGCGCGCTGGACCATCGGCGGAGAAGCCAGGGCAAAAAGCCTGTTCGACCTCATCAGGGATACTCATAACGCGCATCCCGGCAGGGTCTTGTCTGCCTATTCGGACAATGCCGCGGTCATGCGCGGCCAGCGCGCCGCGCGCTTCTTCGCAGCGCCCCTGGATCGCAGCTATCAGTATGTACAGGAGGATGTACACATCCTAATGAAAGTGGAAACCCACAACCACCCTACGGCCATCTCGCCGTTTCCCGGCGCAGCCACCGGGTCCGGCGGTGAAATTCGTGACGAGGCTGCGACCGGATGCGGGGCGAAGCCCAGGGCCGGCCTCACGGGTTTCAGCGTTTCCAACCTGAACATACCGGCGCTGCCGCAACCCTGGGAACAGGCTGCAGAGAAGCCCGATCATCTTGCCTCCCCCCTGGATATCATGCTGGAAGGACCGATAGGCGCGGCATCATACAACAATGAATTCGGCCGCCCTGCCCTCGCCGGCTATTTCCGCACGTTTGAACAGGCAGACAAGGTGCCGGGCAACCGCTGGGGCTACCACAAGCCCATTATGCTTGCGGGCGGTTTCGGTGTGGTCCGCCCCGGTCACGTCAACAAGAACGAACTTCCTGCGGGCTGCAGGATCGTCGTCCTGGGCGGCCCGGCGATGTTGATCGGTCTCGGCGGCGGCGCCGCGTCCTCGATGACCGCGGGCGCCAGCGACCGGGAACTGGATTTTGCGTCGGTACAGCGTGATAACGCGGAAATGCAGCGGCGCTGCCAGGAAGTCATCGACCAGTGCTGGGCGCTGGGCCCGGCAAACCCGATCCTGTCCATCCATGACGTAGGCGCCGGCGGCCTGTCCAATGCGCTGCCCGAACTGGTCCACCGCAGCGGCGCAGTGTTTGAACTGCGCGCAGTCCACAGCGCAGACCAGGGCATGTCGCCGATGGAATTATGGTGTAACGAAGCCCAGGAAAGGTACGTCCTGGCCATCGCCGCAGACGGGTTGAAACAGTTCGGCGACCTGTGTGAGCGGGAACGGGCGCCCTATGCAGCCATCGGCGAGACCAACGGCAGCGGACGGCTGACCGTGACCGACAGCCGGACCGGCACGGACCCCATAGACCTGCCCCTGGATCTGATACTCGGCAAAACCCCCGGGCTGTCCATACAGGCAGAGGACTATACACCTGCCATGGAAACGCGTGAGCCTCCTGATCTCAACCTGGACGAACTCATTTCCAGGGTGTTGCAGGTTCCGTGCGTAGCCGATAAGCGCTTCCTGATAACCATCGGCGACCGTAGTGTTTCCGGCCTGGTGGTGCGCGACCAGATGGTGGGACCCTGGCAAACCCCGGTAGCGGACTGCGCGGTGACCGCTTCCTCGTACGGCGCCTTGACCGGAGAGGCCATGGCCCTTGGAGAACGCCCACCCGTAGCCGTCAGCAACGCGCCGGCGTCCGGACGGCTGGCTGTTGCAGAGGCCCTGACAAATATCTGTTCCAGCCGTATCCTGCGCCTGGAAGACGTGGCGCTGTCCGCAAACTGGATGGCGGCCGCCGCTGACCCGGATCAGCAGGCCGCCCTGTATGCTACCGTCGAAGCCGTTTCAACGCTGGCGCAGCAGTTGCGTATCCCGATCCCGGTAGGCAAGGATTCGATGTCGATGAGTGTGGCGTGGACGCAGCAGGGCCTGGAACGGCGGACCACGGCCCCGGTATCGTTGAACGTCACCGCGTTTGCCCCGGTTGCCGATATCCGCAAGACCCTCACGCCGCGCTTGCAGAGACTGGAAGATTCCACCCTGTTACTGGTCGACCTGGGGATGGAGAAAAACCGCCTGGGCGGCTCTGCCCTGTCCCAGGTAACGCAGCAGACCGGTTTGACCACCCCCGACCTGGACCAGCCGTCCCTGCTGGCCGCCTGTTTCCATGCCGTCCAGTTGTTGAATGAAGCCGGTTATATCCTGGCCTACCACGATCGTTCCGACGGCGGGGTCTTCGCTACCCTGTGCGAGATGGCGTTTGCCGGCCGTTGCGGCCTGGACATAGACGCGGGCAGCGCCGGCCTGCTGGCGTACCTGTTCAACGAGGAACCCGGTATCGTACTCCAGGTGCGCTCGGACCACGCCCGGGAGGTACTGGACACGTTAATTCAATCCGGCCTTCCCGAAACCTGCCTGCTGCCGGTTGCCCGTCCGAACGCGGACCACCGGGTACGTATCAGGCACCGGGAACGGGAGGTTTATTCAGCAGGTCTCGATCACCTGCACCGGCTCTGGTCACTCACTACTTATCATATGCAGTCCATACGGGATAACCCGGCCTGCGCCGCAGAGGAATTTGCAGCCCTGCAGGATCTTTCCGACCCGGGCCTGTCAATCACGGGCCGTCGTTCCCGCGCAAACGGGAGCCCGGACACCGTGTCCGCCCCGGCAGGCCTCAAGCCGAGGCCTGCCGTCGGTATCCTGCGCGAACAGGGTGTGAACGGCCACGTCGAGATGGCTGCTGCGTTTGAACGGGCGGGTTTCAAATGCCTGGATATCAACATGAACGACCTGCACAGCGGGTCTGCGTCCCTGGCCGGCCTGGCAGGCCTGGTGGCCTGCGGCGGTTTTTCCTACGGCGACGTCCTGGGCGCCGGCGGCGGCTGGGCAAAATCCATACTCTTCAATGACCGTCTCAGGGATGAATTCGAGCAGTTCTTCAAGCGCACCGACAGCTTCGGCCTGGGCGTCTGCAACGGCTGCCAGATGTTGTCCCGGCTGCGCAGCATCATACCCGGCGCCGGCCACTGGCCGGATTTCGAACGCAACCGCTCGGAGCAATTTGAATCCCGCGTGGTCATGGTCGAGGTCATGGACTCCCCTTCCCTGTTCATGCAAGGCATGGCCGGGGCCAGGTTGCCCATCGTGGTGGCTCACGGTGAGGGGCGCGTGGAGTCCGGCAAAGCGCAGGCACACACCCTGCCGGTATTGCGGTTTGTCGATAACCGCGGTGACGTGACGGATACTTACCCTTACAATCCCAACGGCTCGAGCGGGGGTCTGACGGGATTTACCAATGACGACGGACGCTTTACCATACTGATGCCGCACCCGGAACGGGTATTCCTGAAACAACAGATGTCCTGGATAGACCATGACCAGCCCGGCGCCGACAGCCCCTGGATGCAGATGTTCTATAATGCAAGACAATGGGTTGACTGAATACAGAACTTTTCACACTGGTTCCGGTCAATAATTTAAATGAACGCGAGGCAACCGACATGCTGATAAAAACACCGGCTTTGATTAAACCTTCCGAGATCACGGACAGGCAGTTGTACCTGAACAGGCGTAAATTCATCCGCGCCGGCGCAAACCTCGGTATTGCCGGCGCCTTGCTCAACACTCTCTCCATATCGGGAGCCCTGGCTGCTACGAAACTGTCCACGGTTAAAAACCGCGACTATTCTACGGACGAGGAGTTGACCTCGTATGAAGCCATCACGAGTTATAACAACTTTTACGAATTCGGCACCCATAAGAGCGACCCGTCCGAGAACGCCGGCAAATTCCAGCCGCAACCCTGGTCCGTCGTGGTTGACGGCGAGTGCATGAAACCGGGTACGTACAGCTATGAAGACATCGTCAGGCCGCACCAGTTGGAGGAACGCATCTACCGTCTGCGTTGTGTCGAAGCCTGGTCCATGGTCATTCCCTGGGTCGGGATATCGCTTGCTGATGTGCTGAAACGGTTTGAACCCACGTCGCAGGCAAAATACGTGGCGTTTACCACCGTCATGCGTCCCGAGGAAATGCCCGGCCTCAGGCGCCGGGTGCTGGACTGGCCCTACCGGGAAGGATTGCGCATTGACGAGGCCATGCATCCCCTGACCCTGTTGACCGTCGGCCTGTACGGTGAGGTGCTGCCGAACCAGAACGGCGCGCCCATCCGCCTGGTTGTACCCTGGAAGTACGGCTTCAAAAGCATCAAGTCCATCGTCAGGATTGAATTCACCCGCAAACCACCGAAAACATCCTGGAATATGTCGGCGCCGCAGGAATATGGATTTTATTCCAACGTGAATCCCGAAGTGGACCACCCGCGCTGGAGCCAGCGCAAGGAACGCCGGATCGGGGATTTCCTGAAACGCGAGACCCTGATGTTCAACGGCTACGGCGAGCAGGTTGCTTCACTCTACAGCGGCATGGATTTGCGGAAACATTATTGATGACCTCGCGCTGGTCCAAGCCGCTGCTGTTCCTGCTCTGTGCGATCCCGTTCTGCGTACTGGTCTACAACGGCTTCACCAATAACCTGACGGCCAACCCGATCAAGGAGATCACCCATTTCACCGGTGAATGGGCGCTGAACTTCCTGCTTGTTACCTTGTCGATCACACCCTTACGGAAACTCACCCGCAAGAACGCACTGCTCCGGTTCCGGAGAATGCTGGGCCTGTTTGCATTTTTTTACGCCTGCCTGCACTTTTCCACCTACCTGGTGCTGGACCAGTTCTTCGACTGGGACGAAATCGTGCGCGATGTGGCGAAACGGCCGTACATCACCGTCGGCTTCACGGCATTTGTGTTGCTGATCCCCCTGGCAGTCACGTCTACGAATAAGATGGTGCAGCGCCTGGGAGACAACTGGCGCAGACTCCATTCCCTGATCTACCCCATCGCGGTCCTGGTCATCTTCCACTACCTGTGGCTGGTCAAGGCGGATATCCTGCCCCCGGTAATCTACGGCCTCATCCTTTGCCTGTTACTCGTCCTGCGCTCGCCCAGGCTGAAACCTGGTAAAAGGCCGGTGCTGAGGCCCACGTGACCATGCCGTGTAACGGCTGAGCCGCAAGGGGGAGACCAATGAAACGCCGTAAGACCGTACCTGGTGAGAACGAACTGTTCCGGCGCTCAGTCGGCGACGTTACCCCGGTTACAAACGACAGGGTGATACCGCAAACCAGAAAACCTGCGCCTGAAGCGACACAGCGAATGGCCGACGAAGCAGCGGTCATCAAGGAGATGGCTGAGGGCTTTTTCGACACCGAGGCCGCGGAAACCGGAGACGAACTCCTGTACAAGAAAACGGGCATCCAGGACAAGGTGTTCAGAAAACTGCGCCGGGGACAATTCGCCATCGCCGCGGAACTGGACCTGCACGGCTACACGGTCCAACAGGCCAAGGACAGCCTGTCCGATTTTCTCAAGGAATGCACAACCCGCAACCGGCGTTGCGTACGCATCATCCACGGCAAGGGCCTGCGTTCCAGACAAGGCAGGCCGACCATAAAAAGCCGGATCGGAAAATGGTTGCAGCAGCGGCAGGAAGTGCTGGCCTATTGCTCGGCGCGGCAGGTCGACGGCGGCACAGGGGCTATTTACGTGCTGCTCAAGAATTACCGGGTCTAATGAGGAACACCTGATAGCCGATCAGACGCTGCGCAAATACGCAGCGGCATCGTTCAGGGCTTCAAGCCCGATACCGACCATGCCCGATTGAGACATGAAGCCGTGGACAACACCGGGATAAAGCCGGTATTCAACAGCAACACCCGCATCTTCCAGTTTTGCTGCATAGTCCTCCCCCTCGTCACGCAAAGGGTCGTACTCGGGCATAATGATTAACGCCGCCGGCAGTCCGGCAAACGACTCTGCCAGTATGGGACTGAGACGGATATCCCTGTAGTCCGCCGCGGACCTTGCATACAAGTCCCTGCAGCTAAGCAGTTGTGCATCAGACAAGCCGTAATCACCAGCACCGTATTCCCGTCTCGATGCGTAACCATGATTATCGTACATAGCCAGGCAGGGGTAAAAAAGCAACTGCCTGCTGATCTCCGGACCCTTGTTCATGCTTGCGAGACGGCACATCACCGCCGCCAGGTTGCCACCGGCGCTGTCGCCACCCACACAGAGCCTGCTTACATCGCCCCCCAGGGCAAGTGCATTCCCGGCAACCCAGTTCAAGGCGGCATAGCTGTCATCCACTGCCGCCGGAAACCGGTGTTCAGGAGCCAGGCGGTAATCGACACTGATAATAATGGCGTTGCCGTATTTGCACAGGTAACGGCAGAAATTGTCGTATGTGCCCAGGCTGCCCATTACCCAGCCACCACCGTGATAAGCGACCAGCAAGCACAGGCTTTTCGACGATTGTGCTGCTACAGGCCAATAGAGACGCACAGCAATTTCACCATGAGGGCTGTCGATGGAACGCTGTTCCTCTTTCCAGACATCCACCTGCGGGACATCCCAATGCGACTGCGCGGTTTCATCCTGCGCCCGCAACCTGTCAATGCCTCCATCACTGCCAGGATCCCCCGATAACCCGGCAGCCATATTCAGCAAGCGTACCGTTGAGGCTTCAAGTGCCACAGGCAACACCCGCTCCCATGTCAATGATTAACGGCACACCCCGGTAATTACACGGCAGTGGCACGCCGGGTTGCCAGTTTTTCCATTATTTCTGCGTGTCGCTTTTTACTGATGCGGTAGCCACTGAACAGGATTGTTGACAACAGGTAAAAAACAGCAGGCGCAAGGCCCCATAACAGAACCATTTTCGCCGCCACGTCTTCAGGGAATGTCGAAACCTCTGTCGTCAAGTCATCCGAGAACCCTATAAGACTTAGTCCAAACGCGGCCAGCACCGAGCCAAGTCCGGCTGAAACTTTAGTACTGAAAACTACTACCGCAAAGAAAACGCCCTCTTTTCGGGTATTGAACATCAAGTCATGCTCATCGACCACATCCGGTATCAAGGCAAAGTAAGCGACTGCGAAAGTCATGGATACAAGGCCGATAAGCCCCATGGCAAGTATCAGGACGGCGGAAGCAAGACCGCTGGAAACCGGGATAATTCCATAGAAGCCAAAAACCGCGGGAAAGGAATACGTCAGCACCATTACCACATTGGAGATAATGATACAGGTGCGTTTTTCAACCCGGTTGATTATCAATTTTGCCACGGGAACACCCAGGAAAAATCCAACCGGAAATGCAAGCATGACAGCCTCAATATTATCACCGGACAATCTCCAGAAATACGTCAGTGTCAGCAGTTTCATACTGAACATTATCCCTGTGCCTGCCTGGGCAACGAGCAAGCCCGTCACAACCCTGCAAAAAGCGCCGTTCCTGCTCATTTCCGCGACATTCAGCAGGAACTGTCTTAAAGAGAACCCTGCCGGTACTCCGGCATCACAAATGTACCCTTTGAAACCCCGTGTGCTGTTCCAGCAAAACAGGCCACACAACAATGCCAGCAATGCCGCCACCCAACCGAACAACGGGTAAGCCGAGGCATCCGAGATACCTTTGGCATTATCAAAGAACAGGCTGAATGCCATATACAGAATGCCGATTGTGGCGAGTGAAAAAAAGAAACATCTGATGAGAGCAATTCTTGACCTTACCTGGTAGTCGGGCCACAGTTCCGCGCTGAGCGCCAAGAATGGAATGGCAAATATCCCCAGGAACAGGCGCAACAGGATATTGATCAGTAATACATAGACAAAAAGAATAGTTTCATGCAGTCCGGAGGGAATCGAGAATAGTAAGCCCAGTAATATACACAGTGGAAAGATGGCCACTATCATAAAGGAATGACGTCGTCCCCCGGGCGATCGGCTGTTGTCTGACAGGCTGCCGATAACCGGGTCGGTCAGGGCATCTATTACCAGTGAAATCAATAATATAATGCCGGCCAATGATGGCGGCAGGCCGATGATGACCACCATGTAAAACATCAGAAAGAAATTGAGGGCCGTATAAACGACACCCTCAACCGCCCCGCCGATACCATACGAGAGTTGGAATGAAAGATCTGAAGGTTTGTGCGCGGAATTACCTATCATGATTATTTGCCTTTCGGAGAATATTCATGACCTCTCCATTGTTGCTTTTTATATGTAAGGGAGCGCCCTCTCCAGTTAATGTAATCGATTTCTTATGCATTTGCAAAGGATTTCATTTTGTCGAAAAAAATCAGTCGGGAATATGGAACCGCGGGCCGTGCAGGTTATTGTTCAGTTACGGATTGATGAAAACGGTCAGCTTGCCGGCCGGTATTGTGAGAATGAAATCACTGATTTGTCATACCGGGACCTTTTCCGGCACCCCGCCCTTCAGCATGACTGTCTTGTCTGCGGCAAAATTTGAATAAAACGGCAGAATTGCGCCTCCTACGGCAATGGCATCGATACCGACCTTGCCTGGTAGTATTTCCGGAATGAAGGTACCCGATCGCGGCGCATTCTGCCGGATCCGCCGGGAAATAATATCTACCAGTTCAATTAACAGGTACCGGGGCAAATGCCCATCAATTACGATGGATTCAAAATCCAGTATCCCTATCGCCGACATGAATACATAAACCAAAGCGTCCGCACAATCTTCCAGCCATTCCTGGATCAACGGTCTTGCCTGGTCCATTACCGCGTCCAACCCGTTTATATCGTTGATTTCAATCCCATGACCGCTTAAATGGCGGATTAAACAGAACAGCGAGGCGCGGTCCAGCAACATCTCGTAACTCCCGCTATGCCCGGGGGCCGTGTCGAGTGTGGACCCGGGCACAGGCATCGTACCCAGCGAGCAGGCGTTGCCGTATATCCCCGTTTCTACATTGCCGTGCAACACCAGCCCCCCACCGACAAAAGTGCCGATGAATACATACAGGAAATTCGATTTTTGATTGCCGACTCCAAACTGCAATTCTGCGACTGCGGCGGCAGAGCAATCATTCTCAATGAACAGGGGTAGATCCACCGCTTTTGCAAGTTCATCAGAAAAATTGATTTCATCCCACTTACGGGTAATTTCCTTTTTCATGAAAGGTTCTTTTGTCCATGCGCCCATAAACCAGGGCATCGCCACACCCACGCCCATTAATTTTCCTGCGTTTTCAGGGCGCAGGACAGCTACCAGTTGCGCGACACCTTCTTCAATTTTTCGTAACATGAAGTCAGGGTCCGGATATTCGAACCTGTGCCATAATTTTTCAAGAATTGAGCCGCCGAAATCCATTAGCAGAAGTTCCAGGTCCTGCCGTCCCACCTTGACGCCGATTGAATAAGCGCCCGCAGGGTTGATGACATACATCGTCGATGGTTGGCCAATCTTGCCCAGACGGCGTCCTCCCTTCGCAACCAGTCCGGTATGTTCCAGGTCATCAACAATACGTGTTATGGCTTGCGGAGTCAGGTTGCTCGCACGCGCCAAATCCGATTTGGATGCTGTCTCCATCTTCCGTAGCGCCGTCAGCACGGCGCGTTCGTTGTAACGTCGCAGGCCGCTGGAATTGCTGCCTTTACCCATAGCCTCTATCTGCCTTTACAGGCTCGATTCTCCCCGAGCTAATCCGATACTTGATTATACGGGTTATTACAACTGGCAGCAATACTTATAGTTATGTACCATTTTATTGTAATTTAAGTGTTTCTTTTTACAGTTATATTTGTATAATAAGATGGATCTATTACTTATTAAACCACATTTATTAATTTAGCTGACTGGTGTCTCCCAAACCCGCATGCTGGTAACCGGCAGGTTTTGAACAATTTTTTTCACACAGAAACGTTCGATTTGATCATCTTTGGCGGCACGGGTGACCTGGCAGTCCGCAAACTCCTGCCTGCCCTGTATCACCTTGACGGTAATGGTCGAATAGACCGGAAAAGTCGCATCATTGCCCTGTCGCAGCGTGAACTGTCCCAGGATGAGTACCTGGCCTTCGTGCTGGATGGTTTAAAACAACACCTTCCCCGGCACCGTTTTGACAAGGAACAATGGCAATGTTTTTCAGAAAAACTGCATTTTCGATACCTGGATGCCGCCACAGAGCGCGGGTGGGACTGCCTGAAGACACTGGCCGGTGAGCATCCGTGCAGGATTCGGGCGTTTTACCTGGCGGTGGCGCCGGACCTGTATGGAACCATCTGTTCCGGGCTGTCCAGGACCGGTGTAATCAACGGTAGGAGCCGAATTGCCCTGGAAAAGCCGGTCGGGTCCGGTCTGGCCTCTGCACAACTGCTGAATAACCAGGTGGGAAACATATTCCTCGAAGAACGGATCTTCCGGATTGACCACTACCTGGGCAAGGAAACGGTACAGAACCTGCTGGCGCTGAGATTCGCCAATTCCCTGTTTGAGCCGCTGTGGCGGGGCCATTATATCGACCACGTGCAGATCACGGTTGCCGAGGATATCGGCATCGGCACGCGCGGCCGCTTCTACGATACCACCGGCGCACTGCGCGACATGGTGCAAAATCACCTGCTACAACTGTTATGCCTGGTAGCGATGGAGACACCCGTGAGCCTGCACCAGGACGAAATCCGCAACGAGAAGCTCAAGGTGCTGGCGGCGCTGAAGCCAATAACGGGAAATACCGCAAAAAGCAGCACGGTAACCGGGCAATACCTCAGCGGTGCAGTAGCAGGCAAGGTTGTGCCCTCTTACCAGGAAGACCTGGATGCAACGGCAAAGAGCCGGACTGAGACCTTCGTTGCACTCAAGGTTGAACTTGATAACTGGCGCTGGGCCGGCGTGCCGTTTTACCTGCGCACGGGCAAACGCATGAGTGAAAAGCGTTCGGAAATCGTGGTTCAATTCGCGCCGGTGCCGCACCTGATATTCCCGTCCGATGAATACCCGGCGCCCAATTACCTGGTCATCCGCCTGGAGCCGGATGAAGGCGTAAAACTGGTGCTTATGACAAAACAGCCCGGTAGCGGCGGGTTTCGCCTGCACCCGTTACCGTTGAACCTGAGTTTCACCCGTACCGGTTACCCGGATGCTTACGAGCGTTTGTTGATGGATATCATCCAGGGCAACCCTGCCCTGTTCATGCACAGGGATGAAGTGGAAATGGCCTGGAGCTGGATCGACAATATAATCGATGGCTGGAACAGGGCAAAGATGAAACCGGAAAAGTATAACGCCGGCACCTGGGGGCCGGCCGGTTCGGACGTGTTGATAGGCCGGGACCAGCGCGCCTGGTATCACTGACGGGTGCAGCGTGCTCAACTATCACTGTTTCTTCCGGCGTGACGACCTGGCCCGTCAGTTGGCGGCAGCCATCGGCAAAACGCTTGAAGCTGCCTGCATTGACGGGGGCGGCGGGGTTTTCATCACCGCCGGCGGCAGCACGCCGATAGAAACCTACCGTAAATTGAACCGGCTTGACCTGCCCTGGGAAAAAATCACCGTGATGCCGACGGACGAACGCTGGGTGCCACCGGACCATCCCGACAGCAACGAGGCAATGCTCAGGCGTGAACTGCTGCACGCCGGTGCGGCGCGTGCGCGCTTGATCAGCCTGGTAAGCGGAGACAGTTCCCCGGAACTGGCCGAAGCGGAGATAGAGAAGCGCCTGCATAAGTTGTCGCGGCCCAGCGATATCGTCCTGGCAGGCATGGGCGAGGACGGCCATATCGCATCGTTGTTCCCGCAGGCCGCGGGACTCACCAACGCCCTGGACCCGTGTTCGGACAAACTGTGCCGGGCCATCAACACCACATCGAGCGCCTACCCGCGTATAACCCTTACTGCCGGCGCATTACTGCAGACCCGCAGGCTTATCCTGCTGTTTTTCGGTCACAGGAAACGCTGGGTTTTTGAACGTGCGCTGGCCGGCTACGATGTCATGGACAAACCGGTACGTATCCTGCTCAACCAGGACCAGGTTCCCCTGGATGTGTACTGGGCGCCGTAATCAACCGGAGGACCCTGGAACATGCACCCGACAATCAGAAAAGTTACCGAACGCATCAGGCTGCGCAGCCGGGACAGCAGGGCTTCCTACCTGCACAAGGTAGAGGGACTGCTGAAGGCTGGCCCGCAGCGGAGTGTTGTCTCCTGCAGCAATCTCGCCCACGGCCTGGCTGCCTGCCCTGCCGGGGAAAAAAAAGATTTGAGTGACAACCGGAAACCCAATATCGCCATCGTCTCCGCCTACAATGACATGTTGTCCGCCCACCAGCCTTTTGAAACTTTCCCGGGGATCATCAAGGCAGCCGTAAAAGATGCGGGCGGAATCGCCCAGTTTGCCGGCGCTACGCCGGCCATGTGTGATGGTGTCACGCAAGGGCAAGAAGGTATGGAATTGTCGTTGTTCAGCCGTGACGTTATTGCCATGTCGACGGTGATTGCCCTGTCCCATAACGTGTTTGACGGGGTGTTATGCCTTGGAGTCTGCGACAAGATCGTACCGGGACTGCTTATCGGTGCATTGAGTTTCGGACACCTGCCCGTAATATTCGTGCCTGCCGGCCCGATGCCGTCCGGGTTACCCAACCCGGAGAAAGCTGCGGTCAGGGAACGTCATGCTGCCGGAAAGGCCGATCGCCGGGAGATGCTGGAAGCGGAAACAAAATCCTACCACGCTCCCGGCACCTGCACGTTTTACGGCACGGCCAACAGCAACCAGCTATTGATGGAAATAATGGGACTGCACCTCCCCGGTGCGTCATTCCTGAATCCCGGTACGGACATACGCGACGCCCTCACCCGCGCCGCGGCGCGGCGAGTAGTGAAACTCACACACCTTACGGACAGCTACATACCGCTAAGTGAGGTCCTCGACGCGCCTGCATTCGTCAACGCCATCGTCGGGCTGCTTGCATCCGGCGGATCCACCAACCACACCATGCACCTGGTCGCAATGGCGGCAGCCGCCGGTATCAGGCTCAACTGGGATGATTTTGCCGAGCTGTCCGCGGTCGTGCCGTTACTCGCTCGCATCTATCCCAACGGTGCGGCCGATGTAAACCACTTTCACGCGGCCGGGGGCACCGCCTTCCTGATCAGGGAATTGCTGGAAGCGGGACTGCTGCACGAGGACGTGACGACCGTCACAGGCAAGGGGCTATCCGGATACGCCCTGAGACCATTCTTGGAGGACGGACAATTAATCTGGCGGGAGGACGGCAAGAAAACCATTGACAGGAACATCCTTCGCCCGGTTTCTTCGCCTTTTTCACCTGAAGGCGGCCTCCGGGTGTTGTCCGGCAACCTGGGCCGTGCAATTGTGAAAGTCTCAGCCATCGCTCCGGACTGCCGGGCGATCGAGGCGCCTGCCGAAGTGTTCCTGTCCCAGGAAGAATTTATGGATGCCTACCGGGCGGGGAAACTGGACAAGGATTTTGTTGCAGTCATCAGCTACCAGGGACCAAAGGCGAACGGCATGCCGGAATTGCACAAGCTCTCCCCTATACTGGGCGTGTTGCAGGCCAGGGGATTCAGGGTTGCCCTGCTGACGGACGGGCGTATGTCCGGCGCCTCCGGAAAAGTACTGGCGGCTATCCAGGTAACACCGGAAGCCGCGGACAACGGCCCGCTGGCAAGGGTACAAAACGGCGACCTGGTAAGCATCGATGCAACCTGCGGCAGTTTAAACCTGAAACAGCGGATACGACCGGAGACGCGTTCCGAACAGCGCCACGACGACACAATGTCCGGCGTCGGCGTGGGGCGCGAATTATTTGCCTGCTTCCGCGCCAACACGGGTAACGCCGAGGAAGGCGCCAGTATTTTCCGGCATGATGGTTTCACAGGGTATCAGTAACCAGGATTTTCCCTTTGCCACTGATGATATCTTCCCCTTCCGGACCGGAGACAGTGCCTTCCAACCAGACAATGTCACCGCCAAGGCTGGCTTTATGCTCAATTTTTACAACTTCCCATGACATCAGCAGTTCCATATTTTCCTTCGCTGCCGCAAGAAAACAAAACGTAAACTCCAGTCCCACCATCTGACCCTTGCGGGAGAAATGCGTGGCTATCATCCCCGAAAAAAGGGACAGGGTATGTGGACCGGAAGCGATGATTCCCTTAAACCTGCTGTTTTCAGCAATACCGGGATCGTGATGCAGCGGGTTCATATCGCCGCACAGTGATGCGAATTCAGCTATTTGCTCCCGGGATAAAGACAATGTCCTGGAAAAGCGCTCACCCACGAATACGCGGACGGCAGATTTATCGTTTTCGTTCGTTTTGCTTTCCATATTTGGCAACTACTGTAACCAACATCTTCATGAAAATCATGGTTTTTCAACTTTATATGCAGGTTCCGGCTATGTCATAACGATCTACCATTGCGATTTACTGACATAACGTGATCCTGCAAAATTGGGATGCTCACGGGAGGGAATGTTCATACAACACTCTGACTGGGCTTGAAACGTGGCAACTGTTAATGAAAACAACGGTGATGCCGGCACCGTTCAGCGCGTAACGGTCTATTGATCGCCGCCAACTCCAGCAACTGGGGGTCTCCATGAAACACGTAATCCTGCTGTTTATGTTGTACGCCCCGTTGTCCTGTGCTGATGATTACGAAGTGGAAATCCTTAAGCACGTAATCAGCCCCTGTCTCCAAACCAGGTTTGGAACGGATGCAGGGCTCATTCCCCATGATGATCCTGAAGCGCTGGCGGAAATTATCGATCGTTTCGGGGATGAGTTTGCATCACACAACGAGATGATGGAGGACATGCTGGATATTTTCCCCGATGCATCGTTAACCTTCAAGGAACGAATGGAGTTGTATCAAATCGGGTTGGATAACTGTCTGGGTCAACAGCAGGAAATAAATGACGACGCCATGGATGACTGGATACTTCAAGGACTTGAAGCAAGGCAGAACCGGTACCTGGCGGAGCAAATTCTCTGGCAGTTTGCGGTCTACTCAATATTTGCAATCCTGGTTTTTTTTGATGCGCTAAGCAGAAAAAACAATGTCATTGCCTGGCCTGTTCTTACTGCTATAGCCGGAGTGATCGCATTACCTGTTTACCTTGCCAAAAGATATTTAAAAGAAGGAGAAACCAGGCGTGGCGGTACCGGCTGGAACGTTGCGAAATATTTTTCCGTATTCTGGACAGTATCAGTGGCTGTCGATTTAATACGTTCGATGGTTTCAATACCGGGAATACTTGAAGGCCTGGAACCGACTGCAGTCATATCAGGGTCGGTAATTCTATTTCTATCTTATGCAGTTATCTGGTTTGTGATAATCGTATTCGTACTGATAGTGGGCCTGATTCTGAGGGACAAAAACGTGATTCAAGAGGGACCGACCGCCCCCTGGCAGAAGTGGTTAAGATGAGTGAATAACCTGAGTCGCAAATCTTGCATTATCCATTCCCCACCCAGTCCTTTACCCCGAGACCGCTGACACGTACAAACAAACTGGGATATTGGTTGCCCGGCGTTGCGGCGGGCCGATACGATTTCAGCATAAGCCTGTGCGGTGACTAATTATTGAACGGCAGGTGGATCAGGTTATTGAGAGGGGGACAAAGACTGGGAAGCTGGTAAAAACAGGAAATGGTGCCGATGGCCGGATTCGAAATAGTTATATAACTCACTGTTTATATTATAAAAAATATTTGACTTATTAATTTGCCCAACGATTTTTCCAACATTTTTCAGGTCATACAAGTATGAATATCACTCAGCAAATCCTCATTTATTTGCAGCATTAGAATTGGTATTAGCCTGCCTGTCTAACCCAGTCTCGAATGTTGCCACCTATTCTCTCAATGTCCTGATGACCTAGTTCACCACCATGCATTACAACGTTCCTTGAGCGCTCTAATATAGCCAAGAGTGACTTACACCACTCCAAGTCAACCAACACGGGTTCAAAAATTTGCCAATGTGTAACTATGATTGACGATAGATCACCAAAATCGCAGTACTCTATCTCTGAGCCGCCCCTAGCACCATGCCACCTAAGCTTTGCTTCATCTTCCATTCGCTTACTAACTTTAGCTTGGATTTTAGTGGATACCTTATCCCACCACGATTCCTGATACTCCTCAATCATTGATGACATTACAAATTCTCTAACCATATTCTCAAACGAGTGAATAGCTGTGTATACGAGAGACATTCTTTTTGCCTTAGTTATTGCATCACTATCAATCATATCTAATGCAAGCTTACTACTAATAATTGTTGCCTCAGCAGTACCAAAGTGCTCTTTTTCTTTTCTACCTGCTTTATCTAGACTCTCCTCGGTTAATAGTCCTTTATATATGAATAAATATAAATCTTCCACGCTTATTAACCTAAGTGATCTCTTAAGCTCTTGAATAGGGCATCATAAACAGCTTGATCACGAGTTTCTGGAAGAACTAAATTTATGTGATATTGAAGGGAATCCACACTAAAGCCTTTTGCATCAGCAGCGTTATCTTTGAGAGCGTTATTGTTTTGGGTTTCACTTTTTTGTTTGCTTTTTTCACCAGTGGTCGGCTCTTCCTCATCCGTAGGTAATTTTATTTTACTAAAATCTGCAACATCGCAAAGAGCAACAAACGTCTTCGCTATATGTTTAATAACAGTGTCTTTCTTATTGCCTTGATATAAAGTACGAAGTTTATTGTATGCACCATTAACATCTAGTTTTTGAGCTTCCTTATTTACCGCAAACAAATCAGCATATGCTTCTCTAATTCCATCAGCTAATACATGGTATGACTGGGATTTATCTAGAAATTGATAATATCTTTCTTGCGGAACTCCGTCAGCATTGAGAAAACCAAGCTCCTTTAACATTGCTATAATTATCCGGTCATTCGAGCTCGTAAACTCAAGATTTCTGAGAAAATTAATTGAAAATCTTTCTGGAGCTTCAGCGCTAAGTATCGCATCAAAATATGCTGGAATCGCTCCAATTTTAAGGGTATAGCTATTTGGTAAGGCCATTTATATCACTCTTAGTCGTGAATTAGATAACGTAGATGCCCAAGGTTCTCACTCTAAATCCGTGCGGCCTAATACAATTAAACTGAACGTAAGAGAATTGGAGTATCTCATTGTAAATGTATCCAATTCTGTTAATGATGTTGATTATTTACTTTCAAAGAGATCGATCTGGTCTCTATAAGCTGAAATTCTTGTTTCAGCAAGTTTGATATATTCCGGGGCAATGTCATATGCCACATAATTCCTGTGATCCCTCAAGGCAGACATGCAGACCGTCCCGCTGCCGACAAAGGGGTCAAGAATTACATCATCCTTGAACGAATACAACTGAATTAACCGGTGCGGAAGTTCTTCCGGGAATGGCGCTGGATGACCGATTCTTTTGGCCGATACCGCTGGGAAATCCCAGACGCTTTTGGTCCATTCAAGAAATTCTTCTTTTTTTATTGTGTTCTCTTTGTCTCCCCTCTTTCTTGAAAATGAATCCTTGGAAAACACTAGGATGTACTCGTGAACATCTCGAAGGACCGGGTTTGCCGCCGACTGCCAACTGCCCCAGGCGGTGGATGGACTGGCGCTGGAACCCTTGTTCCAGAGAATTTCCCCCCGCATCAGGTATCCGATGTCCTGCATACCCTCGATGATATAGCTATGCAATGGGATATATGGCTTGCGCCCGAGATTAGCCACGTTGACACAGGCACGGCCACCCGGAACCAGAACACGGTAAGTCTCCCGCCAAACGGTGTTGAGCAACGCCAAGTACTCATCAAGGCTTAAATCCTCGTCATATTCCTTAGAAACGTTGTAGGGCGGCGAGGTTATCATCAGGTGAACGCTGTTGTCCGGCAATTCATCCATTACCTCACTTGATTTACAGAAGGTACAATTCAAGTTCTCTGGGAGAATTTCATTTTCGATATAGTTTACTTTTCCTTCACTGTTCAGTCCTTCATAAAGCCTTGCACTGTAGAATTTCGAGGAATCATGGCTGACTCTTCCGGGCGTTCCAAATGCGCTCGTTTCGGTTCCTCGTTTTTGCTTTGCCTGGGTCTGTGATTGAGTTGTCATGCTATTCTCGAATTAAGGATAGGAAAATCTCAGCTTTTTGATCATAGCTAGAACCTTGATTTGCAGTTTCGATTATTTTTCCTAGGTCGCTTTTGCCAATCATGCTTGAAAAAAATTCAAGCTGATTAGAACAAAGATTATCCAAATGGTTCTTCAGTTCTGAATAAGTATCCATCCTGACAAACCCCCCTTCGACGGTATTTTTGATACTATCTCTGTAATCCAATGGATTAGAATTAACGGACCAAAAACCTTGGATAATTCCCGTTTTCTTTAAATGATCGACTTTGGATTTATAGCTGTCAGAAATTGGCGTATTTCCAAGGACTATTATCGGGATTTTCGAGGCTTTATGGCTTGACGCTCGAATAATTATACTTTTACCGATGGCCTTTAACATTGAATCAGAGCGAAGGAGGCCGGGGTTTCCTTTATGTGTTCTGAAATTACCTAGACATCTGATTTCACCGTTGTTTAGCTCCCAGTTCCAAACTATTGACATTTTCACTTCAAATATTGCTCTAATATTTTCCGGTCTTTGAAATTTGCTCTTTGATGTGCAAATTGCAACATCAGCAGGTGATTGATTTATAAGCCCGATTTCATCACACACAACTCCTTGAACAGCAAACAAGCCCTTAGACAATGCGAACTCCTCTAATAAATCGACGGAATATTGCTCTGTGTAGTTTCCGATTAAAGCATTGCGGCTTTGAAGTGTAGATTTTTTACCGCTGTAAGTTTTAGGCCAGTATGCATAATAGCGGTTGTCGTCACCAATGTAGAATAGTTGTTCTGCAGAAGATGATTTTAACGTTTCCACGAAAAATTGGATTTCCTTATCTTTTGACCACAAGCTTTGCACAGTTGAATTCTTGCTATCGAACTTACCTCTGTATCAGGCACATTTCAGTATAAAGATAATTTACCACACCAGGTTGAAAAGTCCATTCTTGCCCCAATATTTTGTAGTTATGTAACCGGTATAGCTACATATATTGTGCATTTTTGTTTTTCATAAATTAATTTCACAACAAGAAACAGAGGAACATACATGGCTAACAAGAAAGTTACTGGTAGAAGGGCAGTGAGTGCTGCTTCAAAGACCTTCGGAAGCAAGTCGAATGGCAACAAGTCCAAAACCGCAGCATGTAGTGCATTGTCACAGCGAAAAAACTCCATAAAGACAGACATCCACTAGAGCTGCTACGGCAGCCTCCAAGACCCTATCCGACAGGCGTACATCAAAGGCATCAAAATTAGCAGCAGGAAGCGCACTGGCTCAGACAAGGAAGAGACGTCGGTCGGTTTGTCTTTTTTTTCCCATTTAATTACCCCTGTGAAGTTGCAAAGTATCTTGATTCTATCCCCTAAAAGTGCACGAATCCATCAAAAATCCGCTGGTTTTTTCCTGGGCATAAGCTACCAATCATTTAATAATAATTTTTAAATCAGTAAGTTACTGTTTAATTAGACTCCAACCGGAGACATTCTCTCGTTCGGCATGGCCGAACATCAGAGAGATACAACGGCGCAGTAAAAAATTAGTCTCACGCATGCTACTGGTGATGGGATATCTTATGACTATGCCGCATGGATATTACCAATTTCTTGAAGTTGCAGTTGGGATTGAAGCTCTGGATATTGCCAGATGAAAGTTCTTACTTTTCCAGGCCCCAGGCGCGTCGTTGCCGTTTCTCTTCTTCCTCATCCCAGAGATTGAATGTGACGCCACCGCCAGGGTCCGGACCGGTATGGTTGTCTGATGCTGCTCGGCTCAAGGACTTACCCACGTTTCCAGACCGGGAGTGCTTGGGCGAGGTAGCCATTTTTACTAGTCCGTAAAGTGCTCTTGCAACCGTTGCAACATCGGCGATAGTTTTTGCTGTGCCTCTGAATACGTCGTCAAATCGTCTTGCACTGTCTGCATGTGTTTCGTCAAGGCGTCCAAGCGCCTGTCGGTTGCCTGCAAGTGCCCGGACAAGGCGTTCATGCCATCCTCCAGTTTTATCACTTCGGCCAGGAGCCTCTCTTCGAGTTCGGTCATCGGTCAGTCCTCCTTTGTCTCGTCTTCGTAGACGCCGAGCATCACGAACCGGTAACCGGCGTCGTTTACCCAGAGTTCGGGCCGGGGTGAGCCCTTTGGCAGCACCAGGTAGCGCTGGCCCGTGTCGCTGGTTACTCTTGGTACGACCCCCCAGGGTTGCATGGTCTTCAGGCTCGTTTCGTTCCTGCGTATCTCTGTTAATTGCCCGGCGATTTTGTTTTCCAGATGCCTTGCGATGACGTTCCCGGCCAGCCACATGCCCGGCACGATGATGAGCGCCAGGAACACCGTTGCCGTCAGCGGATACATCCACCACTTCGATATCAGATTCATTCTCAGCAAGCGGCTGATGCTCGCCGTATTTTCCTCGATTGAAGTCTGCACGTCGTCGTACAGTTGCGTGATATCGCTCTTCAGCGGCTGCAAGGTCTGCCGGGTGTGTGTCAGGAGTGACTCTGCCTCCTCGTCCTGTTGCCGCTTCAGTTTGTCGGTAAAGCTCTCCGTTGAATTGTTCATCGTAGATGTCCCCTCTCAGCCGGGTGGCTTTATTGGCGCCCGGCAGTTTCACGCTGATGTAATTCCTGCCGGCGCGGGTAATGGTGACACCCTCCAGGCTTTCGAGTGCCGCCTTGATATCGGCGCGGTGGTTGATATGGCCCATGCGGATATGGTCGATCAGGTACCCGGTCAGTGATTCGATATCCAGTATCGTTGGCGGTTCGCCGGATTTAATCGCATCCGCCTTGATTTTTTTCTCATGGGATGCAAGATGCACCTTGCTTGCCCTCGCCGGGTCATCCGGCCTGGCCCAGCCGTGTCGGATGTTGAACATATCGCGCAACGGGTCGAAGTCCCCTTGCCAGCCTGGGGGTGCGATGTTCAGAGACTTCCCGGTCTGCAGGTCCACCCGGGCGGCCATGATGTGCACGTGGACACCGCCGGATGCTTCATCGTGCCGGACCGCGGACCAGGCAGTGCGCTCCGGGTCCATCCCGGCCCAGGCCAGGCGTTCGAAGTGGTCCAGCACTGTATCGATTTGCTCAGGGGTCGGGCTATCCTCCGGCGCCCAGGCAATCACGCCGGCCGTGAGGCGGTGTTTGAAGTTAAGGGAGTCGGCAATCTGGCCGACGCGGAACGGGTCCCCGCGCAGCACCGCAACATGTTCACGCACTCTGCCTCTGTGGTCTTTATCGTCCTCAAGGTAGTCGGCCGCGTTGGCGCCTACCCTGCCGGGCTTGTGAAACTTAATCATCATGGTTGAGCACCTCGTCAAGGCGGCGGTGGATATCAATCAGGCGCGCAATCACTGACCGCACATTGCGCCTGTCCAGCTCGTTGCGGTTGGCGGCCCGGGCAATCTGGTTGAGGTTGTTGCCGCACCGGCCCACTGCGGCCTGCAGCTTTGGATCAACGGGCGGGGGCGTACGACGGCGCACGGCCGGCAACGCTTTGTGGTTGCCCTGCAGCATGCTGCGCGCCCACTCGCCGATGGTCAGATCGGAGTCCTTCGCCAGCGTAGACCACGTTGCATACGTGGCGCTGTCGATGCGGACGGAGACGACCTTGTCCAGCTGCGTTTTTGATTTCCGGGGACGCGCCATGGATGAGGTTCAGTGTGACTATCTTTTCGTGTGTCCGCTGTTACGCGGGGGGTTCAAGGGGGGCTCGCCCCCCCTTGCGAGACTCCTGTTACAAAACGCAGTTTTGTATACAGGAGTAGTCTCGCCCCTGTGTGAATAACAGTAATCGACTGTGAACGTGTTGTTCTCTGACAGCATAATCCGGTGGTCTATCGGTTAACTCATTGCAAGGTGAATCCGATTATTCAATCAACTGGTACTTATCCATAGTTGTCCACCCGGCCAGACGGTTCACCAGATCCCGCATAAGCACGGACCGGCTGGACCGTTTGGCCGGGTGTGCCGCATACCAGTCGGCCAGATCGATAATCAAAGCCCTGAGAGCCACCCCTTGGTAATATGGTCCTATATCGGCAATGAGCGCCTCGTTAAAGACAAACACACCACCATCCAGGCATTCGATGATTGCTATGGTTTCACTGCCTGAGGGAGTGGGTTGTTTCTTCATGTCGACCGGTTTTGATGTCGACTGCTGCAGACCGGTGCAGGGCGTGCGACCCGGTACGTGCCGCTTGTCAAACCGGGTTTTGCTTAGCAACCGATAAAGCGTTGAGGCGGCAAGACCGTACAGTTTCCCGACGTCTTCACGGCGCAACAGCTTGTTTGTCATGGGGTTGACCTCCCTGCGGGTCGCAGGCATTAGCGGATTCCCGGCAGAGACTGGCACAAGGGCAAAGGTAAGTAAAAAGAACTATCGGCGGGAAAGTTCCGACAGAGGTATCTTGAAAACCAGCCTGCTGTCAGGATACGTCTTTCTTGATTACTGCAGCGTGTTGTCAGCGGAGGGCGGACGATCCGTGCAGCTTTACGACCTCTGCTTCATTCAGGGTGACGTAGGCGGCCCACTGTTCCATCAGCCGCCGCCGCTTGGCCAGTAAATCACTGCGCGCATATGCCTGCTCCACCGCGGAGCCGACCGCATGGGCCAGGGACAGTTCCATGACCGCATGGGCCGTGTTCGTACATTCTCCGGCCCAATCCCGGAATGAACTCCGGAAACCGTGCACAGTGGCTTTCTCTGCCAGACCGGTGGTACGCAGCACCTTGGTCAGTGTCATGTTACTTAAGGGTGTGCCGGGATTCGTAGATGAGGGGAAAATCAGGTCTGAGCCATCGCGCAGCATCTCTGCCTGTTTCAGCACGGCCACTGTAGCATCGGATAGGGGCACCCGATGCGCCACCCCGGTTTTCATGCGAGTGCCCGGGATGCACCACTCCAAGGCTTCGAAGTCAATGTCCGACCACGCTGCCCCGCGCGCCTCGCCGCTGCGCGTGGCGGTCAGCACCAGGAACTTGAAACACAGCTTTGCAGCCAGGGAAGCGCCGGATGTCTCAATGGTTTCAAGTGCTGCGGGAACATCCCTATAGTGTAAGGCCCGGTAGTGAGCCTTGACGGCCGGCATGGCTGGTAGTGCCCCATCAATCATCTCGCCCGCCACATTGTGTTCGATGAACCCGTGCGCCTGGCACCACGACAATACTGTCCGAATGCGGTTGCGCTGCTTGCGCGCCACCTCCGGCGTGGTGGTCCATATCGGCGTGAGGATGCGCAGGACATCCTCCCGGCCTATTCTGTCTACACGTAGCTCACCGATAACAGGGAGGACATGCTTGTGCATGCCCTGCTCCCAATTCTTGATGGTTTTCTGACTGCGCCAACGAGCCCGATTAGCTAGGTATGTCTTCTCGGCTGCCTCACGAAACGTTGGAATTTTCGCTTTTCGCTTCAGTGCAAGCGGATCGCCGCCTGCCCACGCAAGCTCACGATTTTGAAAAGCCAGCTTCCGTGCACTGGCAAGATTCACCTGCGGATAGCCGCCCAAACCCATATCATGGCGCTTGCCGTGTATCGTGAGTCGCTGTACCCAGGATTTTGAGCCACCCGGCGCGATTCTAAGATATAAGGTTGGGCCAGCTCGGTAAATGCCTTCCCTATTGATGGATTTTATCTCTGTGGCAGTTAGTTCTTTTCTCATAAGCCCCTATAAGTTCTCACACATTTTTTCACACGTTCATAACAAGAATATAGAAGACTTGCAAAGAAAGTGCAAGAATAATTTACACGAAAAATACTAGTATAAATAAGTAGTTATGAGTGTTAAAGGGAAATGCAAGGACTGGAAAAAAAGGATGAATGGTGCCGATGGCCGGAGTCGAACCGGCACGCCTTTTGGGCACTGCCCCCTCAAGACAGCGTGTCTACCAATTCCACCACATCGGCACAGTCAGGAATTACAACTTTTTTATTCGGGTATAGACGGGATATCCGAATCAGGAACATCTTGCGGAACTTCGTCCAGGATAACTTCGATATCCTCAACAGGTTGCTCCATTGCTTCCGGCACGACGATATTCAACTCCCTTGCCCCCATGCTGCGCTCCTTGGCCATCCAGGCCAGGGCCAGGCTGTTGAGCAGGAACACAAAGGCCAGGGCCGTAGTTGTCTTGGTAAGGAAGTTACTGGAGCCTGATGCGCCGAAGACGGTGGCGGACGCGCCGCTGCCGAACGCTACACCGGCATCCGCGCCCTTGCCGCGCTGGACCAGGATGAAACAGATCAATGCGAAAGCGCAGATCACCTGCACTACCAGTAATAGAGCCTGTAATGTCTCCATATCTACCCCGCTGCCCGGCAGATCGCCAGGAAATCATTAACTTTCAAAGATGCGCCGCCTATCAGTCCGCCATCGACGTCCGCCATGGCAAACAGTCCCGCGGCATTGTCCGCTTTTACGCTGCCTCCATAGAGGATACGCAACTCGTCGGCAATCCGGTCCTCGTGCCTGGCCACCTGCAGCCTGATAAAACTGTGTGCTGCCTGGGCCTGTTCCGGCGTTGCGGTAAGCCCGGTCCCGATAGCCCATACCGGCTCATACGCGATCACTGCGCCGTCAAAGGCAGCTATACCGGCCCTGGCAATGACCGCTCCCAGTTGTTCGGACAATACCTGTTCCGTCATGCCCGCTTCCCTTTCCTCGAGCCGTTCGCCCAGGCACAGTATTACTTCCAGCCCCTGCTCCCTGGCGTGGCAAAACTTGTTTGCCACCGTCTCGTTGGTTTCGGCAAAGATATGGCGCCGCTCCGAGTGGCCAATAATAACATACCGGCAACCGTAATCTTTCAACATGTCCGCCGATATCTCACCGGTGTAGGCGCCGTTGGTGTATTCCGATACCGTTTGCGCGCCCAGTCCGATGTTGCTGCCGGCCAGTTCATCCGCCGCCAGGGGGATATAGATGGAAGGCGCACAGACCAGGACGTCCACACCGTCTGCCGGCAGTCCCTGCCTGCATCCGTCCAGCAACGCCGTTACGGACTCACGGCTGCCGTTCATCTTCCAGTTGGCTGCCACCAGGGGTTGTCTGTTACTCATAACGGATGGTTTACCGGCTTGATAAAAAAGGGATGCCAAGATTAACGGAAATTACCGAAAAGTCAAAGGGGGATGTCATCCCCGCCACACCGGCATTGCATTGCAAGACCTGGGCCGGCGATACGGGAATTACACTCGCCCGGGATTCGATATTCTCAGTTTGTATTCCCGGGGGGTGCAGCCGTAGTGCTGTTTGAACCTGCGGTAAAAATACGGAAGACTGCTGAACCCGCAGAGGTAGGCGATATCGTCGATATTGCGGTTTATATCCCGGGTACAACTCAATAGTTCGGTACATTTCTGCAGACGCCGTTTACATATCCAGCGGGTAATGGAGGTGTGTTCCCTGGCGAACAACCTGTTCAGGTAACGCACTGATACATGGTGCGCCGATGCTATCCGTTTCGGGTCCAGGTCGGGTTGCAACAGGTTATAGTCGATGAATGACTTGACACGGTGAAGCAAGGCGCTGCTGCTGCTGGGAAAACCGGCGTCGCTGCTACGGAAACTGCCTGATACCGCGGCTGTGACGGTATCGAGAATGGTGTTGGCTACGGCTTCATTGCCGTCCGCATCGCCGGCCGGTAACTGGCTGTTGAGCGACAGCAACATGTCATACGCCAGCCGTGTCATGGTTTTATACGGGTCCAGTACAACCGTGGTGACCTCTCTCAGGTAGGGTATTCTATGAATGATATCTCCGCGCGGTATGCGCAATAACAGGTTCCTTGTGTCACAATCGACCCTCCCGTTGTGAGGCAACCTGGAGTCATACAAGACCATGTTGCCCGGCTTCAGGCAGGCACTGCGGCCCGCCTGGTTGATAATGCTGGAACCCGAGACCTGCACGTTGAGCATGGCAAACTCGTCTTCGGCGTGACAGGTGCGGCGCAAATCCCGGGAAACAGTACATAGCGGCCCCTCGCTGACTATATCGATCAGACTCAGGTTGCCTATGTCGTTCCTGGTTAATTTTCCCGTGAACCGGGGGGTACAACCAGCCGGCATCTCGATGCTGGTATTCACATCCAGCGCATAATCACAGATCACTTCGTTCCAATAGGCGATCCGCTCACTGCCACGGAGATTTTCAGTCGAAAAAACTTGCATGTATCAGGCCACAAGGAAAGCTGTTTAATCAGCAAGATAATAGCAATATCGCGGCAAAATCACCGGAAAAGAAGGATTCACAGCCTTTTTTGTTCCTAACAGGGTATAAAACGGTTCCTCATGGGAGACGACTCCGTGGCGGGATTGCTAATACACTCTTCCTACACTAATCCGATCCCATAAGCGGGGTACCCGTCATGCAGTACCGATCCATGCTTTCTTTTATCGTTCTGGCCGGTTTTCTGGTTCAACCTGTTGCAACTGCCCGGCAACTCGAAGAAATCGTCGTTAGCGCGCAGCGGAGATACGAAAACCTGCAGGATGTACCTATCACCATTAACGCACTGACCGGCGAGCAACTTGCAAGGTCGGGGATCGAGTACACGACTGATCTGCAGTTCCACGTCCCTGGCTTCGTACTCAGCCCGAATGCACAGTTCGGTTTGCCGTTCCTGCGCGGTGTAGGCACCGACCAGATTACGGTAGGCCTGGAAGGCTCGGTAGCCATTCACTCCAACGGCGTCTACCTGCCCAGGATGGTCAGTTCAATTATGGATTTCTATGATATTGAACGTATTGAGGTCATCAAGGGCCCTCAGGGCACGCTGTTCGGCCGTAATGCGACCGGTGGCGTAATCAATGTAACAACGCGGCAACCCGAACAGGATATTGGTGGTTATGTTGACTTCAGTGCAGGTAATTACGAAACCATGCGCGTGAGCGGCGCCGTTAATGTACCACTGGCGGACGACAAGGCCATATTGCGGGTCGCCGCCCTGGGCAGTTTTGACGACGGCTATGCATCCAATCCGTATCTCAGCGATGACAGTGAGGAAACCGACGTGGTGTCGTTCCGTACACAGTTATTGTTAAATGTGACGGATGATTTATCAATCCGGCTGTTCGGCGATTACACCAAAGATGAAAGCAGTCGCGGACAGAGCGCTCAGCTCCAGCCCGTTTTTGCCTCCAACCTCGGTGTCATATTTGGCGCTCCCCTCTACACCGACATTCGCACGCAGAGTGCAGACGCCCTGCTGCAACTCGACCTGGAGGACTATGGTTTCGGCGCCGAGATTACCTGGGAGCTGGGTTCGATGGAGTTCAAGTCCATAAGCAGCTATCGGGAATATGAACAGACCTGGGCGCTTGATTTTGACGTGTCCGAATTAAATTTAATATTCTCCGCGCCGTCGGAGAGCTCCGAATCAATCCTGCAGGAATTCCAGTTGGCGTCCACCGGCGGCGGCCCGCTGGAGTGGCTCGTAGGCGCTTTCCTGTTTTTTGAGGAACCGGAGCAGGACTTCCGGCTCCTGTTCGGCGCCGCGCCACTGGGCGGCACAACGCTGACACCTGGCGGGTTTTACGACAGTGGGATAGCCGATGTAACTCGGGTGGAGACGGAAGCCTATGCCGTATTCGGCCAGGTTGGTTACAGCTTTACCGATCAATGGCGCGCCACGTTGGGTCTGCGTTACAGTTACGAACAAAAAGATGTGGACTATAATTTCACCCTGTTGAGCATCCCCACGCCGGCAACGGCGGCCGACCTGATTGCAGACAGACCGGGCTTGGGCTTCAGTCCGTTTGGTGATGCACCGAAAAACAGCTGGAATGCGCTTACGCCCAAGTTCGGTGTCGAATACGCCATGACGGAAGATGTCCTGTGGTTTGCATCGGCGACGCGGGGGTTTAAATCAGGCGGCTTCAACTCGCTGCTTTTCGGCGCATCGCCGACTCTCGAAACAGTTGCTGAGGAATTTATCTGGTCCTACGAGGGCGGCGTAAAAGCCTCCCTCCTGGACGGCCGGTTACGAGCCAACGCCGCTTTTTTCTATTACGACTACAGCGACCTGCAGCAGAATGTATTGACCGAAGAAGCGATCGCGGCAGGCAACGGTTTCGCCAATGTGCGGAATGTCGGCGATGCCGAAGTATGGGGCATCGAACTTGAGCTTGATATTGCCGCTACGAATAACCTGTTTTTTGACGGGCAATTAGCTTACCTGGATACCGAGATCGAACACTTGCAGGCTCCGAACCCCAATGACCCGCCCGATGTCGACCACGATGGAAACGACCTCCCCAAGGCCCCCGAGTTCAGCATCAGTCTGGGCAGCGAATACCATATGTCCCTGGATGGCCTGGGCAACCTGACCCTGCGCATGGAATACAGCTACCGGGACAAGATATTCTATACCTTGTTCAACGACCCCCTGGCGGCCAGTGACTCTCACGATATTGTGAACGGCCGCCTGACTTTTACCAGCCGGGATGACCGGTGGAGCACGGCATTGTATGTAAGAAACCTGCTGGATGAGAACTACGAAGTTGGTGGCTTTCGCGGCGGCGCATTCGGCAACATCGCTCAGTTCGGGCGTCCGCGCACCTACGGTATCAACCTGAAATACAATTATTAAACCTGTTTAATTCGCTATACTCCGAATTCCACCCATTCTGGTATATACAGGTCATCAAACCGGGGCATGCAACGTCTAAGCCATATCGACACGGGCTCTGCTGATTATTCGAACGGAAGCTTTGTATTCCTGCATGGTCTGATGATGAGCAAAGAGGTCTGGAGTTTACAGATCAAGTACTTCGCAGAGAACTACCGGGTCATTGCAATCGACCTGGCGGGCTTTGGCCGTTCGTCAAAGGCAGCATTGCGCGACTCATACGCAGACCACGCCCGTGACGTGCATGACCTGCTGCAGCATCTCAGGGTAAGAGATGTTCACCTGGTTGGATGGTCCATGGGCGCTTCCGTTGCCATCCACTTCTCAGAACTGTTCCCCTCCGGGCTGGATACCTTGACTCTGGTCAATGCCTGTCCGAAGGGGGTCAGCTCGGACGATTTTCCCTGGTGCCCGGAACGAGGCATGGCGCTTGCGATGCTGGAGATGCTTGAGAACGATCCCGCAGGCATGGCAGAAAAGTTCGTTACCCGGATACTATCAGACTCTACCGACAAGGCGCTGTACAAAAAAATTCTGGCTATTGCCAACAATACGAGGCCGGCGGCTGCATTACACCACCTCAGACTGGCGATACAGAGCGATTTACGGACAATGCTGGGCAGCATACCGGTCCCGACCCTGTTAATTAATGGGGAACTCGACATTTTCAGCCAGACGCCGGCTAATGAATACATGCTGCAGCAGATAAAGGACGCCGACTGGATTGAGATACCCGCTGCCGGCCATGCTCCGTTTCTCACGCAAGCAGAAACATTCAACGCGAGCCTGGAGCAATTCCTTGGCAATGCCTGGTTATAACCATGCCTGTATCAGACTGCATCAGCGGCAGTTATCGAGAGGCGCGCGATAAATTTCTGCGCGCTTGCGAAAACTACCGCCTGAACGTTGATCAATACGGTAACCGCGCCGTCGGAGGCGCCGGGGGCGAAGCGCTGTATACCGATATCGCAGTCATCGGCGCTGCGGATGCAAGGAAGGTGTTGATCATTTCTTCAGGCACACATGGCGTGGAAGGCTACTGCGGGTCGGCGTTACAACTGTATGCCCTGGAGCAGGGATTGCATGAACACATCGCCGGCGACTGTGTCTGTTATATCGTCCATGCGGTCAATCCCTACGGTTTTTCCTATCACCGGCGCGTCAATGAGGACAACGTCGATTTGAACCGGAATTTCATCGACTTCACGCAACCCCTGCCCGGTAACCCGGACTACCGGAACCTGAAAACATTTATCGCTGAATACGTCAAGGATACTCCGGGTCGCACCGTGCAGGACGCGGTATCTGCGTATATGGATAAATATGGTGAACAGTGCTACCAGAAGGCCGTCACTTCAGGCCAGTATACCGATGAAACTGACATTTATTTTGGCGGCAGACAAGCCGCGTGGAGCAACGCGATTTGGAAGAGTTTCTTAAACAAGGCGGTTTTGCATGCCACCCATGTTATCCATATCGATATCCATACCGGCCTCGGCCCGTACGGGAAACAGACCCTCATATACACCTGCGATCCGGCAAAGCCGGCTTTCCAAATGGCCTGTGAGTGCTACGGGAAAGACAACCTGTTGTTGCCCGGCGCCGAACTGACCCCCAACGTAAACGGACCGTTAGCTTCTTCCTTCAATAATTTGAGCGACAAGACCCATGTGATCGGTGTGGCGCCTGAATTCGGGACAGTAGCGCTCCAGGAGATGCTGGGTACGCTGACTGACGAAAATTCATCATGGGACGCTGATAATGCGGATTCAGATGACCGGCAAGACATGATCGACAGAATGCGGCAATGTTTCTGCCCTGATGATCCCGGATGGGCAGATGAGGTATGGGTGCAGTTCAATGATTGCCTGGAAAGATCGGTTGGTTACCTGGAAAACATCGCTCCTTCCAATGCATCCACCTCCTCCTGCTTCAACTCCCAGAACTGACCCGCGCGCTTGTTGCGGGGCAGGCTGCAAGAGCCGTAACGAATCCGGATCAGGCGGCTGGCCGACAGGCCCTGGGATTCCCAAAGGCGCCGGACTTCCCGGTTCCGGCCTTCCATGATGACTACGTGATACCAGTGATTCCTGCCCTTGCCTCCGCCATCCTTGATACTGGCAAAGCGGGCTATGCCATCCTCAAGCCGGACGCCTTTCAGCAAGGCATTGAGCTGTTCCTGGCGGGCCCGGCCCGATACGCGCACGGCATACTCCCGTTCCACCTGGTTACGCGGGTGCATCAGGTTATTCGCCAGGGCGCCGTTGTCGGTGAACAGCAGCAGGCCGCTGGAGTTGATGTCGAGACGGCCGATACTTATCCAGCGCCCCCGGCGCAGTTTCGGCAGGCCTGCAAAAACCGTACGGCGGCCCTCTGGGTCTTTGGTGGAGCAGATTTCACCTTCAGGCTTGTAGTAGGCCAGTACTTTCGGCCGTGATCCGGCTGTGCCCTCTTGCAGCGGGCGTAACCTGATCCTGCGCCGGTCGATTGTTACCCGGTCGTTGTCACTGAGCCTGTCTCCCGGTTGCGCCACGCTGCCGTTGACGCGTACGCGGCCCGCCTTGATCAGGCCGTCGATATGGCGGCGCGAGCCCACACCCAGGGCCGCCAGGACTTTCTGAATCCGCTCAGGCACCGCCGTTATGGTAGTCTGGTTCAGTCAGCCGCTGCCGGGCTGGTGAAAGGAATAACGTTATCCTCTTCGAAGACGCCATCCGCAGACCCCTCCCCATCCGCAGTCTCAGGGGCAGGCTGTAGTTCTCCATCCTGGACCTGGTCCATGTTCTGAAACAGGTCGGGTTCGATTTGATCAAGATCCTTCAACTCTCCCAGTAACGGCAGTTCCGCCAGTTCCTTCAGGTTGAAATAATCAAGAAACCGGCTCGTCGTTGCCAACAACTCCGGATGACCGGGAACGTCCCGGTGACCCACCACCTTGATCCATTCACGTTCGAACAGGGTGCGGACAATGCTCGTACTGAGGCTGACACCGCGTATATCTTCAATTTCTCCCCGGGTCACCGGTTGCCGGTAGGCAATAATGGCCAGCGTCTCCAGCAGCGCCTGGGAATAACGCTGCGGCCGCTCCTCGTACAGCCGGTTAACCCAGTCGGCCAGTTCCGAACGCACCTGGAAACGGAACCCGCCGGCAACCTCTTTCAGTTCCACGCCGCGCTCGGCGTAGTCTTCCTGCAATTCATGCAGCGCTTTCCTGATGGCCTGGCGGTTGGGTTTGTCCGGATCATCCTCGAACATGGACAACAGTTCAGTCACGCTCAAGGGCCCGTCCAGGGCGAGCAGCGCCGCTTCCACGATCTTTTTCAGTTCAGCGTCGTTCATGAAGCTCCCTTGATATAGATGGGGCCGTTGGTTTCATTCTGCACCAGTTCAACCAGCGCTTCCTTGGCAAGTTCGAGCAGCGCCAGCAAAACGACGATGACGCCGGCCTTGCCCTCCTCCACGACAAACAAATCCTTGAAGTCGGTAAATTCGTCCGCACTGATCCTGTCCAGTATCGTTACCATGCGTTCCCTGACGGATAATGGTTCCCGCTGGATATGGTGGTGGGAAAATACTTCTGCGCGCCGCAGCACCTCGGCAAAGGTCTGCATGATCGCATCAAGCGACACCTCGGGAGGCTGGCTGCGAATGCTCTTGTCCGGAAAATCGATGATGGCAGCATAGCAATCACGGCCGATGCGCGGTAATTCGTCGATATCCTGCGCGGCCTGTTTGAATATCTCGTATTCCTGTAAACGGCGCACCAGTTCGGCACGCGGGTCTTCCTCTTCCTCATCCGCTTCGGGGCGCGGCAGGAGCATCCTTGATTTTATCTCGGCCAGCATGGCCGCCATTACCAGGTATTCTCCCGCCAGTTCCAGGTGCAACTCCTCCATCAGTTCAATATAAGTCATATATTGTTCCGTGACCTTGGCGATGGGAATGTCGAGGATGTCCAGGTTCTGGCGCTTGATCAGGTACAGCAACAGGTCAAGCGGGCCTGCGAAGGCCTCCAGGAATACTTCCAGGGCATCCGGCGGGATGTACAGGTCCTTGGGGATCTCGCTTAAGGGAACGCCCTGCACGACGGCAAAAGGCATTTCCTCCTGCGTGGCGCTGCCCGGCAGTTGATCCGTTTCCGGGTCAGCCATAATCCAGTCCCATGGCTTCGCGCACCTCCATCAGGGTTTCCCTGGCCAGGTCGCGCGCAGTTTCGCAACCCTCGTTAATGATCGCCCGTACCGTTTCCGGGTCGTTCAGGTACTCGTCGGCACGCTCCCTGATGGGCCCCTGCTCCTTGAGGATGGCGTCTATCAGGGGTTTTTTACAGTCCAGGCAACCTATGCCGGCGCTGCGGCAACCTTCCTGCACCCAGGTCCTGACATCCTCGCCTGAATAGACCTTGTGCAAGTCCCACACCGGGCATTTTTCCGGGTCGCCCGGGTCTTTGCGCCTGATCCGGGCCGGATCGGTGGGCATGGTTCTGACCTTGCCTTCCACACTGCGGGCATTCTCCCGCAGCGAGATAGTATTATTGTACGACTTGGACATCTTCTGCCCGTCCGTTCCGGGCATTTTCGGCGCCTCGGTCAACAGCGCGCGGGGTTCGGGGAAGATCATCTTCCCGCCGCCTTCCAGGTATCCGACCAGGCGTTCGCGGTCTCCGATACTGATATTCTGCTGCGCTTCCACCAGGGCCCTGGCCCGTTCCAGCGCCTGCACGTTGCCCTGTTCCTGGTATTTTTTCAACAGTTCGAAATACATCCTGTTGTTTTTCTTCCCCATTTTCCCGGCGGCCTTCTCCGCCTTCTTCTCAAACCCGGGGTCGCGGCCGTACAGGTAATTGAAACGCCGGGCAACTTCCCGGGCCATCTCCACGTGGGCGACCTGGTCCTCACCCACCGGGACATAACTGGCCTTGAAGATGATGATGTCGGCAGTCTGAAGCAGCGGGTAACCGAGGAAGCCGTAGGTGGTCAGGTCCTTGTCGTGCAACCGCTCCTGCTGCTCCTTGTACGAGGGTACCCGTTCAAGCCAGCTTTGCGGGGTGAGCATGGACAGCAACAGGTGCAGTTCCGCATGTTCGGGAATGCGGGACTGTATGTACAACTTCGCCGATCCGGGATTGATGCCGACCGCCAGCCAGTCGATGATCATCTCCCAGACGTTTCTCTCGATGGTGTCGGGAGTTTCATACTCCGTCGTCAGGGCATGCCAGTCAACGACACTGTAGAAACATTCGTATTCGTTCTGTAACCTGACCCAGTTCTTTAATACGCCATGGTAATGGCCAAGGTGCAAAGCGCCGGTCGGCCTCATGCCGGACATCACCCGCTGGTTAGCTGAGATTGCCAAAATAATCCTCTTTGTATGTTATTTATCCGCAGATGACGCAGATTATCGCAGATTATTCTTGTTAAAACGACAAGGTAAAACGAAGCCTGTTAATCCCAATACGTAACTAGTACTCTGTGATCTACGTGCCCTCTCTGGCTTAACCCGGAATATCCTGTAAAGAGCCTATGCCTTGCCGGACGATTTCAACCGTGTCGGAAGTCAGGTCAATGACCGTAGTCAACTCACCTCCACAGGGACCGGCGTCAATCACCAGGTCGACCTCGCGGCCCAGTTTACCGCTGATCTCCTCCGGGTCGGTCTCGGGTGCGTCCTGGTCCGGCAATACCAGGCTGGTGCTCAATATCGGCTGCGCGACCAGGTCCAGCAACGCCAACAGCGTTTCATGCGCCGGGATCCTCAGCCCTATTGTCTTCTTTTTCGGGTGCTGGATATACCGGGGCACCTGGTGGGACGCTCGCAACAGAAACGTATACGGCCCGGGGGTCAGCCGTTTTATCAGGCGAAATGCTGCATTATCCGTTTTCGCCAGCGCACCCACGGTTGCCATGGACGAACACAACAGCGTGAAATTATGCTTGTGGTCCAACCGGCGTATGGCGAGTATCCTCTCGAACGCGCTCTTGTTGCCGGGCAGGCAGCCCAGGGCCAGGCAGGAGTCGGTGGGGTAGACAATGACGCCGCCTTGTTGCAGGATGTGCGAAGCCTGGTTTAACAAACGCGCTTGTGGATTGTCAGGGTGGATTTTAAAATACTGGGCCATACACGGACTATGATATTACTTCTGACCCGATAATATGAAATTTTTCCTCGATTTTTTCCCCGGACTGGCGTTCCTGGTTGCGCTGTTCATCCCTGACGACCGGACCCAGGGAATATACCTGGCCACCAAAGTCCTGATAGCCGCGTCATTCCTGCAAATATTCCTGAGCTGGCTTATCACCAGAAAGATCGAAAGGCAATACGTCGTCATTTTCCTGGTGGTGCTGGTATTGGGCACTGCGACCCTGTTGTTGAAGGACGAGCGGTTTATCAAATGGAAACCGACCATCGTCTTCTGGGTCTTCTCCCTGTCCTTCCTGGCGAGTGATTACATCGGCAGCCGGAACCTGTCCACACGGCTGATGGGACAGTTGTTCGACGCGCCGGGGAATGTATGGCGCCAGGTCAATTTATCCTTTGTGGCCTTCTTCCTGCTCTGTGGCTTTATCAATCTGTTTGTCGCCTATAATTTCAGCACGGAGGCCTGGGCCACGTTCAAACTGTTCGGTTTTCTGCTGTTGAACATCGTTTATATCGTCGGTCTCACCCTGTACCTGTCCCGCTACGCGATAGAGCAACCGGAAACGGACAAATAACGCTATGGACCGGGTCAAAACCATAACGGAAAAACTCGAACTGGCCCTGGCGCCGGAACACCTGGAGATAACGGATGACTCCCACCTGCACGCGGGTCATGCGGGCGCGGCGGGCGGGGGCGGCCACTTTTCCGTGAAAATTGTCAGTTCCCGTTTCCGGGGCTGCGCCACCCTGGCGCGCCATCGTCTGGTCTACCAGGCCGTCGGCGACATGATGCCCGGAGAAATTCACGCGTTGAGTATCAGGGCGCGCACCCCGGAAGAAGAGACCGCGGCAGACAGCTAACCCCGTGATGGGACCTAAGCCTCTGCCTGCATCCGGGCGTACCGCTGACAAGTCCGGGCCGGACATCAGGCCGTTTTTAAAATGGCCCGGGGGGAAATACCGGCTTCTCTCGAGGATACGCAATGCCCTGCATCCGGGGAATCGGCTGATAGAACCGTTTGTCGGCTCGGGTGCGGTATTTCTCAATACGGATTACGGCGCATACCTGCTCGCCGACGCCAACCCCGACCTGATCGGCCTGTACCACCGGTTGTGTGAAGAAGGCGCTGCTTTCATCAACTATTGCCGCAGGTTTTTTAACGGCACGACCAATACCCGCGAGGCCTATTACGTTTATCGCGATGAATTCAATGAAACCCGGCGCGCCAGGAGGAAGTCAGCGCTGTTTCTGTACCTGAACCGGCACGGCTATAACGGCTTGTGCCGCTACAACGGCAAGGGCGGTTTCAATACGCCGTTCGGCCGCTATGACAAACCCTACTTCCCTGAAAAAGAAATGCTGGCCTTCGTCGGGCGCGCACAGAGCACCACCCTGCTGCAGGCACGCTTCGATGAGAGCATGCGGTTGGCGCGTCCCGGCGATGCGGTCTATTGCGACCCGCCGTATGTTCCGTTATCGGAGACAGCACATTTTACCGATTACCACACGGGAGGTTTTACCTGGGACGACCAGGTGCGCCTGGCCGACATTGCCTGCGAACTGGCGCACAACCGGGTCCAGGTCGTCATTTCAAACCACGACACGAGGCAGGTGCGCGAGTTGTACCGCGTGAGAGACGCAGAAATTACCGGTTTCAAGGTCAGGAGAAACATCAGCAGCGACGCCGGCAACCGCAGGGAAGTCCGCGAACTGCTTGCCGTGTTCAACCCGAGGTAGAGGACTCGTCCACATTATGGGTTTATGCCGATATCCCTCAGAAACTCCCGTGTCAGCGCGGCGCACTCGTCCGGTTTCTCCAGGATGAGGAGATGCGACGTTTCGGGGATAAAATCATAGTCCACATGAATAATGGTATTGAGATCCCTGCTTGGGATAAACGAGTAATGGTCGCTCGGGTCGCCACCGATAACCTTCACCCGGCAGTTAAGATTCTCCAACTCTGAGTACTCGACCCAGCAGGAGAAATACTCCCAGGCCCGGGCCTCGTGTTCGACCGGGCAGCACAATTCATAACCCGTACCATCGGCGCTGGAACGCAACACTGTCCGGGCAAACAGGTCTGTCACGCCGGGCGCCAGTCGTGCAAAGGCGGACTTGCCATGAAGTTTCTCGGCAAACTCTCCCCTGGTTTTGAACCTGTCCCGACGTTTCAGCGTGTGCGAACTCATCTTTTCCTCCATCGCTTCCATATGCAGAAACGTGCCCCTGGGAAGTCTGAGTGGCGGGTCGAACAGGATCATGGTAGTGAATACGCCCTCCATTTGTTCATGAATGATGGCCATTAATGCCGACATGGAATGGTACACGCCGATTTTCGGTTTCTCCCCGAAGTGTCTGTCGATTGCCTGGAGAACATGCGCATTGTCGCTGATGAACGTCCAGAAATTCTGCGCCTGAAGATCGCTTGCCGGGTTCCAGCCATGACTGCGAATATCATAGATGACGAGGTCGAACTGGTCGGCCAACAGGGACCAGAACGGATAATACAGGTCGGCCGACAAACCGTTGCCGTGGCTTAATACGATGCGCGGGCCTTCCGCGTTGCCGTGCCGGCGGATAATAATCAGCGCGCCATCGTCCATGCGGACCTCTGCCGTAGCCAGGGGTACGGGCAATTTCCAATCGTCAACCATTTCCTGCAGGTGCGCGTGGGGCTCTGGTACTCTTTCCAGGGGTGAACGTCACGCTTCCCTTTCTGATAACGCCTCGACCCCGAATCGTTCGACCGCGTCCAGGGTCTCCCGCACGTCATCCCAGGTCGTATTGTGGTTGATGATACAGAAGCGGAGCGCAAATACCCCCTGGAGAGACGTTGACGATATGAACGCGGGATCTTCCCAGAATATACGAGCGAGAATAGTCCTGTTGACCTGTTCCAGGCCGCCCGCCTCCATATCGGTATTGCCCGGGTTGAAACGGAAGCACACGATTCCCAACGACGCCGGATTCAACATCTCCAGGTGCGCGCTTTTCCGTACATACTCCTCGGCGCGGGCGGCAAGCTCCATCCCCCCGGATATGGCTTGCCGGAACGCGGCCATGCCGAAGGTTTGTACCGACATCCAGACTTTCAATGCCCGGAATGAACGGCTCAACTGCAGGCCCCGGTCCGAAATGTTCGGATGGTCCGCACCCCATATCGTATCCTGCAGGACATCGTGCTTGACTCCGAACGCCCGCTCAAGCGTGGCCGCATCCTTAACCAGCAGGCACCCCACCTCGTAAGGCTGAAAAAACCACTTGTGCGCGTCAAGACCGACCGAATCGGCGCGCTCAATTCCGCTTAACAGTTTTTTTCCCTTCCCGGTCACGGCTGCAAAGCCGCCGTACGCGGCGTCTACGTGCAGCCAGATACCCTCCGCTGCGCAGTAATCCGCCATCGCTTCCAACGGGTCGATAGCTCCCGTGCTGGCGGCCCCGGCGTTGGCACATATCGCGATGGGACTAAACCCGGCTGCGCGGTCGTCAGCAACGGCGCGGGCAAGTGCGTCCATATCCAGACGGTACTGCTCGTCGACTGGAATCATACGAATTCCTTCCGGACGAATGCCCACAATCCTGGCTGCACGGATATGCGCACTGTGGCTCTGGTTGCTCATGTATACGGTCGCCCGTTCCGGGTGGCCGGCATTTTCCCGGGCTGCAACAAAGGCGTCGACACTGGCCGCCGAACCGCCGCTCGTCAAAAGTCCGCCCGCATTATCAGGATAGCCAAGCCAGCGCCGGAACCAGTCTATGACTACCAGTTCAACCTGGATTGGACCGCTCGCAACCAGCCAGGTGCAGGCATTGACGTTGTACCCGGCGGCAATAAAATCGGCCAGCACCCCCGGCCAGGTGGGTGACGAAGGAACAAACCCGAAACAGCGCGGGTGGTCCAGGCGGGTTGTGAATGGCAGGATAGTTTGCGCGACCTGCTCAAGAACCTCTGTTGCGGGCCGCCCGTCCTCGGGTGGGGCTTCCATCAACTGATCTGCAAGAATCTGCCGGAACTCTCCGTCCCAGGCATTTTCCTCAGGCAGGCCCTCGATTCGCTGCACCACAAGTTCTGCTGTCTTACGCGCAAGATCGAGCATAACTTCCGGCGTCATCGAGAGATTTGCAGTCATTTCAGCCTGTTTTTCCTATTAGTCTGAAGAGCTGGTACTCTTTCCAGTTAATGTGTAAACAGCAATGCAATATCCCTTGTCTGCACAACAGGCTGCAGTCATCACCGTAGTCGGCCTATGGGAGTATATGTAAGACTTGCGAAAATGTTATCACACACTATTGCCGGAAGTACACTGCTGCACAGGCGGCGCTCCCTGCCCCGCGCAGGCGGGGGAACGGCGAGGCGCGGTAATGACATCTTATTTGCCCATACTATAGCGAATACCGACCTTGAACGTACGTCCGTACGGGTCGTGGGTAAACGGATCGTAGTTCATCTCCCGGGGCACAAACGGCGGGTCTTCATCCAGCAGGTTGACGACCGAAACCCAGAGTTCCAGCCGGTCCTGCAACAGCCTGTAGTTTGCGTGAACATCGTGGGTGACGTGGCTGTCGATTTTCCTGTCAATGTCAACATAATCGTCTGCATAACTGACGCCGTAGCGCATATTTAACGATTTCCAGGCGTAGTTCAGGAAACCCCGCAACTTCAGCTTGACCAGGGTGCGCGCCAGGGACGTGGTGTAGTTCAGCCGGCCGAGTGCGTTGTAGGCCTCTCCCAGTTCCCAGGCGTCGATGTCATAGCCCAGGATTCTCGTGCCGTTGAAACCGGCGCTGAACTGACCGGGGCCCACCGGTACGGAGTAAAGTCCGCTGAAGTCGATGCCGTCGGTCTTGATATCGGGGCCGTTGATGATGTTGATGTCGATAATCTCGACATTGGCGGCGACCGGACTGCCGGCGAAGGACAGCCGCTCGAAATAGGGACTGGATACATCGCAGGGGTCGGTAACGGCGCCGGGGCAGCCGCGCTCAAGTACCGCGTTATAGGGTTCGGTCACCAGCGGTTTTTCAAAGTCGTAGGACCAGTAATCGGCGCTGAGTGTCAGGTAGTCCCCAGCGTGGAAAAGATTGTCGTGGTCGATTAATACCCCCGCATTGATAGTGGTCGCTTCCTCGGGATCAAGCTGTGGATTGCCCTTGGTGTCTATGCGCTTGAAAGCAGCGGTCGCGGCCACGTATTGAAATGAATTCGAAGAATTGGAAGAAACAATCTGGTTCAGCGTGGGTCCGCGGAAGGTTGTGCCGACAGAGGCGCGCAAACCGATGCCGGGCAATGCCTGCCAGTGTACGTGAACCTTCGGGTCGATGCTGGCGCCAACCGAACCGCCGTAATCCTCGTAGCGCAGGAAAAAATGCGCTTCCAGGTCATCGGTCACGGGCGCCTGCAGTTCGCCGAAGAAGGAATAGATATCACGTTCTTCATCGATGGGAAACCCGGGAGCCAGGAAACTGTAGAGGCCGTTGCGATCGATCGTACAGTCAGCTATCTCGGGACCTGCCGCACAGGGGAACAGCTCGAAATCACTGAATCCGAGGGGGTTGGTTTTATAGGTTTCGCTACGCCACTGGAACCCGGCCGCAAAGTTCAACCCGCCACCCGGCAGACTCCACCAGGGCAGGATGCCTGAAAACACGGCATCCAGCACCAACAGCGACGTCTTGCCGCTGTTGCCATAATCGTCGTTCACAATGTAGTCGTAGATTTCCTGGTTATTCAATACCGGGTTATAGTCGGGGTTTGCTGCAAGACCATTGGGAACACGCGGGTGTGAACCTGCCATGGAATTGGAAAAAGGCGTCCAGTACCGGCAGGGACCCTGCCCGGCATGGGTCATGAGTGTTTCCAGCGGAAAAAATATCCTGCCGTCCTGGTCATACTGGTTGGGCGCCAGTTGCTCGCACTCCGCACCGGCAAGTCCCTGGCGCGCCCTGGCGTCCCGGTACACCATCGTATCGCCGGCATAAAATGTCCTTTTCGATCTGGACCAGGTAGCCGCCACAGTCCAGTCGTAATCGGCGAACGAACCGTCCAGGGCCAGGTTCGCCCGCCACAACCCGGTCTGCTGATCGGTGCCGCGCACCGGACCATCCTGGCCGTAGGAACGGCCGAAGAACCAGGCCACCTCCTGCCAGGCCGGGGGAATACCTGCCAGAGATTGCCCCGGATCCCCGTCCCAGCGACAATAGTCCCTGTCGCACCAGGCATAATCGCCGTACAGGTCCGGATATTTACTTGCCATGTCGACCAGTCCGGGATGATTGGCGCGTATGGTCCGGTTCTCGTCGATCAACCGGTTGGGCGGATAAGACGGTGAGGTATGCAGCGAGGGCACGCGGCTGTCCGTCATGAGAAATTCAGCGGACAGCGTAGTCGAATCATTCACGTCCAGGGAGAGCTCCGTGAACCACTGCCAGCGCTCTGTTTTCTCGGTCAGGTTGTAGAACGGCGTATACTGGAAATGGCAGAAACCACCGTCCGGATTACCCAGCACGCCCTGGTGGGTACGGGCGCCGCCGAGTTTTTCGCAATTCGGGTCGACGATACCACTTGCGAGCATACCGGTGAAACCACCCACGGGCGCTGCCTGCCAGCGCTCCAGGGGCACTACAACTGACGGCCGGCCGATGCTGGACCAGCCGCCCAGGGGACTCTGCTCATAAGGCACAACTGCCCAGTCACGTTTGATGAGTTCGAGCCGGCTGCGCCTCATATAACCGAAGGAGCTGACCGCGTGACCCCGGTTTTGCAGCAGGTCGGTACCGAGGATAATGCCTGCTGCAGCATCGCCGGCAGAACCATCGATGCCCTTATAGTCAGCCGAGACCTCCACCCCCGAAAAATCGCTGCGGGTGATGTAGTTCATTACTCCTGCTATAGCATCGGAACCATAGGTGGATGCGGCGCCTTCGCGCAATATCTCGACCCGTTCCAGGGCGATCGACGGCAGCATATTCACGTCAACCAGCAACTGGGCCTGGGCGCTGATCGCATGGGGCGACCAGGTGGTGCGGCGCCCGTTGAGCAGCACCAGGGTGCGGCTGGGTCCGAGCCCGCGCAGGTTCGCCGTTGCCCGGTCGGGTCCGGCGCCGGCCTGGAAGAAGTCGGATTCGCCGTCCGCTCCCTGGCTGAAAGAAAGGTTCTTGATGAGGTCGATTATCGTGGGAGACCCTTCGTAAGCCAGGTCATCCCGCGCCAGGCTGGTGACCGGCAGGGATTCATCTCCGCGGGTACCCTTGATGTGGGAACCGGTTACCACAACTTCCTCGATGACCTCAGCCTGGGCCGGTCCGGCAACGGGCAACCCCATAGACACGAACAGGAACAACACAACCTTTACCCGGGGGGATTGGTAAACCATGCTATCGAGTCCCTTTTCGCTGAACGGGCTTACAGTGACAAACAATTCAGGATTTGCAACTATTCTATATTCATTTTCCTGAAAAACATACCAGGCACGAACCGGGGACTGATGCCAAACGTTCCGGGTGTTGAATATGTCGGTTGAAATTGCTAAATTATCCACCTTGTCCTTCTTCATAGAAATTTAGCTATAGTTCAGATAGTTCAGCGCCCTCCAGCCTCCTGATCGCCTCATGACAATTGCAGATACTGCTTTCTGGGTCGGAAAAACCTTCGACGACTTCCTGTTTCGCCCGCAAAAAGGGATGGCGGGCTCGCGCCGGGACATCAGTCTGGCTACTGTACTGACCGGCCATATCTCCCTGGAACTGCCCATCGTCTCGTCCAATATGGACAGCGTGACCGGTGCGGACATGGCCAGGGCGATGGCGATGGAAGGCGGCATCGGCGTGATCCACCGCGCCATGACCATCGAGAGACAGGCGCGCAAGGTAGCGCAGATAAAACGCAGCCAGAGCGCGGTCATCAATCAGCCCTTGTGCCTGCCGCTGGGCACTACCATTCAGCAGGCCAGGAATTTCGCACATAACCATTCAATTACCGGCATTCTGATCGAGACGGAACCCGGCAGCAATATCCTGGCCGGCCTGCTGTCGCAGCGGGATATGCCCTGGAACAGCGACTACGATGACCAGCCTGTGGAGCGCTTCATGACTCCTTTCGACCGGCTGGTTGTCGACAAACCCGGGATTTCCATCGAACAGGCCTCGAAGATACTGTTTGAACATCGCATCGAGCGCCTGCCGCTGGTAGCTGCCGAGCGACGCATCCACGGATTGATCACGCGTCGCGACATCTTCTCCCTGCGGGAACGCCCCTACTCCAGCAAGGATGACAAGGGACACCTGCTGGTTGCTGCCGCCATCGGCGCACGGGGCGATTACCTCGACCGTAGTGCGGCATTGCTGGAAGCAGGAGCTGACTGCCTGTTCATCGACATTGCCCACGGTCATTCGACGGTGATGGAAGAGGCCGTTGAACAATTCCGCGGCCGCTTCGGCGACGTACCCCTGGTGTGCGGCAACGTGGCCACTGCCGAGGGGGCGCGCTTCATGCGGGACATCGGCGCGGACGCGGTCAAGGTCGGCGTAGGGCCGGGCCGCGGCTGCCGTACCCGCCTGGAAACCGCAGCCGGCGTGCCGCAGTTACAGGCGATACGCGAAACCTGGGAGGCACTGGGCGATTCAATCCCCATCATGGCCGATGGCGGCATCAAGACGGACAAGGACATCTTTCTCGCCCTGGTGTGCGGTGCGACTACGGTCATGCTGGGCAGCGCATTGTCCGGCACCGACGAAGCGCCCGGCAGGGTCATCGAAGACCCCGTCACCCATACCAAGAAGAAGATTTACCGCGGCATGACCTCACCGGAAGCGGTGCTGGAATCACTCTATGACCCGGAGAACGCAGAAGCGACCGACGCCGCGCTCGATACCCCGCCCGAAGGCCAGGAAATACAGGTACCGTACAAAGGCAGCGTTAACGACATCCTGCACCGCATCCGCGGCCACCTGCGCTCGTCCGTCAGCTATGCGGGCGAAGCCACGCTGCAGGCAGCGCGCGCGAAGATACTCAGCAACCCGGAGAAATACCTGGTACCCCTGTCCGAATCCTCGCGCCGGGAGTCCTACGAGCGCTAGTACTCTTTCAACCTGATATTGCCATGTTCAGCGGGTCGGGAAGCGGTTGAGCGCAAGGCACGCCGCGCCGGGAATGGCGAGTCCTTGCCAAGCGGCGTAACGCCGCGGGCGACCGCTTCCCGGCCCGCCCGCAGGGAGCCACACAGCGGCGCCAATACGGCGTTGCAATCCTTGACAAGGGCGCGCCATTCTCTGCGGACTGCGCCTTGTTGTCTTGACGCCGCTGTGTGGCTCTGAACATGGCAATATCAGGTTGAAAGAGTACTAGTCTACACCGGCGCCCGACAGATACCACCTGTCCACGAGACTGCGTTCCTCGTCGGTCATCTGCGTCAGGTTCGCCAGCGGCATGGTCCTGGTGGTGACGGTCCTGTCGTGAATGCGTTGTGCCCATTGCGCGATTTGTTCCGGAGTGTCGAACATCACGGCGTTGGGAGCGACCGGCGCGGTGGGATGGTTCGGTTCAATCGAATGGCAATTATTGCAACGCTGGACGATTACCTGTCTGACTTGCGCAAATGAAACGGGTTCAACGGGTTGCGCGGCGCGTGGCGCCACATCCCGGTCAGGGATTGCCCTGGATTTCGGCGCGGCCATGAACGCAGCCAGGATGATAATGGCAAGTGCGATAAAAAGCAGCAGGGGCTCTGCTTTGCCCTGGTTTCTCAGGTTGAAGAAATGCCGGATCAGCACCCCGGCAATGACGATAGCGATGAGGAGCAACCAGTTGTATTCATGCCCGTAGGTCATGGGATAGTGCGGGCTCAACATGACAAACAGCACCGGCAGGGTGATGTAATTGTTATGCACCGAGCGCTGCTTGCCCCTGATACCGGGCAACGGGTCCGGTTCTTCGCCGCGGAGTTTGGCATCCACCAGTTCGCGCTGGCCCGGAATGATCACCATGAACACGTTGGCGACCATGATGGTGCCCAGCATGGAGCCTGTTTGTATATACGCGCCGCGCCCGCTGAACAGGTCCGTCAGGAGGTACACTGCGGCGACCAGGAATAAAAAGCCGACCAGTCCAATCCAGGCGTCGCTCAGACCGGTTCTGCAGAGCAGGTCGTAAACCACCCAGGACGCTACGATGAAACCGATGCTGATTGCTATGGCCTGGCCGCCCGTTAAATCGGCAACGCTTTTATCGACCAGGTACACATCGGCATTGACGTAATACATCAGCACCAGCAAGGCAAACCCGGTCAACCAGGTGGTATAGGCCTCCCACTTGAACCAGTGCAGGGGTTCGGGCAGTTCGCCGGGGGGGGCGACCTTGTATTTCTGCGCATGGTAAAAACCGCCGCCGTGCACCGCCCACAGGTCGCCGGCCACCGCGTCGTCCTGCGGGTCCCGGGGAGGGACGTTGAGGTTCATATCCAGCCAGACGAAATAAAACGACGAACCGATCCAGGCGATGCCCACGATCAGGTGTGCCCAGCGCAGCAACAGATTCAGCCATTCAAGGATATACGCTTCCATCATTGATTCATCCGCAGATGACGCAGATTATCGCAGATATAAGAGAAATTTAATTTGGAACAAGGATAGAATTCAGAACTCTGATCAAATATGAGTTTGATTAATATAATCATCTGCGTAAATCTGCGTCATCTGCGTCATCTGCGGATTTTATTTTAAGCAACTGGGCTGCAACGGCGAGGGCTATGACGCCGGGCTCTTTTGCTTCGATGCCGGGGATACCGATGGGACAGGTGAGCCGCGCCAGTTGCTCATCGTCCATTCCTTTTTCTTTCAGCCTGTGTATAAAACGCCGGCGTTTGGTTGCGGATCCGATTAATCCGAGGAAAGCGAAATCATTGCGTTGCAACAGGGCCTCGCACAAGTCCTGGTCGAGATCGTGGCTGTGAGTCATGACCAGGCAGTATGCCCCATCAGACAATCCGGCAGCTTCCCCTGCCGGGTCATCGGTGAGCCTGGGTTCCACGTTGTACGGCAGGTTATCCGGAAACTGTCCCGCCCTGCTGTCCACCCAGGTAATCCGGCAGGCAGTAGCCTCGGTAAGGGCATTCACCAGTGCGCGGCCTACATGACCCGCGCCAAACAGTACGACATGGAAGTCACAGGGTGAAATCTCTTCGTATACCAGGACGTCCGTTGTATCGGGCAGGGTCGATTGCGTTTCGACCAGGGAGTGCAACAGGACCGTTTCCCCTGTGCGGGGGGAAGAGAGGAGTGTCGCCGCTTTTGCCGACGCAAGTTCATCGAGGTTGTTATCGCCGAGGGTTCCTGTGGTGCTTGAGGTGGTGAAGAGCATTTTGCCGGTACAGGGACTATGCGGGAACGAGGTGGGTGGAGTTCGGCTCACCAGCAATGTCCGGGTGTTGTTCCGTTCATTCTCGGCGGCTGCGGCGACCCAGTCGGGTTTGCCGTTTGCCAATACCTCAAAATGCAGGAATACGGCGCCGCCACAGCATTGTTGCAGCATGGATCCAAGGGGAAACAACTCGATAAAACGCGTATCCGCCGGTTCATCCAGCCGTGTCCGTGCGATGCGAATGGCTTCATGTTCGAGATTTCCGCCGCCGATTGTGCCCATTATCCCGCCGCTGGTCACAATCATGCGCGCGCCCGGTTCACGCGGCGCGGAACCGGCGATGTGGGCAACCGTCACCAGTGCACATGGCTGGCCGCTGTCTGCGACCTCATGCAACGTCGAAAAATACCGGTTCATGGGGCCGCCCGGCGCTTGCCGTTTGCAGCCCCGGGCTTCTGCCCCGACAGGTTCCCGATACTGTTCAAAACCTGTTCCGGGGTAGCCGGCGCATACAATACAGGCCGGGCCTGAACGCCTCCCAGCGCGGCGATAGCGTCTTTCAGCGCGTGAAAAACCGATATCGCCAACATCAGGGGGGGTTCGCCCACCGCCTTGGAGCGGTAGATCGTCTCTTCCCTGTTCCTGCCCCAGTCGACCAACTCGACATTGCATTCCCGCGGCCAGTCACTGCAGGCCGGAATCTTGTAGGTGGACGGGGAATGGGTCATGAGTGTGCCCTGAGGGTCCCACCACAGTTCCTCGCCGGTCAACCAGCCGACTCCCTGCAGGTAACCGCCCTCCACCTGCCCCAGGTCGATGGCCGGGTTCAGTGATTCGCCGGCATCGTGCAGGATGTCCGTACGCAGTATCCTGTGCTCGCCGGTCAGGGTATCCAGCAGTACCTCCGATAGCGCGGCGCCGTAGGCAAAATAGAAGAACGGGCGGCCGCTCAGGGTTTCCTGGTCGTAATTGATTTTGGGGGTGCGGTAATACCCGGTGGAGGACAGGGAGATACGCTCCAGGTAGGCCTGGTTGGCCAACTCGGCAAAATCTATCAGCTCCCCGCCTGCCTGCACCCCTGCCCGGGTAAAGCGTACCTGTTCCAACGGCGCCCCATAGTGTTGCGCCGCAAACTCGGCCATGCGCCGTTTGATTATTACGGCGGCAGCCCTTGCCGCCATACCGTTGAGATCACTGCCGGAAGAGGCGGCCGTCGCAGAGGTGTTAGGCACTTTCCCGGTATTGGCGGCGGTGCATTTTATCCTGTCCCGGTCCACCTGGAACTCCTCGGCTATCACCTGGGATACCTTGGTATACAGTCCCTGCCCCATCTCGGTGCCCCCGTGGTTCAACATGATACTGCCGTCGCGGTAAACGTGCAGCAAGGCGCCGGCCTGGTTATAGAACGTTGCGGTAAACGAAATGCCGAACTTGACCGGGGTCAGGGCGATACCGCGTTTGAGTATGCCGCCGGAGTCGTTGAATTCATCTACCTGCCGGCGTCTTTCCCGGTAGCCGGATTTTATTTCCAGTTCATCCACCAGTTCATGGATGATGTTGTCTTCCACCGTCATGCCGTACGGCGTTACGTTCCTGTCGCTTTTTCCGTAGAAGTTGATCTTCCGCACGTCAAGGGGGTCTTTATCAAGGTAGCGGGCAATCTCGTCGATGACATTCTCGATACCCATCATCCCCTGGGGGCCGCCAAAACCCCGGAAGGCCACGTTTGACGCCTTGTGGGTTTTGCAGCGGTGGGAGGTAATGCGCACATGCTCCAGGAAATAGCAGTTGTCGCTGTGGAACATGGCGCGCACGTTGATGGGACCCGATAAATCGACCGAGCGGCCGCAGTCCGAGGCCAGTTCCAGGTCTATGCCCCGTATCTGTCCACGCTCATCAAAGCCTGCCTTGTAATCGATACGGAAGCCGTGACGCTTGCCGGTGACCGTCATGTCGGCATCCCGGTCCACGCGTATTTTTACCGGCCGGCCCGTCCTGTGCGCGGCCACCGCCGCAATCACCGCAAACAGGGCCGGTGTGGTTTCCTTGCCGCCGAAACCGCCTCCCATGCGCCGGCATTCAACCACCACATCCTTGGACGATTTACCCAGCGCAGCGGCAACCAGGTGTTGTACCTCCGTCGGGTGCTGGCTGGAAACAAGGACCAGCGTGGCGCCATCTTCACGCGGATACGCCACGGCAACCTGCCCTTCCAGGTAAAAATGGTCCTGTCCGCCGACCCTCAGGCGGCCCTGCAACTGGTGGGACGCCCCGGCAATCGCTTGATCCGGCCGGCCGCGTTCAATGGTCTGGGAGGGAATCACAAAGGAACCCTGCGCCATGGCGCTGTCTATATCCAGGATTGCCGGCAGTTCCTCATAATCAATCCTGGCCATGCGTGCGGCCTTGCGGGCATTGTTCGCGGTATCGGCCAGTACGGCAAACACAGATTGGCCGACGTATTCGACCAGGCCGTCGGCAAACACCGGATCGTCCGCTATCACGGGACCGTGATTGTTGGCGCCGGGAATATCCCCGGCGGCGATGACCTCCACGACGCCGGGCGCTGAGCGGACCGCAGAGAAGTCTATCTGCCTGATACGGGCATGGGCCCGTTCGCTGCAGCCGATGGCGGCATACAGCAGACCCCTGGGCTCAGGCTGGTCGTCCACGTACCCGGCTTCCCCGCTCACGTGCAGGTGGGCGCTCTCATGGGGCAGCGCCTTGCCGACAGCAAGATTGTCCTGTTTGTCAGCCATACTGTGCCCAGACCGAGGTCTCAACACCTGTTGTTTCAAGATAGAAGCGTTTTAACAGGTTGCCGGCCACACGCCCGCGGTAGCCGGACGTGGCCCGCATATCAGTCAATGGTTCATAGTCCTCAACCATGGCCTTTATCGCCGCTTCGACGGTTGCCTGATCCCAATGCCGGCCGCGCAATGAGTCTTCGCAACGTCTTGCCCGTTGCGGGACCGCCGCCATACCGCCGTAGCAGATGCGCGCATCGGCAACGACGTCTGCCTCCAGGCGCAGGTAATAGGCGCCGCATACTGCGGAGATGTCCTGGTCATAACGCTTGGCAATCTTGTAGGAGCGGAAATGGACGCCGGCGCCGCGCCGCAACGGCACCTGCACTGCCTGCACAAACTCGGACTCCTGCAGGGCAGTTTCCCGGTAACCCAGGTAGAATTCATCCAGGGGCAGTTCGCGCACCTGGCTGCCGCGCCGCAGGACCAGTACCGCGCCCAGGCTGATCAGCGCAGGCATCGTGTCGCCGATGGGCGAACCGTTGGCTATATTGCCGCACAAGGTACCGGCATTGCGGATGGGAGGCGAGGCAAACCGGCGCATGATTTCAAACAGGTGGGGATAGTACTTGTCCAGGACTGCAAACGCATCGGTGAGGCTGACCGCGGCGCCGATTTCCAGGCGGTCTACAGTCTCATCGATATAATCCAGGTCGCCGACCTGGCCGATGTAGATGATGACAGGCAGGTCGCGGTATGCTTTGGTAACCCACAATCCTATATCGGTACCGCCGGCAAGAATGGTGGCGCCGGGGTGGCGTACCAGTAAATCCGCCAGTTCGGACAGGCCTGCAGGCGCAAAGTACCTGTCCCGTGCTTCGATACGGGAACTGTTCTCCACAGACAACTCCAGGGACTCGCCGGGTCGAATTCCATCAAGCCGGCGCCCCAGTTCCTCCTCATCGACAAGGTCCTGTCCATAGTCGTACATCCTGAGCGCCGCACGGATGATAGGCTGGTAACCGGTACAGCGGCAAAGGTTACCCGACAGCGCGTCGTCAATCTCATCCCGCGTGGGACCGGCGCTATTCCTGTACAGGGCAAACAGCGACATGACGAAACCCGGGGTACAGAAGCCGCACTGGGAACCGTGACAGTCCACCATAGCCTGCTGCACCGGGTGTAAACCGCCGTTGCCGATCTTTTTCAGGCTTTCCACGGTGTACAACGCCTTGCCGTTCAGGGTGGGCAGGAACTGGATACAGGAGTTGATGGAACGGAACCGCACCCCCTGGGCATCCGGTTCGGCAACGACGACGGTACAGGCGCCGCAATCCCCTTCGGCACAACCTTCCTTGGTGCCTGTGCGTTGCAGGTACTCCCTCAGGTAATTCAATACCGTGGTCGTCGGCGCAACGTCAGTGACTTCGTGTACGTTGTCATCCAGCAGGAAACGTATCGTCCCGTTACCCGCGCCTTTGTGTTCTGTTGCGGACATTAAGTCAGCTTCCGCGGTATGTACTGTAACTCCACGGCGAAGCCAGCAATGGTACGTGGTAGTGAGCGGTGGCGTCGGCTATGCCGAAACGCAGGGCCACATGATCGAGGAAAGGCGGATCAGGCAACTCGACCCCCAGCGCGGCAAAATACCCGGCTACGTGAAACACCAGCTCCCAGACGCCGGCCCTGAAATCCTCGCCTTCAAGCAGGGGACTGTCGCATCGGCCATCGGCGTTGGTGACGGCGGACTTCACCAGGCTGCGTTGATCACCATCTACCGAAAACAACTCGACCGCCATGCCCGCCGCGGGCACACCATGCGCGGTATCCAGAACATGTGTAGTTAAAAAGCCCATAATATCAAGGATATTCTAGCAGAACCTGCACTTGAACTGTAGGACATGAATACCTTCAAACATAGCGTTTAGTAAAGTGGTGACAGGTTGGGATGAAACGTATTAACGCCAGGTCTTGAAAAGCTCATCCGAGTCTACGCACGGCTGTATCCAATTCCGCATGGAGCACTGATTTGGCTTCTCTATCCAGCAGCGATGCTTCAATGGAATTCCCTGCAAGTTGAGCCAGTTCCGTCCTGCCCAGGTCCAGGGCTTCGGCAACCGCAATATAGTTCTCGTTGACGTAGCCGCCGAAATAGGCGGGATCATCGGAGTTGACGGTAACGAACAGGCCCAGGTCGAGCATCCGTTTCAACGGGTGGCGGGCGATGTCGTCCACGACACAGAGTTTCACATTGCTGAGCGGGCAGACGGTCAGCGGAATGCGCTTTTGCACCAGTTCCGCGACCAGGCCGGCATCATCCAGTGCGTTATTGCCGTGGTCGATGCGCACTACCTCCAGTACGTCCAGGGCTTCCCGGACATACTCCGCAGGACCTTCCTCCCCGGCATGGGCCACGGCAGTAAAACCCGCAGCGCGGGCGCGCCGGAACACTTCACGGAATTTACCGGGCGGGTTGCCGCGCTCGGATGAATCGAGCCCGACACCGGCAACCCGGTCACGGTAGCTCATGGCCTCATCCAGGGTCTGCAACGCGGATGTTTCGTCCAGGTGGCGCAGAAAACACATGATCAGACGCGAACTGATCCCGAGCCTGGCCTCTGCATCATCAAGAGCCCGGCTGATACCGTCCACAACCGTGGCAAACGCCACCCCGCGCCCGGTGTGGGTCTGCGGGTCGAAAAAGATCTCTGCATGGCGTACGTTCTGGGTAAATGCCTTTTCCAGGTAAGCCCAGGTCAGGTCGTAGAAATCCTGCATTTCCAGCAACGCGTTGGCGCCGGCATAATAAATGTCGAGAAAATCCTGCAGGTTGGAGAACTCGTAAGCTGCCCGCACTTCCTCTACCGAGGAATAAGGCAACCTGACGCCGTTGCGCGCGGCAATGGCGAACATCAGTTCAGGTTCCAGCGTTCCCTCGATATGCAGGTGCAGTTCAGCCTTCGGCAGCGCAGCGACAAAAGCAGCGATATTGTTGTCTGTCCCGGACAGCGGGCGTGCAGGTAGAACTTCAATCACCAGGGTCGATCCGACGTTAACAAGGTACTGGCCAGTATCGGGCAAACCTGCAGTTTCAGTCAAACGTTTTGACGACCATCGAAAGACATCGGCCTGCCTCATGATTACTTGTGTACCTGTCGTGGTGTATACTAAATCCATGACTACGCCCGCAAACAAACAACAAGGCACCCTGATCATCATTGCCGCGCCCTCCGGCGCCGGCAAGACCTCCCTGGTTCGGGCGCTGGTGGAGAACATTCCCGGTTTATCGGTTTCCATATCCCATACGACACGGCCGGCCCGGCCCCACGAGAAGCACGGAGTCGATTACTATTTTGTCAGCGAAGAGGAATTTCAGGCATTGCTGGATCAGAACCTGTTCCTCGAACATGCCAGCGTATTCGACCACCGCTACGGCACCTCGCGCGCCTGGGTGGAAGAACAACTGGCCGGCGGAACGGATATCATCCTGGAGATTGACTGGCAGGGTGCACAACAGGCCCGTTCCATCATCAAAGACGCGACCAGTATCTTTATCCTGCCCCCTTCTTTGGCGGCCCTGGAAGAGCGCCTGAAGGGACGGGGCGATGACGAACGGAATATACGTCGCCGTATGCGTGATGCCGTCAGCGAGATCGAACACTACGCCGAGTACGACTACCTGGTGGTCAATGAATTCTTTGATAAAACCCTGAAACAGTTGACAGCAATTATTGTCGGCATCCGGCACGACTATCGCCGCCACCAGGACTATTTTGAGACATTTCTCAAGCACCTGTTGCGTTAAAGCGGAACATTACGGTAAACTGGCGGGCATTCCGTATGCCGCAGGTTACCTGCCTACGGGTTTCTTCAGCGGCGCACCTTTTCCCTGAGACACAACATTTCGCAGGAACTGACATGGCTAGACTGACTGTAGAAGACTGTTTGGAAAATATTGAAAACCGCTATGACCTGGTTTTGCTGGCAAGCAAACGTACCCGGCAACTGCTTATGGGTTCCGATCCCCTTATCGAGGATCAATCGGACAAGCCTACCGTGATGGCGCTGCGGGAAATTGCTGCGGGAGTAGTTACGTACGAGAATATCGAATCTATCGGCCGGTCGCAGTTTGATGCTGATATTGATGAAATTGAATTCCAGCCGGTGGATTCCGGCGAACCGTCAAACGAAGACACATTCTGAAACGGGTTTCCGACTGACCCCGGGCCAAGCCCGGACCGCGGTTTCGTCCACAAATTACAGCCTGTAGTTCGTCCCTGTACACCCGGGTTTCCAGTTACAGTGTAGCCCCGCTTATCCATCCCCTTTCCGTGGGCGCGGCCATGTTTTGGTCCATTTTCCGGAAATGCAGGTTATAATTTCCCTTATGACAACCATTTCTGAACTGGAAAAAAGGATAGGCGGTTACCTTACCTCCGATGAGGTTGAAAAGGTACGCCGCGCCTATGAGTTCAGCGCTTCCGCCCACGAAGGCCAGCATCGCAAAAGCGGCGAACCGTATATCAACCACCCCCTGGAAGTGGCAGGCATTCTCGGCGATATGCACATGGACCACCAGACCCTGGCTGCGGCGATACTGCACGACGTCATCGAAGATACCGGCACCGATAAAAAAGAAATCGTGCGCAGGTTCGGCAAAGGCATCGCGGAACTGGTCGACGGCGTCAGCAAGCTGACGCAGGTTGAGTTTGATTCACACGCAGAGGCCCAGGCCCAGAACTTTCGCAAAATGCTGATGGCCATGAGCAACGATATCCGCGTGATCATCGTGAAACTGGCAGACCGGCTGCATAACATGCGTACCCTGGGCGCTCTCGCACCGGAAAAGCGGCGGCGGATAGCCAGGGAAACCCTTGAGATTTATGCCCCCATAGCACAGCGCCTGGGCATTAACAGCATTCGCCTGGAACTTGAAGACCTGGGTTTTGCGACACTCTATCCCATGCGCTACCGCATCCTGAACGAACAGGTCATCAAGGCCAGGGGGCATCGCAAGGAAATCATCGCCAAGATCAAAAACTCGATAAAACGCCGGTTAAGACAGGAAAAAGTCCCGGCCAAGGTGATCGGCAGGGAAAAACACCTGTACGGCATATATCAAAAGATGCTGGAGAAGGACCTCTCCTTCAGTGAGGTGCACGATGTTTATGCATTCCGGATCATTGTCGATGACGTGGATACCTGTTACCGCGTGGTCGGCACCGTACACAGCCTGTACCGCCCTGTTCCGGGAAAATTCAAGGATTACGTAGCCATACCCAAGTCAAACGGCTACCAGTCGTTGCATACCGTGCTGTTCGGCCCTTTCGGCGTGCCCCTGGAAGTACAGATAAGGACCAATGACATGAACGACGTCGCCGAAGTCGGCATTGCCGCCCATTGGCTGTACAAGTCAGGCCCCTCCACCGATCGGACCGGCGCCCATAAACGCGCCCGGGAATGGTTGCAGCACATTATAGAAATGCAGACTGCGGCAGGTAACCCCCAGGACTTCCTGGAACACGTTAAAATAGACCTGTTCCCGGAATCCGTTTATGCGTTTACGCCCAAGGGAGATATCTTCGAACTGCAGAAAGGCGCCACCGCGGTGGATTTCGCCTATGCGATACACACTGACGTGGGCAACAGTTGCGTGGGGGTCAGGATCGACCGGCGCCTGGCTCCCTTGAGTACCCACCTCGTAACGGGGCAGACCATAGAAGTCATCACTGCACCGGGCGCAAAGCCCGACCCTGCCTGGCTGAATTTTGCCGTTACGGCAAAGGCCAGGGCAAACATCAGGCACTATCTCAAAAACCTCCGCAAGAGTGAAGCGCGGGCACTGGGTAAACGCCTGCTGGTCAGGGAATTCAAAACGTACTCAACCAGCTATGATGAGATCAAGCCGGCCCAGTGGAACAAGTTACTGAAGGAATTCAGCCTGGAAAACCAGAGTGAATTACTCCAGGAAGTGGGGTTGGGTAACCGGATTGCCACCATCGTGGCAAGGCAACTGATAGAGAAGCCGCTACAGGCAAAAAGAAGAACCCGCAGAAATAACGCCCCCCTGACGATTAAGGGCACCGAAGGCATGATAGTCAACTTCCCCAAGTGCTGCCTGCCCATACCCGGCGATCCTATCCTGGGGTTTGTCACGGCCGGACGCGGCATTGTCGTGCATCACCAGACCTGCCCGAACGTGACGGAATTCAGGAATCACCCGGACAAATGGCTGGATGTTGCCTGGGAAGAGGATATTGGCAACAGCTTTCCGACCAACATAAGGGTGGATGTAACCAACCAGCGCGGTGTTCTGGCCAAGATCGCAACAGAAATAGCCGCGCGTAACGCCAATATTGTAAGTGTGGAAATGCATGACAAGGATGATCGCTATACCACATTGAAGTTCATCGTGGAGGTCAGCGACCGGCAGCATTTAGCCAGCATTATCAGGCGCATCAGGAATATTCCCCACGTATCAAAAATCAGCAGAAGATAAATCCGCAGCACAAGCGCAGTTGATTTATCCGCAGATTACGCAGATTAGCGCAGATAAAACATAACTTTTTGAACAAAGACAAAGCACACGCAAACTCTTTGAAACCATTGCCCGGCCTGAAACAACACACCCTGTCTTTCCAGCGCAACAAGCACCCTTGATTACTGCAAATGTAATTGGAAGTTCCTTACTCATAAAAGCAAAAAATAATCTGCGGTAATCTGCGTCATCTGCGGATAAAATAATATCTGTGGATAAACTTAAAACTGGTCAACTACCTGCCCTCAGCGATCCCATAGGCAAATTGAAAGGCGTTGGCCCGCGCATCGGCGAACGCTTGCAACACCTTGGCATCCGCCAGGTACAGGACCTGTTGTTTCATCTGCCCCATCGTTATATCGACCGTACCAGGCTGATCCCCATAGGTGCGCTCAGATCGGGCGATACCGCCCTGTGCCAGGGGACGGTTGAGCTTGTCCAGGTGCTGTTTGGGCGGCGCCGCAGCATGGTTTGCCGTATCAGTGACGGGACCGGCGCCATAACCCTGAGGTTTTTTCATTTTTCCCGCGCGCAGCAGGCCAACCTGCGGCAGGGTATCACCGTGCGCTGCTGGGGACAGATAAGGACGATTAATCATGCCCTGGAAATGGTCCATCCCGAATACAGCAGGGTTGATGCGGATGAAGATATTACGCTGGAACAAACACTGACCCCGGTATATCCATTGACCCAGGGGCTCTCCCAATTCAAGCTGCGCAACCTGACCGGGCAGGCACTCGAGACCTTGTCCCGGGACAAGGCCGGCCTGACCGAGTTGTTGCCGGACAGGGTATCAAATCAATTCGGCCGGCTCAGCCTGGGGCAGGCGCTGCGGTTTGTCCACAGACCACCTCGGAATGCGGATTTAGACAGCCTGATGGACGGTACGCATCCGGCGCAGCAACGTCTTGTTTTCGAAGAGTTGCTGGCGCATCACCTGAGCCTGCGCCTGCTCAGAAAAAGGGCGCAGGCGCGCGCTGCGTTTCCGGTCGGCAAAGATGCCGACGGCAGGGTCAGGGATTTCCTTGGCAATCTCCCATTTGAATTGACCGGAGCCCAGCAGCGGGTCCTGGCTGAAATCCGGAAAGACATGGCGCATCCCCTGCCGATGCTCCGGCTTGTCCAGGGCGATGTCGGCTCCGGCAAAACCGTGGTAGCCGCGACTGCCGCGCTCCAGGTAATCCATTCCGGTTTCCAGGTTGCCCTGATGGCGCCCACGGAAATACTCGCGGACCAGCACTTTTTCAATATCAAGCAATGGTTTTTGCCCATCGGTATCCCGGTGTTACTGTTAACGGGTAAACAGGCGCGTGCGGAAAAAGATGACGTGTTGACACGGCTCAATTCGGCACAGCCCACCGTCGTTGTCGGCACCCATGCCTTATTCCAGGAGCAGGTCGCTTTCAGTAACATGGGATTGATTATTATCGACGAGCAGCACCGTTTCGGGGTTGACCAGCGGCTTGCCCTGCTGGAAAAGGGAGTGGAACAAACCCGGCAACCGCACCAGTTGATAATGACTGCAACGCCTATCCCCAGGACACTTGCCATGACCCTGTTCGCAGACCTGGATATTTCCGTCATCGACCAACTGCCTCCAGGGCGTCAGCCGGTCAAGACAACCGTACTGTCAAATGAAAAAAGGGAAGAAGTCATCGAACGTATCCATGATGTCTGCAAACAGGGTCGGCAGGCGTACTGGGTATGTACCCTTATTGAGAACTCTGAAACACTGCAGCTGCAGGCTGCTGAAGACATCCAGGAACACCTGGCGCGGCAATTGAGTGAATTGAATGTCGGGCTTATCCACGGCAGAATGAAAAGCGCCGCGAAGGAGGCGATAATGGATGACTTTAAAGCCGGACGCATAGACCTGCTGGTGGCAACGACGGTCATTGAGGTAGGCGTTGATGTAGCCAATGCCAGCCTGATGATCATCGAGAATGCCGAACGGCTGGGACTGTCCCAGTTGCACCAGTTGCGCGGCAGGGTCGGCCGGGGCTCCCAGGCGAGTGATTGCGTCCTGCTGTACCAGACCCCGCTATCCGAGAATGCCCGTGTGAGGCTGAACAGGATGCGGGAAACCGGTGACGGGTTTGCCATCGCTGAAAGCGACCTTGAGTTGCGCGGTCCGGGTGAGATACTGGGTAAGAAACAGACCGGGGTGCCGGAACTCCATATCGCAGATTTCGTGCGGGATGCACACTTGATACCGCGGGTCCAGCAGACTGCTGATCACATCCTGGAACAATACCCTCAACAGGTAAACAAACTGATATCGAGATGGCTGAGTACAAAGATCGACTTCGGCAAAGTCTGACCCGGATAGTGCAGCATTGGACCGGTGCGGTATCCGGATTGGCGCGACACCGGCAGACATTAAAAACAAAGTCGGGGCTTTACGCACAACTTATCAGGCTGGATAAACCCATTGGCTGGCTGTTGCTGTTATGGCCCACCATGTGGGCCTTGTGGCTCGCTAACGAGGGAACGCCGTCCCTGCATCTGCTGCTGGTATTCGTACTGGGGGTATTTGTTACCCGCTCTGCCGGCGTGGTCGTCAATGACCTGGTGGACCGGGATTTTGATCCATTGGTCGAACGCACAAAAACCCGCCCTCTTGCTGCCGGCAAGGTCTCGACGACGGAAGCCTGCGCGGTCGCTGCCGTTTTGATGCTCTGTGCTTTCCTGCTGGTGCTGACAACCAACCGGCTGACAGTGTTGTTGTCGCTCTTTGCAGTCAGCATCACCCTGCTCTATCCCTTCATGAAACGCTATACCTACCTGCCGCAGGTCTTTCTCGGGTTCGCATTCAGTTGGGGTATCCCCATGGCATATGCCGCATCGACCGGGGAGGTGCCGGTCATCGCCTGGTTAATCTTTGCCGCGAACATGCTGTGGGTATTAATCTTTGACACGATATACGCCATGGTGGACCGGGAGGATGACTTGCGGGTTGGACTTAAGTCCACCGCTATCCTGCTGGACGATGCTGATCGCATTGTTATAGGTATCATCCAGGTCATGTTTATCGCAGCCTTGTACAGCATAGGCCGCCAATACGGGCTTGGCGCGGCCTATCATATTGCCTTGCTGTCTGCCGCGGGCCTTCTCGCGTACCAGCAATACCTGATTTATGACCGGTCGCCCGGAAAGTGTTTCAGGGCTTTTCTGAATAATAACTGGGTGGGGCTGGTTATTTTTACAGGTATCGTGCTGACCTACAGTTGACTGCGAACGGGTAGTAATACCCGGGTCGGCCGGGAGCGCTCGAGACTGCTCTTCAACTCCGGCATGCCGGTCCTCTCATCGATGATTTTCAGCACCGTAGCCCCGGCAGGGGTTATCAACGCCGGACTGCTGTTTGCTACAAGCACTTTTGCCTCGCGGTCAAGTTCCCAGCCCAGATATATGACGTTGCCTACCAGCAACAATAAAACAACCAATCTCATGTGCAACCTGTCAAATAATCCACAAAACCTCTTATGCGCTCCGCAGTGTATGCCGGATAATACCGTATTCCGGCAACAAGGTCTTGTCCTGTCAACCGGCAGGCGACTGCAGTTCCGGATTTGCCAGGGGCTGCCGTCCCAGTACCACGTCCCGTACAATCTTGATGAAATGCCTGCATGGCAACATGCTCGCCGACGCCTTTCTTGACAGGGCGCCGGTGCGGAAGTAGTAGCGGCCGAGTTGCAACGGCAGAGGTTTAAGGAATGTCCCCGGTAACCTTTCCATGAAATTCAAAGACAGTACCGACAGGTAAGGACCGGTCTCCATGAGCGACAAACCCACCGAATTGGTACGGACGATGGTTTCCGTGCGCCTGCCCGTGCGTTCGTGAAGACTGTCGAGGACGTTATCGGTCAAGGAAGGCCGGGCAATGCCTGCCTGATTCAACATGACCGCATCGAAATCAATCCAGGGGTAGTCAGCCAGGTCGTCATAATCTGTCTCCTTTGCCTGGAGCGGATGATCTCTATGAGCGACAATACCCCATGTCATATCCAGCATATACTGGCGTGTGAGGAACTGTGGCAAGGCCGTACAGGTATCGGCTCCACCACAATGCAGGTCATTTTCACCATTCATCAGCAGCCAGACACCTTCCTGGTAATTAGTGGTGCGCAACTTTAACTCTATGCCCGGATAGCTTTTTTGAAACGCATTGATGGCAGTCGGGAGTATCGTCTTCATCCATACCGGTCCTGCGGTGATACTCAGGCTTCCGCTTTGACCTGATATTGCTGTTTTAATCTGCTCCTCAGCCTGTTCCATTTCCCGTAGGACGTGGATCGACTGATCCAGTACCAGGCTGCCGAACTGGGTCAGGCGGACACCGGTAGGGACGCGTTCGAATAACTGACCCTGAAACTGGTCTTCGAGCTTGCTGATGGTGCGTGACAGCGCCGGTTGTGTCATGGCCAGCTTGTCCGCTGCGGTGAGAATTGTGCCTGTCTCAGCGACGACAAGGAATTTCAACAGGTCTTTACGTTTATCAAACATGACGGCATATCCCAACCAGCTAACTGATCATCTTTTCGGTATTCGGGTTCAGAACCTGTTCCCGATGAGCAACCGTCAAATAGCGGATGTCCGTCACGTATAATGCGTTGGTACCAACACGATTATCCCAGCAGTTTCGACCCGGAAAGTCTGCAAGGCAAGTAAAATTGATCATCAATCGGCCTCCCCATGAGTGCTAATTGGCGTATAAAGCCAGCCGTATCTGTTACAAACCCAAAGTACATAAATACGCCAGCATGGCCGCTAATGAAAATACCTATTAAAAAAACATATATACCTATGTGGTATAGGTGACGGTAGTTTCAGTTGCAGGACACGGTGCGGGAGGTCAAAGTGCCCGAACAGACCCCGGGTTCAGGATGGAAGAAGCGGCGCCTGGCGCTGATGGCGGGGGGCAATCCGTTGCTGGCCGGGCTCTGGTAATTGCCGGCCTGAATACGAGTGCCGGTAACTAGCGCGCTTTCTCAGCAGGTATGTTCAAAGCCACGTTCCGTACGATGCTGATGAAATGTTTGCATGGAGACATGCTCGCGGATGCTTTCCTTGACAGGACACCTGTGCGGTAGTAATAACGGCCGAGTTGTAACGGCAAAGGTTTGAGGAATGAACCCGGCAACCTTTCCATGAAATTCAAAGACAGTACGGACAGGTAAGGACCCGTCCTTATCAACGACAAATCCATTGAATTGCTGCGAATGACGGTCCCGGCACGTTTATTCGTGCGCTTGTAAAGCCTGTCCAGGACATTATCGGTCAGGGAAGGCCGGATATTACCTGCCTGGTCGGGCATTACCATATCGTAATCGATCCAGGGGTAGTCGGCCAGAGCCTCGTAAGTTGATTCCTGTGCATGGAGCGGATGATCCTCATGGGCGACAATACCCCATGTCATATCCAGTATGTGTTCGCGCGTGACAAACTGCGGCAGTGTCTCATAGGTATCAACTCCACCGCAATGCAGGTCATTCTCACCATTCATCAGCAGCCAGACGCCTTCCTGGTAGGTGGTGGTGCGCAGCTTCAATTCAATGCCCGGATATTTTGCGTGAAATACGGAGATGGCGACCGGCAGAACGGTCTTCATCCACACCGGACCTGCAGAAACTCTCAGGCTTCCGCTCTGGCCTGATACGGATAATTTAATCTCTTCCTCAGTGAGTGATAGTTATCTATTAACTGATTGTTTTATAAAGTATTTTATTTAAACTGGTTTGTAGTGTTCACACAATCTATCCCACAAATTTTGCAGAGAATTTAAACATATTTCCGCTATCTTAAATTCGCAATATGTGCGGTATCATTTTCCCAAGTTCCCCAAGAATATTCCCCCTCAGGTGCAGGTATCGTCCCAAATTTTACACCACGCCAGTGTTCTGAATGGGAAATGACCTTGTTCATGCTGTTCACAACTCCACACCTCCACAGGCCTCCTGCCCGCGTTTCGTACTTTCAATCGGTTCAAATACCGTTATCTTGATATCTCTGGCTAAGAAATAAAGAAATCCATCACACCACCGGCGGTGATGTAATGTATGCCGGAATGGCGTTATGTATAGAAGACAAAGTAGGCATCCATGACATCCGCCATATCGAAATCCTGTAGCGTAACCGAGCCGCCGCCCCAGGCAGATAAATCAATGACGACACCGTTATCCCGCTGCTGCATGTCCAGGTCGTCCACTGACTGAATATCCGCAAATGCCGTGAGGTCTATTACGTCATCCCCTTTGCCGAAATCCAGGACAGTGTCGTTCCCGTCCCCGGGGGCGATGACGAAAGCATCATCGCCTTCACCCCCGTCCAGCATGTCATCATCGGGGCCGCCTCTGAGTTGATCATCGCCAGGACCACCCTGCAGGACATCATTGCCGATGCCCCCGTAAAGCCTGTCGTCACCGGGACCTCCGATCAGCAGATCATCGCCGCCGCCGGGACCGCCGTACAACACGTCATTGCCGGCATCAGCATCGATCCTGTTGTCTCTCAGATCACCCGCCAATACATCATCGAAGGTGGAGCCCAGGAGATTTTCTATGTCAGGCACCTCCATGGTCTGTACGTTGCCCTCGGAGTCGGTATATTCGACTACATCCGTGCCCGCAAAAATATCACCTTCGGCCTCACCACCACTGGCCGTGCCGTCATGCAAACGCACTACCACACCTTCAGAGAAAAATATGGCCCCAAACAGGTAGGTAGCAGTGTCATTGCCTTCTCCACCACGCAGTAGGTCCGCACCGGGACCCCCATTCAGCCAGTCATCACCTTCCCTGCCGTCCAACTCGTCATCACCTTGGTCGCCACTGATGCGGTTGGGGCCATGGGCGCCGACCAATATGTCATCATAGGCAGAACCTACCAGATCTTCGACATCAGGCACTTCAATCTCCACGGTATCACCCGTGGCATTCACGTGCATAACTGTCTTGCGACCGGGAAAGCTGTCGCCCTCAGCATCACCACCCAGAGCCGTGCCATCATGCAAGCGCACTTCCACAGCCTCGTCTGAATACAAATAGAAGGCCAGATCATTGCCGGCGCCGCCCCGCAGCACGTCGGCGCCTGCGCGGCCTTCCAGCAAATCATGGCCGCCCCTGCCGTCCAACTCATCATTGCCCCCGCGGCCTACCAATCGGTTCGACCCATCAGAGCCGACCAGTATGTCATCATGCTCGTAGGAACCAGACAGGTTCTCGATGTCAGGGATCTCAATTTCCACGCTATCACCCGCGGCGTTTTCGTACTCAATCGTCTGCTTGCCGGGAAAGGTATCGCCCTCGGCATAGCCTCCGCGAGCCACACCGTCATGCAGGCTTACTTCCACCCCTTCATTCGATGAGTAGTAGCTGACTGTATCATTGCCCTCACCACCAATAAGCACATCCGCGCCAGCGCCGCCCCAAAGCCTGTCATTGCCTTCCTTGCCATCCAGCGTGTCATCGCCAAAATAACCCCAGAGCCAGTTGTTGTCATGGTTACCAACCAGTATGTCGTCATGGACAGAGCCAAACAGGTCGGAGATATCAAGAATCTCGATTTCCACTACTTCCTTATCCGCACCAGGGAAGTAAAATGAAAGCAAGCCCTCCACAGAACCGGGTAAGTCGAAGTCCCACTCCACGGCTCCACCCCGCGTTTGCTCTATGGTCTTCGTGTTAGGAAATGTATCTCCTTCTGCATCGCCACCACGGGCCGTGCCGTCATCCAGGCGCACCTCCACGCCGGCGTCGGAATACTGGTAGGAAGCAATATCCCAGTGGCCGCTGCCAATGAGGGTGTCCGCGCCGGGACCGCCTTCAAGCCAGTCCCATCCTGCCCCGCCGTCCAGTACGTCATTACCGGGACCACCGATGAGCCTGGTATGAAGATAGTCGTGCCCCTCGGTGCCGACAAGGCTGAGCGGAGCAGCCTCAACGTCATACACCGCCACCTGGTAGCGGCCCGAATTGTCCTGGGTCGGGTTGCCCTTGTAGGCGCCGGCGCTAATGAAATACGCGCCCGTGGCACCGGGTGAGAAGGAAAGACTTGAGTTGACCTTGCCTGCCGCGTAGTCTACGTCATCGTGAAAGCCGACCTGCTCTCCTGTCTGGTTGTAAATCCTCAGCACCGTATCTGTGTCCGCGTCAGCCCCGATGCCGTCAAGGGTGATATTGTATGTTTCCCCTTCGACCAGCTCTACCCTGATCCAGTCTTCATCGAACTTGTCGTCAAGCGTGCCCTGAAACCGCTCGCCAACGGAGACTGCCAGAGGGGTTTCGGGATTGTCGTCCTGTTCGTCGAACACGGTGACCTCATAAGTGCCCGAGTTGTCCCTGGACCTGCTCGGGTAACCACTGGCGCCGATGTAATAGACGCCGGTGCTGTCTGGGGAAAACTCCAGCATGGAAAACACGACCAAGGCTTCCGTTTCGATATCGTCATTGGAGGCAATTTCCTCCCCTTCGGAATTGAAAATCTTCAGGACAGTATCGACCACAGCCTCAGGACCGATCCCTTTGAGCCCGATGTCATAGCTTTTTCCCGCAACCAGCTCAATCCTGATCCAGTCTTCATCTGATCTGTTCTCCAGCACGCCCTCAAACCCCTCGCCGACGGACATAGTGTATGTGGTATCAACGGATGCTGCGGCATCCTGCATCTTATCTTCCACAGAATGTGTCATAACCTGTCTCCTGTAAACAAAAAGCACCTGAGTGCATATTTCACTGAACTCTACCACCCATTTCACGAAGGCTGCCACCTGGAACGCACCAAAGCTGCCACCTCTGAGCGCGTTGTGACGTGGGTTTTGATAATTATGCCTCAGTCAGTGTACTGGTAGTCAACTTTTGTTTGTATTTGTCTTTAACGAGGCGCTCATTGCGGGTATTGGGCCGTGTTGCCAGGGGTTGACCTGTGTGCCCTGGTTGTTGATTGGATCAGGTTGTCCAGGATGAACCAGGCCAGACGCGCCAGCCGGTCCGTGCTCCTGCGGGATATATTCAGCCGCATGGCTGAGTGGATGACGACGGATAAATACCGGCTAATCGAACAACCGGATTCACCTTGTGACAGGTTATCCGACACAGACCACCGGATCAGGCTGCCAGGGAACAACTCACACGGTCGATTACTGTCGTTAACGGCAGGGGCGAGACTACTCCTGTATACAAAACTTCGTTCTGTACCAGGAGTCTCGCAAGAGGGGGATACCCCCCCTTGACCCCCCCGTTTGCAACGGGGCCAAATGATTCATTGGCATAACCTGATGGCTGAGCTGACCACATCGCGGGCGCCGCCGGACCGGACGGTTACCCTGCGCATGGATACGATGACGCGTGACGAGTGACAGGACCGGGCACAGGCCACAGGTCTGCATGTCGTGGGGTTTGCCGGTCCAGTCCGTGGCGGATGGATTCCATAGCTTTATAGCTGTGGCTGCCCGGCGTGACGGCGCGGTCAATGCTGAATTGTTGTTATGGCCAGGGCGGTAAACGTGGTTGCGGTTTCAGAGGTCTATCTCTCGGCCATTGTGTCACACAATGCCTATCTTGCCCTCACTCCTATTAAAATGATTAAAGGAAGCTATTCTTAGTCGGTATACGTTATTCGGAAACGTGTTCAGTGCAGTGAAACGGGGATGTTAATGTGGGGTTGGCTGATGATGGAGTTTATAATCAGTTCATGTTGTTCCTTCTCTGACAGCAGGGCCAACTGCAAAGCCAAGGTACAGGCCGCGGGCCGCGCATCCATCCCGCTGAGGTGAGCAGCCTTTATTAACGATAACGGATTTTGGAACGATTAACCTGTCCCGGCGGCTTGCTGTTCTGTATGATAGCAGCAGTACCCACCAATGAACTGGCCGTCAACCTCTTCCAGACAGGGTGTGTGGTCTTTTCACTTTGAAACGGGGAGGAACCCTATTGAGCAATACCGACATTCATTTGTCCGGGCCGCGTCTCGACCGTCAGCGCGACGCCTTCACCTGGACGGCCACTGTGGACCCCGGCACTACCGAACCCAAGGACGTCGCCATCATCATCCGCTTCAAGGCTGGTACGCTGGCCGGCGAGGAAGTCGGCGAGTACCAGGAAGAAGCCGAGGACGTGCTGAATCACGTGGCCAATGAGATTATCAAGGGCAAGACTGGATGAGACGGTTCGTTGACGACGTACAGCGCGCCTTGAATGAGGAAAGGTTGTCTGAGCGCTTCACGGCTGCCGACGTGAGGCAGGCCTGCCCGGGCTGGGGGCATGACACGTACACGACTTACCTGAACCGCCACTGCCTGGGCAATGCCGATGGCAATACCGTCTACTTCATGCGGCAAGGGCGGGCCACCTTCAGCCTTCTCGGATGAGATGGGGCGGATGAACATGTTCAACAGGCTGTTCGGCCTGGTAGAACTGTCCACCGTCAAACCCAGGCCAATCTTTTAGTTGATGGTAATTAAGTTCTATTGGTGTTTCGGGAGTAGTCACAGATGGGATAATTTGAGCAACCGAAAAACATGCCATATTTCCCACTCTTCGTCAGCAACCATCCGTCGCAATTCGGGCATATCTGGACGGAATGACCGCAGTCACGACAACGGTACTTCTCGCCGGTTTTTACCAGGAGTCCATTTCTGCAAATGGGGCATGCAGACTGTGTGTAGTCGCAGTATGGCCAGTTTGAGCAGCCGTAAAACTTGCCCCCATCCTGAGAGTTTTCTCTCTGCTCAAGGCGACCATCTTCACATTTCGGACAGGCAACATCCTTGTCCAGCGGTCGACCGAATACGGTTACATCATAACCGTCCTGTATCAATTCCCTGACGAATGAAGAAGGCGGTCCGCTATCAGCAAGAAGATAGACACCACGCCTGGCCCGCGTCATGGCGACATAAAACAGACGCCGCTCCTCGGCATTGGGATGTTCCTCTGGCGCTGCAAGAACGAGATCAAGTATAGGATCATCATTAAACTCTGAGGGAAAGCCATAATTCCCGGAGCACAGGTCCAGCACCACAACGTAGTCGGCCTCAAGACCTTTTGATCGGTGCACAGTCATGTAAGTAAGCTTAAGAATGCGATATTCCCTCTTCAACTCACTAATGTTCTTAGGCTGGGAGCGCCAGTACCGGCCCAACAACAAAACCGTAGACTGCTCGCCGCTCTCCGCTACGTCTGCGGCAATCTTATTCAGTGACTCCCTGAGCAAATCGGGACAACCATCTGAGGATAGGCCGATATGCACACCAGGCTTATTGGCCTGGTGTACGGTGGTAACATTCTTGCGAATTTGTGAAGGATTTTTTAGAACAAATTCCGTTGCAATGTCAGCAATGCGATTCGAACACCGGAATGTTGTCTCCAGGTTGATGCGTTCACTCTCACCGAACCTCTCCCGAAACTCTCGCATAATGGCAATGTCCGAGCCGGTAAACCGGTAGATGGCCTGCCAGTCATCACCGACGGCAAACAACTGTGCTGAATCGGATGCATCCAGCAACGCCTTCAATAGCCGCGCCCTTCCCGGTGAAATGTCCTGGAACTCATCAACGAGTATGTAGCCGAATGGGGAACGGTAGCGCCCTTTCTCCACGTGTTCCGTCGCTTTACTGATCATGCTGTTGAAGTCGACCTGCTGTTGGCAATCCAGAAAAGCCTCATAACGCTCGAAAATCGGTTTAAAGACGGAAACAAAGGCCTCAGCCCGCAGTCGGTTGGGCGCTTTCGCGGCCCGCCTGGCAATTTCTTCGGTAGATAACTGCGCTCCCTTGTAGTGCTCTAGGAAAGTGGCAACCAGGCGCGTGAATGGGTCTATTCGACCTTGCTCCTCCAGGATGGCAAAGGTCTTGTCGGTGGGTATCGGAGAGAGTGTTACCCCATGGTCGGCCAGTTTGGCAGCCAGTCGCTGAGTCAGCTTGCCATCGGCGTTTTCATGGCTGAAGGTTTCAATGAGTACCGTGCCGTGTTCAGCGTGGAGCTCCTGCTTCCATGCCATCGACTCAAGATAGTCCGTTCTGTTTATGAATGGAGGAGGATTACCCGACTTGGAGAGTGCAAAATGTTCGATGTAAATCCCGGAATCCGGAAGGGTGAAGTCCGGGAGATATTGCGTTTTTTCTGGCGTAGCAGTTTCGTGCTCGTAGGGACGTTCGTATTTATAGGTTACGCCGTTGAGATATAGGAAGTTGGCGATTATGCACTCCTCAAAACTTTTGACCTTTTCGCCTTGCAGCGACCGGATCTCGTTTGTACGGATGTAATTCCAGTATTCACCCTGTGTTCGAAAGTCGTGTTCACTGCGATAGGGCGCGAAAAATTCCTGGAACCACCTGAGCATGATCTTCGAGAATTCCAGATTGGTGACCAAATCGGTAATGATACCTTTCAACAGAGCCAATAGGGCCTTTTCATCCTCGGCCACCCTCGACAGCGCCGGGCGCTTGCGTTCTACCTCGCCAATGATAGCCATGCCCAGGCTATGGAAGGTTCGAACGGTAATCTGGGCTCCCACTCTGATACCGAGGCGATTACGAACCCTGTCTTCCATTTCTTTCTGGGCATCTCTTGCGAATGCCAGCAGTAGCAATTCTGATGGCTGCCGATATTGTTTTAAGATAACCCAGCCCGCTTTTGCCACGATCACAGAGGTCTTACCGCTGCCTGCAGCCGCAACTACCAAGTTTCTGTCCTCGTCAACGACGACCGCTCTGCGCTGCTCGTCAGTGAGAGGCCTGGATTCGATTTTGTCGAAGAGTACCTTTGATCGATTCAACTCATCAACCACAAAAATAGCATTAGCATTCGCCCGTCGGTCCCTTGGGTTAATTAAGAAGTCCTGTGCAGCTTCCAACATGCGGATTTCTATATTTCCGGACAGACTGTCGGGCCATTGTGAAGGGAACTGGTCAACCACGTCCCTGGCTTCGTCCTCCAGATTTGTAACCATGCTGTGAGTTATGTATCGGGATGGGTCTGTAAACTGTTCCAAGCGGTCATACACGGAACGGAGTGCCTCGTTGTTTGCTGTAAGAGTTTTTGACCACCAGCGGACTCTTGCTCTCTCCAATGCGGTTACGAAGGTCTCTGCGGTGGCTCGGGACAACCCGGATACAGTCACTACCTGGGATAATGAGCGGATTTGAGTACCGCTCCAGAACCAGCCATTCGCTATATCTGCCGAATGGATATTCCGAACGTGAATTTCCGTCGACCCAAATGTGTCTTCCAGTTCCAGTATATCCCCATTGACCATGGCGGCTTTCGCGTCTCCCGGATGGAGAAACGCGAAGATGAACGAGGCTATCCTTGTTCGTCTAACGTGCACAGAATCTCCAAACTTTCCAATCGTGTTTGTATGACACGAGAAATATGATCCAACCCCCATGCTGTCTTTTCCAACGGTTCATTTCAACGGCAACTGTTATCAGTTGCTTTGTTGATCATTAAAAGATGTTTCTAGCTCACCACATTAAGTATGCAGATATAATACTATTACTTAGCGTGACAAATAAAATGACTCAGGTTCCCCAACATGTTATACAGCTGGCCGCTCTCTATCTTTGTCTGCACTCATTCATTGCTGCGACTGCTCCCACCGCCTTGTTACCCGAGCAGACCTGGCTCATCGAAGAACTCGCCAAGGTGGACGCCCCCGTCATACACCTTACCGTCCACAACACAACAGTAACGACCGTAGAGCGCAAACAGGTCCTTTATCTCTACGCGGTAATGCAAAGCATAATCGAGGCCTCCGAGACACCTGCTCAGCTACTTATCCACCAGAGAACAAAAGATAAATCCGACTCCCCCAACGCCTTCGCCGGGTACCGCCGCTTTCCTAAACAACTGCCTGACCTGCCCACACCCAAAGATGCCGACGCGCTAAAACTCAAACGGGGAGAAACGGTCGTGCCTGCGCGCACCAACCTTTTCGATGCGCCGAACGATAAGAACAACACCGTCAGACTACCCATTGTCAGACTGAACCTGGCTATGCTTGATATGCTCGGCAACGATGTCCACATGACCGCTGCCCTCTTAGGCCACGAACTCGCCCACCTTAAACTAAACCACGGAAGAGAACGTAGTGAGAAACGCAGCAACGTTACCTTTGAGGCGAACCGATTCAGTCGCGACAATGAAAGGGAGGCCGATTACCTCGGTGCCGTTTGGGCTCATGAAGCCGGTTATGACCTCGCTGGCGCGATAAGGCTGGAAGAAGCACTCTACAGCCTGCAAAAACGCCGCCAGGGCTACAGCATTACTCACCCGATGGGTATTGAACGCACCGTCAAGATTAAGTCCCTAGCCCGCCGCTTGGGACGCAAAGCGCATCATAACAAACCGGATTAGCGAAACCCATATTGTGTGTTTGAATTGTTGGGAACCTGCTACTACTTGCAACAATGTCGCGGCTCTGATTCATGGCAAACCAACCTGAACCCAGTCCTGTATTAACACTAGCAACGACAATTGGGTCTGGATGCTTGGTCACTTCATTGAACCGGCCAGTCCTTGCGTCTGCAAGCACTACACTTGCCAATGCCTTCCCGGCACAGTGGCCATGAAGACGGCTACAAAGCCGCCGATTCATTCAATCGCCTGCTCAACTTACATTACCTCAATCCAATCCATGTGCTCAAAGCGCAGGGCGATGCTATAGATGTACTCTCGGCACCAACCCTGAATTCCGGTAACGGCGATCCCGATAGTGTCGTTTTGGTTAAGGGTTTCTGCCTGAATTCAACCTCACCACCTTCGCCGGACCCGCTCCGGTGATATAATCCGCCCATTGCTGCATAAGACGCTCGCGCCGTGCAAACAGGTCAGATCTGAAATAACTGCCTTCAACACCCGGCACCACGTGCGCCAGGGCCATCTCCGCCAATTGGCGGTCCTTGCCGCTTTCAGCACACCAGTCACGGAATGACGACCTCAACCCGTGAACGGTCGCCCTGTCAGCCAACCCCGCCCTCTGTAATAACAGCATCATCGTCGCATTGGTTAACGGCTTGCCCTGTTTCATGGGTGACGGGAAAACCAGATCTGACTTGTCCCGAAGCACTCTGGCCTTTTCCAATATGTCTATCGACTGGTCTGACAAGGGCACTCTATGCTCCCGGTTCGATTTCATGCGTACCGCCGGGATTGACCAGGTTTTGTTATCAAGGTCAATCTCACTCCAGCGTGCGGCCCGTGCTTCGTTGCTGCGGACAGCTGTTAACGCGATAAACCGCAGACACAGCTTCGCAGCGTCGCAAGCCGTCGCGTTGTCGGTCTGGACTAATGCGTCCCTGACCTCAGTATGGTTCAATGCCCTACGATGCTTTGTATTGCCAGCACCCTTTGGAAGCACCGCGCTGATGGCGTCAGCAGCCAGGTTAGTCTCGATATGGCCGAACGCCTGCGCCCATGAGAAAACGGCCTTGATCCAGCCTCTCAACCGGCGCGCCGTTGCGTTTTTTTTGGCCCACAAGGGAACCAGAATGTTAAGAATATCCGCCCGGTCGATCAGATCGATCCGCTTGTGCCCGATATGCGGGAGAACATAAGTGTCCATGCACCGCAGCCAGTCCTTTTCAGTCTTGCCGCTACGCCATGTCGGCCGCAGGGTGTCCAGAGACGCCGTGGCTGCCGCTTCAAAGTCCGGTTTCAGCGCCTTGCGCTTTTCCGCCAGCGGATCCCCGCCGGCGCGGACGAGGCGCCGGTTTTGGAATGCCGTCTCCCGGGCCTCGTCCACACTCACGACCGGAAACGCACCCAGGCCAAGATCGTGGCGCTTGCCTTTAATGGTGATTCGCTGTACCCAGTACTTACCCCTCTCCGTAACTCTCAGATACAGCGTCGTGTCCACCGTGTGGAGGCCGGGGGCGCTTAATCTTCGGGCTTTTGCGTCGGTAAATTGTTGCATGTCATTTTCTCCTGATCCTACGATTGATCCAACGATACACACGGAACTGTACAGGAAGGAAAAATAACCGTCAACAACACATTTATAATAATATCAAATAGTTAGGGAATGCAAGGGAAAGGATTGGAACGCATAAAACGGTGGATTTGCTTTTCCTCAGCAAGTTCAATTTCCCGCAGGATACGGCGTGACTGTTCAGCAACCTGGCTGCCGAACTGCGTAAGCCGGACGCCGGTAGGTATCCGTTCGAATAATTGACCCTTGAACTGCTCTTCGAGCCGGGTAATGGTGCGCGACAAGGCCGGTTGTGTCATGGAAAGCTTGTCCGCGGCGGTGAGGATTGTGCCTGTCTCTGCGACGACAAGGAACTTCAACAAGTCTTTGCGTTTCTCGAACATATTGGCGTTCTCCGGCAGAGTGGTTTAAACCGGTTTACACCTGCTTAGACCACTTTTCCTCCCGCTTTGTTCCTTGGGTGTTGCAGCAGTGCGTGCTGCAGGCAGACATCATGGATGCAGCGGCAATTGACTGCATCCGCTATCGCTACGAAATGAGACTGAGACCCTCCAGGACAATATGAGGTTCATGGGAATAATGACCGGGCAAGAATGGCAGCGCCTGTTCGGCCCACCCTCCCGTAATAACAAACGGCAATTCAACGCCTTCCTCTTCCCTGATTTTTGCTGCACACCGTTCTACCAGGCCTGCAAGCGCAAAAGCGAAACCATTACTGATGCAGTCCGAAGTAGAACGGCCGAACTCCAGTTCCGGGGTCATTTCGTGATGTTCCTGAATACCATGGGTTTTCCGTTCCAGGGTCGAGGCCACAAGCGCCAGGCCGGGGAGAATGAAACCGCCTGCATGCCGGCCGTCTCCCAGGATGACATCAACGGTGATCGCGGTGCCGCAGTCAATGACGCAAACGGGTCTTTTATACCTGCTCCAGGCTGCCAGCATCGCCAGCCAGCGGTCCACCCCCATGGCTGACACTTCCGCATACCCGTTGGTAAGGCCTGCCCGTTCCTTTTCGGTCACGGCCAGGCGCGGTTCCAGAGACCACGTCTTCCTGGTATATACCAGGACTTCAGCGGTTGTTCCGGTATCGGCCACACTGGCGATGCGCACCTGCCCAGGTTGCGCCAATGAATGCCAGTGGCTTGCAAGCAATCCGGCAAGCGTATCCCGCGTGTACATAAACCCGTCATGGCCGGACAGGATGTCACCCTCAGCGCACGCCCATTTGACCCGGGTATTGCCGATATCGACCAGCAACTTCAATCTATTGCCCTCACACGAATTTCGCCGCTGCTGAACTTTTCGATCCCGGTGGCGGTCTCCAGCAGCAACAGACCGTTATCATCCACACCTGTGACGCGGCCCGGTATTACCTGCCCCGGCATGAACAACTCCACCTGTCTGCCCGCCAGGTAGTCCAGACCCCGCCATTCCGACACGTATTCCTCCATTCTCCCGCCAGCTACCTGGTTTAACATCAGCAACTGCTCCTTGATGACCTTCCCCGCGAGCGTATTCCTTGCAGGCAGTTTTTGATAATGACTCGCCAGGTCTGTTACCGGCTGGTCCAGGCTGGATTTTAACTCTTCCGTCAGGCAGGTATTGATACCGATACCGATTACCACGTCACAGGAGGCCGCCGTTTCACTGCGTGCCTCGAGCAGTATGCCGCCCATTTTCTTGCCGGCGCAAACCAGGTCATTGGGCCACTTGAGTAACATACCGGTCAAGCCCAGTCCGTTCAGTGCCCGTACCAATGCCACTCCCGATGCCAGCGACAAGGCATTCAGCGACGCCGGGGACAGTGCGAAATGCCAGCCCAGGGACAGGTACAGCCCCCTGGCGAACGGAGATTCCCAGGTTCTGCCGCGCCGCCCCTTGCCGCCGTGCTGGCCTTCGGCAAGGACGATATGCTTATGCAGATCAGGTTGACCGAAGCGATCGGTCAGACACTTGTTGGTTGAAGCGGTGTCAAACAGGATGTCAAGCCGGCACCCGCTTGCAGACAGGCCCGGTTCCCTGAATATTTCCGTCTCATCGAGCAGGTCAATCTCATCCCGGAGGCGGTAACCCTTGCCGTGTCTGGCGTCTATCGCCAGGCCAAACCCCCGCAGTTGCTTGACCCCTTTCCAGACAACCGTACGGCTGACCCCCAGGCGTGCCGACAGCCTGCTGCCCGAATGGTACTCGTTATCCAGAAGACAGCTTAACAGTGTGATGTTATTCACCGGATCCAACGTGGCTGTCCGGCACAGGCAAACCCTCGGTACCGACTGCAACGGGCCGCGACGGGTCCGAGGACCATTCACTCCACGATCCGGCATACAACCTGGGAAGCGGGTGGCCGGCATGGACCGCCGCCAGCAGGTTATGACAGGCGGAAACACCTGAGCCGCAGTAAAACGCGATCTCATGCGCGCGCACACCGGCATACACCTCCTGAAATCCCTGCCGCAGGCGCTCCGGCGGCAAGAATCTTCCATGCTCGTCGAGATTGTTTTTCCAGTGATGGTTTAGCGCGCCGGGTATGTGCCCGGCAACCGAATCAACAGGCTCCGCTTTGCCGGCATACCTGTCAGGCTCGCGTGAATCCACCAGGCGCGGAACAGTTTCCACTTCGTTCAACCTGACCAGGGCCCCTGCATCAGGGACGGCGTTGAAACTCCCTGCTTCGGCCCGGTTCTCTCCGGTTTCCAATTGGTAACCTTCCTGGTTCCACGCATCCAGGCCTCCGTCCAGAACCGCCACCCGGTCATGACCGGCATAGTTCAACAGCCACCACAGGCGTGCGGCAAATGTACCGCCGGAATTATCATACGCTACCACCTGTTTATGAGCGGCTATCCCCAGCGCGGTTACTTTTAGCGCCAACTCCCCGGGTGCCGGTACGGGATGCCTGCCGCAATCGGTAGCAGGCTTGCCGCTGAGGTCCCTGTGCAGGTCGGCATATACGGCGCCGGGTATATGTCCCGACAGGTAGGATTGATAGCCCGCGTCTTTATCCACCAGGTCATACCGGCAATCCACAATTGACCAGTCGGGCCCGGAAAGATGCCTGAACAGGGTTTGCGCATCAATTAACGTCTTGTACATAGCTGAATGTTACCTATAATAAATTTTATGGCCACCGGGTGGCTGGGAATCGAAATGTATCATAAATTTACAGGTACCATACTGCCAGGCAGGAAACTCCGTCGCGTAGTGGCGGCTTTTTTGGTATTCCTCCTGCTGCCGGGCGTGAGTATGGTGATCCAGGCAGAACAGGCCGGGCACTTGATGCGCCAGGCCGATTACTACTCGCTGAAACAGGAAACGCCCGGAATAAATCAACAGGTCAGGCTTGCCCGGGGAGTTCTCCTGGTTGCCCGGAAGTCAATGACGGACCCCAACTTTTCCAACACGGTGCTGTTGATCACGGAATACGAGGAAACGGGAACCGTCGGTCTCGTCCTGAACCGTCCGCTGGATAATCCTGCTGCAGAAATACTGCCCCAGTTAAAGGATCTGGGCCTTGCTTCATACAATCTTTACCTCGGCGGGCCGGTCAGGCTGAGCAGCCTGCGTCTGCTGGTACAAAGCGATGCCGGCCTTGACGGTCATTACCATGTTGTCGACAACATTTTTCAAATCTCGGACCTGCGGGGCGTGCGGGACTTACTGGAACAGGAAACAGGACAGTTTCGCGTTCGTTTGTACGCGGGTTATGCCGGCTGGTATCCGGGTCAACTGGAACAGGAACTCCTGCGCGAAGGCTGGCATTTATTCAGCTCCGATAACAGCCTGGTATTCACCGACGACCCTGCATCCTTATGGGAAAGACTGATAGATCAGATAGAGATGCAATGGGTGAGCCGGGATAAAAACACGACACTTAACGCGTCTTATATCAAAAAGCTATATAAATAGAATTAGTTATTATTGATTGGAATAAGTATTGTTGCTAGTGTAGCCGCCTTTTAAGGGTATTTCCCGCTCCGGGAAGCAATCCTTCGGACTACATTATGACCAATACATTTGACATTGAAGCTCATGCCAGGACACTCAGGGATAAAGGCCCGGATGAAGTACTGGATTTTGCCTACCGGAATTTTCACAACATAGCCATCTCTTTCAGCGGCGCGGAAGATGTGGTGCTCGTCGATATGGCGAGCCGGATAAACCCGGACCTCCAGGTGTTCTCCCTGGATACGGGCCGCCTGCACATCGAGACCTACCGTTTTCTGGAACAGGTCAGGGAACGCTATAACATCAAACTGGAAGTATTGTCGCCTGATACCGCACAACTGGACAAATTCGTCAGGGAAAAAGGCCTCTACAGTTTCTACAAGGACGGACACAAGGAGTGCTGCGGGGTTCGTAAAATCGTACCACTACGCCGGAAACTGCATACTGTTGACGCCTGGATTACAGGCCAGCGTAAAGACCAGAGTCCGACCAGGGCGAACGTGCCCGTGATTGAGGCCGACGCTGCATTCTCGTCTGACGGTCATACGCTGTATAAATTCAACCCCCTGGCGAACTGGACTTCGGAGCAGGTCTGGACCTATATCCGGGAAAATGGAGTACCGTACAACGAGTTGCATAACAGGGGTTATATCAGTATCGGTTGCGAACCCTGCACCCGTCCGGTATTGCCTAACCAGCATGAGCGCGCCGGCCGCTGGTGGTGGGAAGAGGCAACCAAGAAGGAATGCGGCCTGCACGCAGGTAATTCCGGCAACAGCGGATAACGCTGTATGTCACTTTCTTAAAGAAACTCACTGCCGACAGCGCGCTGCGGTCCGGCGACTGCGCATTTATTCAAAGAACGGGCAATGCCAGCCCCTGGAACAGTTGATCCAGTTGTCTCTTGTTATCCGTCTGCGCCGCTTGTTGTACTACGTGCCGCGTCAGGTGGGGCGCAAACAGTTCAATGAAATCATACATGTAATTTCGCAGAAATATCCCCCGCCGAAAGCCGATCCGGGTGGTGGCGTGTTCAAACAAATGGCTGGCGTCAATGGATACAAGGTCGGCGTCCTGAACTGCATCATAAGCCATGCTTGCCATGATGCCTGCTCCCATACCTGTCCTCACATAGGTCTTGATTACATCTGAATCAGCTGCAGTGAAGACGACCTGTGGCCGCAGACCGGCTTCGTCAAACGCCCGGTCCAGTTGTGACCGGCCGGTAAAACCGAACACATAGGTGACGATGGGATAGGCGGCAATAGCCTCCAGGGTCAACTCGTCAAGCCGGGTCAACGGGTGGTCCTGTGGAACGATAACGCTGCGGTTCCAGTGGTAACAGGGCATCATGACCAGGTTCTCAAATAATTCCAGGGCTTCTGTTGCAATGGCAAACTCTACCGTGCCCTTGGAGGCCAGTTCGGATATCTGCATCGGCGTGCCCTGGTGCATGTGCAATGCTACCTGCGGGTACTTCTCGCGGAAGTGCCGAACTATGGGGGGCAAAACATAGCGCGCCTGGGTGTGGGTCGTCGCGATCGAAAGGGTGCCCTTGTTTTCATCGGTATATTCGAGGGCTACCTGTTTCAGTTTATCCACTTTATCCAGGATCTCGCCGGCAAGAGAGATAATCACCCGGCCGGCCTGGGTAATTTCGGTCAGGTGCTTACCGCCGCGCTGGAATATCTTCAAGCCCAGCTCATCCTCCAGCATGCGGATCTGTTTGCTGATCCCCGATTGGGACGTATAAAGCCTCTCGGCAGTGGCAGACACGTTAAGTCCGTGTTTGGCAACTTCCCGGATATAGTGCAACTGCTGCAATTTCATCTCTGCTACTCCTGCATTTCAGGTTTCTTATGACGTTCAGTTCTAAAAATATGGGAAATAATTACTTTTAAGTATAGATGAATGCGCTTAGACTGGCATCCTTTTCTTGAATGCGGGTATTTTCGTTGTTCTGATGGATATTGGTTTTACCTTCGCCGGGTTTGTCGTCGGTTTCATTATTGGTCTTACCGGAGTGGGCGGCGGCTCCCTGATGACGCCCATCCTTGTGCTGGTATTCAGCATTAAACCATCGATAGCGGTCGGTACCGACCTGTTATATGCTGCAATTACCAAGGCAGGTGGTATTTTCCCCCACCAGAAACAGGGGACTATTGACTGGAGGGTGGTCAGGTTATTATCCACCGGCAGTATCCCGGCTACGCTGGCCGCCGTATTCATACTTAAACAACTGGCGAACATGGGTATCAACTATGAACCCATCATTACCTCCATGCTGAGTATCGCCCTGATCCTGACGTCCCTGGTCATCCTGTTTAAAGGCCGGTTACAGTCCCTGGGCCGAACTGAGCCATTCCAGTTTATACGTACAATTCACAGGAAATTGCGTACTCCGATGACGATCCTTGCCGGTGTAATCATCGGCGTACTGGTGACCCTCTCTTCGGTCGGGGCCGGCGCTCTCGGCGCGGCATTTCTGTTTTTTCTCTACCCGAGGTTCAGCACCGTCAGGATCGTCGGTACGGACCTCGCCCACGCGATCCCCATTACCGCCATAGCGGGTCTGGGCCACTGGCACCTGGGATCAGTGGATTTCCAGTTACTGCTCAGCCTGATAATCGGTTCGCTTCCGGGCATCTACCTGGGCAGCCATACCGGCGTGCAGTTGCCGGAAAAACTCATGCGTATGCTGCTTGCCTTGATGCTGCTGCTCATTGGCGGGCGGCTGGCGCTGGTATAAAAAAACCCCGCAGTTGCGGGGTTGTTCATACAAGCGGGTTTTTATTATTTGACTATTGTCGCGGGAAGCTCAGTTGAGGCGGTTTTGACGATAATGATTTATGATAGCCGCCATTTGATCCTTAACGTGCAATTTTTCTTTTTTCAGGTTATCCAACACGTACCCATCCAATGGCGCAATTCCTGAATTGGCATCCTTTACTTTCTCCTTCAATTCGCCATGTCTTGAATGCAGTCGCTTAAAATTTTCATTTTCACTCAGTAATACATTGACGATCTCCTGCTCATATTCGAACATAAAATCCTCCGGAAGGTTAGGTAAAATCGAATTGAATAGAACACAACTTAAAGTTAGTCTAAATTTCTAAAGACTACAAGCAAAATGTTGCTTATGATTAACAGCGTGCCGTATTGGTGCCTGATGACTATATTAACCGGCGTGAAAAGATCAATGAACGTTAACCCATACACCTTGAAATCAGCCTGTACGTTCTCCTGGGCATGGTTGCCGCTGGTATTGCTGGGCAGCATTACCTGTGCTTCTCCCGGCAACAATGCGGCGTTCAACCTGACCGAGATCAGCGAGGGGATTTACGTCCACCAGGGCAAACACGTTGAACTGGAGCATGCTGACCACGACGATATCGCCAACATCGGCTTTATCATCGGGGATGAATGTATCGCGGTTATAGATACGGGTGGCTCCATCGATATTGGCGGCAAGCTCAGGGAAGCCGTAAGAACAATATCTTCCCTCCCCGTCTGTTACGTAATCAATACCCACATCCACTACGACCACGTACTGGGCAACGCTGCCTTCAAAGACGATCAGGCCAGCTTTGTCGGCCACGAAAACCTGGTCCAGGAAATGGAGTATAACCGTCCATTCTTTCTGTCTGAATTTACTGCCGATCTGGGAGAAAACCCCGGGGACGGTTCTATTATCGGCCCTGATATCGCGGTTTCCGGTGAACTGGACCTGGACCTTGGCAACCGGGTAATTACGCTCACGGCGCACCCCCCGTCCCACTCCTATACCGACTTGTCGGTTTACGACAAAAAAACCGGGACCCTGTGGCTCTCCGACCTGCTTTTTATCGACAGAATACCGGTCCTGGACGCCAGCCTGAAGGGCTGGCTGAAGACCATGGAAAAACTGAAATCACTGGAGGCGAATCACGTCATACCCGGGCACGGTCCGATAACCATGCCCTGGCCGGAAGCGGCAAGCGCACAGGACGATTACCTTGCTATGCTGTTAAACGATACCAGGAGTGAAATCAACAAGGGGACGTTCATGGAAGACGTGGTGGAAAACGTCGGCAAGGAGGAAAAAACCAGGTGGCTGCTGCATGAGCAGAACCACAGGCGTAACGTCACCAAAGCCTTTGCCGAACTGGAGTGGGAGTGACATGACAATTACGAATTACGAATTAGGAATTAGGAATTAGGAGTCCTCCTTATAATTCGTAATTCCTAATTCGTAATTCCTAATTGAATCACATCCCCGGATAGTTCGGTCCTCCCCCGCCTTCGGGGGCAACCCAGGTGATGTTCTGGGTGGGGTCCTTGATATCACAGGTTTTGCAATGCACGCAGTTCTGGGCATTGATCTGCAGCCGCGGATGATTGTCCTGGGTGACAATCTCGTAAACGCCTGCCGGGCAGTAGCGCTGCTCGGGCGCAGCGTACAGCTTTAAATTCGTCTCAACAGGGGCCTTGTCGTCCTTCAGCGTCAGATGGCAGGGCTGGTCCTCTTCGTGGTTGGTGTTGGAAATGAATACTGAGGAGAGTTTGTCAAAACTCAGTACGCCATCCGGTTTCGGATAGTTGATTTCCTTGCAGTCCGCGGCCGGTTTCAGGCATTCGTTGTCCGCCTTCCTGTCATGCAGGGTCAGCGGGAACCTGCCGGACAAGACTGACTGGTCGAACAGGTTGAATGCGGCACCCAGGTACATTCCGAGTTTGTGCAGGGCTGAGCCGAAATTCCGTGACCGGTAGATATCGCTGTGAGCCCAGGAAGCAAGGAAATTCTCGCGATAGGCAACCAGGTCCTTGCCGCCCGCTCCTTCCGCATTGAGTTCCGCCATCAGGGTTTCTGCAGCCACCATGCCCGATTTCATGGCTGTGTGGGTACCCTTGATCTTGGCAAAATTCAGCGTCCCCGCATCACACCCGACGAGCAATGCGCCGGGCATGGACATTTTCGGCAGTGAATTCAATCCGCCCTTGGTGATTGACCGGGCGCCGTATGCCAGGCGGCTGCCTCCGGACAGGGTTTTCGCCACCACGGGGTGGTGTTTGAAATGTTGAAACTCATCAAAAGGACTGATGTACGGGTTGGAGTAATTCAGGTCTATGATCAATCCCACTACAACCTGGTTCTGGTCCAGGTGATAAAGGAAAAAACCGCCGGACGCCTCACTGGTCAAAGGCCAGCCCGAACCGTGCACCACCAGGCCTGCCTGGAAGTTCTCCGGAGCGACCTCCCACAGTTCCTTGATGCCCAGGCCGTAATGTTGCGGGTCGCAGTCCGCGTCCAGCTTGTAGCGGTCGATGAGCTGCCTGCCCAGGTGCCCCCGGCTGCCCTCCGCAAAAACGGTATACCCGGCGCGCAGTTCCATGCCCGGTTCAAAGGTATCCTTATGCTGTCCCGCTGCGGATATGCCCATATCTCCCGTTGCAACGCCTGCCACGCTTCCTGCTTCATCGAAGAGGATTTCAGTGGCCGCGAATCCGGGATATATCTCAACCTCCAGCGCCTCCGCCTGCTCTGCCAGCCAGCGGCAAACATTCCCCAGGCTGACGATATAATTACCCCGGTTATGCATGCTTGCCGGTACGAAGGGGCCGGGAACCCTGATGGCGGACTTTTCGCCGGTCAGGAAATACATAAGGTCCTTACTGACTGGTGTATTTAATGGCGCCCCCCGCTGTTTCCAGTCAGGAATCAGTTCGTCCAGGGCGCGCGTCTCGACCACGGCGCCGGAAAGAATGTGGGCCCCGATCTCGGAACCTTTTTCCAGCAGGCACACACTGATGTCCCGTTCCATCTGTTGCGCCAGTGTCTTGAGATGGATGGCTGTGGCCAGTCCTGCCGGGCCGCCGCCGACAATGACCACGTCATATTCCATGGATTCGCGTTGTACTGACTCAGTCATGATTGTGGGATTAGACCCGCTCACATACGAACGACAGGCATCAGTTCGTTTGAGCAGATGTCGGGACTATTCGGATAAAACTCCCGCAGCAAAAAATAATCTGCGAAAATCTGCGTAATCTGCGGATAATATCAACTGCGGCGTTGTTGCAGACTTTCTTCGAGTTGTTTCTTCCTTTGTTTCTCGCTGGTTACGTAGCCCAGCCAGGTCTCCGCAGCCTTGCGACTCCGCTTGTCTTTGCTGGCTGCGCGGAAGGCTTCCAGGGAGTCATCAAAATTCTGTGTCTCAAACAAGGCCAGGCCCAGCATGATATTAGCCTGGTCGGGCCGTTTCAGGCCGCCTTTCTTGAATGCTGTCCGCAGTGATTTAACGGCCTCATCATACCTGTAAAGATTGATATAAGCCTGGGCCAGGCGCATGTCAAGTTCGCCGTCCTTGGTCAGCTTTGCCGCCTGTATTAAAGGCGGAAGTGATTTCTCATTCTCCTGGGCCTGCAGCCACGCCTGTGACAGCAATCTCAGGTTCCTGATGTTTTCCTCGATCTTACCCTCGCCCATTCCCTTTTCCAGCAACACCGCTGCCTTGTAGGGGGCCTCATGCAGCATATACAGGTTGGCCAGGTTCAGTTGCTGGTTGCCTCTCTGCAGCGATCCTGCCTCGTACATCATCTCCAGGATGGACATCTGCTTGTCCAGCCGTTTCAATTCGGAATAAGTACCGGCCATGGTCAGCCAGTATTCCACTTTCGGGTATAACTCGACCAGTTCCTTTAATATCTCGAGCATATTCTCGTAATCGCCGAGATTGTAATAGTCCACCCGCAGCAGCAGCAACAGGTTCTGTTTCGGTATATCGCCGCGGCCCCTGACCATGGCGTAAGCCTTCTTCAGCGGGACCAGGGAATTTTCGTACTGTTCCAGTTGATAGTAGCCCTGTCCCAGCAGCATGTAGGCGTTTTCAGTCGGCTTCTCGGTCAAGGTGAGCCACCTGTTGATGATCTCGACCGCCTTTTGATAATTCTCGATAATGAAATAAAGCTGGGCAAGGGTATACAAGGAGTTGGTCTCCAGCGCCTCGGGCAGATCGGGTTGCGCCAGCACCTGTTCATAAGAGGCGATAGCGTCCTCGTATCTCTCCAGGGTGAAATAGGTATAGGCAAAATAATTGTATAGCTGCGCCTTTTCGTAGTTCGACAGCTTGGGTTCACTGGCCAGGTCTGACAGCGCCGCCAGCCCCGCAACGTAATCTTTTGCCTCTATCAGTTCCTGTGCTTCCGTAAGCTTGTTATACACCTTCTCGCTCATGGAGGGCGTTTTCCGGGTTTTGCGCTTTTCTCCCGAATCCGATGAATCCTGTGCGGATACGGCCGGTATTGTGGATACAACGAATACAGGGGTAATGACAAACGTTAAAACCAGTAATACGTTGCAGAGAAAAGTAGAATTGGTCATTGCGCTGCGAATACTCATGAGTATCTGGCTCCGGAACTAATCTTCCAGTTCGAAAGTGATCTTGTTTTGTACGCCGGGAACCTCGATCGGCTGGCCATCGACGACGCGGGGTTTATACTTGAACTTGGCCGCTGCCGCCATGGATGCCTTGTCAAAAACACCCGGGGGTACTGCCTCGACTATGCGGATATCCTTGGTGGTACCGGATTTGGTCACCGTGAACTCAACAATGACATAACCCTCGATACCCCGGGACTGCGCCCGCCTGGGATAGATAGGCTGCACCTTGACGATGGGCAGGTATTCCCCGTCACTGGGCGCCAGGCCGAAACCGCTGGCATCCAGGTTGATATTCGTGTTCACCGGGGCTGCCGATACCTGTACGGACTGCGCCTCAGGCGTTATGTTATCCATGGAGGGAGGCGGCGGTTCCGGTGGTGGCTGGTCCGGTGGCGGCGGTTTTCTCGGCGGCGGTTTGCGCCGGTTGACCACCTCTTCCGGATTGACCCGGACAAACTCCAGCATCCTGCCCGCCTCATCCTGATCCAGTTCACGGTCGGCTATATTAATCAGGTACTGCATAAGCCAGAACAGGCCGAAAACAACAATAAGCGCAGACACCCCTGCAATGACATAACGGCCAACAAGAAGAGTACGGGCAACCATTAGGACACGCCGTTATTTTTCGGCTGCAAGCGCGATATTGGTCACGCCTGCCTGGCGCGCCGCGTCCATGACCTCGACCAGCATTTTATTCTTGGATTCTTCATCCGCCTGAATGACAACGGAACCCTCCGGGTTCTCGGAGCGCAGACGCTTGATATTCGGAATAACGGAACGGACATCGATCTTCCTGCGATCCAGCCAGATATTGTTGTTGGCATCGATGGCTATCAGGATATTCGCTTTTTTCTTCACTTCGGCAGTCGGCGCGTCAGGTTTGTTCACGTCGATACCGGCCTCCTTGACGAAGGTCGCCGTTACGATGAAGAAAATCAGCATGATGAATACGATATCAATCAGGGGAGTGATGTTGACCTCTGATTCATCGTCAGTAGTTACACTGGTGATTCTACGCATGGTTAACCTTCCTCACAACAGATACGTTAATGGTCCATAGTCAAGTGCTCACTCAGTTTCTCGACCTCTGAATCAGCCTTGCTCTGCAACCAGACACTGATGAAATAGCCGGACAGCGCCGCGACCATGCCGGACATGGTCGGCACCGTAGCCTGCGACACCCCGGCCGCCATGGCCCTGGCGTTGCCGGTGCCAAGAAATGCCATCACCTCAAAAACCGTGACCATCCCTGTCACCGTTCCCAGCAAACCTACCAGAGGACATAGGGCGACACATACCTTGATGGTTCCCAGGAATTGATTTGCCTGGATCTTGACATCCGATATCATGGCTTCCCGCACCCGGTGGGCATTCCAGGATTTTCTTTCCGGGCGCGTGTCCCAGCGCTTGACGGCATCCTCGGACAGACGCGGCTGGCGCACCGAGAAATAAATCAACCGTTCCACGATACACAGCCACATAATGGCCAGCACCAGGGCTACCAGGTATAAAACAGGTCCTCCCAGTTCCAGGAAATCACGAATGGATTCCCACATATCGATGAAACCCTGTTCGAGACCGAACAGGGAAGTAATGCCGCGCAGGATTGAATAGATGATATCAACCATTTTTCTTTATCGACTACGCACTCTGGTGCTGTTGTTCGGACGCCTCGGCGACAAAACCGGTTGCCTGCCCTTCCAGCGTCTCGATGATCTTCCGGCTCTGGCCGGCCATCATACTGTGCAGGAACACCGTCGGAATGGCAACGCACAAGCCCAGCATCGTGGTAATCAAGGCCTGGGAGATACCGCCGGCCATGAGTTTCGGGTCGCCGGTACCGAACAGGGTGATGGACTGGAACGTCACGATCATGCCGATAACCGTTCCCAGCAACCCGAGCAGCGGGGCAACCACGGAGATGACCTTGATCAAGGTGTTTAACCGGCTCAGCTTCGGGACCTCGCGTAATACCGCCTCGCCCATCTTCAATTCCAGGGATTCCACATCGATTTCCTTGTTCTCGTGGTAGGCAAGCAATACCCGGCCGAGTGGATTATTAGCGGACGGATTATTCAGGTTGCGTACCTGTTTGGCAACCGACATGCCGACACCCATCATGTAAAGTATCCTGAGCAGGGCGACCGTGATGCCGAAGATACCCAAGCCGATGATAATCCAGCCTACCGTCCCGCCCTGGGTCGTGGATCGTTCATACCAGCTGGGCACGTCGACCAGTTGGCCCAGCAACTGGCCCTTGGTCGGGTCCAGACCGAACGGGACAAAGCCGCCTTCAGCTTCATCCAGATCTGCGGCGCCGTTGACGAAGCGATCTTCCGGCTGGCGCAGCAGTTCGGAAATCTTCTGTGTTTCCGGGTCATATTTCAGGTATTTGCCGTCGCTGACCAGGTTGAATACGCCTATCCTGATGATGTCCTGTTCCACTTCCTGCCCATCAGGCAGGACGACACTTCCCCTGAAGCGCTTCACCTTGCCGGTTTCGGTCATTTCCCGCTGGATCTCAAACCAGAGCTCTTCGATCTCTTCCAGGGATGCCAGCTCACTACCGGAGCCCATCTTCTCCGCCAGTTCGGTCATGAAATCGCCGCGATGGGGGTATTCAATATTGGTCAGCGAAGAGTCAAATGTAGCCCGCGAATCGCCGGCAGCAGTCTGCAGCACCCCAAACAACTCCTTTAATGAACCCAGGGCTTCCTGCAGGTCTTGCTTGAGGATGTCTATATCGTCCTGGTTGGCCTCGAACTCCTTCTCCAGCCGCTCACTGACAGCTTCCAGGTTAGCCCGCTCCTGGTTGGCTTGCTGCATTAACGCAGCCTGGTTTGCCTTGTCACGCTGAAACGCCTCCTCCCTGGCCACGTTATCCTTGGATTCATCGATCCTGCCCTGCTGTACCTGGTCCAGCAGCGTGTCGAGCGACATGGCGTCATCGGCGGCAACGGCAGCAGACAGGTAACCTGAAAGTAATGTAACAACGATTAGGTGTTTGTAATATTTCACGTCTGGCTCTCCTCTGTTACTGCGCCGCGCTCACCGGCAGGATGAATATGTCGGGCGGTAGCTGCTTCCTGGCGATCTTCAGCCCCTGGCGGATGTAATTTCGATACTCCGCCGAATCCAGGGGCACCCACTGGCGCATTTCCTGATCCCAGACGCCGTTTTCCTTGCCGTCGTCGGTCTGGTAGGCCAGCACAAGACGACCGAAGCGCAATACGTTCACCGGTCGTTCCTGACCATTGATCTCGATTACGTCGCTGTATTCATCCAGGTCACCGCCGAAACTCGTCTCGATTCGATAGGCTTCAAGCACCAGGCGTAATTTTTCCGCCGCAGTAATACCGGCATCACCGATATACGCTTTCACATCCGCTACCCTTTTGCGGCGTTCCTCCATGTGAAAGGGGCGGTCAAGCTCGACAAACTGTTCCAGGGTATTTGCCATTCTGAGCATGAGGGGGAAAATCTGGCGTTCCACGACTGCTATTTCATCAATGGATTCTGCTATCGTGCGTTTTTCCCGGTTTTGATCGTCAACCTGTTTCTGTAATAGCGCGTTATAGACCTTCAGTCCGTCTATGACTTTCAGTTCACGCCGGTATCTCGATGCAATCTTCTCCGTGTCACTCGATGTTGCATCAATGCGTTTCTGTGACTCTGCCGCCTCCTGGCTACGGGCAACGCCTTCGTCCACAACCTGGTCAATCGCATCCTGGCTGTATATGGCCGAACTGAATCCAAATACAAGACTCAACATTAATAACTTGCTGAAAGTTACTAATATTTTCATAGTATCCATAAGGAAATAACCTCCCCAGCGGTGATGATGTAAGGCAAACTTCAAAAATCCCTGCAGCCAGGCTGCATGGTCCAATTCAATCAGATCGGTTTTTCGATATCCACCTGTTTTTGTTTTAGTATTCTGCCTGTTCTGGCAAGAGTCAAGCAGACAACGGCAAATTATACAACAGGAAACATTAAATCATTATGAAATTCTTAAAATCAGTTATGTTCCGGTCGGCGTATTATTCTATTACAAGAACCGGACACGCGCAATTTCGGTTTTATTTCCCTGACCGCAGTTCAACCAGGTCCTGACGATTAGCGGGCTGCCTCTTAAACCTGCCGTCCTGCTGTGGCCGTAAAGCCGGAATTGCGCGAATTGTGCCGGTATGAGATTCTCTCAGTCCATGAATGCGCCGATCCCTGAACAGATCCGGGATGTCCTCGCGGCTTATGACATCATCGCTGCCCGGGTGCATCCGGTCAAATCCGGCCTGATTAACAGGACTTACCACGTTGCGGATGTTAACGGCCTGGATTATATCCTGCAGGCGGTAAACGGGATGTTTCCTCCCGGTATCAACCTGGATATCGACGTGGTAACCCGCCATCTGGAGGAAGCAGGACTGTTGACCCCGAGGTTACTGCACGACCGGGACGGGATGGTGTTTCACCGGGAACACAGCCGGATCTGGCGACTGTTCAATTACATCAGCGGCAATATCCATCAACAGGTACAGCATCCGAACCTGGCCAGGGCGGCCGGCGCCATGCTGGGCCGTATGCACGGGGCACTGGCGCTGCTGGATTACGAGTTACAGACCTCCCGTCCGGGTACTCATGATACACCCCGCCATACACGTCACCTGGAAGATACCCTGGAGAACAGCAAGGGCCATGACAGGTATGATGCCGTCAAACCACTGGGCAATACTATCCTGGCGCGCCTGGAGCAACTGCCGCCATTGCCTGCAGTTGCAGAACGCCTGGTTCACGGTGATCCGAAAATATCCAATTTCATCTTTACCAGCGACGACCGGGACGTGAAGTGCATGGTCGATTTCGACACCCTCGCCAGGATGCCGGTCTACCTGGAAATCGGCGATGCCCTGCGCTCCTGGTGCAATCCGCCAGGGGAAGATACGATTGACGGCTGCTTCTCCATGGCCCATTGCCGCGCCGCGCTTGACGGTTATGCCGTTCATGCAGGAGATCTGCTCACCCGTGAGGAACGGCAGGCCATCCCGCAGGCAACGCTGACGATATACCTCGAGCTGGCCGCCCGTTTCTGTGCCGATGCCCTGAACGAGGATTATTTTTCGTGGGATGCGGGCAGGTTCGGCAGCCACAGTGAACACAGTGAGATCAGGGCCAGGGGACAACTCAGTGCAGCAATATCCTTACAGAACCAATTCAGTGAATTCGATGATGCGGTCGCTAAGGCATTCTGTGGCTGACCGGGCCGGTAAAAAACGGATGACCAGTACTCTTTTCAGTTAATATTGATTGGAAAGAGTACCGGGAATTGACAGCAACAGCTGTCTGGTTTAGGCTGTACCCGTTATAAGCCACAATATGAATTTAATGAGTGGTTTTGGTAGTAAGTTTGTAAATGGAAAAGTCTAATTCGGATCTCTCGGGATTGGAACGGCGATGGATCGTGTTATATCGTTTCTGACCACGGACCAGTCTTATCCGCCATCGGGCCCGTCTCCGTCGTTGCTGTAATGGACGACACTCTTCCACGTCTCACAAGCCATAACCAGCGATCTTTCTGCTCACGGTGCGGAACTTCACTGGTGCTGCACTACCGCGGCTACGCCTCAGCCCGGGAACCGAGTTCCCGGTTGTGCGGGAGTTGCAGGATCCCGCTGCCCGGGATGGCCGGAAAAGACGATGCCTGTTACCGCCGGGGTAACGGCTTTGAACTACCGGATACCGCCGACCCCATCAACCGGGTTGAACGCCGCTACCTCTCCATCGTGTTCTGTGACCTGGTTAATTCGACCAGCCTGGCTACAAGACTGGACCCGGAAGACCTGTTGCAACTGATTCAGACATACCGGAATCTTTGCGTTGAAACCATCAAATTCTATGGCGGCTTCACGGCAGGCTATGCAGGTGACGGAACCCTGAGCTGTTTCGGTTATCCCCAGGCCCATGAAGATGACGCGGAACGGGCGGTGTATGCTGCCCTGGATCTGCTGAATGCATTTAAGACACGCAAAACAGGACTGGCGGATGGGGCAGGCAACAGTATTTCCGTTCGAATAGGGATTGCCTCCGGACTGGTCGTGGTCGGGAACTCTACAGGAACCGGCTCTGTGCCGGAGGAAACCGTAATCGGCCAGGCTCCTAACCTGGCTGCAAGATTACAGTCGATGGCACAACCCGGAACGGTCATCATCAGTACCGAGACCCGTAACCTCGTACAAAACCGTTTCAGGTTGAAAAATATCGGTCTGCGCTCATTAGCGGGATTTGAAAAACCACAGCTGCTGTGGCAGGTAGTCGATGAAACCGATTCGAGTGCGCGCTTCCACAACGGCCGGAAAATCAATGGGTCGGAACTGGTTGGCAGGGACGGAGAATTCAAACACGTTATCCGGCAGTGGAACCGGGCCCGGCGCCGGGACGGCAGGGTTGTGCTGATTTGCGGCGAGACAGGTATTGGAAAATCAAAACTGCTGGAGACGGTATGCGCACATGTTCCCCCGGAAAGCTGCAACCGGTTCATTTACCAGTGTTCCCCATTGCACGGGAACGATGATATGCGCGCCTGCCTGGCGCGCATGCAGGCAACTGTCAGATCACTTTCCGGTGATACCGGTGCAAGGCAAAGCCTGACCGGGAACCCTGATGAAACGAGACCCTGTCTTATCATCCTGGAAGATGCACAATGGTTAACCCCGGGGGCTCTGGAACTGCTTACTGAACTGGTCATGCAGATACCCGGCAAGCCGGTGCTCCTGGCAATCTCCCACCGGCTTCAATTCAGACCACCCGCCCCATGGCTCGAACGCGACCACGTGGAACGAATTTCCCTGTCACCCATTAACCGATCTGCTGCAGAATTGTTAATAGGCCAGATAACGGGGGAAATCCGCATTCCTGCCCCTCTCGTATCCCGAATTGTTGATAAAGCTGACGGCATCCCCTTCTTCCTGGAAGAATTAACCAGAACAGCGCTGCTGGCATGGCGCCCGGGAAGCGGGAGTCTTCCGCAACTCCTTGAAGATACCGAAATACCTGGAAAAGTACGCACCGTGTTAATGACGCGGCTGGACCAGGATTCATCCTCTCGCGAAGTGGCACAGATATGCGCCGCACTGGGTCGTGAATTCAGCTATGACATGCTGGCAAAGGTCTGGGCTCATCATCCGAAGAAGCTCGATCCCGCATTGAGTTCCCTGTGCAGGTCAGGGTTACTGCTAAAGACAGGAAATGGAAATGACGCCAGGTACGCATTCAAATGGACATTGATGCGCGCGGTAGCGTACCAGAGCATGTTAAAACGTGTAAGGCAGAAATTGCACCGGCGCATCAGCAGGATAATGCTGGAACACTTTCCTGACTATGCCAGGCTCCATCCTGAAATACTGAACCATCATTCTTCACTTGCCGGGGGCCGGGAAAACCATTGATCGACAGCGTACACGGAATGGCACACGAGAACATATCTCAGCCGGGTACATTTAAGGAATATTTGACAGGGGTGTAACAAATGGCAAAAACATCCATTGAGATAAGTGCGGGTTCATTGTCTGCGGTTGAATTATTTTATGACCTCTCCTTCAATGAACGTAAGGTAGTTGCGGATAAATGCCGGGGAATGAAGTTCGCTGCCGGAGATACCATTACCTCCCACGATGATGTTGATAACGATGTTTACTTCATCATCAGCGGCAGGGTCAAGATTGCAACTTGTTCCGCTTCGGGAAAGGAGATTAGTTTCCGTGACCAGGCAGCGGGGGAAATGTTCGGTGAGATTGCGGCTGTCGATAACCAATCCAGGTCCGCGTACGTTTCAGCCTTGAGTGAGACTGTCCTCGCAGCCATCTCGGCAGAGTGTTTTTTATGGCTCGTAGAGCTTTACCCTTCGATCATGACCAGGACACTGGCGCGCATTGCCCACCTGGTCAGGCTGTTATCAGAGCGTGTGGTTGAATTCAGTTCATTGGATGTCAGGAACAGAATCCATGCTGAACTGCTGAGAATGGCCTGGCAGAATATGGATGATGCCAATACCGCGACGATTTCGCCCGCGCCAAGGCACGTTGACCTTGCCAGCCGTATCAGTACTCACCGGGAAGCAATAACGCGTGAGTTGACTCAGCTCTCATCATCCGGCCTGGTCCATAAAGGGAAAAACTCATTGCGGATTAACGACGTGGTAAAGCTTGAAAACATGGTCCAGGATACGGCTGGTACTTATAAAAAATAGCCGTCCTGCAGGCTGCATTCATTTATCTGAATTATTTTTATCAAAATGTGATATTTCTCACATTCTTCACCCTCCTGCCCCGGTATACTTCCCATGCCTGTCCAAAAAGATGAAGTCTGTTACGTGAACATTTCATTCTATTGGACCGAAGCAGTACAGGAAGTACTGCGGTGATGGTGGAGGGACATGCCGGAACCGAAACCATCACGTGAGTGGCCTGTCCGGGCATCTGGCAGGACGTCATTTGCCCGGACAACTTGTGAATGAAGAATTACGAATTCCTAATTTTAAAAATTGCTGGCAGCGGTTTTTCCCCAGAATAATAGGGTCGCCAGAACCTGATGGTGACCGGCACCGAGACGTTAAGCCAGAATATGGTAATCATGAGGGTGTAAAATACTTCCTCGGTGAAGATGCCGTGTTGCGTGTAGGCTATATTCATCACCACAAACGCCAGTTCCGCGCGGCCCAGCATGCCGAACCCGATCATCACGGAATCCTGCCAGTTGAAGCTTCCGGTATAACGCGCCGCCGCTGTGGCCGAGATCACCTGGGCAAAGAACACGCCCGCAAGCAGCAACAGGGTTTCATCAAGAATGGACGCGAAAATAACCGGGTCGAAAACGATATGAGTGCCCAGGTTGACAAAAAAGATGGGGCCTATCCACGAGAAGGCCGCATCATCAATGATCCTGCGCGTGTCACGGTACAGGGCCCTGCTGTTTTCCCTCTTGCCAAAGTGAAAGTACTCCTCCTTGATGATCAGGCCCGCCATGTAGGCGCCGATGGCCGGATGCAGACCCAGGTAGTGGGCAAGCAGGCTGATCGAAATGGCGACGAGTAAAATACCGAGGGTGGCCTTGCTGCCGTCGTCTATGGAGAGCATATTGCTCATTCCGAAACGTTGCAGGAACGGATAACGCTTTAGCAACCCCTGCTCGGCGCTGTGCGGCATGATCCAGATTGCAATTGCAACAATAAGGACAAAGAAGAGCAGCGCTCTGAGCACTATCGTAGCAATCCCGGTTACGGATAAATCCCCTGCTCCCGTGGCTACCGGTATCAGGATGGCAACCAGAGCCAGGGAAGCGATATCATCTATTATTGCCGAGGTCATGATGCCGCTTGCTGCGCCGGACAGGTGCAGGCCTTCACTTTTCAGGGAAACCATGGTCAACGACACTGCGGTCGCAGTCATGGTCAAACCGCACAACATGGCAATCCGGTCATCACCCCAGAAATACTGGGCACAGGACCAGGCTGCGATAAACGGGCCCAGGGCTCCGAACAGGGCGATCCCCCAACTGCGCTTGATACTGCGGATAAAATGTCTCGGGTTTGCCTCAAATCCGAGCGCGAACATGATCAGGATAATGCCCACTTCGGAAATTCCTGCGATGAATGGGGTACTGTGCTCGGGGAGCCAGCCCAGGTTGACCATCACGCATCCGGCGGCAAGGAAATACAGCACCGGTGTAAGCTTGGTCTTTGCCGCCAGCCACGAAGCGATGAAAACGCTGGCCCAGATCAAGGCCAGTTGTTGCAGATCATGCATGGTCAGGATATATCAGGTTGTCATTGTTTTCGCCAGGACGCCTGCAAAAGCCCGGCATTGAGTTTGCCGGACCGCGCAGCAGGTACTTTCATATACGCTTGTCCGGCGAACTGCTATAATTTTACTAATCCATGAAACTATTTGCCATGGCTACCTTACTTCAAACCCTCCACGAAGACCACAAAAACTACGCAGTTCTACTGAACCTGCTGACTGCTGAAGCAGACAAGCTGGAGCACGGGGACGAACCGGATTTCGTGCGCATGTTTGACATTGCTAACTACATGGTCAGTTATCCCGATACCTTCCATCACCCCCATGAGGAACTCATCTTTGATGTCCTGGGGGCGCTCGACCAGGGCTGTGCGGCGGAGGTCGAAGAATTGTATGACGAGCACAAACAACTGGCCGCCACCGGGCTGGCCTTGAAAGACGCGTTAAACGGCGTGCTCAACGGCGCCATAATACCCCTGGACATGGTCCTGGATAACGCCAGGGCATACACCGCATTATTATGGAAGCACATGAACCTGGAGGAAGGAACAATCTTCCCAAAGGCAAAGTCCACTCTGGAGGACACGGAGTGGCGGATGATCGACGATAATATCTCCCAGGTCGAGGACCCGTTATTCGGCGACGTGGTCCAGACCCAATTCGAAAAACTGTACGAAGGCATCATACGGAATACCGACATCTCTTCCTCACAAGGGTGAATCCCTGGCCCCGGCAGTCCGGCCGTCTCTGCGCCACTGCCTGTTCAACTGCGGGGATTTTGACCCTGCACCGGAATTGTTGTTCAATACTCGACCATGACCGTTAACCTGACCAGGGAACTCATAACCAGGCCGTCCGTGACGCCTGACGATGCCGGCTGCCAGCAGTTGATTGGCGGGCGCCTGAAAAAAAGCGGGTTCAATGTTACCGACCTGACTTGTGACGACGTAACCAACCTGTGGGCCACCCATGGCCATGGCGCTCCCGTCTTCACTTTCCTGGGTCATACCGACGTGGTGCCGGCAGGACCTGAGTCGGACTGGGATTCTCCGCCTTTCGAACCCCGGGAGCGGAACGGCTACCTGTACGGCCGCGGCGCGGCAGACATGAAAGGCAGTATCGCGGCCATGGTAAGCGCACTGGAGCGTTTCGTCGCAGAAAATCCCGCCCATGACGGAACCATCAGCCTGTTACTGACCAGTGATGAAGAAGGAATTGCGGTAAACGGCACAAAGAAAGTCGTGGAATACCTGGATCGAAATGATATCAGGATTGACTGGTGCCTCGTAGGTGAACCATGCAGCAGTGAAAAACTCGGCGACGTCATCAAAAACGGCCGGCGCGGTTCCCTGTCGGGCGTGCTTACCGTCTCAGGGGTCCAGGGGCATACGGCCTACCCCGGGCTGGCAAGGAACCCCGTGCACCTGGCCGGCCCGGCACTGGTGGAGTTGAGTCAGCGGGTCTGGGATGAAGGCAACGCCCATTACCCTCGCAGCAGCTTTCAGATTTCCAATATCCATGCCGGGACAGGCGCCGAAAACGTGATCCCGTCCTCGGTTGAGGTCAGTTTCAACCTGCGCTTCTCCACTGAATGGACTGAACAGCGCCTCAAGGACACAGTCGGGGAACTGCTTGACCGGCATGAACTGGATTACAGCCTCCTCTGGCGGCCATGCAGCCAGCCCTTCCTGACGCAGTCCGGCAAACTGCTTGACGCGGTTCAGGCGGCGGTTACCGGCGTCTGCGGCATCAAGCCTGAGATTGCCACTGACGGCGGCACTTCCGACGGGCGTTTCATCGCACCCACGGGCGCCGAAGTGGCGGAACTGGGCCCGGTCAACGCCACCATCCACAAGGTCAACGAGTGCGTGCGCAGCGCCGACCTGGAAACCCTGTCAGACCTGTACCAGGATATTTTGGCGCGCCTGATGACGCAGGTTCAGGGGAGTTAACCCGAACATACATCCAACAGCTAGCCCGCATTTCTCACCAGGTCATCCATTTTACGGATGCGCCTGCGGAACCGATCACAGGGTTCGTCATTCAGCCAGTTGAGAAATTCCCGCAGCATATCGGCAGTCAATCCCCACACGTAACCGCCATCCCAGTCAAAAGCATGGGTTGTGCGCGGTTTATCGAGGAAATCAACCGTATGGGTGGTATTGACTTCCGGGCGTAACAGCACCCGGACATCGGCAACGATCACCTCTGCCACTTCATTGCTGTTTGCCTGCATCCCGGGCGCCTTGTGGGTCCAGCCAACGTACGGGATTACATGGTGGCCGGCTATGCTCCAGGCGTCATCCAGCCGCCCCATTATGGTGACGACATCCGGGTCAATCCCAAGTTCCTCCTGTGTCTCCCGGAGGGCCGTAGCAGCCAGATCGCTGTCACCGGCATGAAACACGCCGCCGGGGAAGGAAACCTGCCCGCGGTGGCTTGAAACGGTCTCGGTGCGCTTGGTTAAAACAAGCTCAACGGCATCATCCGGGCCCGGCCAGAACAGCAATAGAACAGCCGCCCGGGAATATTCCCGGGGGAACAGGTGTTCAGGGAAGGTTTGCGGTTCCCGTTCCTCAAGGGCAGATAACCGCTTACGGAACTGGGATGTGAAGCTCATTGATAATTTTGAGAAACAGCAGGGGCAGATTCAGCGCTCTGCCCCTGCTCTATAAATCTCCTGATCCCTGATCCCTGGTCCCTGATCCCTGCTTTCAGCTACTGGCAGCCTTGTCAAACTGATCCTCTTCCGTGGAACCCGCCAACGCGGTCACCGAAGAACTGCCGCCCTGTATGATGGTGGTCACATCGTCAAAATAACCGGCGCCCACTTCCTGCTGGTGCGAGGCGAACGTATAGCCTTTTTTCGCCGCGGCAAATTCCGGTTCCTGTATCATCTCGACGTAGGCAGTCATGCCCCTGTGTACGTAGTTATGGGCAAGATCAAACATGTGGTACCACATGTTATGAATTCCTGCCAGGGTGATGAACTGGTATTTGTATCCCATCGCCCCCAGTTCACGTTGAAACTTGGCTATGGTGATATCGTCCAGGTTCTTCTTCCAGTTGAAGGAAGGCGAGCAGTTATAGGCCAGCAACTGCTCCGGATGTTCGCTGTGGATCGCCTCGGCAAAACGTCTGGCTTCATCCAGGTCCGGAACCGCAGTCTCGCACCAGAGCAAATCCGCATAGGGAGCGTAGGCGAGGCCCCGTGCAATAGCCTGGTCAAGTCCTGCATTGGTCACATAAAACCCTTCCGAGGTACGCTTGCCGGTGACGAAAGGATGGTCCCTCTCATCTATGTCGGAGGTGAGCAACGCAGCGGCGTTGGCGTCGGTCCTGGCCAGTACGATGGTCGGTACCCCCATGATATCCGCCGCCAGTCTTGCCGCCACCAGCTTCTGGATTGCTTCCTGGGTGGGCACCAGTACCTTGCCTCCCATGTGTCCGCATTTCTTGACGGAGGCCAGCTGGTCCTCAAAATGCACGCCGGCAGCGCCGGCTTCGATCATGGCTTTCATCAATTCGAACGCGTTAAGGACACCGCCGAACCCGGCTTCGGCGTCGGCGACAACCGGCGCAAAATAATCCACATTCCCTTCACCCCTGGCGCACTGGATTTCATCGGCCCGTTTGAAGGCATTGTTTATACGGCGCACTACCGTGGGAACGGAATCGACAGCATAAAGCGATTGATCGGGATACATGGTCTCCGAGGTATTGCCGTCGGCCGCAACCTGCCAGCCCGACAGGTAGATGGCCTTTACCCCGGCTTTTACCTGTTGTACGGCCTGGCCGCCCGTCACCGCGCCCAGACTGTTGATATAATCTTCGTTATTGACCAGTTCCCATAATTTCTCGGCGCCGCGTCTGGCGAGTGTGTGTTCAATCAGTACTGAACCCCTCAACTTCAACACGTCCGCAGCACTGTAATCGCGCTTGACGTTTTTCCAACGCGGATTCTCCACCCAATCCTGTTCAATCTGCCTTATTTCATCAGTCATCTGGTAGTCCCCTTAGCAAAACGAAAACGGCTAATATACACTTTCTGTGTGTTGCCTGCAAACCACCCGGGGATTACCATGCAAGACATGTGAAACAACGATATTGGAAGTCATATCCTGTTACGCTATCATTAGCAAAACACCCGAACAAAACCGGAATGTCTGAAAAAACACACGAGCGTTACAACGAAGACCTGGCGCTGCTTGAGGCCAAGCCGAAGCTGAAACGCCCTCCCCTCTACAAGGTCATTCTGCTGAACGACGATTACACGCCCATGGAATTTGTGGTGCATATCCTGGAAATATTCTTTTCCAAGGACCGGGAGACCGCAACGCGGATCATGCTGGAAATACATACACGCGGCATGGGAGTGTGTGGTATTTTCACACATGACATTGCCCAGACCAAAGTCGTCCAGGTAAATCATTACTCGAAGGAACATGAACATCCGTTAAAATGTACAATGGAGAAAGCCTACTGATATCAAAAAGCCGCCATGCTCGATAAAGACCTGGAACAGACATTGAATGATGCGTTTCGCGATGCCCGCGATAAACGCTATGAATTCGTGACGGTTGAGCATTTGTTACTGGCTTTACTGGACAACCCTGCCGCGCTCAGGGTATTGAAGGCCTGCGGCGCCGACCTGGAAGAACTGCACACCGAAATTACGCGCTTTATCGAGGATAATTCCCCGCGCCTGGGTGATAACGACGAGCATGAGTCCCAGCCCACCCTGGGCTTTCAACGGGTGTTCCAGCGCGCCGTGCAACACGTGCAGTCTTCCGGGAGAAAGGAAGTCAGCGGCGCAAATATCCTGGTCGCCATCTTCGGCGAACGCGAATCCCATGCTGCGTTTTTCCTGCACCAGCAAAATATCGCGCGACTGGATGTGGTGAATTACATCGCCCACGGAATCAGCAAAAGCCAGGAAGATGAATCCGGCGCTTCGTCGGAAGCCGACAACTACGATGAATCACGCCAGGATGAAAGCGGTAAAAATCCCCTGGAAGCCTACACGATTAACCTGAATAAACAGGCGGAACTCGGCAAGATCGATCCGCTGATCGGACGCGAACACGAAGTGCAACGGACTATCCAGATCCTTTGCCGGCGGCGCAAGAATAATCCTCTCTTCGTAGGTGAGGCAGGCGTGGGTAAAACCGCCATTACCGAAGGTATCGCCAAGCAGATAGTCGACAAACAAGTACCGGAAGTGCTGCAGGATTGCACAATTTTTTCGCTGGACATGGGTGCAGTGCTGGCCGGGACCAAGTATCGCGGTGATTTTGAGAAGCGTTTCAAGGGTGTGATCGCCGAACTCATGAAGTATGAAGGCGCCATACTGTTTATCGATGAAATTCATACTATCATCGGCGCAGGCGCCGCCTCAGGCGGCGTTATGGATGCGTCCAATATCATCAAACCGGTCCTGGCGTCCGGTGACATCAAGTGTATCGGTTCCACCACCTACCAGGAATTTCGCGGTATTTTCGAGAAGGACCGGGCACTGGCGCGACGTTTCCAGAAGATTGATGTAGTCGAACCGTCAATCGAAGAGACTATCAAGATATTACAGGGATTGAAATCCCGTTTCGAAGAACACCACGAGGTGCGGTATACCAACCAGTCGTTACGCTCTGCAGCGGAACTGTCGGAACGCTATATCACCGACCGCCACCTGCCGGATAAAGCCATCGACATGATAGATGAGGCCGGTGCTTCACAACGTCTGTTGCCGGTTTCAAGACGCAAAAAAACCATCGGCGTCCAGGATATTGAAAACATTATCGCCAAGGTCGCGCGCATCCCGCCGAAAACGGTAACCACCTCACACCGCGACATCATGAAGAACCTTGAGCGCAACCTCAAAATGGTCGTCTTCGGTCAGGACAAGGCTGTCGGGAGCCTGGCCACGGCCATCAAGATGGCGCGTTCGGGACTGGGCAACCCGGAACAGCCGATTGGCGCGTTCCTGCTGGCCGGGCCTACCGGGGTGGGAAAAACGGAAATCAGTAAACAGCTGGCCATCGCCATGGGTATCCAGTTGATCCGTTTTGACATGTCCGAATACATGGAGCGTCACACGGTTTCCCGCCTGATCGGCGCACCCCCGGGGTACGTTGGTTTTGACCAGGGCGGTTTGCTGACTGACGAAGTTAATAAACACCCCCATTGCGTACTGCTCATGGACGAGATGGAAAAGGCCCATCCGGATGTCTTTAACCTGATGCTGCAGGTCATGGACCACGGCACCCTCACCGATACCAACGGCCGGCATGTGGATTTCCGCAACGTGATCATCATCATGACCACCAACGCCGGGGCGGAGCGCATTAGCCGGGCATCAGTGGGTTTCACCCAGCAGGACCACAGCTCGGATGCCATGGAAGCCATCATCAAGACCTTCAGTCCGGAATTCCGCAACCGCCTGGACGCCATCATCGAATTCAACGCCCTGGACCATAAGACCATACTCAACGTGGTAGACAAGTTCCTGGTCGAATTACAGGCGCAACTCGATGACAAAAAGGTCGTCATCGACGTTGATGAAGCTGCCCGCCTGTGGCTGGGCAGTCACGGTTACGACAAGATCATGGGCGCCCGGCCCATGGCGCGTCTCATCCAGGAAAAGATAAAGAAGCAACTGGCGGAAGAACTGCTGTTCGGCAAACTGCTGCACGGCGGCCATGTCATCGTCTCGGCCGAAGACGATGAACTCACCATCGAGATCGAGGAGAAGGAAACAGCCGGAATGGCTTTGTCTGCGAATACCGCAGACTAGCGAAGATATTAATGGATACCCTCCCTCCGGAGGTCACAGGCAGGGATGGCCTTTTCAAGACCGTCGACAGCCATGGATGGCTGGCGATGAGCGTACATGGACGTATTTACAGCGTGTCTTGAAAAGGCTATCCCTGTCTGCCGTCACCCAATGTAGTACTATCAGTCTGTATCGACTCTGTTCTTTGTATCCCCTGTATCCTTTGTATCCCCTGTATCCTTTGTATCTTCTGTATCCTTTGTATCTTCTGTATCCTCTGTATCCTCTGTGGCCTCTGTGGCCTCTGTGGTGATCAATTCGTCGGTAAGTTCCAGTAGATTTCCGGATTCGTCGCCGGGCAGTGCTTCCACGTCACGGAGTTTCCTTTCCATCGCCCGGGTGCGCACCCCGGTCTGATCGATCGTGTTGGACGCCGTATCCAGTTGTCTTTTGACCCGGGTCAATACCTCTCCGAACTTGCCGAACTCGGTCTTGACGGCTGCCAGGATCTGCCAGACTTCGCTGGAACGTTTTTCTATGGCCAGGGTGCGAAAACCCATGCGCAGGCTGTTCAGTATTGCCGACAGGGTTGTCGGGCCGGCGACGACCACCCTGTGGGCGTGCTGGAGTTTTTCCAGCAGCCCGGGTTGTCTGAGCACTTCCGCATACAGACCCTCCGTGGGCAGAAACATGACGGCAAAGTCGGTGGTCGCCGGCGGCGCAATATATTTGTCCCCTATATTTTTTGCGGAAAGCTCGATGGCGCGGGTCAGGGATTTCATGGATTGTTCAATTGCATCCGTATCCGCGGTCTCCGTGGCGTTGAGCAGCCGCTGATAGTCTTCCTGTGGAAACTTTGCATCGATCGGCAACCAGACGCTATCTGCTATATCCGCACCGGCACCGGGCAGGCGGATGGCATACTCGACGACTTCCGCGGTTTCGGGACGCACCTTGACATTGCGTTCGTACTGGTCCGGAGCAAGCATCTGCTCCAGGATGGCGCCGAGTTGTACCTCACCCCAGGTGCCGCGCGCCTTGACATTGGTCAGCACCCGTTTGAGATCACCCACGCCGGTGGCCAGGTTCTGCATTTCGCCCAGCCCGCGCTGTACCGCCTCCAGCCGCTCGCTGACAAGTTTAAAAGAGTCGCCAAGACGCTTCTCCAGGGTGCTTTGTAATTTCTCATCCACCGTATGGCGCATCTGTTCGAGCTTCTTGTCATTGCTGTCCTGCAGGGCCTTCATCTTTGTATCCAGCGTGTCCCTGAGCTGGCCTATCCTGGTTTCATTTTTATCGCTCAGTTCCTTGATACGTTGCTCGACGGCGTCGAGGCGCGTCTGCTGGGACTTGTTCATCTCGCTGATTACTTTGATGACACTGTCATTGGCGTCCTTCTGGGTCTTGGCGACTTCCTGCCGCAGGCTGCGGGCGCTGTCAGTGGCCTCCTCCCTGTTCGAACGAAATTCCTCGCGCAGGACTTTTTCCGCAGACCCCTTGCGATTCGACGACAATCGGCCAAGAATAACGGCCAGCAATACGATGATCAGGACGGATGCGGACAGCAGCAGCCATGCCGGTAGCGTAATCATGCCGCGCCGTCACTCTCTGCCGGGTACAAGGTGGATGATGCGATTATCAGGTTTGCCATCTGCTAATTGTACTATTAAAACAGGGTTATACTAACAACCGGCAATTATCGGGAAACATACGAATGAACAATATCAAGCTCAGATCCGGATTTTTATTTTCCCTTCTCCTGTGCGCGTACTCCGTACTGCCCTCCGCTGCGCCACTTGAAATACTGTCCTATGATGCAAAAAACAGTGGTATCGGCGAAAAGTCGGTCATCATCCTGGGAGAAAAACAGGCCGTACTGATTGATGCGCAATGGAAACCATCGGACGCGCAACAGGTTGCGGACATGATCCTGGAATCCGGCAGGGAACTGACCCATATCTTCATTACCCACGGCCACCCCGACCATTACTGGGGCCTGGGAACCATCCTGGAACGGTTCCCGGGGGCAAGAGTGCTCGCCCGCAAGGGCACCCGGGATGAAATCGCCAACCAGTTCGCGGCCAAGTGGATCCACTGGCAACCCATGATGGGCGCCGACATACCGCTGGAACCGGTCATACCCGATGTATTCAGCGATGACAGACTCCTGCTGGAAGGGGAGGAAATACGCCTGATAGACCTGCCTCCCAACGAAGTCGTACATTCCGTCGCCTATTACGTGCCTTCACGGCAAGCCCTTGTTGTCGGCGACCTTATATTTTCCCGCACGCACAGTTATTTTGCCGACCTGAACAACCCGTCCGGCTGGATTAAAGCGTTGCAACTGGTGAAAACCGCCGGTCCCATAAAGACGGTCTACCCCGGCCACGGCCCCAACGGCGACGCCGGTCTGATTGATGAAGCCATCCGCTACATGCAGGTCTATCAATCCTACGCCCGGCCGGGAGTGCCGTTACCTGAAATCATCAAGGGCATGACCGGGGAATTCCCCGATTATGGCGGCGAGATGCTGTTATGGTGGACCCGCGGCCCGGGCTTCGGGATTTTCGGACCGCGTTCACTGGGTGTGCCGGAAAGTCTGATTGCGCAATTGCCGCCCCATCTGATCAGCCCTGCGCCGGGGTGCGGCGCCGCCAACAAGACGCTGGTTGAAAAGCTTTTCTACCAGGGGTTCAGCGGCGCTAATATGGATGTGCTGGACGAAGTGTTTGCTGAAGATATCCACTTTGAATACCCCGGTGTCCCGCAGGGGCTTGAGGGTATCAAGGCCATCGTGCAAAAAAACAACGACAGCTTCGCGGGCTGGCGCTTCACCATGCACGATACCCTGTGCGACGGGGACAAGGTTACGGTGCGCTGGTCCGCGTCCGGCCGGCACGTAAGCTCGTTCATGGGAGAGGAACCCACCAGTTCGGAAGTCGAATTGTCCGGGATATCCATCTACCGGATCGAAAACAACAGGATTACCGCAGACTGGGTGACACCGGACAACCTTGGTTTTTTGACACAGATAGGGGTATTGAACCCCGTTACTATGACCAGTGAGTAACGATTCTCCTTGTATTCATTCCCCACATGTGTCCACTACGAACTGAACAAGAGATTTATCCAGGTGGTAACCATGCTGAAGTAACTTGTCCAGTAATGGAGTGACCGCCGGAACAAGGTTTTCCTGTCTCGCCCTGATTAATACATACAAGCTGCCCGCGAAATCTATATCTTCGCGTGCAGCTATTTTTCGGGCCGTTACTTCATCGATCAAGGCCATGACATTCATCTCTTTTGCCAGTGCGATTGTCTCTGCTTCACCATGATCCAGCACCTGGGCCAGAAGTTCGCAATAGTCCTGATCCGTGACGGACTGCTCTACCAACAAGTTGTGTACCAATGCATCTCCAATATTTTCAGCCATGGGCTTGGATATGTCATCGAGACATTCCCTGACGACGGCAGAGGGGACCAGGACAGTATTAAAAAGACTGCGTAAAGCGGGCAACAAGCCCATTACTGCCAACGCAATCAGTGGGCTTGTGTCGACAACGACGATTTCCGGCTTCAAAACTTATCCAGTTCCCTCTGGACATCGTCAACACCGTAGCCGATCACGGAAACGCCTGCCGAACCCAGTACCGCAATAAATTCATCCATCGGTATATCGGCCAGTTTCGATGCCTTATTGAGCGTCAATACACCTTCCTGGTACAGTTTTACAGCAAGCGCCTTGTGTGCGCCCAGGTTGATCAGCGTCTCATCAAAAGGGATATTAACAGTCAGCGGCGTACCGTTTCGGGTAATGACACTGATTGCGCCTGCTTCAGCCTGTGCAGCGTAAGCTCCTATTTTTTCTCGTAGATCTCTTATTCCAAAAGACAACATGAGAGTAATCCCGCATATAATGTGTATACATATGGTAGCATAATATAATTTTGAAACAAGAGATGGATAAATATATTCTTGCTCGATGCAAGCCTCTCAACATTCCACTGAGTCCATAATGCCTGTTGTCTTCATCGGCCACGGCAGCCCTGCCAATGCCCTTGAGGACAATGAGTCCACCCGGGCCTGGCGCCGTATCGTCAACTCGATGGAACGTCCCAAAGCCATACTGGTCATCTCGGCCCACTGGTACACGCACGGCTGTGCGGTAACCGCCATGGAAAAGCCGCAAACAATCCACGACTTCGGCCCGCCCCTGCCGGCGCCGTTATTCGACCTTTACTACCCTGCGCCGGGGAGTCCCCAACTGGCGCAACGGGTATGTGAACTACTGGATCCGCACCCCGTTCAGATGGACCGGTCGTGGGGGCTGGACCACGGTACCTGGTGTGTCCTGATCAAGGCTTTTCCGGATGCGGATATCCCGGTTGTCCAGCTCAGCCTTGACCTGAGTCAACCGCTGCCCCGGCATTACGAACTGGGACAGCGCCTGCGTCCTTTGCGGGAAGAGGGAATCCTGATTATGGGCAGCGGCAATATCGTGCATAACCTGGCCTTGATGGACTGGCTGAACCCCGCTGCTCCCGCCTTTGACTGGGCGGTACGGTTCAACGACCGGATCAAGGAGCATGTACTGGGAGATGACCCGCAAGGCGTCTGCGAATACCGGCGCTACGGCCAGGATGCGGCCCTCTCGGTACCTTCAGCAGAACATTTTTGCCCACTGCTGTATGCCATGGGCGCCCGCGCAGATACCGATGAGGTAACACTCGAAACTGATTTTATCGTGCACAAATCACTGAGCATGACCAGCGTGGTATTCCAAACAGGGAATTAACCTGACTAATGACAGGATCGACTGCATATAAACGCTGGTGGATGTTCGCCCTCGCCAGCGCATTTTTCTTTTTCATCACGGCGTCCACCTTCAGTTCACTGGGGGTCGTGCTGCCCTACATGATCGAGGAGTTTTCCTGGACCTGGTCCCAGGCCGGCACCGGATTTTCCCTGCTGGCATTGCTGGTGGGACTGGCAGGCACCCTCCCCGCCTGGACCATCCGGCGCTTCGGCATCAAGGCGACCTACGTCATCGGTTCCGTAACCATGGGCTGCGGCTTCGTCCTTATTTCCACCGGTTCCTGGTTATACCAGTACTGGCTCGGCGCGAGTCTGCTGGGCCTGGGCTATGCCCTGTGCGCGACGGTGCCGGGTATCCACCTGATCAACGACTGGCTGCCCGACAGGCGTTCATTCGCCATCGGCCTGTACATGACCCTGGGCGGACTGGGCGCGGTCGCCGGCCCGCCGATCGTAACCATCATCGTCACCCATACGGATTCCTGGCGGGTCCACTGGTGGTCCATGGCCGCGGCCGTCCTGGCGCTCATGGTGCTCGCCATCGCCTTCATCGACAACCGGTCTTCGGAAAATGACGAGGCAGATGCCGCAAACGCTCCGGGTGAAGAGAAAACCTCCGACAAGGTGTTCAAGACGAAAACTGACTGGCGCTACCGGGACGCACTGCGCACGCCCCAGTATTACGTGATTGTCGCCGCCCTGACGATGACACTGTTCTGTACCCTGACGATGAACAGCTGGGCCTTTACCCATCTTGGCATGCTGGGCATATCGACGGCGCTGGCCACTCTGGCCCTCAGCGCCGACGGCGCGGTGAATGCCATGTCCCGCGCCCTGGGAGGCATAATCGCCACCCGGATTGATCCCAAGTGGCTCCTGGTTGCGGCGTTAATCGGCGAGATGATCGGCATGGTTGCCCTCTCTGTCGCCGACAATCCGGCAGCTCTCGTTATCTTTGCGGTCGGTGAGGGTTTCGGTTTCGGCATGTGCTTCCTGGCTACCGCCCTGCTGCTGCTGAATTACTTCGGAGAGAAAGACAACCCGGAAATACTCGGCACCATGAACTTCATGACTACAATTGCCATGCTGGGGCCCATCGTTGCAGGCTATATCGGCGACAAGGCGGGCGGTTTTTCCATGGCGTTCCAGTTGAATGCGGCGCTGATGCTGATCGTTATCATCGCCGTTGCCGTAATGAAACCCCCGCGGCAGAAACAGCAGGATTTAAAATCCTGACCAGGTAACGCTTTACCCAGTTCGTATCCTGTCCCTGCGGATGCGCCAGCTGTCGATAAATACCGCGATAATTATCACGCTTCCTGTGATCAGGCGTTTGGCAGGTTCCGATACGCCGAGCTGCGCCAGTCCGTTCTGTAATATCGCGATGATAAGCACCCCTGCGAATGCCCCGGCAACGCTGCCGCGCCCTCCCATCAGGCTGGTACCGCCTATGACGGCCGCGGCAATTGCCGCCAACTCCATGCCGGCGCCCGCGTTCGGGTCGGCTGCCCCCAGGTAAGCGGCATTGAATATGCCGCCAAGACCTGCCAGCGCCCCTGATACGGCCAGCACAACCATACGGTAAAGCTTTGTATCAATGCCGGACATCCTTGCGGCCCGGGTGTTGGCGCCCACGGCTACGATATGACGTCCGGGTACTGTCCTGGTCAAAATGAACTGGGCCGCAACAACGGTCGAAAGCGCAATTACGAGCGCCGGGGAGACGCCCGTCCCTGAAATCGGCAGCGCGAGTTTCTGAATCGACGCACCGATATACATAGTCTGCGAGTCCGTAGTGATATAGGCCATGCCGCGGGCCATTTCCAGCATACCCAGGGTAACGATAAAGGAAGGCAGGGCCAGGTATGACGCCAGGAGACCGTTCACGGAGCCACAGATTATGCCTGCGCCAATTGCCAGGAAACATGCGGTAACGATGGAAAAATCCCAGTTCATCATCGCCATGCCGACTATCGTGGCGCAGAATCCCAGGACAGAACCGACGGACAGGTCGATACCGCCGACTATCAGCACAAGTGTCATGCCGACGGTGACCACCGTCAACGCCGGCAACTGGTTAAGAATTGTCCTGAGGGTGACAAGTGAAAAAAAGTTGTCCGCGACCAGGCCAAAAAAAACAATCAGCAGGAGCAGGGAGGCAAAAATAAAATTTTCCTTTACGAGTGATCTCATAAGACTGGAATTCTCATGTTGTAACCCGGGGAATAACGCCTGGCCGTATCCGCTCTAATGCACATGCGGGGTGCGCGTTGTGAATTCCCTGAAACAGGCTGCCAGTATCTCCGTCTCGGACCAGTTATCCGCTATGAATGTTGCTACCAGCTTGCGCTTGGATAAAACCAATATGCGACCGCTTACTGCCATGAGTTCCTCAATTTCGCTGGACGTAAACAGTATGGTCTTGCCCTCATGGCGCAAATCGAACATCAGGTTATATATCATGTTTTTCGTGCCGACGTCGATCCCTCGCGTGGGTTCGTCAAACAGGAATATGTCCGAATTACAGTACAACCACCTGGCAATCAGTATTTTTTGCTGGTTCCCTCCGCTGAGCTGATCTATATCCTGGTCCAGGCCGTCACATTTAACGCTCAACTCTTCGACCAGTTTTTCCCCGGCAGCGGCCTCACGCCTGTTATCAAGCAGGGACATCGAAGCAACACCTTGCAGGTCTCCGGGTATCATCATGTTTGTCAACACCGGATGGCCCGGGTACAAGCCCATGGATTGCCGGTCTTCGCCCAGGTATGCCATCCCTGATCTTTTTGCCGTTCCCGGGTTGCTGATACGTGCTTTTCCGCCTGCCGAGTGCCGGCTGACAGCGCCGCCCGTCAACGGGGTCAGACCGAACAGGGCATTCAACAACTCGCTGCGACCCGAACCCGACAACCCGGCGATACCGATTATCTCTCCTGCCTGGGCCGTGAAACTTATCTCATGGGGCAGTTCTTCAGTGGTTATGTGCTCCACTTCAAGAACAGGTTCCGGTGTCTGCGCGGCGGTGGACAGCGTGGTTTTGTTTCCGGTTTGAAAATCGCCGCTCATGTATTCCATAAGCTCGGCTACGGCCATGGAACCGGCGGGAGCGGTAGTTACGATACGCCCGTCCCTGAGAACGGTAACGTTATCCGATACCTCCAGTACGTCCTGTAAGCGGTGACTGATGTAAATAACCGATGTCCCGGACGCAGCCAGCCCGGTGACGATTTCGTGCAGAACAGAGGCTTGTTGTGCCGTGAGGGCGGCCGTCGGCTCATCCAGGATCAGTACCCTGCAATCCAGGAAGACCGACTTGGCAAATTCCACCAACTGGCGCTCAGCCAGGCCCAGTGTCCCGGTGCGCGTGTTCGGGTCGAGAGACCCCAGGCCGACACGCTGCAGTATCGAACGGGTTCGCTGTTCGAGTTCCTGACCGGAGATAACGGAACAACTATGGGGCAATTTTCGCAAGGCGATATTTTCCGTAACGCTCAGGGGATTGATCAAACTCAATTCCTGCGCGGCACAGGAGATACCGGCCTCAAAAGCGTCTTTCGGACCGGACGGTTCGTATGCAACCCCGTCCAGGGTTATCATGCCGTTGTCCTTGCTGACAAAGCCGGCCAGGATACTGCCGAACGTGGTCTTGCCGGCGCCATTCTCACCAACGAGTCCATGTATTTCCCCGCGCTTGACGGCCAGATTGATACCAGTCAGGACAGGTACTGAAAACGACTTGTGAAGGTTTTGAATACTTAAACGAGCCGCCGCCATCCCCTGGTTACTCTATGGAGGTTCCGGTGATCAGGTCAACAGGAGTTGTCTTGTCTTCCAGGGGCAAATCGGACTGCAAGGCCTCCAGCGCGAATTCGATGCCGTACACGGCCAGCAGGTCCGCATGCTGGTCTACGGTTGCCAGGACGTTGCCGCCCCTGATGAGGTCGTGCAGCGCGCTAATATTGTCAAACCCGACTATCTGCACCTGGTCTTCCTTGCCGGCCTGCGAGACGGCCGCCGCCGCGCCCAGCGCCATGTTGTCGTTACTGCACAAAATCGCAGCCAGGTCGGGGTGTTGCACCAGGATCGCGGCCGTTACCGTGACTGCCATTGTCTGGTCCCATTGCGCGCTTTGTTGCGCCACGATATTCATCCCCGCGTCTTTCATCGCCTTTCTGAACCCTGCGGTACGCCGCTGCGAATTAAACGCGGTAGGCACGCCCTCCAGTATCGCGACCTGGTCCCCGGACGCCAGTTTTGACGCCAGGTGCCTGCCGACCATTTCGGCCCCCTGGAAATTATCCGGTCCGACAAACGGGATTGTTAAGCCGTATTCACTGAGTATGTCTTTTTCCAGCCGGTTATCTATGTTGATAATGATAATACCGGCCGCTTCCGCACGCGCCAGCGCCGGAACAACCGCTTTCGAGTCCGCCGGAGAGATGACGATGGCATCCACGTTCGAGGCTATCATCTGGTCAATCAGGGCAACCTGCTGGGCGAGGTCCACTTCATTCTTGATCCCATTGATTATCAGGTCGTAACGCTCATCATTTAACTCCTGGTGGGCTCTGGCCCCATCCGCCATGGTGACAAAAAACTCGTTTGCCAGGGATTTCATGATAAGGGCAATCGTTGGACGATCTGCGCCCGGGGCGGAACCCTGGGCAGTTTGTTCGGAATCAGCGCAGGATATTGCAACAGACAGATACAGGAAGGCTGCCAGAAATTTCAATGTTTGCCGCATAAGATAACCCGTAGTCCGCATAATAGTTTGCAACATAGTCTACCGGGCACATATTATAACAAACGTCGCATCGACTGCCGTTCAAACAGGAGGGGTCATGTTGAGAAGGTTACTTATTTTATCCATAGCCGTTTATATGTTTACCGGCGTGGTTGCCGGTGTTGCACGAGGCGAGGACCGTATCAAAATCATTTTTGATACCGACTTTGTCATGCCTCCTTACGATGACAGCATGGCGCTGATGTTGGCGCTGCAGTCTCCGGAATTCGAAATCCTGGGCATTACCACCGTGGCCGGTAACGACAGCGTGGAGCGCGCCACGTCAGATGTTTTACGAATGCTTGAAATAGCAAAGCAGTCTGACATACCGGTATACAGGGGCGCAGATATGCCGCTGGTCCACGAAAAAAGTGATTTTGCAGTGCGTGAATACGGTAACTGGTATTCCGACGAACCAGCGCCGGTCCCTCCCGGCGGTTACGCCGAAAAAAAAGCGGAAGCTGAAAGTGCGGCATCCTTTATGGTCAGGTCGGTTCTGGAAAACCCGGGAGAGATCACGCTTGTTGCCATAGGCCCGTTGACCAATGTTGCCCAGGCAATCCGGGCAGATGCCGGCGTTGCCGAAAATGTGAAGCGGCTGGTCATTATGGGGGGAGCGATAGCGATTCTTCCGGATGGTGGCGGCAATATTACGCCAAACGCGGAGTTCAATTTCTGGGTAGACCCGGAAGCCGCGTATACCACGCTTCGCTCGGGCATACCGATTGATTTATCTCCGCTCAACGTATCCCGAAAAAGTTCGTTATCCAATGCCTGGTATGAACAAATAGTGGCAACGGATACCCCGCTGACCCGGCTTCTGAAAAATACCCTGGGGCAGCATTTTGCAAAAGAGCCGGACCGGATTTATTTCATGTATGACCAGATTGCGGTCGCAAGCCTCATCGACCCCACCCTTGTCACCAGGGAGCGGTTATATGTCGACGTTGATATTCACCATGGGATCAACTATGGCGTATCGGTTGGGGGGCGCAACTTGTGGCCCGGCGCTGAAGGAGCCGCACAGCTTGACGTCCAGTACGAACTCGACTGGCCCCGCTTCATCAACCTGTTTATAGAACGGATTGGAAGTCCGCTCCGCGGCAGTAACTGAATCCGTCAACGCAGAATTAGGAATTACGAATTACGGATTAGGAATTAGGAATTAGGAATGAAAGTCGCGGCTGTTTACCATTGAAGCGCAGGTTTTCCGCAAGCCGGCTCGGGGCACGCAGTGACGCACCCCCCCAATTCGTAATTCGTAATTCTTAATTCTTAATTCTTAATTCAGGAGGATTTTACAGGGTTTGCATATTTGTATAGAATCGTTTCTAGTAATAAATCAAGCGTGTTGCCATAGAGGTCCTGCAGCAGATATCAACCTCAAATAACCCTTTGCTCATGCTGGAAATATTTACAGACATACAAACATTGCTTGCGCTGGGAGGGCCGATAGTAGCGATTTTACTCGTTGCCTCCATATTCGGGCTGGCGTTGACCCTGCGGAAGTTTCTACAGTTCTCAAAAGCAAGTGAACCCGTACTCAAGCGACTTTACCTGGCCGTGGAACAGTGGCACAGCGGAGAACAAAACAGCGCGCTTGTCATTATCAACAGTTCATCGCTGACGATTGCACGTGACCTGCGTTTCGTACTGGAACAGCATTCCAGGGTGGACGGCGATTACCTCTACGATGAAATATTACGGCGCTCATCGGAATTCATACGTGAGTATGCGCGGAACCTCAGGATACTCGAATTGATTTATACCCTCGCGCCCGTGCTCGGGCTGCTGGGTACCGTTCTCGGTATGATAGATGCGTTCCGGGGCCTGGCGGGCAGCGCTGGTTCAGCGGCGGAATCTGCTGCACTGGCGGGTGGCATCTGGGAGGCGTTACTGACAACGGCAGTGGGGCTCTCCATAGCGATCTGTTTTGCCATATTGCATACATTGCTCGAGTCAAAACTGGAAGTGCTCACCAACCAGGTGAATGACGTATTCAGCCGGGCGCTGACACTGCCGGTTTCTTCCTCGTAATGCACACGGGTCCGGGGACTTTCCCTGTTTTGAAGTACGAACGGCGCAACAGGCGTTTGTCGCTGACCCCGCTCATAGACTGTGTGTTTATCCTGCTGGTTTTTTTCATGCTGCAGACAAATTTTTTCCGCCCGCACACTGTTGATTTTGCCAAAGCTGGCGGCGCGTCCGGCGCCGTATCGGATACGCAAACGGTTTCGGTTGAAATACATGAAAACGGCACCATCTGGTTGAACGGCACAGCTACCGATATCGAATCCCTGCAAAAGTTCGCGTCCGGTATCATTTCTCCGGACAATACGCGTGTGGTGCTTGGCGTTGACCCCGGGGTGGTACTGCAACGTGCGGTAGACATAATGGATCTGTTCAACCGCCACGGTATTTCCAGTATCTCAATGACCGCTGCCCAACAATTCGACTGAAACAGGTCCAGGCATCAGGTGCGCAGGACAAGGCAACGTTCCAACTTCCGGCTTCCGCAACATCGCTTCGTAAGAAGCGGCAAGCAGCGGGAAGAGAATGTGATCCCCATGATAAACGTAATATTCCTGCTGCTGCTCTACTTTATGGTGGCAGGGAACCTGGATTCCGACTTTGATATCGACCTCCCTGTATCCACCCTGAGCACCAGAACAGAGGCAAACACTCCTGTCGTAAACGTGGAGCGTAACGGGAACATCTGGTTTGAATCCCGCAATATGGATATCACCGGGTTGACGGCGGAACTTGCCGGGACCACCGGTAACGGGAAACTCAGGATTCATGCAGATGCCAATGTGGACGCGCTTGTGATCTCGGACATAATGAACGCTGCGGCTCAAGCCGGCACCTTCCGCTTCGCCCTGGTTACACAAAGCCGGGTTGATGCCCCTTAGAAAGACATGTCGCGCCCGGTTAAAATTTTGATTGCCTGGGTCTCCCTGCTGCTATGCTCATCCATAATACACGCCCTGGTGATATGGCACACAGGCCTGAGGATTGAGCCGGATGGACCCCCAGCGCCTGAAAACGAACAGGAAATCCTTATCGAACAGGTACCTGAAACACCGGTCCGACAACCTGTGGTCCCCGAAGAGCAGCTTGAATTTGAACAGGAACTGGAGTTCGAGCCGCCGGATATCCTGATTGCGCCCAAGGCGGCAATACCGCCTCCGCCTGATGCCATCCTTGCCCTCAGGGCGCAGGGTCAGGGTTTTCAGGGTATTGACGTCCCCCGGGGTTTAGCTCTTGTTTCGATCAGTGAAGGCAGTGGTTACGGCGGGTTCAAGACCGGCGCCGGTAACGGTCTTGGAGACGGAACGGCCCGCTTCGTACCATACATAGCCGGCTTGCGCGAGGCAGGTCTGGATGTTGTTTTCTGCATCGATGCGACGGGTTCGATGGGGTGGGTTATCGACGAGGTAAAAACCCGCATTGAAGACATTACCCGTTTTGTGCGATCCCTGGTGCCCGTAGCCAGGTTCGGGATAGTTGCTTACCGGGATAACAACGACCCGGAATTTTTGACCCGCGCGCAAGCGCTGACGTACAGCACGGTAAAACTCCAGAAATTTCTCTCTGACCTGAAGGCGGATGGGGGTGGCGACCGGGTAGAGGCAATTGACAGCGGGTTGGCCGATGCCATCAAGCTCTCCGGTTGGCGGATTGGCGCACGCAAGGTCATTATACTGGTGGGCGACGCCCCTGCCGGACAACAACGTATTGGAAATGTCATTCAGATGGTTGAACAGTTCAACCATTCCGGTGGAACCGTATCCACTCTTGACGTCAGTGATCAGGCCAATCCCCAACTGCTGGAAGCCAAGCTGGGTCATGAGCTTCCGCGTCACCTGTATCGTAATGCGCCGATGCCGGAGTTCCTGCGGATCAGTGAAGCGGGCGGGGGCGATGCTGCAACACTGGATGGCGAAATAAAACTGACCAAACGCCTGGTAAAACTGATCATGGGGGATCAGTTCGCTGCGGAGATGCAGGCGTTACTCGATGAGTTATAGGGCCGCATCACTATGGTGACAAAACCATGAAAGCAGGTCGGGTGACAGCCGGGATGCTAGCCTTATTAATCGCGGTAACGCCGGCGGCTGCCGATGATCACAGGGATCTCATAGAAATCGTGCGCGACTTTCATGCACAACTCATGACCGTCCCGGAAGCATCTCGCGTCGCCCGCATCGCTGGGGATCTGGGTCCCGTCATCGATGAGGTGCGCAAGACACCGAGACTGGAAGAACTCGAAACATTGCGGGAACTTCTCGGGGCCATGGAAACGCGGACCGGGCAGATCCTGGCGGCTACGGAACGTAAAACAGGACAGGGCGAGGCTGCTCTTGAGCGTCTCTACCGCTCGCAGGCGTGGGACGATCTGAGTTTCGCCGAAGCTGCGTTTATCTACTGGTCGGCATGGATTGACCTTGAAATTGCCCGGCAATCCCTGTCAGGCCGGGAAAGTATTCTGGCGCGCGCACGCAAGGGATTCCAGACAGCTTCATTGCAACTGTTCCGGCCGCAACTCTTTTATGGAGGATGGCTGGGTATCGGTTATGTCGACCTGGAACTGGGCCACACTGCCCGCGCCCGGCAGATCTTCGGAAAACTGGATGAAGCAGTGTCTGCGCTGCCGGCTTCACCGGTCAAAGATGCCATATCAATGGAACTGCTGCTGCAGGAACTGCGTTTGGGAGACGTTACTGCTGCCGCCGTCGGCAAGGACATTAACGCCGACCAGGCGCAAATGCTGCGCAGGGAATTATTCGCCATATTGCAGAAAAGCCGCGAGCAGGGAAAACCTGATCATGCCGTAGCGCAGCACCTGCAGGTACTCGTAAATGCCGGTCACATGGACCAGTCGTTAGTTGAAAACCTGATGGCTTTTGCCCAGCAAGTCGCTGCTACCGACGTTGGCCCCTGGAATTCCCTGGCTGCCGCAGAGTTCCGCCTGACCCATAATGATTATCAAAAAGCGGTACAGAATTATGAAGCGTTTTTCAAGGAGGTCATACCGCAGCAGGGAATTAATCTTGACGTTTTTCGCTACCGCTGGGCGTTCGCCGCCTACAGGGACGGGAGTTACCAGACAGCGCTGGGAATTCTCGGGAAGCTCGACCGCCGGAAAGGACTGCCAGCTGAAATAGACAGGGCAACGGCAAAGCTGCTTTACACGGTTCACCTGGCGCTCGCCCTGAGAGACAGCCATAAAACCAGCCACAAGCCCCTGCACTCGGCAGCACAACGGTTTGTGGATAAAAATCCGGATGACCCCGAGGCTGATCAGGCCCGCCTGCTCATTGCGCAAACCTCGCAGAGCGCTGATGCTGCCCTGGAGACACTCCGCCAGATCCGCTCAACTTCGGAATTTGCGGGTTCGGTGGAACGCACTTCATTTCATTTCCTGGCGCGGGAATTCAGCGCCAGGGTCACAACCGATCAAACGGAAAACGCCGTTGACCTGGCCCGTCAAGGTATGGATGCTTTCAGGAAATTGCCCGGAGCAGACAGGGGAAATCCTCGCAATATCGCCTTGCTGTTGCAAATGCGCGCACTTGCCGGACCGGAGCCGGCCAAGCTGGTCAATTCACTGGAGTTCCTGGGTAACCTGGGACAGGTTGAAGAGGAAAACCGTGAAGACCTGATCGCTGCACATCCGGATGAAATGATCAGGTCGCTGGGTTTCTTTATCATCGGGGCTGAGCGTGATGCGAACATCGATTATGCCTTGTCGTGGTCGCGGCTCCGGTTATATGACCGGCTGGGCAACTGGTCCAAACTGACGGAAATGATGCATTCGCTGGACGGGAGCAACAGCCTGGACCTTCCTCTGGAGCTGATATACCCCTGGATTGCCGCACGGAAAGATATACGGCAACGACTGGAACTGGCCCGGCTGGCACACCCGGCCGCAGCAACGCTGCCTGATATCGATCGCAGGTTTTACCGTCTCATCATAGAGAGTTTTCTTTCCATAGATGACCAGGAAGCAGCCCACGAAAAGGCGCTGGCTTTCTCGCGGGAACATCCGAGTTCAGGTGATGCCTGGCGCTTGCTGGCGCGCACTGCCGAATTGACCGGCGACCCTTTTACTGCCGATAGAGCCTGGGGCGTCATTACCGATAAGGTATTACCGACATCTGATATCTGGTGGGAAGGTATGCTGAACAGGGTGCGTATCCGTTCCGGTTCGCCGAGGCCGGAACAGGCCTGTCCTCTGCTGGAGGTGTTGCAGCAGAGGGCCGAATACTTGCCGGAGAGCCAAAAAACTGCATATGAAACAATCCTGGGAGACGCCCGGTGCCGTCCTGCCAATCCATCAATCTAGTACTCTTTCCAGGTGTTTTTCAGGCCCCGGCGACTCCCGGAAGATCGGAGTAATTTGATAAAGCCCTTAATACAACAACTTTACAGCGTGAGCCGGACTTATTATCATCGCTACCAACCATTTCTGAAACGGAGACCTGATAATGCGCAGATATTTGCACATCGACCTGGCCGAAAAAGCCGTACGTGAAGACACCTTTACCGGAGAAGATATCGCCCGGGCAGGACGTTATTTCATTGCGAAGACACTGGTGGATTTGGACGTCGGACATGTAGACCCGCTATCTCCCGATAATCCCCTGATATTTTCCGTGGGCCCGTTCGCAGGCAGTAACTGGTCGAACGCGAACAGGATCAGCGTCGGCTGTAAAAGCCCGCTCACCGGTGGCATCAAGGAATCCAACGCCGGCGGTTCATTCGGCCTGGCGCTGGGGCAACTGGAGATAACCGGTTTCACCCTCAACCAGGCGGCAAGCGACTGGACAGTGATAGTCCTGCGCAAGGACGGGTCGGTGCAATTCGAGGACGCACAACCCTATCTGGGCAAGGATAACTTTGCCTGTGCCGGATTGCTCCATGAAAAGTACGGGAACAAGGTAAGCCTCGCGATTTGCGGTCCCGTGGGCGAGTACGGCGGCCTGATTGCCGGCATAGGGATGAGTGACACGGACCGGCGTCCAACACGCATCGCCGCGCGTGGCGGGGTCGGCGCGGTAATGGGCTCAAAAAAAGTCAAGGCCATCGTCTGCGAACGCCACAAGATACCGACGTTCCAGGATCGGAAGAAGGTGATCCGGGGTATCAGGGAATACGGCAACATGTTGAACGAAGACGATCTGGTCAAGGCTTTCAAGGACTACGGCACCGCGATGGTTACGGACCTGACGAACCACATAGGCGGTTTACCGGTCAACAATTTCACTTCCGGACGCCTGGTGGATACCGACAAGGAAACCCTGAAAATGGGCGGCACATTCATCCGCGAACAGAACATGTCACGGGGTGGGCAGACGGCCCATGCCTGCATGCCCGGTTGCATGATCGAATGCAGCAACGTTTATGCCGATGCAGAAGGTAACGAGATTGTCTCGCCGGTGGAATATGAAACGCTGGGGTTAATGGGGACGAACTGCGGCATCAAGGACCCGGATGACCTTGCCCGCCTGAATTACCTCGCCAACGCACTCGGGGTAGACACTATTGAGACAGGCGCGATGATGGGTGTCCTGCTGGATGCCGGTTTGGCGGAATTCGGCGACGTGAAGTTCCTGACGTCAGTCCTCAATGAAATAGCGGACGGCAGCGAGCAGGGCAGGCTCTGGGCACAGGGTACCGCACGGGTAGGCGAGCATTACAAGGTTCAGCGTACACCGGTTATCAAGAAACAGGGCATCAGCGCTTATGATCCGCGTGTAGTGGAGGTAACGGGGCTGTCGATGATGGTGACGGCCCAGGGCGCGGACCACACCACAGGCAACTCGCCTTCTTATGCGTGTGCAGGCAAGGATCTCGATGAACTGATGGGGGTCAGCATGGAACTGCAGGTCGAATGTGCGGCCGCCGATTCTCTGGGCCTGTGCCTGTTCGGAGGAACCGTAACCAACGCCCAGCTTGAGATGATGGTGGATCATATCAATGCCGCCGTCGGCACGGAACTGGATTCCTCTTTCTTCCACGAACTGGGTTGCCAGACCCTGAAATACGAAGACGAGTTCAACAAGGCTGCCGGTTTTACCGAAATAGATGACGAGTTACCTGAATTTTTCTATGAGGAAGCCCTGGAACCGACGAACAACACTGCCCGGTTTCACACAAACGAGGTAAATGAAGCGAAGCGCCGCTGGATGCAGGAACACGCGGCCTGACGGATAGTGATGGTTATCGTTGCCGCGTCAGGAAAATGACTTTCTGTAGGCGTCTTTAACCGCGATACGCCCATCGTCGGTAAATTCTATGATATCCACGCCGTCAACGGGTTGGGGTGAGCCGTCGGCGCCGGGCAGCATAAGGTTCCAGTAAACCAGCGCGCGGTTGGCAAAGAAATACATTTCCGGTGGGGGCGCCGGCGCTGACGCTACATGGGTACCGGCATTTCCCCCTGCCATCTTCTGCAAAACAGTTCTTACCTCCTCGCGTCCTCTATAAAGCGTTCCGGGCATGGCGCCGGTAGATCCCTTGTAAACAGGCTCGTCAGCCATCAGGCTGAGAAGAGTGTCCACATCTCCCCTGCTCCAGGCCGCGCTGAAAAGTTCCAGGGTCTTGCGGTAACTGTCCGCATTACCTGCAGCTTCCTGCCCGCTTGCGGATACCTGGTGAGGATTGAGGCTTTTATTCATGGCTGCTTCATTCACATTCATTTGCTTCCCGGCCGGCTGTCTATCCATCGGCGCGGTTTTCAAGTAATTTACGTCCGGCAGAATACCCGTTCCACAGGCTCGGCCCCTCGTAGCATACGCGTGCAAGTTCCCGGATTGGTTCTCGCGCGTTTACGGCCACTGTCTTGGGAAGCGACTTGAACAACTCAAGATCGGAATTTGAGTCGCCGTAGGCAATACAATTGTCGTAACTCAGGCCCAGGTCAGAAAGCAGCTTGTCCGTGATAGTCAATTTATCCCGGCTGGTCAACAATTGTTCGGCGCCGGCGGAGTTTCCCGGCGTGACCAGGGCGCCGTATGCGAAGTCTGCTCCCCAGGCAAGCAATCGTTCCACAAAAAATAACGGGGATTGAGAAATAACGACACTTTTTTCTTGCCGGGAGTTGATATCGTCGAATACGGACTGTACCCCTTTGAGCCATGGACTCGTCGTGAAGGCCTGGTCGATCTGTTCGTCCGTCAGGTCTTTCCACAATGGCAGACACCTGACCCAGAACTCATTATCGCTGATCTCTCCCCTGCTCCAGATGTCTTCGATTGCAAGCGTCTCGCCCAGTACGCCGACCGTACGCGATATCTCGAGGCAGGCGGAACCCTTGAGCAAGGTTCCGTCCATGTCAAAGACATGCAGGCAAGACATTTTAAACCGGGCGCCGGCTTCAGCCCGCAGAACCGTTCCGGGCTTCCCGAAGCGGCCTGACAATATCAAGGTAATAGGACTCGGGGTATTCCCGCTCGCTGCGCTCTATCAGTTCGGTGAAATCCCATTTTTTCAACAGTTTTCCATTCCGGAAGACCGGAACCAGTACGTTTTCTTCAGGAGGAATGGAATCACGCGGAACCGTTGTATAGGTACCGTTTTCGTATTTCAGTGCAAGCCGTCCTTTTTTTGATACCTTGAAGTCGGAACCGGTCGGAGATTTGTATATGTCCCGCCATTCTCCGTTTACACAGACCGCACTGGCCTTCTGTCCGAAATTCATGGTGTCGCGATGAAAATGCTGCAGCAGGCCGCCCCCCATACCGTATATCGCATTTTCCGCTGAAAACCCGCGCCGTTCCAGTTCGATAAATATCTTCGGCAAAACGGGGAAATTCACACCATCACCCTGTACCACCCGGAGGTAAGGAGGCAGCACCTTGTAACCCTTGGAGTTGACTTCATAGCCGAATGCATCCATCAGCCATTCCGTCGTGTCGGAAGTTACCTGGACCACATCACCTGAATCGGGCCTTATGCCGACCAGGCCTGGGAAATTCTGAATTTTTTCCTTCAATTCCTTGCCGACAATGTTCTTTACACAGTTCTCATGGTCATAGGTATCGGTGAGCAGCAGGGCGACGCCGTTATCCGCATACATGTCCAGCATATTACTGAGCGCAGCGGTTTCATTCTCCCTGCCCCAGGCACAAAAGCCCGCATGTTCGGAATTCGGGCCCGAATTGGATACATGACCGGCGTTGTAATAGCGTTTCGCAGCGATGATACCGGGCAAGGTGTCGCTCTGGGCGAAATTGACGAGATGGGCCAGGCCGCCCAGGGCGGCGGATTGTTGCGAACTTACACCCCGGGCGCCGTAATCGTGCAGCATATGGCGTATGACACCCGGGTTATCGGATGTCTGCTCCAGCGAATCCTTGATTACCTGTTTACAGAGCCAGCTTATACTTCCGATGGTCGTCGGATACCAGACCGCGCGCAACAGCGAGGTTTCAAAAAAGCTGGTCGCCCAATAATATTTGGGATCGGTGTTGATCAACTGCACCAACACATTTTTCGGCGGCAACACCGTTCCTTCCGGTACAGCCTCCATCTCAACCGGCAGGAATCCACCGTGGTCGTTCAGTATTCCCAGCCAGTTATCCCGATTGAAGTGCATGCCCTGTTCCCGTTCGACAAACTCCGCTTCGTCGATATCTTCCAGGGTAATGGGACGCATGAGGTATTCCCGGATATATGCCTGCAGCCCGACAAACATTGTTGACGGTAGTTCACCCCCCCGGGATTCTATATAACTGGAAACATATTCGGTGCCGGGCGGATAGAGCGAGTAATGGCAATGCTTGTAGTTGTCAACGTCGATAATGATATTGTGATGAAAGGCCATTTCTATCCTCTTGCAATGTATGCCGCTAATCGTTTTGCTATGTCTCGTGCGCTGATATGAATCAGCCCGCTGCTCATATGTTCACAGCGGAGGATAGTAACGTTTCTAATTTCCAAGGTCAACTTGCTGTGAACCTCAAAAAAGACAACTTCCGATGCAAGCTTGACTTTCTGCGGCACTGCGGTGTCAAAGGTAATTTGCCGGCCGGCGGATAAACGATTATAAACCTATATACTGCAGGCTACGCCTTGAATAAACTGGAAAAATCTGCTTGACGGGTATATAAACCTGGTTTAGGGTATAAACGAATATAGTTGCCCTTCGCAGCAATAATCCGGCTTGATTTTCAACACGCCGCCTCGCTTTGCAGGGGACGACAAGAAACGATTATTTACCCGCTATCGGAGGAACAATAATGACCAGCTACAGCCTCTACGACGACGCCTCGATGAGATACCCGCGCGTCATCAACCCGGAAGAAATCCATGCCATGCCCAGGTTACCGTTTGCGAAAGGCATTGGAACCAATATCTTCGTCTCCCAGGAACGCGACGATGCGCGCCACTTTCGCCATGGGTATTGTTACCAGGAACCTGACCACGATGATTATCACTGGGACCAGGCAAATTTCGATGAATCACACTACTGCCTGGAGGGGAAAATCCGTCTCAAGGTCGAAGACGCCGAGGGTCGTGTCGTCTACCTGGAAGCCGGGGCCGGCGAGCACATCTACCTGCCGGGTGGATACAAATACACCCTCGAAGCGACCGGTGTAAAAACCGTGTTTTTCTGGACCAGCGGCCCGTCACCGCGTTACGGCCTGGTTGAAGCTCCCGAGTTCAGCGAAGAACTCAGATCCCTGCGTAACGGAGGAAAATAACATGAGTCAAGAAATAACTCCCAGCACCTTCCTGCCCCTGCGCGGCAATAAACGCTGGGCCTACCTGTCCCGCCAGAAAACCATCCGGCTCGCAACTACAAACGAAGACGGGTCAATCTATATGTCCCCGTTATTCTATGTCGTACACGATAAACGGATTCTGCTGCCGGTCGATGCCGCCGGGCGCCACGCGGACAATGTTCAGGCAGGAAGGCCTTTGACCGGCCTTGTCGATTCCGGTGACGAGTACGCGACGGTTCACGGCGTGCGCATCCACGGGACCATGACACAGGTGACAGATCCGGAACTGGTGGACCTGGTCGACGAACTGGTATTTGAAAAGTATTTTTACACCGGCCATCCTTATGCCGAAAACTATTTTAAATACCGCGTCGCCTCGGGCAGAAAGGTTTATGAATTGATCGCGGAAAAAATGGTCGGTTGGGACATGCGGGAGATCGCACTCCCACAGGTGCCGGAAGCCCTGGTCCTGCCCGAATCCGTGACCGACCGGTTGCTTTGACACAATCAACCCCGCTTGATACCGGTAAAACGGCTGCTTCAGGCAAGCAAATGGAGGGATAGTCGATATGAATTCAGATACGAATTCTCCTCTCAGTGTATTGGTAGTAGGTGAGTCCTGGATTAAGCACACGGTGCACCTGAAGGGGTTCGACCAGTTTCATACGACTGAATACGAGGAAGGCGCCGGGGTTTTCCTCGCTGCTCTGGAAGCTGCCGGGTACAAGGTTACGTATATACGGGCGCACGAAGTATCCAGCCGTTTCCCCGTAACCAGGGAAGAACTCGACACCTTTGATGTCGTCATTCTCAGCGATATCGGGTCCAACTCCTTCCTGCTGTGCGATGAAACCTTCCAGCGCTCGGAACGCACGACAAACCGCCTGGTCCTGCTGGCGGACTATGTCGAAGGCGGAGGCGGCCTGCTTATGGCCGGGGGCTATATGTCATTCTCCGGTATCGACGGCCGGGCGCGTTACCAGGCCAGCCCGCTGGCCCGGGTGCTTCCCGTCACGATGCTGGACCGTGATGACAGGGTTGAGGTCCCTGAGGGCCTGGTTGCAACATTCCCCAACCCTGATCACACGGCGCTCGGCGGTACGCCTGCCGACTGGCCGATACTGCTCGGCTACAATCAACTAAAAGCCAAACCCGGAACCACGGTGATTGCGGCATCCGGCGACGACCCGCTGCTTGTGGCAGGAGAATTCGGTAGTGGCCGCAGCGTGGCTTTTGCTTCCGACGTGGCCCCGCACTGGGCCCCGCCCGAGTTTGTGAACTGGCCCCATTACGCCAAACTCTGGTCATCCATCGTATCCTGGGCCGCAGGGGGATAGCGTCTTCGCATGAAGCAGCAAGTTCGCCCCACGATGAAAGACGTGGCTGAGCAGGCCCAGGTCTCGGTCAGCACAGTCAGCTACGTCCTGAACAACAGGGGGCAGGTAAGCGAAGCGCGCAAGACGCGCGTTCTGAACGCGATCCGGGCCCTGGATTACACTCCCAACGAATCGGCGCGCAACCTGAAACGGCAGTCGGCGTCAACCATCGGTCTTGTTGTCCCCGACCTGGTGAACCAGTTCTTCAGCCAGCTCGCCCGCGGTGTGGTAAAGGCGGCAGCGATGCACGATACGCTCGTGGTGCTGTGCAGCGCGGAAAACACCGAAGAAGCGGAATTCGGCAATGCCAGGTTGCTGCGCAGTAAACGGGTGGACGGCGTCATTTATGAAAGCGGCTTCCAGGAATCCCCCCGGTCTCTCCTGGAACTGCAGTCACTCGGGCCGGTCGTCCTGGTTGACGAGCGTTTTCCGGGCCTGGAACTTCCAGCCGTTGTTGCCGACGGTCGACGCGGCGCCAGGGAGATAGCTACCCATCTTGTTGAACTCGGACATAAGCGATTTGCCTGTATTGCCGGCCCTGTCACCCACTGGACATCGGAACAGCGTTTATCCGGTTACCGTGAAGGCCTGGCGATGGGCGGCATAGATCCCGACGAGATGAACATACAGACAGGCGATTACCAGATGGACACCGGTTATAAACTTGCCGAAATACTTCTCAACGTGCCTGAGCCTGAACGCCCTACCGCACTGATATGCGCCAATGATCTGATGGCTATAGGCGCCCTGGAGTATTGCCGGTCGAATACGATACACGTACCGGGGGATGTCAGTATTGTCGGTTTTGACGATATTCCTACTGCGCAGTTGCTGACCCCGCGGCTTACCACAGTGCGCCAACCTGCCTATGAGATGGGTATGAGCGCAGCAAAGCTGTTGATCGCCATGACACAGGGCAAACAAACGCCGGAACTGCTGGAACCCCATCCCGTTGAAGTGATGGTACGCGAATCCAGCACCGGGCCGGGAGAAGCATGTACCGGGGAGAAACGATTATCGTAAATCTGATTATTTATCGCTTTTCCGGGATAACTTCCAGACATGCATCGGGAAAAATTAACTGTTACATGCGATATCCCGGTCGAAAATGCTTGCGTTGCAGAAATTAGAAACGTTACTATGTACGAAAATATAAACGATTCGATGAATAAGCTCACCGACACGCCGAAACAAGTAAAAAATATGCGATGAGCCTGGCTTGAATGCCGGGGCAGTCTGTGTATGAGCCCGGTTTTCACGATGAATTTTTATTAATTCAGTTGTTTAAATTTGGAGGGTATCTCATGAAATCTATGAACCGCGTGTTCCCCATATTCTCAACCATTCTGTTGCTCCTGTCGTTTTACCTGTTTCCGGGGTCGCTCGCCGCAGAAATGATTTTGGGCAAGGAATACTCAGTCAGCCCCGGCACGGAGCCCGGCACATACGTCTGTAAATGGGGTGATGAGACGGTGAATTGGAAACCACAGCCCTGGCATAACTCTTCCTATGCAGAGATTGGGCCCAACATTTATGACCGCTGGACACAAGCGGGCCTGCCCTATCCGTGGGAAATATCGGTAGAAGAACGCGTCAAGCAGGATGGGCGCGAAATTCATGACCGCTCCTACACGGCGCTTTACTTCAATGAATTCGGAGATAATTACATCACGGAATGGTCCATCGACCTTATCTCCCCGAACGGCACCATACGTGACAAGCGCCTGTTCGAATGGATGGTCGCTTACCGGTTGAACCAGGACGGGATCCCGAAAAGTCTGGTCGACAAGGTGCGGGCCCAGTATATGTTTACATTCGTGGCGCCCAACGACTTCCGCGGGCTCGGCATGTCCACGACGATCTACTACGGTGAAGATTTTAACGACGAGTTCCTCTATTTACCCGCAGCGCGACGCGTTCGCCGTCTGCCGCAGGCGGCGCGCCAGGACATCATTCCCGGCACTATCGTGCGCTGGGAAGACTTTCCACAGGTCAAGCCCTTTCCCGACATCGATTACGAGGTAGTCGGGTACACGCTGTACGGCGGGCAACCTGATGGAACTATGGGATTTACGACGGAGACCAAGGGTGAAAAAGTCAACGTCGGCCTGGACGGTGTCTGCGAACCTGCCTACATACTTGAGTTGACGCCACACTCAAAATCTTACTGGTATGCCAAGCAGCGCCGCATCATCGGGATAAAGACGGGCAGCAGCTGGTATGAGGAGACCTTCGATTCAAACGGAGAGCTGACCCGCCAGCGCGTAAACCGGAGAGCGGTAGCAAATACCGACCCGCGCCTGCAGAATGGCAATGATCCGATTGAAGACTGGCAGATGATCTGGGCGGGTGAGTACTTCTATGATCCCAAGAGCGGATTCAGGATGGACTGGTATATGAACACGTTCTGGATCAATTACGACGAGATGCCCCGTGACATCGTGAGTCTTGACAACCTCAGTAAAGAGCCGGTTCGAAAAATACTGTTCTGGGAATAATTCAATACGCACTTCCAATCCGGAACTGACGCTATCTTATGGAACGTCTGTCTTCATTTCTGGTTCGTTATCGCGCCGTGATGCTCGTTGTGACATTGATCGTCACAGCGGGCTCTGCGTATATCGCGTCCGGGCTAAAGATTTACGACGACCCGAACCGCTGGCCGCCTGATGATGATCCCTCTGTCGTGCTCAATGAAGAACTGCAACGCAAGTTCGGGGGCGCGAACCTGGTAACCATCATGGTTTCGCGCAAGGATGGGGAGAGCATCGTACAGGCGGATACACTGGCAAAAATAAAGAGAATTACCGACCAGCTCGAGGAGGTGCATGGTGTAATTCCTTATGCAATCCGCTCACTTTCCACCATTAATTCACGCTACCTGAAAGGCACTGCAGAGGTGCTTGATGCGAGTATCCTGTTTGATAACCCGAACCGCGCGCCCGAAACGGCGGAAGAACTTGCGCGGGTGCGTTTCGGGATTGAAAACAACGCCGCGCTGAAGGGCGCTCTGGTATCCAAAGACTGGTCAGCAGTCATAATACAGGCAGACTTCAGGACCGGGTTGCAGGATGTCCGTGAGGGACTTGAACTGCCTGTAACGGACCCGATTGCCATCTACAAGGAAGTGCAGAGAATCATAGGCGCGGAAAACGACGAGACGCATGACGTTACGGCAGCCGGTTCCCCTATTCTGATTGGATGGGTTAACAGTGATGGCCTGCCCTATATCCTGGGCGCCTTCATTCTGGTGGTAACGGTAATAGCGATCGTATTGATTTTTGCATTCAGGTCAGTCGTAGGCGTTCTTCCACCACTTTGCGTAGGAATAATGGCTTCGATCTGGGCCTTTGCATTTCAGCGTGTTTTTGAAGGTGAAGTGCTTACTTCATCAGCCGCACTGATTGCGCCTTTCATCATTCTGGCAGTAGCGGCTTCTCACAGCGTATTGTTTATCAAACGCCTGCTGACCGATGAGCTGGACGGAGTTCGTTCGGTACCGGAGGCACTGGAACAGACACTCATTCACATGACCCGCCCGTTGATAGTCGTGCTCTGTACCGACCTGATGGCATTTGTCGTACTCTCGTTTGTTCCTTTCGACAATGTCCGGGTCCTGGGTCAGGTCACTGCCTTCGGGTTGCTTGCGATCATTGTCATCGTTCCGACATTCCTCGTCGCGCTGCTGTCATACATGCCTGCTGCGAGCACAAGCAAGGCCATGGAATACGCCCAGGTAGGACGTAAGACACAGCGCGGGTTAATCTACAGAACAACCGCTGTCATGGTGCGGCCGCTCATTTACAACTCCACCGTACAATGGACCGTGATCTGCCTGACCGGTTTTGTCGTGGTCATCTCGTTGAGTATCTGGCAGTCAATACCCGTGGCCAAGGATACTGCAATCGGACGTTTTCTCGCCACTGAGATCAGCACCGGCCAGAACAATACGTATGCCGTACATAACTACCTGACCAGATCCTGGGAAGGCAATGAACTCTACGAGATGGAACAGGAGATCACCCGGTTATTCGGTGGCGTCTACACGCTCGCCATTCTTGCGAAAGGGAAAAATCCCGGGGACGCCAAAACCCCGGAGGCACTGGTTGCCATGGATGAACTTTCCCGGCACCTGGCCGAGGCGGAAGAGGTGTCGGCAGTCGTGGGCCTGCCCTTTTACATAAAGATCATGAACCGCTTTCTGAATGAGGACCAGGACGAGCATTTCAGTATCCCGACTGAAGGCCGGGCGCAGATGGCAGTTAATGAAGCAATCTACTTCCTGACGGGAGGTACGCCTGGCGCGTTTGACTTTGTTGTTGGCCCGGAGTACCGCAACACGGCAATAATTGCCTTCGTGCGGGATACCAGCCCGGGTACCGTGGCGGCGTTGATCCAACGGGCGAACGACTATGTCGCGGCAAACTGGGACGCCGAAGCCCTGAACGTTGAGTTGGAGCTGGCGGCCGGCAATGTCGGTATCGCGGATGCATTCAACCGTTCCATCAAGAAATGGATGGTGCTTGCGACTTTGTTCAGCGCATTGGCATCGTTTATCGCAGCCGCCTTGATGCTGCGATCCGTAATAGCCCCCGTGCTCCTGATGTTCCCACTGGCTATAGGTATCCTGATCTGGATGTTCCTGATACACCTGATCGGGATCGAATTCAATTCAAATGTTACCGCGGCACTGGCTATCGCAAGCGGTGTCGGGATTGATGCAGAAGTCTATCTTCTGTACCGTTTTCGTGAAGAATTCCCGAAAGATGGAAATTTTAAACGGGCTCTGTTTGACGCCTTTACGCTGGTCCGGGAGCCTTTGATCTTTTCGTTTACTGCACTTTTTACCGGTTGTCTGGCGGTCTCCATAGTCCCGCTCTACGTTGGGTACGTTGGTTTCAGCATGGCGCTTATCCTGCTTACCACGTTTCTGTTCAGCTTCTTCGCAGCCCCGGTAGTATGGAGTCTGCTTCGACCCGGCTTTCTGACACGTGGACTGGATCTGGAAGACAGGGGGGGAGGATCCCAGATGAAAGATGATCGTGCTCGCACGGTCATATCCGACTCGGTTAGCGCGGAGTGCGCATCATGATGGGGTTATTGTAAATCTTATATTGGAGGAAACAGGCATGATCAATTCAAATCGACGTTATATCACCACCTTGTTATCGATTGTTGCCGTAGCGCTGTTGGGGTGGTCGGCTGAAAGTTCTGCCCGATATGAATTTGGCGACCTTGAGATTAGTGGAGAGGTCTTCGTACTGGGTGATTTTCGCATAGGCGGCAAGCCTGACCAGGCCAGGGAGTTTGCCCTCGCAGTTGCCCCTGGCGTCTTACTCGGGCCGGGTGCACTCGGTACTCCGAGCAACCGGTCGGACTACGATACGGTCAACGCGCTTCGTACCGAACTGAGCGTTGAGATGGTATACAAGGGCATCAAGCATATAACACCGGTGTTAAAACTCCGTGGTTACTATGACGGGATGTATGACATCGAAGATAAAGACAGCTCTATCGCCAAGAACTGGGAGACCAACTTCAAGGACGGCCTCCACGACAAGTGGGATCCCCTGGTCCGGGAAGCCTACCTGGATATCAATTACCATCCGTTGCATATACGGGCGGGGCGGCAGATAGTGACCTGGGGCCGTTCCGACGGCGTGACCGTACTTGATGTCGTAACGCCGCGCAACTTCCGCAACCCGCTGACCTTCGAGCAGGAGCGCTTCATGATCCCGCAGGACATGGTGAACATAAAGTATGACCTGTCCAGGGTAGACTGGCTTCCGGGCGGCATCACCAAGGAGTTGCAGGTAATCTGGAACTGGGACTACACGCCGGCCCGTTTCCCCGGTTTTCGTCATGAAGAAGAAGCGCAACATCCCTACACCCTGGCTGTCGTCGATTTCGCGGACCAGGTCATCAATGTATCCGAAGGACTGTTCCAGGAACCGGATTTCTTCGACAACTATGCATGGGATGAAGGCGATGCTTTCGACAAATCCGAAGTCTTCGTGCGCTGGCGCGCACGCACGGGTGGCGGTTTAGGTCCATTTTCGGATATGACCTATTCGTTCCATTACGGACACCTGTTCGAGGACATTCCATTTTACACTCTTGGAAATCGACTTCCGCAAGCGGCTACCAATTTTGCTGTCCAAATTGCCGGACCGAGGGCTGGGTTTGGTGGCGGCATCGATTTTACCCGCCACCGTTATGATTTGCTTGGCGCATCCTTTGACAAGGCCCTGGAGTTCCTGCCCGGCCAGTTTGCGGGCACGGTGATGCGCGGCGAACTCGTCTACAATTTCGGACAACGCTTCTACGAGCCGGACATTGAGACAGTCACGGCCGACAGTGTTACCGCCCTGATAGGTCTGGACCAATATCTGTATATCGGTCCCAGGACCCTGTTCAAGACACCATGGTTTGTATCGGCCCAGATCTGGCGTGACGAGATCCTGCGCGACCCGACACCCGGCCAGTTTACCTCGCTGGGTACGGTGGCCTGTGCGGCGCAACGATACTGTGGCGAGTCAGGATACATCATCGGGGGCGAATCAAATGCATTTAACGGCCTGCGTGACCGGACGCGCCATGTCGCAACCCTGTTCATGTTCAATGACTTTCTCCCGGGCAAGACGCTGCACGTGGAATTGTTCGGCTTGCATGAGTTCGGACATCGTCAGCGCGCAACGTGGTTCCGCGGCCTTGTCGGCTATAATTTTAACGCCCAGTTCACTGCCCGTGTCGGTATCAACGTTATTTCCGGCAATCCGGATTCATTCTTTGGCGAATTCCAGAGAAATGATTCGCTGTTCACCGAGTTAAAGTTTACATTTTAAAGAGGTTGATATTTATCTGAGGAAAACAATTTGAAACTTGAGGGTCGTACCGAACTCCCGTACGACGTTGCACAGGTATGGAGCGCGCTGCACGACATTGATATCCTCGTCAGGGTCATTCCCGGCTGCAAGTCCATGGAGCCCGCTGAAGACGGCAGGTACAAGGTAACCCTCTCACTGGGGGTGGCGGCAATTAAAGGTGACTATGAAGGAAAAATTCGTGTTACCGACGTCGAGTTTCCACACCATTACATTTTGAATGCCGAGGGCGCCGGCAAGCCGGGTTTTGTGAACATGGAGGTAGATTGCCGCCTTGAACCGGCCGCTGCCGGCACCTTGATGAGTTGGTCCTGTGATGCTAATGTGGGCGGGTTGATCGCCGGCATCGGGGGGAGGGTCATGACGGGAGTTTCCAAGCACATGACCAGGGAGTTTTTCAAGAACTTCATTGACGAGATGGGGAATCATTTCGAACCAATGCAAAACTGACTGTTACAGGTTAACTGATATGAAACCAGCGAAGTTTGACTACCACAGGGCTGAAAATTTACAACACGCGTGCACCCTGTTAAAGGAACATGGAGACGATGCAAAGATTCTGGCTGGTGGACAAAGTCTCATTGCAGCGATGAATTTCAGGTTGGCCACACCCAGTGTCCTGATCGATGTCAGCAACGTCGAACAGCCCAATCTTGTTGTTGATGAGCAGAGCGGCGTAAGAGTAAAAGCAACCACCACCCAGCGATTTGCGGAAAAGCATGCAGGTCTGCGCCAACGGATACCGGTACTGGTTCACGCAATCGAGCACATTTCCCATTTCCAGGTGCGAAACAAGGGCACGGTAGGCGGCAGCATTGTCAACGCCGACCCGGCATCCGAATTGCCTGCCATGTCGTTATTACTGGATGCGGAATTTGAAATTGAAAGCGCGTCAAATAAATCCGCGGTTCCGGCGGAAGACTTTTTTATTACCTATATGACCACGTCCTTACAGGCTGACGAAATATTATCGTCGGTCCTGTTCAAGGCGCCGCCGCAGACCAGCGGCTGGGGATTCCACGAAATCACCCAACGCGCAGGCGATTTCTCGCTGGCCGGCAGCGCGGCCATCGTGGACCTGGACGGTGACGGCAAGTGCAGTTATGCCAGGGTTGCCCTGTTCGGAGTTGACGCAACCCCGGTACGGGCCGGGGAAGTAGAGAATGCGTTACTCGGAAACCAGTGTTCACCCGAACTGATAAAGGAAGCGGCAGCCGCTGTACGCGGGATTATTGATCCGGAAACCGACGTGCATGTCACCGAGGAATATCGCCGCAATGCCGCGCAAGCATTGACCGTGCGCGCACTCGAAGATGCATTCAGCCGGGCGGCAACCGAATAGAACCGGGACAGGGGAGCAGATTATGGTTGAAAATAAAAAGATTACCCTCGATGTGAACGGGGTCTCCTACGACAGGGAAATAGAACCGCGCATGCTGTTATCCGATTTTATCCGGCATGAACTCGATCTCTGCGGCACACACGTCGCCTGCGAACACGGAATATGCGGGTCATGCACGATATTAATGGACGGGTTGCCGGTGCGTTCCTGCCTGACGTTCGCGTTGCAGGCAGAAGGCAAGGCAATCGAGACAGTGGAATCGCTGGCGGACAATGGCGAACTGAACGCGTTACAAAATGCCTTCTGGGAAAACCAGGGTTTGCAATGCGGGTTCTGCACCCCGGGGATCCTGATGAGCATGAAGGCGTTTCTCGAGGAAAACCCCAGCCCGACACGCGCTGAAATCCGTGAAGCGCTGTCGGGTAACCTGTGCCGTTGTACCGGCTATCATGACATTGTCGATTCGGTAGTGGCGGCGGCCGAGGCAGCCGTCTCTGCGGCTCAGGCTTAAGCGAGGGTACCAACTATGAAAGAACCGATTGTATTGGGCGGCGCGACAAAGTACATCGGCGAATCGCGCAAACGCACCGAGGATCCGCAGATCCTGATGGGGCAGGCGAAGTATGTCGATGACATCAAGATACCTGGGATGCTGGAAGTGGCATTCCTCAGGAGTACACATGGGCACGCACGCATCAAAAGCCTCAATCTTGAGAAGGCGCGGCAGCATCCTGATTGCCTGCGCATTATCACGAATGATGATCTCAGTATCGGCTTCACGACCTTCATCCCGGGCACACGCGGCACCTTAAAGCCGGTGTTCATGCCGTTTATCGGAACCGGCAAGGTACGCTTCGTGGGTGAGATCATTGCGGCCGTGGTAGCGCCGAGTCGCTACATTGCTGAAGATATCGTCGAATTGATCGAGGTGGAATACGAACCCCTGCCGGCATATAACGACGTTGAAGAGGCGATGCAACCGGATGCCGTGCTCCTGCACGAAGAACTTGACAGCAACATCTACTATTCGGACTCGTACAGTGGCGGCGATGTGGACAAGGCCTTTACCGAAGCGGATCTCGTTGTAAGTGAAAAAATTGCGACCGGACGCACTTCAGCCGCGCCGATGGAGACCCGTGGGGTGGTGGCTGCCTGGGGCTGGGACGATACCTTGTCGGTATGGTCTTCGACCCAGATGCCTTATTTCCTGCGCACGTCGATTGCGCTGCATCTCGGCATCCCGGAGCAGATTATCCGGGTCGTTGCGCCGACGGTAGGCGGCGGTTTCGGGCAGAAGGCGCATTTCTTCCCGGAAGAGTTTATCCTGCCGTGGCTGGCAAAGGAATTTAAACAGCCGGTCAAGTGGATCGAAGACCGGCGCGAACACCTGCTTGGGGCTTCCCACGCGAAGCAATGTACGATTTACATGTCCCTCGCGTTCAAGAACGACGGCACCATGGTCGGCATGAAAATCAGGAATATCTGCGATTCGGGCGCTTATTCGCAAAATCCCTGGTCGGGCCTGATCGAATCGGTTCCGGCAAATACCGGCGCCCCCGGCGCGTTCACGGTGCGCAATATCGAGTTTGAAACGGTAGTGTGCCTGACGAATAAAATGAACACCGGCGCTTATCGCGGCGTCGGCTGGTCTGCTGGTTGCTATGCGCGCGAAATGGTGATGACGAAGGCGGCCCGCCTGCTCGACCTGGATATCACCGATCTGTACCGCAAGAACTTCATCCGCGCCGATGAATTTCCCTATACCACTGCAACAAACCAGACCTATGACAGTGGCGATTACCATAAAGTGCTGGATAAGTGCCTGGAGACATCGGATTACTCACAGCAAAAGACGCAGCCCAGGCTTACAAAAGATGGAAAACTGAGAGGGACCGGCGTGTCGTTTTTCGTCGAGCAAACGAACTGGGGCAGTCACTCGGCCAGGGAGAGTGGATTTCCTGCAACGTTGCACGACTCGACCACGGTTGAAATGGACCCGAGCGGGAAGGTTACGGTTAAGAGCGGACAATTCAGCCACGGACAGGGGCAGAGAACGACTCTCGCCCAGGTTGCGGCAGATGTTTTAGGGGTACCTTTCGAAGATGTCAAAGTGCTCGATGGCGATACCGCCACCGGCTCCTACGGCATGGGCACGTTTGCAAGCCGCAGCGCGGTGATCGGCGGCGGTTCGGTCATCCGGGCCGCGACTGATGTACGCGAAAAGTTATTGAAAATTGCGGCGCATGTAATGGAAGCGAATGAGGCTGACCTGACCATTGAAGACGGCGAGATTTTCGTCAAAGGTTCGCGGGATATCAGCAAAACGGTGGCTGAAATCGCTTTTATCAACTACTACGACCGCTACAGCCGGCCGGATGAGGACGAGGTGGAACCGGTTCTGAGTTCCACGCGACACTATGACCCGCCGGCCGCGTATGCGAACGGCTCGCACGCGGTAACGATTGAACTGGATCCGCAAACCGGGATCATCGATATCACACGCATCGTTGCAGTCGAGGATTGCGGCAACATGATCAACCCGAAAGTCGTCGACGGGCAGATGCGCGGCGGCGCTTCGCAGGGTATCGGCATGGGCCTGATGGAATCGCTGGATTATGATGAGAACGGCCAGCTTAAAAATGCATCGTTCATGGATTTTCTGATGCCTAACGCAGTGACCCTGCCCGACATCGAGTGCCATCATGTCGTGACTCCATCGCCGATTACCGAAGGCGGTTTCAAAGGCGCGGGCGAGGCGGCAATGTTATCGATACACGTTGCGTTGTCGAATGCGCTGGCGGATGCCCTGTCAGACCATGACGGCACTCTGGTGCCCCTGGTGACACCGATAGGTCCGCAACAGGTGATAGATTTGATTAACAATGAGAACCAGCCGCAGGCAGGTTGAACCTGCCGGCACAATGTTACAGAAGTCCTCTAATCAGGAGGTGAAATCATGCAGACCCGAATGATAGACAAACAGTGGTCCGAGAAATACCCCGATGCAGATACCGGACTGGTATCCACGGAGCCCTACATAAACCCGGAACATTTTGAGCGCGAGAGAGAGCTTATTTTCAGACGCCATTGGCTGATGATGGGGCGGGTCGGAGAAATCCCGGAAGCCGGCGATTATTTCGTGCGGGATCTTGCCGTTTGCAACGTATCCGTCCTCGTCGTCCGCGGCGAAGATGACGAAGTTCGCGCGTTTCACAATGTATGCCCGCACCGCGGCAATGCCCTGATCATGAAAGAACAACACGGCAGATGCCCGGGCCGCTTCGGCTGCAATTTTCACGGCTGGGCGTTCTCGCCTGAAGGAAAACTGGCGTTCGTGCCCGATGAGGATAATTTTTTCGACCTCGACAAGGACCAGTACGGCCTCACTCCGATACACTGTGATATCTGGGAAGGCTTCATATTTATCAATCTCTCGCCCGAACCCGCCGAGACCTTGCGCGAGTTCCTGGGCGGCCTGGGGACCCAGCTCGACGGCGCCGGTTTCGAGAAGATGCAGTTGCTCAAGACCTATAAAGTCGAGGAGGCCGCCAACTGGAAGACCGGGCTCGATGCGCAGAACGAGCTGTACCACCTGCCCGTCCAGCACCGCTTTACCATCGGCGATGCGTTCGTGCTCAAGGACGACAGGTTCTGCCGTTTCTCGAACGTTAACCTGTATAACTACCATAGCGTCTGGTCGTGTGAGTACAACCCGAATCACAAGCCACTGCCGACGGATGCCCTGCTCAACAGTCTGGACAGCGCGGTCAACGATGTACGCATGAGCCAGCGGATCAGCAATTTCGACTGGTACCTGCTGTTTCCGAATTCCGCCATCCTTCTTTTTGAAGGCGTGTCGGGCGATTTTTTCATGACCTATAATTTCTGGCCCCTCGGCGTCGACCGCAGTATCTGGGAGATGCGCTATCACTTTCCGGAAGCGGAAAATGTCGCGCAACGGCTGAACCAGGAATGGACCATCCTCCGTTTACGGGATACCTTGATGGAAGATGCATTCCAGCACGAGCAGATCCAGAGAGGGCTCGCCTCCCGCGCCCGCTCGCACATGATTATGCAGGACGAGGAGCTGCCGATCCGGCATTTTCACAGGGTCCTCGAACACGAAATGGCGAGAGCATGAGCATGGCCGTGTTACCTGAGCCGTTCCTCGATCTCGAGAAATACCTGGAGTGGTCGCTGCCGACCGAACGGGAGCGTATCGCAAAACGCGTGGGCTCTTCGCTGGACGAGATTCACGAATTTTATGATGCGATGTGGGGGCGGCTGGAAGAAATTATCGTGTACCTCAACCAGTACCATTACGCCGAGATGCCCGAGGATGCCCAGCGTCTGTGCAACATGGCCTTGTCGCTCGTGGAAGTCTGCAACCTCGTCGAGATGTACAAGAACCCCGCCAGGCTGAACATGGTCGAGGCGGAGAGGTTCGACACATACCAGTAACATAAACATGGGCAACACGCTGGAAACCAGAACCCGGTTGGGGACGGATTTAAAACCGTCCCCGGAAGTGACAGGACTATGAGCAATACGTTTGAAGGCAGAACAGCACTTGTCACAGGCGGCGGATCCGGGATCGGCCGCGCCGCCGCCATCGCATTCGCTGCTGCCGGCGCCAATGTCGTCGTCGCCGACGTCGACGAGGCCGGTGGCGCGGAAACCGTTGCGCAGATCGAATCCGCATCGGGAACGGCTGTGTTTGTGGCGGCGGATGTGTCGCAATCCGCAGCGGTCGAAAACATGGTTGGCGCCGCGGTTGCCGCGTACGGCGGACTCGATTGCGCGTTCAATAATGCCGGCATCCAGGGCGAACTCAGTCAAACGGCGGATTGCAGCGAGGAGAACTGGGATGCTATCACCGGTATAAACCTCAAGGGCGTATGGTTGTGCATGAAATACGAGATCGCACAGATGCTGAAACAGGGCAGCGGCGCCATCGTCAATAACGCATCAAATTTCGGGCTCGTAGGTTCGAATGGAATGCCTGCCTATTCTGCGAGCAAGCATGGCGTTATCGGACTGACGAAAACCGCAGCGCTGGAATATGCACAACGCGGCATACGCGTCAACGCGGTCTGCCCCGGTCCGGTGCAGACACCGCTGGTAGACAGGATCCTTGAAGGCAAGCCTGAGATCATCGATGCAATCATCTCGCGCGAACCGGTCGGCAGGATGGGAGAGGCGGAAGAAATTGCGCACGCTGTGGTGTGGCTTTGCTCACCCCAGGCAAGTTTTGTCGTTGGTTCCGTACTCTCGGTTGACGGAGGTTTCGTTGCTCAATAACACATACGTGATAGTCCTTGCAGGAGAAATACCATGATAGTACAAAGCGCAGTTGAAGGGGCGGACCACTTCATCATCACCATGGATCAACATACCGCGCTGTCCGGGCGCTTCGCAGAGCATTTCGGCAATGAACGGTTTGAACCGGTAGAACCGCGCGCGTTGATGCTGCACGTCATCAAATATCACGATATCGGCTGGCGTGAACTTGACGCACTGGCATTACGCGACCCGGCAACCGGTCTGCCGTACAACCTGGTGAAGACTCCGTTTTCGAATATAGTCGAGACCAGCAGCGCATCCCCGGATACCAACAGTGCGCACCATCCCTACTGCGGCCTCATGTCCAGCATGCATAGCTGGGGTTTGTATAACGGTCGCTACGGGATGTCCGACAAGGTACTGCTGGACAGCCTGGCCGATGAAAACCGGGCGATTGCCGACGCGATGCTCGAGGGTGAAGTCGAACGGCAGGAACGCCTCAGGACAGAACTTGAAAGTGATACCGACACGGCTTATCTAACCGAAGAGAGCCGATTGTTCCAGAATTACAAGCAACTGCAGTTCTTCGACACGCTGGCGCTGTATTTCAACTGCGTCCACGAAGGCGCGCGCGAAGAAGCGAGCTACTCCCATATACCGTTGAACGCCTCGGAGGATGCGGAAGTCGCTATCAGACCCGTTGAGACCGGTGTCTATGCCCTGGATCCCTACCCCTTCGATGACGCCGAAGGCATCGAACTGTCGTTCAGCGGGCGCTATCTCTCGCCCGTTGCGCAGGGTGACGACGTGCGTAATGAACTGGAGCGCGCTCCGGTCGCGACCCAGACATTCACATTGCTCGCGGCAGCGTAAACAACTGAGTGAAGTGATGCCGGGGTGACCACTTCCTGCCTCAGTCCGCTATTGCGGTCCGAAAGAGACATGGGCTGCTACAATGCGCCAGCCTTCCGTAAAACGCACCCAACTGTGGCTCATTCTGCAGTTCATGCCCAGGTCAAGGCGTTTCATCTCGCAGTTGGCAGTAGCAAAATCGCGGCCGAAGGTGGTTATTGCCAGGCGGGTTATATCAAGATCAATCCCCTGCCCCCGCTGGCCGTCGCGGAATGCGTTGATCGCATTCATCCCATACAGGTTTTCACCGGTGCCGTAGCGCAGTGTGTGTTCGCTGTTCCAGAACAGGGCTTTCACGGTATCGATATCGTTGTCGGTCAGCGCCTGCACGTAACGCCGGAAGGCCACAGTGATTTCCGCGTGTACCTCAGGGGAATTAATTTCCATATGGTTGTCCTCTTGTTGTTGCTCAAGGTTCTGTTCAGGCTTGTTCCAAGCCCGTACAGACGAGTTTTCGCACAGGCATGGATTTCCTATGACATTTAATTTTTCATATAATCGGCTAGTATATATCAGCCAATCACCGCTATCAGCCAACCACCGCACTATTCAAACAGGGGGGAATAGATAAATGTCGCTAATTGCAGAACTGGATCCGGATACCCGGAAAACAATCGAAAAAACCCGCTCCCATCTTCTCGAGTCAGGACACCTGCCCGGTTTCTTTTACAGCTCCGAGGAAATTTTCCAGCGTGAGATCGACACTATTTTCATGCGTGAATGGTTGTGCGTGGGACGTGTGGAGGAGTTCGAGAAACCCGGCGACTATCATGCCATGCGTATTGCCGGCGAACCCCTGGTAGTCTGTCGCGATGCAGACGGCGAACTGCACGCTTTCAGGAATCTCTGCGCTCATCGCGGCGTTGAGGTGGCGGTCGGCCGGGGTAATGCCAAGCTTTTCGTCTGCCGCTATCACGCGTGGTCATATACACTCGATGGAAAGCTGAAAGCGGCGCCGCACAGTACGGAAGTTACCGACTATGACTTCAAGAGCTGTCGCCTGCCGTCCGTGAACCTGGATACCTGGGGCGGATATGTTTTCGTTAATTTCGACCCCGACTGCCGCTCTCTTGGTGAGTGCCTGGATGAAGATGGGATACGTGAATTTGCCGGATTCCTGCAACCAGAGAACACCAGGACATCGGACAAGTTCGAATTTGAAGTCCCGTGCAACTGGAAATTTGTCCCGGAAAACCTGATGGATATGTACCATGTCGGTGTCATTCACGGTGCGTCATTCGGCGGCCACTTTCCCATCAACGACTTCCGCTTCAACCTCAACGGCCACGGCTACAACGCTGTGTATGAGAGTTACACCATGGCGCCCAACGGCGTTACGCTGTTCGGACCGATGCCATGGCTCGAGGGAAAGGTTACCGATAAATTCGCGTGTACGACGTGGGTCCGCCCGACCATGAACATATTCGGTCGCCACGATCTTATCCAACCCTGGGTCGCAACGCCTATCGATGTCAATCGCACTCTCGTGACCATCTACACGCAGCTTCCGGAAGCATTTTTCGATGAACCCGGTTTTGCCGAGAAGAACCAGATCTACGCGGACTTCATCAAGCTCGTCGCTACGGAAGACCTGGCGATGCTGGAGTCTTTGCAGACGGGTATCAGTTCGCGCGGTTTCCGGCCGGGGCCGACCGTAAAACTGGAGCGCGCCATTCATCATCTCATCAATTACTACCTCGACATACTGCTTGACGAAGATGATGAAGCACGCAAGATACGCATCAATGATTGCACCGAGTTCCTGGCCGATACCAGGGCGAAACATCCCGAGGCCACCGACGGCGGTTACACGGAGTCGTTCGGCCCGGCGCGGGCATAAAAGGGGGTTTTTATGATGGATAAGACGATGAAAGACGTTTTTCTCGATGAACTCAGACTGTGTGAGGTCGGACCCGGGCAAACTGTTGCCGTGCTGTCCGAGGGAGACCTGTTACGCGATTACGCTGAATATTCACTTACCGCAGCCTCCGAACTGGGTGCCCGGGTCATAGACGCCAACCTGCAGGTCGAACAGGCTGTGGACGCGAGTGAGCGCATTGCGAACGTCGGCAAAAATCCGCTCAGCGAGCACCCCGCGGTGCTGCAGCAGTGCTGTGAGGCGGATATGGTGGTCGACCACATGCTGCTTCTGTTTTCCCATGAGCAGATTGCAATGCAGGAGGCAGGCACCCGTGTGCTGCTGGTAGTGGAACCCCGGGAAATCCTTGAGCGGCTGTTTCCGACACCGGAATTGCGCAAACGGGTGGAAGCGGGCGAACGCCGGCTCAGCGGTGCCAAATCCCTGCGTTTTACCAATGCAGCAGGCACCGATGTAACTTATAACCTGGACGGCAAGACGATACTTACCGAATACGGTTATACCAGCACACCCGGGCGCTGGGATCACTGGCCCGGGGGATTTATTGCCACCGTAGCCGCTGATAAAGGTGTCAACGGTCGCGTGGTTATGGATTCGGACGACATCATTTTTCCGCTCAAACGTTTCGTCGCATCACCGATCGAGTTTGTGGTCCGGGATGGCGCGGTCATGGAGATAAACGGTGGCCCGGACGCTGATCAGCTTAAGGAATTTATTGATGGATATGGTGACCCGCGCGCCTATGCCATCTCCCATATCGGCTGGGGACTGAACGCCGAGTGCAAGTGGGACGTGAATCTCCCCGGGATCGGCATGGACGGGCGCGCCTGTTACGGTAACGTGCTGTTTTCCATGGGGCCGGACACGGAGTTTGGTGGTGACAACGATACACCCTGCCACCTCGATCTGCCCATGCAGAATTGTACCCTTATGCTTGACGGCGATTTGATTGTGGATGAGGGCAAGGTCGTACCTGCGGATATGCGCGTGTAGCGCATGTGACCCTTTGCGCGTACTGCATTAAACGGACATGATCGTCGATACGGGCGCGGCGCAGCTGTTCGTGCAGCAGTCCGGCAAGGGAGAACCGTTAATACTGATCCACGGTCTCGGCATGAGCAGTGCACTGTGGATAAACCAGATACCGGTCTTTTCCCAACACTTTCACACGGTGGCTGTCGACCTGCGCGGGTTTGGCCGGTCCAGCCGCCCGGATGGTCCCGGTGACTATGCGATTGAACTCCTTGCAGAAGATATCGCTGAGGTAATCAGGCAACTTGAACTCGGGCGCTGTCATGTTCTCGGGACATCCATGGGTGGTTTTATCGCACAAGCGCTAGCGCTTGCCCGCCCTGACCTGTGCCGCAGCCTGGTTCTATGCCATACGGCGCCGCGTATGAGCATCCCGTCCGACGTACTGGAGCGACGGGTAGAAGCGCTCGGCAATATGCCGCTTGAGGAGTATGCAGAGATCGTAATCGATCAGGCCTGTTCCGTGAACGCAAGCCGGGAGCTGCGTTCCTGGGTTGCCGGGTTGCTTGTGCGTAATGATAAACGTGCCTATACCCAGGTAATGACCGAAGGCCTACGTGGTTTTGATGTAGGCGCGCAACTCGGTAAAATCCGCATTCCAACGCTGGTGCTCACCGGAGAATTCGACCAGGTGCTTCCCAGGGAGGGAGGCGAGGAGATTGCACGTCTCATTCCGGGAGCGGTGCTCGTTGAGATAGAAGGCGTCGGGCATCTGGGCTATGCTGAAAGACCGGTAGAGTTTAATGATGCGGTCCTGTCGTTTCTCTGTTGAAAAAGGGACAGATTTAAATCTGTCCCCGTACAGTGAGAAACTTATGATGTACGTACAGATTGAGCCATGAGCACAACGAAGACAATCCGTATCGGCCAGATCGTGCCGAGTTCCAACACGACGATGGAAACCGAAGTGCCGTTGATGTTACAGCGCGCCATTGTCCCGGACGGGGTGGGCTTTACTTTCCATTCGAGTCGCGCGCCGATGAAAACGGTCAGCAAGGATGAATTGACAGCCATGAACGGACACATGGTTCGTTGTGCAAGTGAACTGATCGATGCGCGCATGGACGTGATCGCGTCCGCGTGCCTGGTGGCCATCATGTGCCAGGGCACGGGCTACCACCGCGAGACGGAGAGTTCGCTGCGCGCAGTGTGTAAAGAGAACGGGATGGAAACGCCGATAATCACCAGCGCCGGTGCCCTGATCGAGGCTACAAAGGCGCTCGGCGCGAAGAAGATAGCGATCATAACGCCGTACGTGAAGAGTCTCACGGACCTGGTGGTCCGCTATATTGAAGGCGAAGGCATCGAAGTACTTGACGCCATAGCGCTGGAAATACCGGATAATCTTGAGGTCGGCGCTCATGATCCGTTTGCCCTTGTGGAGATTGTAAAAAAGCTTTCGACGCATAATGCAGATGCCGTGGTGTTGTCAGCCTGTGTACAGATGCCTTCTCTCGCTGCGCTTGATACCGTGCAACGGACCTTCGATGTGCCGGTATTTTCTACGGCAGCAGCCACGGTATTCGAGATACTGCGCGCGTTGAAGTTACCCATCGAAGTACCCGCCGCAGGTGGATTGCTGTCCGGTCAATATGGATAATGCAAGACAAACTGATAATAACGGTGAACCCCGGCGCCACGACCACGCGCTGCGCGATTTACGAGACAACTAACAGGTCCGTCGCCGCCACTGCAGAAGAAGTTATCGAGCACAGCGACAGGGAACTGGCCCGGTTCGAAACAATAAGTAATCAACTGGAATACCGTTACCGCCTGGTATTCGAATTTGTCCGGCAACACATTGATGATAACAGGTCCGCTCCGGTTGCTTGCGCAGGCCGGGGAGGCATGCTGACACCCGTGCCACCCGGTGTCATCAAGGTTAATGACGACCTGGTCCGCTTTTCCCTGGAAACCCCCGTTTATGAGCATGCCAGCAACCTGGGGGCGCCGCTGGCCCACCGGCTCGGAGGAGTATATGGCGTTGATGCTTTTATCGCAGACCCTGTGGGCGTGGATGAATTCACTGACATAGCAAGAATTTCAGGCAGTCCTGAATTCCATCGTTTCAGTTTTGTGCATGCGCTTAATATCCGTTCAACTGCCCGCCGGGTAGCAGACCTTCTCGGAAAGCCTGTAGCGGAACTCCGTCTTGTCGTCGCCCATCTGGGAGCCGGATTTTCCATCGCAGCAGTGGACAGAGGCAGGCTTATTGACAACAGTAACCGCATGGAGTGCTCACCGTTTACCCCTGAACGCAGCGGTGGGTTGCCGCCTATCACACTGATTGAAGCCTGCTACTCAGGTAAATGGACAAAGACGGAATTATTGCAAAAACTATATGGGCAAGGTGGTGTCTTTGCATACCTGGGTACCCGGGATATGCGGGAAGTGGAACATCGGATAGAAAAAGGCGATGACAACGCGGCGCTGATTTACGACGCGATGCTCTACCAGGTCGCCAAGGCAGTCGGAGCCATGGCCTCTACCATGGATTTTAATATAGACGGCATCGTATTGACCGGGGGGCTGGCCAACAGTAAAAAGCTGACTGACCGGCTTACGTCAAAAATGGAAAATCTGGCGCCGGTTTTTGTTTTTGCCGGCAGCAATGAAAATCAGGCCCTGGCTGAAGCCGTAGTAACAGCACTTGAGCCCGGAGGTAAAATCATGGACTGGCCGATACCGGTGCATGCCACTTACCGCTATCCTGCCGGACAATGAAACCTGTAAAAAATTTCAAGGATCTGTCTGAACGACAAATCACTGCGTCGGCAGTTTCCATAGCTGGTGGCGCTGACGAAGCGGTATTGTCATGTGTCCAGACATTGTTACAGGCAGGAATTATCGGTCATGTCATAGTATCGGGTCCTGTACAGGAGATACGTAAACGACTCAAAAACATCAATGCCGATAGAAACCTTTTCGATATCCGTGACACAGACACGTCACGGGCTTGTGCAGATGCCGCGGTTGCGGCAGTTAAAGAAGGTGAGGCAGAAATTTTAATGAAAGGACACATAGAATCCGAAATCTTCCTGAAAAGCATACTTGATAAAGAATCCGGAATAAGACTATCCAGGTTGTTGTCCAATATTACAGTTTTTGAAATGGATTCTTACCATAAATTACTGGGGATCACCGATAATGCGATCGTGCCCGACCCCGACTTTGATGATAAGAAAGCAATCATAGAAAATACACTGCCCCTTTATTCCGCGCTGGGCGTTGAGCCGGTCAAAGTCGGACTCGTTGCAGCCACCGAGAAGATCACTGACGCCCTGCCCGCAACTATTGATGCAGAAAATCTGAAGGCGGCGTGCGAGAACCGTCAATTGAAAGGCTTTCTGGTAGATGGACCTTTCGGTTATGATGCCTGTATAAGCAAAGAAGCCGCAGAAAACAAAAACCTGGCTGATTCTCAGGTTGCCGGTGATCCGGATCTCATCTTATTTCATAACCTGGAAACTGCGAATGCGGTAGGTAAAGCCATCAAATTCCACGGCGGAGCAAAGTCAGGCGGGTTATTACTCGGTGCAAGTGTGCCTGTCACGTTTAATTCACGCTCAGACCGCGCAGAGCGCCGCATCAATTCCCTTTTACTTGCCTGCGCGACCGGTTCTTCGGCTGCCCATTTGTAAATGCGGTACTATTCCGGTTGACTCCGGCCCAGGTCAGGCCTCATTACTGTCGTCATCCGCCAGCGGCAATCTTACATTCCTGGCAGGTACAATGGTCGAGATTGCGTGTTTGTATACCAGTTGGTTCACCGAGTTTTTCAGTAAAATCACGAACTGGTCGAAAGATTCAACGTGGCCTTGCAGTTTTATACCGTTAGCGAGATAAATCGATACGGGAATCCGTTCCCTGCGTAACGTGTTGAGAAATGGATCCTGGAGTGTATGGCCCTTACTCATAATAACACCTCACTGCTATTCGTTCTGATTATTATTGTCCGCATCCCCCCGCCGGTTCACTCCTGTAACCGGTGCTGGCATCACTGAATCGCAGGGGATCCAATAAATTATATTACAAACTGGAAGAAAACGCGGAACTGTCGCGCAAAAAAGCCATCAGTTCCTGCGCAATTTCAGGCCTGTAACTGTCGAACCAGGTGGTATTTTCCTCCCTTCTCAACCAGGTGATCTGGCGTTTTGCCAGTTGGCGCGTTGCAGTGACGGCTTTTTCCTGCATTTCAGAATAATTTAACCGGTCGGCCAGGTAAGACCAGACCTGCCGGTAGCCGACCATGCGCATTGAAGTCAAATCCCCGTGCATGTCCTCGCGCTCGAAAAAACCGCGCACTTCGTCTACCAGGCCGTTCTCCAGCATCCGCATAAAACGCTGCCGCGTCCGTTCACGAAGCATGCGCCTGTCCGGCGGAACGAGCGCCAGTTTCACAACTTTGCCGGGCAATGGTCCCAGGCGGCCTTGCGCGGTAAACACGGAAAACGGCGTACCCGTCATTTCATACACCTCCAGAGCGCGTTGGATGCGCTGCGAGTCATTGGGATGCAGGCGTTGCGCGGCAACAGGGTCGACCCGGGTTAATTCTGCATGCAGCGCTGCGGAACCGCGTGCGCGCAACATCTTTGTCAGACGCTCCCGAAGCGCCGGATCCGTTGCAGGCAAATTGGAAAATCCCTGCTCCAGCGAGCGAAAATACAAGCCTGTGCCGCCGACCAGGATAGGGATGCGGTTATTTTTCCGGATATCCTCAATGGCAGCCATGGCGTCACGCCTGAACCTGCCGGCGGAATACGACTCGGTTGGTTCACAGATATCGATCAGATGATGGGGCGCTGCCTCCAGGACTTCCCGGCCCGGTTTTGCCGTCCCGATATCCATTCCCCGGTATACCATGGCCGAGTCAACGCTGATTATCTCCAGCGGCAGGTATTTTACGAGTTCGACAGCGAGCGAAGTCTTGCCGCTTGCAGTCGGTCCCATGAGAAAGATGACTGCCTCAGTCATCGATTAACTTGCTTATCTCTTCCACCGTCAACGTACGCCAGATGCCTTTATGATGTCTCTGAGCAGTATCGAGATCCGTTCCGTCCAGATCATCCAGCAATCCCTGCACCCCGGAACCGGACGCGCTCTCCTTGCCTGTGTCCGTACCTTGTGCCATAACCGCCAGTAACTTCTCTCCCGGGTCGGTATCTTCACCCACAAGCGGCAACTCAGCCAGTACCAGCCTCAACAAAGTCCTGACATCGGCCTCTTCAAGCAGCGCAGGAATGGTCTTGACGGAGATAACCCCGGCAGATACTACCCTCAATGACAGACCGATTGCGTCCAGCAATTCTGCATACTTCTCCACAAGTTCCGTCTCAGCATCGCCTGCTTCAATATGTACCGGTACCAGTAACGGCCGGCGGCGCACGGAATCATTCATATAGTCCCGCTTCAACCGGTAGCGCAGAACATATTCGGTTGCCGCCCGGTAGTTCAGCAATACGTAGTCATGGTCTCTTTGCGTTATCACAACGTGTCCGGGTATTGCGTTCAGGGGTACTCCCAGCCCGGCATATTGAGTCATCAAGTCATCCTGTTGCTCCCTGGAGACCAGGTTCCGGTAGAACACGCCTGCCTCCCGTACCTGTAGACGGCTGCCCTGACCCTGGTACGCAGGCACGGCGTCTGACCTTTCCCCGGGTACATCGCCGGTGACGCCCAAATCAAGCGAACCTGCAGTCTCCAGTGCCTCTCTCAGGCTGGTATGTATAAAATCGTGCACGCCCCGGTTATCCCTGAAGCGGACTTCGCTCTTGGTCGGATGAACGTTGATGTCGGTAACAGACGGATCCATATCCAGGTGCAGCAGGTAGGCCGGATAACGGCCCGTGGGCAGGGAATCATCGAAAGCCGATCGAACCGCGTGAAAGATTTTTTTATCCCGTACTACCCGGCCATTGACAAAGCAGAATTGCCGGTCGGACTGGCTGCGGCTGAGGTCGCTTCCTCCCAGCCACCCCCATAGCCTCATTCCCCGTGCCTCATAATTCACCGGGATGGACCGGTCCGCAAAGCTACGGCCGAATACATCCGCCACCCTTTCAATCATGTCGTCCCGGCAGGCTCGGTAGCGCAGTACAGGCTTGTTGTCATGGGTCAGGGTAAAAGTAATATTGAAACGGCTGCAGGCCACGCGCTTGAATACTTCTGTTATGTGCAGGAACTCCGTAGTCCTGCTGCGCAGGAATTTGCGGCGGGCAGGGGTTGCCTGAAAGATATCAGCGGCTTCCACGGTGGTTCCACGGGACCGCGCAGCCGGTTTGACAGTCGTGTTACCACTGACCGGGTCGAACGACAGCGACCAGCCAGAATCGGAACCGCCGGTTCTGGAAACCAGCAAAAACCTTGAAACCGCCGCGATACTTGCCAACGCCTCGCCGCGAAATCCAAGGCTGGTGATACAGTCCAGGTCGGACTGCATATTGAGTTTGCTGGTGCTGTGGCGGCGCAATGCCAGTTCGATGTCGGAAGGATGGATGCCGTGGCCGTCATCGCTGACGGAAACGCGTTTATGACCTCCGTCAGTTACGGCAACCGTCACATGAGCGGCGCCGGCATCAATACTGTTGTCCAGCAGTTCCTTTACAACGGCTGCAGGCCGTTCTATTACCTCTCCGGCCGCGATCTGGCTTGCCAGGGTTGCGGGGAGTTCGACAATCCTGGGGATATCCATTACTTATGCGCAGCGCAGACACATCACTGCTACATAGTAACAACCAGCCTGGTGAGAAATCCAGGCTAGAGGCATGCAGGAACAAGGGTAAATGCAGTTGAATTGGTAGTTACTTGCAGCAATCCCGTACCAGGACGGTTTCTTTGCCGGAACCCGGTATTGACGGTTGGACAGGGCATGGCAGGCTTATTCTCCATCAGCCACCGCTGACGGTTGCCGGGATGGACAAATACCCGGCTTGTTACAAGACTGTCGTCAGAGAAACCGTTCAGCACCCGTAGCCTGTGCGGGCTGACACGGTGGTGTTGCGCAATCCGGCTTAATGTATCACCGCGCTCAAAAGTATGTTGCCGGGCCGCCAGAAATGTCCCATTGGGGGCATTAGCCACAAAATAACGCTTGACGCTGGCAGTCAACGCCAGGGCGAGCTCCTGCTGATATTCCTTACTGCGCAGTTTCTTCTCTTCCTGGGGGTTTGAAATAAACGCTGTTTCGACCAGCAGCGAGGGAATATCCGGAGATTTCAGGACGGCAAAAGCTGCAGATTCAACCCCGGGTTTATGCAGGTTGCCCACTTTTTTCAGACCTTCCAGTACCCTCTCGGCCGCATCGATACTGGCCTCCAGGCTTGCTGTCTGGGACAGGTCCAGCAGTACCGACGCCAGCAGGTTGTCCTTGTCATCCAGGCTGACCCCGCCGATCAGGTCGGAAGCGTTTTCCCGCTCAGCCAACCAGCGGGCATGCTCACTGCTGGCCCCCCGGCGCGACAGGACGTAGACGGATGAACCGCGTACCCGGGGATTGGTGAAAGCGTCTGCGTGGATGGAAATAAACAGGTCGGCCTTGTGGCGGCGGGCCAGTTCGATGCGCTTGCGCAACGGCAGGTAATAATCACCTGTCCTGGTCAATACCGCCCGTATGCCGCGTTCCCGTTCCAGGGACCGGGCCAGTTTCTTCGCAATTTGTAAAACCACCGCCTTTTCATGGGTCCCCCGGGGCCCTATTGCCCCCGGATCTTCGCCGCCGTGACCTGCATCGATGGCAACCACAAAGTCTCTATGACCGGGCGCCGGTGTTTCTTCCTTGATTACAACCTGCTCCTGTTGACCATCGTATACATCAACCACCAGTCTGTGGCCGTAGTGTTCATTCGGTTTCAGCAGAAAGCTCTTGGCCCGGGCATGTTTTTTCAAATCCAGCACGATCCTCAGAAAGTCACCGTGTTGCCCGCTCCTGATGCCCCGGACAAATCCGTCACGTATTACCGGTTGCGGCAGAACAGCCAATGGTTCGGTTTTTTCCATGTCGATAACGACGCGAAAAGGATCGGATAACAGTTTCAGGTCATGCTTGACCGGGCTGGTTACGTCAAATACAACGCGCGTGTTATCAGGGGCAGCCCAGATCCGGATGTTTTTCAGGTGAACGGCTTCCCCCGCACCAGCGGACAAGGAAAAAATCAGCAGTAAACAATAACTTGAGATAAAACGCAGCATTTGCCTGGCCCTTGCGCTTCAATATACTGACAGTAATTATCTCAATAATTTTTTAATAAGTCAAGCTATCTCACTGTTTTTTTTAGAGTTCACATTTTTTCATCAAGCGGTTTTGCAACAATGAGGCGCTTTAGATATGCTTCACCTTCTGTGCTATGCGCAATACAATCCATGATTCGCCGGGTTTGATCGATGTCGATCCTGATGAGTAAATCCGGGCCCGGCAGGCACTCTTTACCCCGTTCCGGCCATTCCACCAGGCATATACTGCGGCCGTCGAAATAGTCCCGGTAGCCGATATCGGCCAGTTCCGAAGGCGATGCAAGCCGGTAGAGATCGAAGTGGAATATGCTCCAGGTAGCAGCCTGGTAGTTTTCAACCAGTGTATAGGTCGGACTTTTGACGATCCCCCGGTAGTCAAGCCCCCGCAACAAACCTCTGACAAACGTGGTTTTACCGGCCCCCAGTTCCCCCTGCAGGTACAGTTTGAAGCCGCTGCGCAAGTGCCTGGCGCAAGCGGCCGCGAAAACTTCCATTTCCCCCGGACTGGAAATTACCAGGCGCATCAGCCGGGGTTGACAACTGACCGTATGACAGGAAGGAGATCGCTGGCCAGCATCCCCCTTTCACCCTCGCCGGCACAAATGTCTGCCGCGCGGCCGTGCAGGTGGACTCCCGCAACCGCAGCCGCGCCGGGTTCCATACCCTGGGCCATGAAACCGGCAATCATACCGGTCAGGACGTCGCCCATCCCGCCACCTGCCATGCCCGGATTCCCCGTGCGGTTGAGGTAGACCGGCCCGGTTGCGTCCATGATCAGGCTGCCTGCACCCTTGAGGACGGCAACACCGTCGAACCTGTCCCGTAACGACGCCACCGCGGCAAACCTGTCCTCCTGTATGTCTCCGGCCGTCATGCCCAGCAGGCGGGCAGCCTCACCCGGGTGTGGCGTCAGCACCCAGTTGTCCCGGCGCTGGTGCTCAACAGCCAGCAGGTTCAGGGCATCGGCATCCACCACGAGAGGTAACCGGGTCTGCAATACCTTTGCCAGTAAAGCTGTTGCCCAGGCTGATTGCCCCAGCCCCGGTCCTATGGCGACAACGCTTGCCCTGCTCAATATCGTGTCCAGGTCCTGCGCCGTGGCCACCGCCGCGGTCATCAGTTCAGGCCTGTACAGAGGTATATTCCTGGCGTGTTCCGTCCGGGTCGCCACCGTGACCAGTCCGGCGCCGGTCCTGGCAGCCGCACTGCCCGCCAGGATAGCTGCGCCCTGGTAGCCGTAATCGCCGCCGATAACCAGGACGTGTCCGTAGCGGCCCTTGTGGGCATGACGGGGGCGGCGTTGCAGCTCTTGCATCACCTGCTCCGGTTCTACCAGCCGCGCACCCGCACTGACTGCGGCATGGATGTCTGCAGGCGTTTCCAGGTCACTGAAGAAAACCTCGCCGCTGAACTCAGGCCCGTCCGCGCTGAACAGGCCGCGTTTCAAACCAATAAAGGTGACAGTGGCATCGGCTTTCACGGCCGTACCCATGCACACACCCGTATCTGCATTCAGACCGGAAGGAATATCCAGGGCAAGAACCGGAACGCCTGCTGAATTGATCAATTCGACCGCCTCGGCAAAAATGCCGTCTACCCGGCGGTTCAGACCGCTGCCCAGCAGGGCATCGACAACCAGGTCTGCGCCGTCCAGGGCCAGTGCATCCTCAACGGCACCTGTCTCCAGGTACTTCTGCGCGCAGGCTGAGGCATCGCCCCGGAGCCGGCCGGGTTGCACCAGTGCGGTCACGCTGACATCAAGGCCTGCCTGCTTTGCCAGGCGCGCCAGCACGTAACCGTCACCGGCGTTATTTCCGCCGCCGCAGACAACAACCAGGTTTTTTGCTCCGGAGTAACGGCTGGTCAAAACCTTAAAAGCGCTCTCCCCTGCCCGTTCCATCAGGGTGAGTGAAGGGATCCCCCTCTCTTCAATTGCTATCCGGTCCAGTTCCCGTACCTGGGCAGCCGTATATAATTCAGCAGGCAGAGCAGGCACCAAAAGGTATCACCAGTTCCACAGGGTGCCGTCTTCCAGCCTGTTCACGGGAAGATAAGCGCGTTGATAGGGATATTTTGCCGCCAGTTTCTCATCTATATCGACTCCATGCCCCGGCGTCTCGCCAGGGTAAAGATACCCGTCCTCGAACGTATAGGCATGGGGAAACACCTCATCGGTTTCTTCGCTGTGGCGCATGTACTCCTGGATCCCGAAGTTCGGCACCCAGGTATCGAAATGCAGCGCCGCGCCCAGACAGACCGGCGACAGGTCCGTTGCCCCGTGGCAACCGGTACGAACGTGGTACAGCGCGGCCAGGTCGGCAACCCGGCGCAGGTGGGTGATGCCGCCGGCATGGACTACCGTGGCGCGTATGTAATCAATGAGTTGTTCCTGGATCAGGTCCTTGCAATCCCAGATGGTATTGAATACCTCGCCGACGGCCAGCGGCGTCACGGTATGCTGCCGGATCAGCCGGAACCCCTCCTGGTTCTCGGCCGGAACCGCATCTTCCAGCCAGAACAGGCGGTAATCCTCCAAGGATTTACCCAGGCGCGCCGCTTCGATGGGGGTCAGGCGATGGTGCACGTCATGGAGCAGGTGCGTCTCAAAACCGTACTGCTGCCTGATACGGTCGAACAGTACCGGCACGTGATCCAGGTATTTTTCCGTCGACCAGGTATTCTCCGCAGGCAGGCCCGGGTCCGCCGGTTCATAGAACATCCTGTCCTTCCCCACACCGTAGGTGGAAGCCAGACCGGGTATGCCCGATTGCGCGCGCACGGCTTTGTAACCCAGAGCGATATACTTCCCTACCTCGTCCACGGTCCGGTCGATATCCTCGCCGTTGGCATGACCGTAAACCATGACCCCGTCGCGGCTGCTGCCGCCGAGCAACTGGTACAGCGGCATCTCCGCCACTTTTGCCTTGATATCCCATAACGCGGTATCCACCGCGCCGATGGCCGACATGGTCACCGGCCCGCGCCGCCAGTAACAGCCGCGGTAGAGAAACTGCCAGATATCTTCCGTCCGGCGCGGGTCGCGCCCGATCAGGCACGGGACAACGTGATCTTCCAGGTAGGAAACGACGGCCAGTTCGCGCCCGTTCAGGGTGGCGTCACCCAGGCCGTAGACACCCGCATCAGTTTCCACCTTCAGGGTAACGAAATTTCTCCCCGGGCAGGTTACGATGACTCTGGCTTCGGTGATCTTCATTAAACTCGGTCCAATCCGCTTGCGGAATTTATGTTATGTGCATCTGTTAGTTGAAACAAGCAAACCGGTTATCCATTGAAGCAAGGCGTACTTACATTAATCCGAATACCAGCACGCAAGCAACCCCGATTGGGGCAACATACCGGGTAAGCACGCGCCACGTTGTAAAAGCCACATCGTTCCTGATACCCATTTCCTCCCTTAACAACCTGCCGGACATAACCCAGCCGGCGAACAGCGCGATCAGCAACGCGGTCAGCGGCAGCATGATATTCGACACTGTGAATTCAATTATATTGAACATGCCTTTGCCGTCATAAAGAGGGATAAAGGACAGCGGTTTGAAATCCTTTATTACATTGAATGACAGTACAGCAGTCAGGCCGACGAGCCAGATCACCGAACCGCTGATCACCGACATGGTAAAACGTTTATACCCCTTGTCCTCCATGAACGAGACAAAGGGCTCCAGCATGGCCAGGGATGAGGTAAATGCCGCAAAAAAAAGCAGGGTGAAAAATATCACACTGAAAAAGTGGCCGGCAGGCATGCCCCCGAGGGCAACCGGCAAGGTAATAAACATCAGCCCCGGCCCGCCTGCCGGGTCCAGTCCGGACGCAAACACAATGGGAAAAATAGCCAGCCCCGCCAACATAGCCGCCATGGTATCGCTGATTGCAATCAACCAGGAGGGTCCGGGCAGGGAGATGTCCTTGGATAAATAGGCGCCGTATGTCAGCAGCGCGCCGGTGCCGACAGTGATGGAAAACAAGGCCTGCCCCAGGGCCATCAGCAGGCTTCTCCAGGTGAGGCTGGAGAAATCCGGACTGAACATGAATTGCCAGGCCCGGCCGGGGGCACCTTCGATGTGTCCATATATCACCAGCATAACTATCATGATGAATAATGTCGGCAACATGAACGTGGTTACCGTCTCTATACCGCGCTTGACGCCCATGCCTATTACCCAGACAGTTCCCGCAATATAAATGGAATACCAGAGAGTCATCCGGTAAGGAGAGGCAAGCAGTCTTTCAAACTGTCCTTCAGCATCCCCGGGTGCGATGGACACAAAAACGCCGCGCAAGGCATGGAAAGCGTAGTCCAGGGACCAACCAGCGACAACGGCATAAAAACACAGGGCGCAAACCGGCGAGATGACGCTCAGCCAGCCGATGATCTTCCAGAAACCATGATGGTTACCCTCCTTGCACAGACTCACCATCGTCATCACCGGACTCTTGCCGCCGCGCCGCCCCATGGCCAGTTCAGCCATGATCAGGGGCACACACAGCAACAGGATGATGGCCAGGTAAACGATGATAAAGGCGCCGCCGCCGTTTTCCCCGGCGACATAGGGGAAGCGCCAGAGATTCCCCAGGCCGATGGATGCACCGACCATGGCAAACAAAAACGTCAGTCTTGATGACCAGATCTTGGTGGATGATGCGGGGGCAGACATGAATGTTTGATCAGCTTGTTGACTCGGATATTCGGGGGGTCCGGTAATTCGGATCATACACGATAATAACTCCTGTCCTGCGTAAAAATTTCAACAGGATCAACGGGGTCTCCCTGCACTCAGGAGCAAGAGCAACGGTGGTCATAACGCGACTCGCCAGAGCGGTGTATAAAAGACAGAAATCGAAGCGGGACCATTCCAATCAGTGACTACGAAACGCCTCGCATAGTGCACGAAAACCTTCGGATACATCAAAGGGGCCCAGATGCACTTCGATCAGCAGCAACTCTGAGCGCTGCTCATCAGACGCTTTTTCCAGCGCCAACTCCAATTCTCCCTCGGTGCGCACTTCAATACCCGTGCCGCCCCCAAACGCCTCGGGCAATTTATGATAACGCCACTGCGGTATGTCATTAAATTCCCCATCATGAATAAAGCGCTCTGCTGTATACCCTTTATTATTTACGACAATAACGATGGGGGCTTTGCCATAACGGATCATGCTGGACAATTCCAATGCCGTCATTTGAAAGGAGCCGTCACCTTCCACCGCTATTATCCGTTGCTTATCAGTCGCCGCAAAACAGGCGCCTAAAGCAGCGCCAAAACCCATACCTATAGATGCCCAGTAATTGGATGCGATGAAGGATGTGTTCGCAGGAAATTGCGTATGGGTTAAATTGAAAGCGCAGCCCGCATCAGCGAGCACGATATCGTTTGGCTGAAAGAAGTGTGCCAATCGATCATAAAAACGTTTATTGGTGAGAACGGCGTCCGTTTCAACCTTATGTGATTCATCCGCTTTATGAAGAAAACACTGTACCGGCCGTGCTTCGTCTTGCAGGGTTTGCTCAGGTAGCCGTTCAAGCAGCAGTTCCACGATATTCGTTATCGGAATATCGGAAAAACTGCCTTGTTCCATCTGAATTTTGTCGTTCCAGACAGTGACGATTTGCCGGCTGGTTAGTTTGGCCGTGAACCCACCCAGATTAAGATCTGAAGGCACTGCGCCCAGAAATAGAACAGTATCTGCACTTTCAACATATTTCCGTACCGCTTCAATACTGCCTGCGCCCTGGTATACGCCGATACATTCCGGCAAATACTCCATATAGTCTGCTTTCCCAACGAACATGGATGCGACAGGGATGCCTGTTTTCTGCGAAAGGCGAGCGACTTTATCCTGCAATGCCCAGCGATGTATCTCGTGTCCAGGCAGGATGACGGTGCGTTCACTATTGGTGATTCTATCAATCAATAGTTGGGCTGCCGTTTCGGTGACCTCATTGTTTTTGCGGGATAAGTCAATATCAAAGGGCTCTGGCGCACCGATTTCATGAAGTTGTATATCCGACGGAATTTCCAGATATACAGGCTTTTTCCGCGACAAACATATCCGTAGCGCCTCATCGATATCTGCAGCAGCTTCTTCCGGATTGTCGACTAAACAGGCGTATGCGGTAATCTGCTCAAATATTCTCATTGAGACCTCATAATTGTCCGCCAGCAAGTGGTGTAGAACCGGTCTGGGAGTAGCCCGGTATGCACTGGATGGCGGCCCACCCGATACGACCACCAGAGGCACAGCTTCTGCGTGAGCGCCGGCAACCGCATTCACAAGACTGAATGAACCCGGCCCATAGGTGACGACGGCAAGCCCGAGCCCCTTTAAGCGTGCATAACCATCAGCAGCATAGCCGACATCCAGCTCATTACAGGCAGCGATGTGTGTAACAGGACTGTTGCCAATTGATTCAAAAAAGGGAAGAATGAAGTCGCCAGGCACTCCAAATGCATGTTCAACACCCAGCGCATTTAAACGAGTTAGCAGATATTCAGACACATTCATATTTTTGTCTCCATTGTCAGGCTTTCTTGTTTTTCAGTTTAAGTCATTGTGCCGGTTATTGGTAAATGCAAAAAATATCAGCAAGGCCTTTTATGAAAACAGCGATAGTTACGGGTGGTAATACGGGAATGGGGGAAGCAATTTCCCGCACCTTGTTGGAAGCTGATTACCGGGTTGTATCCATTGCGCTGGATCTGCCGGAATTCGAACTGGCGATGGGCAACGTGCAGGGCTTATGAAACCAACCCGAATACCAGTACGCAACCAACCCCTACCGGGGCGATATAGCGGGTGAGCAAACGCCATATGCCGAAGACCTTGTCGCTTTTGATCCCCATTTCCACCCGCAATATATCAGCGGACATGATCCAGCCGGCAAACAACGCAATCAGGAATGCGGTCAACGGTAGCATAATGTTCGATACGCTGAACTCGAGAATGTGGAACATGTTTTTATCCCGGTAAAGCGGTATAAATGACAGCGGTTTGAAATCCTTTATCAGGTTGAATGACAACACCGCGGTCAGTCCGATCAGCCAGATCGCTGAACCGCTGAGCACTGACATTGTGAAACGCCGGTGCCCCTTGTCTTCCATGAATGATACAAAGGGTTCCAGCATGGACAGGGACGAGGTAAACGCGGCAAAGAATACCAGCACAAAAAATATCACGCTGAAAACATGGCTGCCCGGCATGCCGCCCAGGGCAATCGGCAATGAAATAAACATCAGTCCCGGTCCCCCGGCCGGATCCAGCCCGGAGGCAAACACAATAGTGAAAACAGCCAGACCGGCCAGCAAGGCCGCCAGGGTGTCGCTGAGCGCTATCATCCAGGACGAACCCGGCAGCGAAATATCCCTGGATAAATAAGCGCCGTAGGTCAATAACACTCCGGTGCCGACGGTGATGGAAAACAGGGCCTGTCCCAGTGCCATCAGCACACTCCTCCCGGTAAGACTGGAGAAATCCGGGTCAAACATGAAATGCCAGGCACGGGCCGGTGCGCCTGCGATATGTCCGTATACCACCAGGACGATGATCATGATAAACAGCGTCGGCAACATGAAAGAAGTTACCGTTTCAATCCCGCGCTTCACGCCCATGCCTATTACGCAGACGGTGGCCGCAATATACAGGGTGTACCAGAAGGTTAACCGGTACGGCGAAGCAAGCAGGTCATTAAACTGTCTCTCTGCATCCCCGGGCGAGATGGAAATGAAAATCCCGCGTACGGCATGCAGGACATAGTCAAGGGACCAGCCGGCGACCACGGCATAAAAACACAGGGCACACACCGGAGAAATGACGCTCAGCCAGCCGATGGCCGTCCAGAATCCGGAGTGTTTACCTTCCCTGCACAGGCTTATCATCGTCATCACCGGGCTCTTGCCGCCGCGCCGGCCCATGGCCAGTTCGACCATGATCAGGGGCACGCATAATAACAGGATGATGACCAGGTATACAATAATGAAGGCGCCGCCGCCGTTTTCACCGGCAACGTAGGGAAAACGCCATAGATTCCCCAGGCCGATGGACGCGCCGACCGTTGCGCACAGGAACGTCAGCCTGGACGACCAGGTCTTGGTGGGCTGTGGGCCGGAATGCATTGTCAGTTTTTAGTATTTGGTTTCAGGTAGCCAGTTCAGGTAATGACGGCATGGCATCCCGGGGGATGATGGCGCCGGGATACTGGATGACAAGTCCTGACAGTGATTGCGCTGCCCGGACGGAGGTGGCGATGTCACTGCCGCACAGGCGCGCCGAAATATACCCGGCATTAAAGGAATCCCCTGCGGCAGTGGTGTCGACAACCTGTTCCCGGGGCGCAACCGGAAAGCGGCCGATGTCCTTTCCTGTTGCCACCGTACAAGGAGATGAACCGTTTTTTACAACGATCTCCGTAATCCCGAGGTCAGCCAGGCGGGCACAGGTATGTTCCGGTGTGGCATCATTGAATAGGGCTTCCTCATCGTCAAAACCGGGCAAGGCTGCATCGGCTTCGCGGTAGATACGTTCGGCCCAGTCTCTTGCATCCCGGGGGGACTTCCATAACGCGGCCCTGTAATTCGGATCATACACGACGATAACGCCTGCCTGGCGCAAGGATTTCAATAAGTCGAGCAGGCTCTCCCGGTATTCATGATTGAGTATGGCGAACGATATGCCGGACAGGTAGACCAGGTGAAACCCTGTCAGAGAATCTTGCAGGCTCGCAGCAAAATCATCCCTGAACAACTCACGCGCAGCGGACCTGTCCCGGTCGTAATCGAAACGGCGCTCTCCGCCCGGCCCGGTTGCAATGGTATAGCTGCCCGGTAATTTATCCCGTAAACGCCTGGCAAGACCCGTATTGATACCTTCGGCCTCCCAGGCCGCCAGCATTGCGCTACTGTCCTTATCTTCCCCGACCGCAGTGATATAAAACAGGTCTGCCCTGTCCTTGCCGAGCAATCTTGCCGCGTAGGTCAGCGTATTGAGCGTATCGCCTGAAAATAACGCAGCGGCTTCATGGGACGCACCGATCCTGCGCTCGATCATGCATTCGCCGATTGCCGCGACCCTGGCAGGTCCGCCGGATGTCCAGTTAATCATTTTGGCCGGTAATAGGTTAAAATCATCACGACAGTATAGTTTAAGCGATTAGCATGGCATCCATCACGGACATTATCCCTGCGGGTAGTATTCTTCCCGTCTGCACCATAAACAACCCGGACCGGGCAGTGCCTCTGGCCCGGATGTTACAGGATTGCGGCATCCATTTCATCGAGATTACCCTGCGAACGGAAAGCGCTTTTACGGCCGCTGAAAACGTAATCAACGAATGCCCCGGTATGCACGTGGGCATCGGCACGGTCACCTCTGTCGAACAACTGCAGCGGGCAAAGGAGGCAGGCGCCCAATTCTGTGTCAGCCCGGGCATGACGGAACGCCTGGTCAATACTGCCGGAAAACTGGACATGCCGTACCTGCCAGGTGTCAGCACCGTATCAGAGGTCATGGCTGCCCGGGAAATGGGATTAGGTTACCTGAAGTTTTTCCCGGCAGAGTCGGCAGGCGGCATCGGGGCCCTGCGCACGTTCCGGGAATTGTTCCCCGATGTCAGGTTCTGCCCTACCGGCGGCCTGAATGAAAACAACGCCGCAGATTACCTTTGCCTCGACAACGTGTTCTGTATCGGTGGAAGCTGGCTGGCATCACGTGCACAGATTGATGCCGCCGACTGGGCAGGAATAGAAAGGAAAATACACCGGATTAAATCAATGGCCGTGATGCCCGACCAGTGAAATATCGTCAGTTGTTGTTATTTATCAATTCTTCGATGACGCCATCGGGATAGCTGAGGAGCTTGCCGAACTGTCTTGCTATGCCCCTGCGCGCCTCACCCCCATAAGAACCGGAATCAACCAGTTCCGACTTCTTCTCTTTCAGCGCCAGGTACTCATCCAGGGTTGTGCCTTGATAGATCAACAGCACATGCTTGCCTTCAGCGACGTCGGCAGGGAACAGGTCGGTGACGATCAAATCCGTCTCGCGGTAGAGCATCACGCCTTCTTCCTGCGCAATGCGCTCTGCATCACCCACGAAAGCATCCATTTCATCAGGGAGCATGGCCGCGCTCAGGGCAAGAGTCTTGACGCCGACCCTGACCATTTCCGCGAAGGTGGATAAACCGCCCAATCGATAAGACCGTTGGTCAATTTGACTGTTCATGTTTGTCGTTTCTTCCGCAATACACAGGCCCGGAAAGAGCAGGAGAAGGAAAATAATCGGTGCGGTTTTACTGTTCAATGCCTAATCTCCGCGAAACTGCGTAATACGACCGGTATAATTTGCCGCCGAAAAAAAAACTCTCCCGTCATGCAACGGGAGAGTTTACCTTACCTCAAGGCTTGACAGTAACCGCGCATCAAGCCGTAAATACACTTCCTGCTACTTGCTGTACAGACGCAGGTTTACGCCGGCAATGCGGAAGTGGGGCCGGATACGGAAGCCGCCAAGTCCGAAGTTTTCCTGGGTGCCCGTGTAATAGTTTTTATCGAACAGATTTTCGATATAGCCGGTAATACTCCAGCGGTCACCGGAAATGCCGGCCCGCAGGTTAACGATGTCATAACTGGGGACCCGGAACGGAAAGGCGGGCCGGGGCCACGGGAAAGGAACACCGTTACCGAAGCCATCACCGTTAAACTGGGTATCATACCCGCGCTCCTGGGTGACTGCATTATCCAGTATCGGTAGTCCCGCTACGGTAGCTTCGACATCAGACGTGATACTGCTGCGGTAACTCCACTCCGCCCGCAGGAATCCGTCCAGACCACCTATATTGACATCGTATTGGCCGAACAGGTTGGCGGTCCATTTCGGCGCCCGCGGCACCGTTACACCGTCAAGGTCAAAGGCCATATTGTTGACAACAAACGGGTCGTCGGGGCCAAAATCCTTGAACTCGGCATCAAGGTATCCTACCCCGCCGCCAATCACGAAATTATCCATAAGCAGCGCCTGGGCTTCCAGTTCAAACCCGATTGATTCTGCCTGGGAGTTGATTATCTGGAAGTTGTTCAGAATCTCATCCTCGTTGATGATGATCTCCACCGAGGGTATCTGCAAATCCTCCCAATCCATAAAGAAGAACGCGCCATTGACCTGCAAACGGCCGTCTGCGCCGCGCCACTTGGCGCCTACCTCGTAATTCCACAACGATTCCTTGCTGAAAGGAATAGTCGAACCATCGGCTTCAAAGATCGTCAGACCGCCCGGCTTGTAGCCTCTCGATACCGACGCATAGGCATTCAGGTTATCGTTAGGCGACCAGTTCAATACGAAGCGCGGTGTAATGGAGTCCGAACTGACACTGCCGGTGAAATAACCTCTCGTCAAGCGTGGATCACCGGGGTCCGGCGCCTTGAAATCCCGGTATTCGTCCAGGGGCTGCTGGGAGAAATGAACACGGGCAAAACGGAAGCTTTGTGATCTGAGATCGTGCTCGGTGTAGCGTATGCCAACCGTCGCTTTCAGTTGTTCGGTGAATTGCCAGTTAGCCTCGGAAAATACCGCCCAGCTTTCCGAGTCGAAGGTCTCAATGTTCGAGCCGGCAATGATGTCTCCTTCAGTCAGGCAGAAGAAACAGGTAACAGTAGCGATTGTGCCGTCGGGCGCAAACGAAGCCGGGATTCCGACGTAGAAGTTATCACTGCCAATCGGACTGACACCGTAAGTATCCGCATCATCGTTGGAATAGAAAGCACCGACAGTCCAGTCCCAGGTATCAGACTCAAGGTTAAAGCGGACCTCCTGGCTGAAGGTATCGCCGGTGCGCCCGCCGTAAGTCCGGTATAGCGAATACTGCACCAGGTCCTGGTCGAACTGGCGATGGCTCGTGGTCTTCATGACACCCGTTATGGAACGTAAAGACCAGTTATCGCCCTGGTAATTCAGGCGCGCATTGAAGATGTTCTGCCGGTTCTTGTTGAACTCGTAAAAGTCCTTGTTGATCACCCGGCGCTCATCCGGGTAAAAACCCGAGCCGGCGTCGACAGGAAACAATTCGGCAAATGGCAGGAAGGTGTCGGCGCCCGGTGCAACCGGAAGCAGCCATGGAGTTGAATTAGGCGTATCGAAGTCCATTATCCCGGAGTTGACGTTGGTGTCTGTGCCGTCATTTTCTACGGTGCGCATGAAAGACACATCCGCGGTAAAGGCATCGGTCATCAACCAGCGTGCGGCCACGCGAAAGCTGACATGATCGTAGGCGTCATCATTACCGGTCGGACTTAAGTTCCTGAGAAAACCATCGCTTTCCTCGTAGTACACATTGCCGCGCACGAACAGCGTATCGGTAATCGGCGCATTCACGGTTGCGCCCACTTCCCAGGTATTGAAGCGTGAGTACCCGCCGTTTATTACGTATTCCGTCTCATCATGGGGAAGTTTCGTTGTCAGGTTCAGCGCCCCGCCGGTCGCGTTACTGCCGAAATAGGTGCCCTGGGGACCGCGCAGCACTTCCAGGCGTTCCAGGTCCTGCAGTTGCGGGTTCGCGGTCTTGGTCGCATTATTGGCAATATTGAATTCATCCAGGTAAATGCCAAAACTGTTGGACAGTCCGCCAACGCCGGTAAAGGAATTTGCGAAGTCGCTGACGCCCCGCATGCTGATGCCGACGGAGCGATGGCCGGTTTCACCGTCTTCGGTGAAATTCACGTTCGGCGTGATCTTGAAATAGTCCTTCGCCTCTTTGAGATGTTGCTGCTCGAGGGTTTCCGCTGAGAATGCCGTGATCGATACAGGCACTTCCTGCAGGCTCTCCTCACGGCGTTGTGCAGATACAACAATTTCTTCCAACTCCTGTGCAGCTACGGGGGGTGCAAGGGCGATAGCCGCCAGTACAAAAACCCAGTTATATTGTTTCATGATTTTTCTCCAACATTGCAACGATTTGTTTCCAGACTGTTATATCATAACAGGCATCAGGTCTTGCCCAGGCTGGAAAATAATATTTTAGGTCTAAATTAATTTAAAATCAAATTATTGTTCAGGCGCAACATTTTTGCGACAGGATTGTGCTGGCTTGCAACAGATATCGAATATATACGGGGACCTGCAGCTTGTTCAGGCGCCGTCCTTCAGCGCCTTCAAGGTATCGATAATCCGTTCGAGCCCTTGCTCAACCTTATCGGGTTTCGTCCTCCCGTAGCACACGCGAATGTACCTGTCTCCGCTCGGCCCGTAATAACTCCCCGGCGTTACGAGTACACGCGCATCTTCCATTAACAGCCTCGCCACCTGTGCGCCGCTTCCCAGGCGGGAGACATCGGCCAGGCAATAAGTGCCGGCCTCGGGCAGGTTACACGAAACCCCGGGAATACTGCTCAGCGCCGCTGTTGTTTTCTGCCGCATTTCATCCCAGTCCGCTATCCAGCCATCGAGAAAATCCTGTGGGCCGCGCAGGATATCGACCCCTGCCCTCAATGCCGTCGTATTCGGCATGAAACTGCTCAGCATGTAATAGTGCCTGAGTGCAACGATAAGTTCCGCCGGGCCGGTTATATACCCGGTCTTCATCCCGGCACACAGGTAACTCTTGGCAAAACTCGATATGCAGACAGTATGATCGCGCATGTCCGGCAGGCCGGCCATGGAAACAAACCGGTGCGGTGGATAAACCACTTTTTCGTATACCTGGTCTTCGACGACGACTACGCCGTGCTGTCGAAGCCGCCGGCCGAGGAGTGTGAGCAACTCGCGTCTGAATACGTGGCCGGTGGGGTTATCGGGGTTAACGAGAATAAACGCCCTGGTACGCGGAGTCAGTAATCGATCCAGGTATTTCTCCACGACGCCGGCATCTGCCGACCAGCCTTCATCCCCGTTTAACGGAATAGTCCTGACGCTCGCGCCAAGATAGGCCGGGATCAGGTACGACAAGGTATACCCCGGGTCGAAAGTGATCACCTCATCCCCGGGGTCCAACAGGACACTCAGCACGGCAAGCAGGCCGTCACCGGCGCCGTTACAGGGTATCACCTGGCCTGCGGGATCAACTTCAACTTTGAAATCAGTGCGAAATTTATCCGCCACCGCCCGGTTGAATTCGGGTACGGGCTGAATCTTGAGGTAACCTTCCTCGACTGCATTGATACCCGCCCGGCGGATGTAATCCGGAACCTGTTGCCAGCCGCCTGACAGGTTCAGGAATATGGTATCTGAATCATTCAGGATCTCTCCGGGAATCTCGTCATAGCCATGCCAGGCCGGATGTGACACGGCATGCCCCAATCTTTCACTCGTTGTGATTTCCGCTGCAGGGTTTTCCGGTTTGGACATTCTGTTCATGTTTGCTGGTTACACCGGCATTTACAGGCGACTATTCCGTGGTTTCAGACCGGCATATCCGGTACGTGAGCGCAAGAAACAGTGTGACTGCAAAAGCAAAGGAAACACTATAAACCACAAACATCGGTTGACCTGCAATAAATGGTTCAATCCGGTTAAAAACGGTTACTGCCGGCCAGAGCGATGCGCCGACCAGTATTACGGCGCCGATCAGGTATTTCTTCTCCCAGCCGCTTTTGCCCGGTCCCGGTTTCAGTTCCTTCGTGGCAGCTTCAAATTCAGCAACGACATCCTCATGATTCGGCCGCGTCAGTATGCTCACAAACCAGAGGGTAAACGTATTTACCACCAACCCGATCAAGCCCGCATGAATTCCAAGCGGGTTTTTAACCGGGCCGAAAGTGAACCAGGCCAGTGTTGCGATACCGGCCGTCAGGCCTGCCAGCGCGCCCCAGCCGGTACAGCGCCTGAAATAAAAGGCGCCCAGTACCAGGGGCAGAAACTGCACGCCGATACCCAGTGCGATCAGGGAAATATAGGTAATCGTGGCGGGCTTGCCGATGGACAGGGCATAGGTCAGTGCGATTATGACAATGATCAGGCTCTGTATGGTTCGTTTCAGCGACTGTTCCTGCATTTTTATGTACGGACGCACCAGGTCGTTGCCGACTGTAGATGCTGCCGCCAGGCTCATGGCCGAACCCGAGACCATGGCCGCCGACAATCCTCCTGCGCACAGCAGACCCACGAGCCAGGGTGGTGCGATCTCGAGGATCATAACAATCATTATGGTATCCGTTTCCACCAGCCCGGGTTTTACCAGCACACCGGCGAAACCGATGATCAGTACGGCGTAAACGGCAAGCGCATAGATAGGGGCGATAATCGCCTGTTTACGGATCAGGGCAGGTTGCTGCGCGCTGTAGAAGTTTATAAACAGGTAGGGTCCCATGTGGATGCCGAGAAAGCTCACCAGGATGGATGAACTCCAGAACGCGTAACCGAAGGCGGTATCCGTTTCGGACAGTAACAAGTGGGACGGTTTTGTCCGGGCAAGTGTGCGGTACATATCCTCCAGGCCGTTAAAATACTGTGTTACCACTACGACTGCGATTGCGACCAGTACGGAAAGCATGAATATGCCCTTGAAAATGGCAACCCTGCTGATTGACCGAAGACCGCCAAGAACCACGTAGATTGTGACCACTACGAATGCAACCAGGCTTCCCAGCCAATAGGGTACCTGCCCTTGCGTCGATACCTCGAAGATGTAACCGGCGCCGATCATCTGCAGGGTCAGGTTGGCGACAAGCGCGAGGACCGCAACAATAGCCGCTGTTGCTCCCAGCAACCGGCTTTGAAAACGGCCGGATAAAAACTGCGCCTGGGTCATGAAACCGAGCTTTTTACCGATGCGCCATACCTTTGGGCCGAGCCAGAATGACATCATGGAACTGAGCGCTATCGCTACCAGCGAAAACAGCACCGGCGCGCCGTAACCATAGGCCCAGCCCGGGAATCCCAGGAAAGTGCCGGCGCTGTAAAATTCCGCCACCCCGATAAAAAAGATGGGCCAGAGCCCCAGACTGCGCCCGGCGATAACGTGGTCGCTTACCGTTGTGGTTTCAGCAGAACGCCTGGGTATCCCGAGATACAGGACAATGGCAAGGAACAGGATTATGATCAGCAGAACCACAGGATCGTATTACTCCCCTTTGCCGCTATACGCCGGGTTGTGTACCAGCGGATGAATGATAAACCGTCATCTGCTCAGTTTTTCAACCAGTCCCGCCGGGGCGGCGAAAAGATATCGAGGACAATCGTATCCTCCACTACCCGGTCGCTGTGTTCGATGCCTGCAGGGATGTGGACAATATCGCCTGCGCGAGCCTCCAGCCGGCCTTGTTCCGATTGGTAGGTCGCACTGCCCTGCACAAAGATCGTCATCTGTTCGCTGGCCATCCTGTGCGCGGGAAACGCTACACCGCCCGGAACAAATATTTGTGACAGCATCATGTTGTCGGTGGTGATCAACTGCCGGGTAATTCCGCCGCCGAGTTGTTCGACGGCCACATCCTGCCACTTGTAAAGTTTCATCGGCTTCTCCTCCGGCCACAGGTTCATTCTGGTAGTAGCATAACGTCGATCCTATAATAGATTGAATGAAAATCGAATTTTCACCCGATCTGGTTCTTTACAACGGCAAGATAGTCACCGTGGACAGCCGGTTTACGGTAGCGGAGGCCGTTGCGGTTTACGACGGAAAATTTGTCGCCGTAGGCAACAGCGCAGATGTCCGGGCGCTTGCGGGCAACATGACAAAAAAAGTAAACCTGCATGGCCGCTGCGTCGTTCCGGGACAAATGGACAACCATGTGCATTTCCTGCTGGCCGGGCTCGACGGCCTGCAAGCAGGCGCCAAGGTCAATATTGCCACGCTCCAGTCGATAGACGAGATACTGGGTGCTATCCGGGAACGCGCACAGCGTATCCCGAAAGGCGAATGGATAGGAACGTCCTGCATGTACCGGGGCGCGCTGAAGGAAGGGCGTTTCCCCACCCGTGCCGACCTGGATAAAGTTGCGCCGGACCACCCTGTCTACATATTCCAGTCGGGCAAGAATATTATCGCCAACACCTATGCGATGAACATGGCGGGTATCGGCAGGGAAACGCAGAACCCGGTTGAACCCGAAGGCTGGATCGTCAGGGATGAGGACGGGCTGCCGACGGGACACCTTATAGCCGGGGCCGGTGACCTGGCGCGTAAACTGTGGTGGGAGCAGGCGGGACAGCCGCTGAAGAAATGGGACTTTTTATATTTTGACCAGGAAACCCAACTGGCTGCCATAGAGGCACAGCAAGCCATATACCACGCCTGCGGCGTAGTCGGTGTGCGCGACATGGGGGTATCGATAGACGAACTGGACACTTATATCGAGGCAAAACGGCGCGGCATGCTCAAGATACGCACCGACCTGATCCTGGGACTGCCCGCCAGGTACATGTCGGAAGAAGAGATCATCACCTCCCTGGAATGTTATTTCGGCCCGAAACAGCACCTTGGGGATGACATGCTCAAAATCGGCGGGATAAAGCTGGTCGTGGTCAATGACGGCTGGTGGGCCTACAGCCCGGAGAAAGCGCGTTTTTTAATCCGGGAATACAACAGGCGGGGCTGGAATATGAGCATCCATATCAACAGCGGCGGCGCCGACGATTCGAGTGAACTGGTCATTGCGGCGCTGGAGGAAGCGGACAGGGAAAACCCGGTTGCCGGCCGCAGGATAAGTTTTGAACACGGCTTCGGCCTGGGCAGGCCCGATCACATCCGCAGGTCCAGGGACCTGGAAATCATTTTCGGCGCCAACCCGGTACTGTCTTACTACGCCTCTGCCCGTTCCATGCGCATGCACGAGATCATGGAACAGGTCCGCATCGCAAAAATGACGGAGGCGGACCCGTGGAGACGAACGGTGCGCGACTGGGGATTGCCGCTCAGGGACTGGCTGGACGCAGGGCTGATGGTGACGGGCGGTTCGGATAACCCTGCCGTCGTCTATAACCCGGAGCAGCCCTTCCTGGGCCAGTACTCGGCACTGACCGGGAACACACTGGCAGGCGTCCTGTTGCCGGGTCAAACCGTCACCCGCGCAGAGATGCTGCGCATGTATACCATTAACGTGGCTTATTCCTGCTGGCAGGAAGACATCCGCGGTTCCATTGAGACAGGCAAACTCGCTGATATGGTTGTCCTGGACAGGGACATTCTCAACTGCGCGGACGAGGAAGTTAAGGATTTACAGGTATTGCAGACTTACGTAGGCGGTGAACTGGTATTTGAGAACAGTCATTGAGCGGCCATGTGTTCAGAAATAACAGACCTGCCGCACCAACATGAAAACGGACGCCGCCCAGCCATACCGGTTACGATCCTGACCGGCTTCCTGGGGAGCGGCAAGACCACCCTGGTCAACCATATCCTGGCATCCGGGCATGGGCTGAAGGTGGCGGTCATCGTCAACGACTTCGGCGACATCAGTATTGACGACAAGCTGATCAGCCGCCAGGCGCAGAATATTATCGAACTGGCAAACGGTTGTGTCTGTTGCAGCATGCAGGGCGACCTGCTGCGGGCCATATGCCAGGTGACAGACAGTTCACGCGACGTGGACTACATCCTGCTCGAGACCTCGGGGTTGTCCGATCCCCTGCCCGTTGCATCCTCCATCCTGAATAGCGGACCGGATGATACCGTCCGGCTTGACGGCATTGTTACCGTTGTCGATGCCTGGAATTTCGATGCCAACCTTCACCACGCCGAAGTCGCATTCAACCAACTGGTCAATACCGACCTGATACTGGTAAATAAAATCGACCTGGTAGAGGAACATGTACCGGGACTGATCCAGCGGGGAATTAAAAATATCAATCGTTCAGCAAGAATGCTCACGTGCGTCATGGGTAAAGTCGACCCCCGTTTACTGCTTGATGTAAATCTATCCGGATCGGAACAGAACCATGACGCGCCGCTGACAATAAAAGACGTGCCGTTTGACAGTCACGAACATGGCTTAGCGGAATTTGACAGTATCTCATTCGAATCCGGCAAACCGTTTGAACCGGACCGGTTCAGGGCATTCGTCGAAGAGATGCCGAACAACGTATTCCGGGGGAAAGGGATACTGAACATTGCTGACGATGCTAACCGCCGTATATTCCAGCTTGTCGGCGGCCGCTGTGTCGTCACGGCAGGCAGGCCCTGGCTGCCCGACGAAAATCGCACGACTCAACTGGTCCTCATAGGACGCCGGCTGCGTCACACCGACCTTCTGGCGCGTCTGAACCACCTGTAAAAAAAACCCTTACTGATCAACCGGTAAGGGTTCAAAATAATCAGATGAGTTCTACAATGATGTCAGATGCCGCCGTATGTATAACTTATTGAACCGCCAAAAGTCAGCGGGTTGGGCCGCAAACGAATACCACTCACACCGAAGTTTTCCTGGGTGCCTGTGTAGTATTTTTCGTCCGTCAGGTTTTGCACGAAGCCGGTAACACTCCAGGGGCCCCATTCAACGCCGGCTCTCAGGTTCAGAAGATCATAATCCGGGCTACGGTACGGAAATTCATTGGGGCCTGAATTGTGAACCAGATTGGGGTTGTTCGGTGAAGGGCCGTTCAACTGGCGGTTGGTCACGCCTTCCATATCGGAATACTGTCCGTCACGGTGGATATACTCAAGGCGTATCCAGGCTTCATTATCCCCACCAATTGGCCAACGGTATTCACCTACCAGGTTTGCTGTCAGTTCCGGTGATTTCGGCAGATCCAGCCCGAGCAGTGACGGCCGCCAGCCACCGGATAGCTGAACGATTGTATCGCTGGTTATCTCGGTATCCAGGTAACCTAAAGCACCCGAAATAGTCAGCCCGTCAGCAACCAGGGCGGCAAATTCCACTTCCAGACCGTCCGCCTCGGCGCCTTCAATACTGATAATCTGGTCGACATTGGTTGATAAATCGCCCGGGGTCAGGAAGAAAAAGGATTCAAATTGCAGGTCATCCCATTCCAGGTGGAACACGGCCGCATTCAAACGCAGGCGACCCTCAAGCAAGTAAGATTTCAGCCCCAGTTCATAATTCCACAAGGTTTCGTTACCATATTTTGTGGCAAATGCCGGTGCGCCATCGGCATTCGTATTATTGCCGATACTGTTGCCGCCGGGTTTATAACCTTTGGATACCATGGCGTAGACATTCACATCATCCGTGACCTGAAAACGGGCGCCAAAGCGCGGGGCAAAGTCCGAAAAGTCTGAATCGCCGGTCGCTACAGGACGCGGAAAATTCACCCAGGACTGGAAAAAGTGGAAGGCCCCCATTGAAAAATCAGTTGTTGGTCCGATGCCATTGGCTGCCAATTCTCTCTCCACCTGACTCCGGGTAAAACGCCCGCCGGCGATGAGATCCAGGCTTTCCGTCATGTGAAACGTCAAATCACCGAATAATGCCTGTTCCTCCACCTGATAACCTTTTCTGTTGAGGGCAAGGCCCAAACCTTCCGGAAACGGCGGCAACCAGCCAACTCCGTTTAAGGTAGCAGTCGCGTTTGTGGAAACAGTCACCCCGTTTTGCTGTTCCTGGTCATCCTTTGAGTACATGAAACCCACCGTCCAGTCCATGGAATCGCCGGAATAATCCAGGCGCAATTCAGTGCTCCAGGAGGTACCTTCGTAGTGATTGATTCTATATATTGAATCTACACCTCCAACCAGGTCCTGGTCGAACAAGCGTTTGTTGTCAGCGTCGATAACGCCCGTGATGGACGTAAGTTTCAGTTTGTCGGTTAAATCATGCTCTATATTGAGAATAGCAATCAGAGCCTCATTTTTATTATATTCACCCAGGTCATGGCTTTGATAACTCCTGTTGTCAGGCCAGAAACCCGTCCCGGGGTCGATAGCCTCCGATATACCCAGGGTATCAACGGTATCCACGTCCAGAATGCCCGAAGGAACATTTTCATCGTGGCCCTGATCGATATCGCCATAACTCACGTTGACACTGACGGTGGTATCTTCCGACACGTCCCACACCGCTTTGACGCGGCCAAAGAATTCTTCATAGCCGCTGTTCTTGGCGCCGTTGGGTGTAAAATTATTTTCCACTGAACCAGGGCACTGCTCTGCCGAAGCCCCGGTACCGCAGGCATTTTTAACCCTGCCACCGCTGTCTTCGTACATGAATACACCACGCAAGCCAAAGTCCTCAGATACAGGCGCATTGATAACGGCCGTGACATTGCCCATCTCGTTGGCGTTTTCATATTTTTCGCCGCCAAGGGTCAGCTTGAAGCCGAATTCATCGGTCGGGTCGGTAGTCCTGAGGTTCAAGGCGCCGCCTACTGAATTACGTCCGAAGAAAGTGCCCTGGGGGCCACGCAGCACCTCAATGCTTTCCATATCCGGCAAGGCAGGATTTGCCACTCCGCTGGGTACTGACGCGATACTGAAACCATCCAGGTAGAGGCCCACCGAATTTATGCCGGTATTTTCAGCAGCACCCGAGATCATATTACTGACGCCGCGGATGGCCAGACCGATGCCCTTACTTCCCACCTGTCCATCATCGGTAAAAGCTACATTCGGTGTCAATGTAAGGTAGTCCCTGGCGGCCCTGATATTAGCCTGCTCCAGGGCAGCACCAGTAAACGCGGTTATACTGACCGGCACATCCTGCAGGTTCTGTTCCCGGCGTTGTGCCGTTACAACAATCTCCTCAAGGATACCCTGGGCAAGGGAAGGAATTGCCAGGGAAGCGGCCAATACGGCGAACAAGCATGTTTTAATTTTCATCTGGACCCCCTTGAATGATTAACACTCGATACTCATGCGAATTTTTTTCTATAAAATACCGGTTTATATTATAGCCATAGGGCAGCCGAAAACTACTATATCATGTCCATAATAATCCTGACCGGCTGTAGCAGCGGTTTTGGCCTGGAAGGGGCGTTGGCATTCGCCCGCAACGGCGACACCGTATATGCCACCATGCGTAATCTGAATAGCTCCGGTGCGTTGCAAAACGCTGCCGAACGTGAAGGGCTGGAAATACATATCAGGCAACTGGATGTTACCCGGCCGGCCGTCTTCTCATCCCTGTTCAGGGAAATTCTGGATGAAGCCGGTTCCATAGATGTTCTGGTGAACAATGCAGGTATGCTGCGGGCAGGCGCGCTGGAAGATTTGTCCGAGGAGATGATACGTGAAGTTATGGAAACAAATTTATTCGGTCCTCTCCTTCTGACCCGTGCTGTACTGCCGTTCATGCGGAAACAAAAAAGCGGCCATATCATCATGATCAGTTCGCTCTCGGGAATTGCAGGTTTACCGGGCGACGTAGCTTATGCAGCCGGTAAATTTGCCCTGGAAGGAGCGACTGAAGCATTGCGCCATGAAGTTGACCGCTGGGGAATTAAACTGTCCCTGGTTGAAGCAGGCATGTACAAAACGGAAATTTTTTCAAAGAGCATCCCGGAAAAATCCTCGTTACCCGATTATTACCCGCACGATTCGCCTTACCGCCGGCTGGTTGAACACAAACTCAGGGAAACACGGGAACGTATGCCGGCAGCGCCGGATCCGGAAATTATCGGCAGGCTGTTGATTGATATCGTAAATTCAGACGGTACGCAACTCCGCTGGCCGTCCGACGGCCTAGCGAAAAGAGTCCTGGATACAATGCTGGGCCAGACTGACTCCGAACGGGACACTTTTTTACGCCAGGTGTCCGGCACCGGTTGGTGGAGCGAGGGCAAGGACAAAGCCTGAATCAATCCCGGATTCATTCTCCGGCATATCGGGATCCGGGCTGTTGTGGAGATGAATTACCAGTCCGATTGCGTCCAGTCGTACAGTATTCCCATTGTTTCTGCACGCTGCTCATGGGCAAGTGCATAGGCCTTGTTGCAATCCTGCGGTGAAAATTCGTGTGTGATCAACCCGGATAAATCGAATTTATCTTTTTTTACAAGATCGAAAAATAACTGGTCGATGCGCCGCTGCGTCCAGCCGTCACGGTCATGAGAATCGTGTGTTGCCTGTATCGTCAAACCCTTGGTCATGACTTCCGAGGACAGGCATTGCTTTGACGGGAAGCCGGTATCACCCAAAATAATGACTTTACCGTATGTCGCCGCTGCGGCCAGCGCAGATTGAAAAACAACCGGGTTGCCGGTGGCGTCAACCACAATTGACGGTCCGTTACCGTTGTCGATCGCCCGGATCTCGACGAGATAATCGGTAACGTTGCCCGCAAATGCCAATGTAGCCCCGCCGCGAACGGCATGTTCCAGCCTGTACCCCGACAGGTCAACCACTGCAATAGTTTCCACTCCTGCTATGAAAGCCCAGCGAATGGTCATTTGACCGACCGGTCCGGCGCCGATAACCAGAATATGGTTCCCTAACCCCAGCCTCCCTGCCCAGGCAGCCCTGAAAGCAGTTTTAGCCAGACCACACCAGCATGCGGATTTTAAATCGACACCTGAAGGTACCGGCGAACAGGCTGATGCCGGCAACACCTGGTGCGACCCGTGGGCTTCCCTCATGTAAACAACATCGCCTGCCTGTAATTCCTTGACGTCCTGCGCCGCCTGTTCCACCTGCCCCAGGGCCTGAACACCTGTTTTTAACTGCGGAAATGAAAACATCCCGGCAAAGTGGGTGTCCGGATCGTATTTCCGGCCCAGGATTATTGTTTCGGTACCGGTACTCATCAAGCTGTACCAGGTGCGGATGCGCACCTGGCCGGGCCCGGGTTCCGGCACTTCAAAATCTTCTAATGAAACCCTGTCCTGTTCAGGGAAGATGATTCGTTTCGGCATTTTTATATACACGCCCGGATTTCATTACGAATATGACTTTCTTGAGCGCAGTGATTTCTTCCAGGGGGTCTCCTCTTACGGCGATCAAATCAGCCGATTTCCCGCCGGCCAGGGTGCCCGCGTCGTTTTCGATACCCAGCAGTTCGGCAGCATTGATGGTTGCCGAAATTATGGCATCCGCGTTGGTCATGCCGATACTGACATACCACTCCAGTTCATGCGCGTTGTCCCCGTGCGGGACAATGCCGGCGTCTGTCCCCAGGGCAATCCTGACCCCTGCGCCATAGGCCCTGCCGACGTTGACCGGATGTTCGTCAAGAAAACTCTGCACCCGCTCTTTCATCAACCCTGTTGCATCACCGATCTCTGCCAGAAGGACGTTATGTACTGACAGGGTGGGTACGAGAAAAGCGCCGGTCGCCTTGAACAGGCGGATGGATTCATCATCCAGGAAAGAACCGTGTTCGATTGAATCGACCCCGGCTTTGAGGGCGGCATTGATCCCCGCGCTGCCGTGTGCATGCGCAGCCACTTTCAGGTTCTGGCTGCGTGCTGTTTCGACAATAGCTGCAAATTCATCCGTAAAGAAGGCCGGGGGGTCGTCCCTGCCGCCATTCCGCTCGCTTCCTCCCATGGTTGCATTAATCTTGATCAGGTCTGCCCCCTGCCTGAACTGGCGCCGCACCGCGCGCCGGCAGGACCCCGTATCGTCACACAAGCCGGGGGTTTCAAGTCCTTCCAGCATATGGTCCGGCCAGTCAAAGTAATCCGCGTGGCCGCCGGTGGCGGAAATGGAATTACCTGCTGCGAATACACGGGGTCCGGGAATTTTGCCGGCTTCGATGGCATCGCGTAAGACGATGAGCGGCCAGGAATGGGGACGCGCGCCGACATCCCGTACCGTCGTAAAACCCGCCTGCAAGGTTACCCGGGCATTGACGACCCCGTCCATCAGCATTTCCTCGCCCGTCAGTTCAAACGCGCTGCGCCCGCCCTTGTCAGCCAGTGTCAGGTGTACGTGCGCATCAATCAGGCCGGGTAATACGAAGCTGTCCGTCAGGTCGATAACTTCCACAGTCTCCAGTTCCGGAGCCAGTTGTTCAGGCGGATGCAGGCCGGCCCGGATTTCCGTGATCCTGCCATCCCGGACCAGTATGGTTTGCCGGGTCTTGGGAGGCTTGCCCGGCACGTCGAGTAATGTCCCGGCATGGATGATTGTAAGCTTGCCGGCCTCTTCGGCAACAACAGGTCCTGCCATCCCCTGTAACAGCCATACCAACCAGATCAGTAATGATAAGAATTTGTTTTCAATAAGGTTTTTCATACATGCCTGTCCTTTGTTCAGTAACTTGTCAATAGTGGGTGTCGTGTTAAGATTTGGGGATGAATATCCTTCAGTCCGGATTTATCGCTGAATGGATTTAAGGATATATTCTTCATAATGGGGCATAGAGGTGTCATTCAGATATCTTTCCAGGTGTATTTGATTCAATTCATCTGAATCTCCATATCTTTCTCTCGTCTCCTGCAGCTTTTCATGCATTTCTTCTCTTACGGACTGATATCGCTCGTCTTCGTATACGTTGTTCATTTCAGCAGGGTCTTTTGCAATGTCATATAACTCCCATTCGTCAACGTCATAGTAAAAATGCATCAGCTTGTAACGGTCGGTCCTTATTCCATAATGCCGTTTCACCATATGAACCGACGGGTATTCATAATAGGTATAGTAAATCGTATCCCGCCATGGTGATGTTTCTCCGCTTGCGATATTTCTGAACGACTCTCCCTGCATGTCATCCGGTATTTTTACGCCCGCGTAGTCCAGAAATGCAGGGGCAAAATCAAGGTTTTGAACCAGTTCATCAATTTGAGTGCCTGCCTCGATTTCTTTTGGATAGCGCATGAGTATCGGCGTCCTGAAAGATTCTTCGTACATGAACCGCTTGTCAAACCAGCCATGTTCACCCAGGTAGAAGCCCTGGTCCGACGTATAGACTACGATGGTATTCTCAGACAGGCCGTTTTCGTCCAGGTAATCCAGGACTTCACCGACACCGTCATCTATGGACTGTATCGTCCTCAGGTAGTCTTTGATGTAACGGTTGAATTTCCATACCGATAATTCTTTCCCTGTTAAGTTCGCCTCTTTCATGGCTTCATTTTTTGCGGTATACGCAGTCAGCCAGGCGCTTCGTTGCCCATTGTCAAATCTTTCCAGTTCTTCATTCAGATCCGTCAATTCCCCATCCGGGTCAACACGCATCTTGAAGTCGTGTCCCCACCTTGCATGCCGGTCTATGCGCATTTCCTGCTCCCTGGCCGCAGTTCCACGATTTTGATAATCATCAAAATAATTTACCGGAGGATCAAAAGTTTTATCATCAAATAACTTCAGGTATTTTTCCTCGGGCTTCCAGTTCCTGTGGGGCGCTTTTTGCTGGTACAGCAGCAGGAAAGGTTTACCCTTGTCTCTTTTGTTCTCCAGCCAATCCAGGGCTAATTGGGTGGTAATAGCGGTCACATAACCCCTGATACGCCTGGTTACACCGTTTTCGATAAAGTCAGGATTATAGTAATGGCCCTGCCCCGGGAGCACGGCCGAATAATCAAATCCCTGCGGGTCCCCTTTAAGGTGGATTTTCCCGATCAATGCTGTATGGTACCCGGCCTCCCGCAATATTTTGGCAAAATTGGGTTGGCCCCAGTCAAATGCCTGGATATTATCCACTTTGCCGTTCACAAAACTGTGTTTCCCGGTAAGCACGACAGCCCGGCTCGGTGCGCAGATGGAATTGGTGACAAAGCCCCTGTTGAAGATTGCTCCCTCTTTTGCTATTCGATCGATATTGGGAGTATGATTTAAGCCATGCCCATAGGCGCTTACTGCCTGGTACGCATGGTCATCGGACATGATAAACAGGATGTTGGGTGGAGATTCTCTTCCGCCACAGGAAATCAGCAACAAGCAATAAATTAACAACCAGACAATTTTCATGGCATATTGCCCAATCTTCCGGACTGAAGCATCCTCCCGGGACCAGTTGAGTTGAGTATACATTATGTCCCGGTATGACCAATGAAAACGACCGAAACCAAACCTGGCGTTGTTTCCGATATTATCCACATCGACAACCTGAACAAGTGGTACGGCGAATTCCACGTGCTGAAAGACATCAGCCTGCAGGTCAGGGCCGGCGAGAAGATCGTCATCTGCGGGCCGTCCGGTTCCGGCAAATCCACCCTTATCCGCTGTATCAACGCGCTGGAAAGCTACCAGTCAGGCTCGTTGACGGTCCAGGGCACAACCCTGAACGACAACAAGGATACCCGCGCCGTGCGTGAAGACGTGGGCATGGTATTCCAGCAGTTCAACCTGTTTCCCCATTTGACCGTAATGGAAAACCTGGTCCTGGCCCCCGTCAGGGTACGGAATCTCAGTGAAAAAGAGGCGCATGAAACGGCCATGCATTACCTGGACAGGGTCAAGATGCAGGAATACACCGACAAATTCCCGGCACAGTTGTCAGGCGGCCAGCAACAGCGGGTAGCTATCGCCCGGGCGCTGTGCATGAAGCCCAGGATCATGCTCTTCGATGAACCTACGTCCGCACTGGACCCGGAAATGATCGGTGAGGTGCTGGAGACCATGACGGGACTGGCTGCCTCCGGCATGACCATGTTATGCGTAACCCACGAAATGGGCTTTGCCCGCCAGGTGGCAAACCGGATAATCTTTATGGATGAAGGCCGGGTTATAGAGGTAAACAACCCGGAAAACTTCTTTAACAACCCCTCGTCAGCGCGACTGAAAGAGTTCCTGAGCCAGATCCTGCGCCATTAGCCGTTTCACGACACATTCCACATCTTTCCGTACGGGTACGCATAATCTTCCAGGCTTTTGCCGTGTACCTGTATGCTGTAACCCGGTGCGGCAGGCGCCATGTAGTTCCCTTCCCGGATGATACAGGGATGCAAAAAATGTTCGTGCAGGTGATCGACGTATTCAATCACCCGGTTCTCCATGGTGCCGGATATGCGTAGAAAATCGACCATGGACAGGTGTTGCACGTATTCGCACAGGCCGACCCCCCCGGCATGCGGCCAGACCGGCACCTGGTATTTCGCCGCCAGCAGCAGCACTGCCAGTACCTCGTTTACCCCTCCCAGGCGGCAACTGTCCAGTTGACAGTAATCAATTGCCTGCGCCTGTAAAAACTGCTTGAACATAACCCGGTTATGGCAATTTTCTCCCGTTGCGACGCCTGTCGGCCTGACGTTCTCCCGTATCTTCCTGTGACCGAGCACATCGTCCGGGTTGGTCGGTTCTTCAATGAATAACGGTCGGAATTCCGCCAGTTCATTCACCCACCCGATAGCCTGCTCAACGTCCCATACCTGGTTTGCATCAATCATGATATGCATGGCGTCACCAACAGTTTCCCTGACAATGGCAAGCCTGCGCCGGTCGTCGTCAAGGTCTGCTCCCACCTTGAATTTCATGTACGACCAGCCCTGCTCGACGCACTGGCGGCACAGCGCGCGCAACTTGTCATCGTCATAACCCAGCCAGCCGGCGGAAGTCGTGTAGGCCGGATAACCGTTCCTCAACAGAAACGCTTCCCGCCGGGTGCGCCCCTCGTTATTGCCATCCAGGATAGCCAGTGCCTGTTCCGGGGTCAGGGCATCCGTGATATAGCGAAAATCGATACATGCCACAAGTTGCTCCGAACTCATGTCCGAGAGCAGTTTCCATAACGGTTTGTTCTCAGCCTTTGCCCAAAGGTCCCAGACCGCGTTTACAACAGCCGCGGTACTCATATGAATGATACCTTTTTCCGGGCCCAGCCAGCGCAGGTGGCTGTCTCCCGTGATCTCACGCCAGAACCCGGCCATGTCGCCTGTGATGGTATCCAGCTTTTTCCCGACGATACGCGGCAACAACAAATCGATCGCGGCAACGCAGAGATCATTGCCGCGGCCGATGGTAAAGGTCATCCCGCACCCCTCCAGGCCGGCCTGGTCCGTTTCCAGAATGACATAGGCCGCTGAATAATCCGGGTCCGGGTTCATGGCATCGGACCCGTCAGCGAGACGCGAAGTCGGGAACCTCAAATCTACCGTTCTGGCCCCGGTAATCCTGATCGATAATTTTCCCATATGAACCAGTAAACAGATCTTGTTAAGTTCAATAGTGTTTTGCCGGACTTTTCATTTTATCCGGTATTATAATACCCCCTGCCAATGCCCCACCGGTCCCGATCCCTGTGGCGCCCGGCGCCTATTGGAACTACCGGGGTAAGGAGACACACTTGTACAGGACCGCAAACAAGCGTCCGGGCTTTCCGTTAACGGGAACGATACTATAAAAATTCGGAGGAGACACTCAGTGAACAAGATGACCGGCGCAGAAGCTATCATCAAATCGATACGCCGGTACGATGTCGATACTGTCTTCGGTCTGCCGGGGGGGCAAACCTACCACCTGTTCGACGCCATCCACAACGAAGGCGACGCCCTCAGGGTTATCAACTCCCGCCATGAACAGGGCGTTGCTTACATGGCCTACGGCTATGCCCGTTCAACAGGCAGGGTGGGCGTTTATACCGTCGTCCCCGGACCGGGTATCCTGAATACCACATCAGCCCTGTGTACCGCTTACGCGGGGAACGAACGGGTCCTGTGCCTGGCCGGGCAAATCCCATCGCAATGGATAGGCAAGGGAGTCGGTTTCCTGCACGAGATACCCGACCAACTGGGCATCCTGCAACGCCTGACAAAATGGGCGGAACGAATAGAAAAACCTGCCGACGCGCCGCGCCTGGTCAACCGGGCCTTCCGGGAACTGAACTCAGGGCGTATCCGCCCGGTCGCCCTGGAGATGTCACCCGACATCATGGGTCTGCAGGAAGACGTGGAATTGCTCCCTGGTTCCCCTGTCCCGGAACCCATGCAGGCCGACCCCGACCTGGTAGAAGCGGCAGCCCGCCTGCTCGGCAAGGCAAAGAACCCGTTAATCGTAATCGGCCACGGTTGCGTGGATGCCGGAGCAGAACTGTTACAAGTGGCAAATGCCCTGCAGGCGCCCTGCACTACATTGTGGAGCGGCAAGGGCATTATCGACGACCGCCATTATCTCAGCCAGCCATACAGCGCCGCACACCAGCTCTGGGCCGTTGCAGACGTGGTCCTGGCGGTAGGGACAAGACTGGATATTCCGCAACTGCAATGGGGACTGGATGATGACCTTAAAATCGTCCGCATCGATATCGACGCCGCCCAGATCGGCAATATCGCCGATCCGGAAATAGGCATAGTCGCAGATGCCAAATCCGCCCTGTCCGACCTGGTTACGGCCCTGGCGCGTCATAACACTGCCAGGAAATCACGCAAGGAAGAACTCAGCGCGCTAAAAACGGCCATGTTCAAGAAATTCGAGCAGGACGTCGGGCCGCAGATGCGCATACTGAACGTGATTCGGGAAGAGTTGCCGGAGGACGGTTTCCTGGTTGATGAGGTAACCCAGGTAGGATATGCCTCGTGGTACGGGTTCCCGGTTTACCGGCCCCGGCATTTCATCGGCAGTGGTTACCAGGGCAACCTGGGATACGGTTATACGACAGCCCTGGGAGTACAGGCGGCGAACCCCGGCAAGAAGGTGGTCGTCCTGGGAGGCGATGGAGGCTTCATGTACCAGGCAACGGAAATGGCCACCGCGGTCAAATACCGCCTGAACGTGGTCAATATCGTATTCAACAACCACTCCTACGGCAACGTGCAAAGAGCCCAGCAGGAAGAATTCGGCGGCAATGTCATCGGTTCGGACCTGACCAACCCGGATTTCGTACGCTTTGCGGAAAGCTTCGGGGCCCCGGGTTATCGCGTGCAAACCGCAGAGCAGTTGCGGGAAGCCCTGCGGGCGGCATTCAGGGAAACCGGCCCCGTGTTGATAGAAATGCCCAGCGCCGGAATGCCAAGCCCCTGGCCATATATCCTGCTGCCCCGGAACAGGGGCCAGTAATCCCTGCCCGTGGTCCCAGCTAAGCCCGTCGTTCCTGCGGAAGCGGGAACCCAGCCCTATTCTTTTTTTTCATATACTCAGTCAAGGCCGTAATAACCGCATCATTCTCAGAGTCCTTCCCCACCGTAATACGCAGCACATTCCCGCTATCTGCGGGGTTGACCGGCCTCGGCATGATGTTTCTCGACTGGAGGTAGCCGGCGGCACCGGCAGCATTCTTGCCTTCGCTGCCGGCAAAACTCACCAGATAGAAGTTGGCGACACCGGGGATAACCCGAAGCCCTGCGGCAGCTAATGCCGCGCTGATCCGTGTGAGCGAAGCGGCGTTTCTCTCACGGATGCCATCGATGTATCCGGTGTCGCGGACGGCGGCTGCGGCTGCGGCAAGCGCGGCGGAGTTGGTGTTGAACGGCGAGCGGATGCGCTGCAAAACCCCGGCCACCGGGGCAGGACAATAAGCCCATCCAATCCTTAACCCGGCAAGGCCGTAAATCTTAGAAAACGTCCGGGTCATAACGACGTTGCCGGATGCACCGGCCAGGTCGATGCAGCCGGCGGCGACTACAGGCGCGGCATATTCCAGGTAAGCGCCGTCAATGACCAGCAGGACGTCTCCCGGCAGGCCGTTATGGAGTTCCCTGATTTCATCACCGTCCAGGCAGGTGCCGGCAGGCACATTGGGATTGGCGATGATGACCATCCTGGTGCCGGCTGAAATTTGCTCGAGGATCGCGCCAATGTTGACCCGGTAATCATCCACGGGAACCTGGATAATGTTCACTCCCTGGGTCCTGCCGTAAACCGAACACATGGTGAAATGGTGTTCCGTCAACAGCAGGCCGTCCCCTTCTCCCAGGTAGGCGCGGATAAGCAATCCGAGCAGTTCTTCCGATCCGCTTCCACAGATAATCCTGTCAATATCCAGCTTATGGACGTCTGCAAGGGCCCGGCGCAACTCGTACTGGGCGCCGTCCGGATAACGGTTCAGCCTGCCGGAGACGGACCGGTAAGCAGCCACCGCCTCCGGGCTGGGGCCATAAGCGGATTCGTTATGAGACAGCCTTATCATGCCAGTGGATTCGCCCGGCGGTATTATACGCGGTTCAACGGCAGGCATAGCGGCGACAGACGGCCTGGGATACGGCTGTTTATGTTCAGTTTTCATTGTGTTTTATAGGTTAATGCCTTCCGTTCCAGCCGGGCGCTGTACCTGGACAGGCTGAAACAGAACAGCCAGAAGAACAGGGCCACGAACAGGTATCCCGTCGCGCTGACGCCCGGGCTGATCCAGGTCGGGTCGGAAGCGGCGTTCTGCACCATTCCCAGGAGGTCAAACAGACCGATGATCAACAGGACGGTGGTTTCCTTGAACAACCCTATGAAGTTGCTGGTAATCTGCGGCAAAGCAACCGGGAAAGCCTGGGGCAGTATGACAAGGAATGTGCGCCGCCAGTAACCCAGACCCAGCGCTTCGGCAGCTTCGTACTGCCCCTTCGGGATGGACAGCAGGGCGCCGCGTATCGCCTCGGCCATGTAACAGGACATCAATACCGTCAACGCGCAGAGCGCGCGCAACAATTTATCGATTTCAATCTCCTCCGGCATGAACAGGGGGAACATGATTATGGCGACAAACAGGACTACCAGCGCCGGCACGCTGCGCCATAACTCGATCCAGGTGGCGCAACAGACCCGCACCAGGGGTATGGAGGAACTCCTGCCCAGGGCCAGCATGACGGCTATCGGCAGGGAAGTGGACAGCACGAACAGGGCCGTGATTACAGTGAGGAAAAAGCCGCCCCATCTACCGGTCTCGACGTACTCCAGGCCGAACACCCCGCCAAGGAACAGTCCCGTCCCGATCAACGGGCAGGCAATGACCAGGACTAGCAGCAACCAGCGTTTACCGGGGAAACGGGGAATGAACAACGGCACGGCCGCCAGGATGATCAGGCCCAGGCCGAGGTGAATGCGCCAGCGTTCCACCTCCGGATACAGTCCGTACATGAACTGGTCAAAGCGCGCCCGGACAAACGGCCAGCAGGCGGCGGATTTGTCCGGACAGTCCGCCGGCGTTGACCCGGACCAGTAGGCGTTGATGAACAGCCAGTTCACCAGGGGGACGCCGATCATGATGATCAGACACACGGAGGCCAGGGTCAGCACGGTATTCAGCGGCGACGAAAACAGGTTATTCCGCAACCAGTTCATGCTCATGACACCACCGTCAGGGCAATTTTCCTGTTATACCAGTTCAGGAAGAGCGCGATACACAGGGAGATGAATACGTAGACCGCCATGGTAATCGCCATGATAAACACCGGTTGCCCGACCAGGTTGTTGACCGTGCCCACGAATACCGATACGACCTCCGGGTAGGCAATGGCTGCGGCCAGCGACGTACTCTTGAACAGGTTCAGGTAAACAGTCGTCAGCGGCGGGACGATGACGCGTAGCGCCTGGGGGAACAACACCAGCCTGATGGTGAGGTGCCGGGGCAGGCCCAGCGAAGCGGCCGCTTCGGTCTGCCCCCGCGGCAACGAGGTAAAAGCCGAACGGACGATTTCACCGATATAGGTGGCGTTATACATGGACAGACCCACTACCAGGGAGAGGAACTCAGGCATCATGACAAGCCCGCCGCGGTAACCGAATCGGGCCTCCCGGGGCACATCCCACTGTGCGCCACCAACCAGGATGACAATACCGACGACGCCGGCAAGGAGCAGCAGGTTCCACGACGCCAATGGATTTGTCCCTGTTGTTTCTGCCCGGTTGAATCCCGCTGCCGCATGCCGGCGCCGTTCCTGCCTGCGCAGGAAATAAATCATGGCCCAGCCGAAAAACAATGCCGCGACTATCCACTCCCAACCCTGACCCGGGCTGACCGCCGGCACAAACAGTCCGCGGTTATTGAGAAAGATGCAATTGAAGAATGCGAAGCTCTCATCGCTGCGCGGCAAGGTGCGCAAGACGACGAAATACCAGAAGAATATCTGTAACAGGGAGGGAATATTGCGGAATATTTCGATATAAGCGGTAGCGAGACGGGACACCAGCCAGTTGCCGGACAAGCGGGCCAGGCCGATGATGGCGCCCAGCACACTGGCGCAGACAATCGATACCGCGGCCAGCAACAAGGTGTTGAGCAAGGCAACCATGAACGCGCGCGCGATGGTCGATTCGGCATCGAACGGGATCAGTTTCTGTCCGATCTCAAACCCTGCCCTCTTCCACAGGAAATCGATACTTGAAGCGACCCCCAGGCGCGCAAGATTTTCCTGAGTCGTCAGCGCAACCAGGTACACCACTGCCCCGATAATGAACAACAGTGCTGCCTGGTAAACAACTTCCCGTTTCATCATACTAAACCCTGGCCCCTAGCCCCTGGTTCCTGTTCCCTGTCACCTGAACGGCAACGCCGAATGCAGGCCTCCGTCTTTCCAGCTTGCATTCAACCCCCTCTTCACACCCAGCGGGGTAAAGTTCCTTTCCCACAGGTCATTATAATTCCCCACCAGTTTGATGATGTGGTAAGCCCAGTCGTTGGACAGGCCAAGTTTCTCGCCAAACTCACCGTGCACCCCCAGCAGGCGCTGGATTTCCGCATTACGGGTATTTTCCCTGACAGCATCAACATTTTCCTGGTTTACGCCCAGTTCCTCGGCGGCGATGCGGGCATTGAACGACCATAATGCAATGTCGCGCCAGCGCGGGTCATCCTGCCGCACCAGCGCGCCGAAGGGTTCCTTGGATATGACATCGTCCAGAATCAGGTGCTCGGCGCGGTCCGGCCACAGGGCAATCCGGCCTGCAGTGGACATGCGCTCATTGGTAAACGCATCGCAGCGGTCGGCATGGTAGGCCTGCAATCCCTTGTCCATATCGGCAAAAGTGACCGGCGTATAACTCATTCCATGGTCGTCGAAATAATCGGCCATGTTCTGCTCCAGGGTAGTGCCCTGGGCAATGCAGATGGTCGCCCCGTCCAGGTCGGCAACCGACTTCACCCCTGCGTCCCTGCGCACCAGGAAGCCCTGCCCGGCGTACAGGTAGACCCCGGCATAGTCAAGGCCCATGGACACGTCCCGGATGAAGGACCAGGTGGCGCCGCCGGGAAATATATCTATCCCGCCGGACTGCAACAGAGTGAATACGGTATGCGGCGTTACCGGTACATATTCAATCCTGATCTCGCCGAATACGGCGGCTGATATGGTCTTGCAATGGTCGATATCAAACCCGACTCTCTGCCCTGCGTCATTGACACTGCTGAACCCCGGACTGCTCTCAACAATGCCGCAGCGTAATTTCCCGCGCTCCCTGACCTCTTCCAGCGTTCCTGCATCGGCAACCGGCGCGAGGATAAACAGTGCTATTATTCCCGCAAAATATGATAATTTATCTATTGGCTTGACCACACTTTCCAGTTTCTGGTTTTTAGTTTTTGATGGGATTTACGATAATATCAGCTTATAACCGGAAACTGACAACTGAAACCCGCAAAATGGCAAACCGATTACACATAGTCGAACAGAGGCTGGAACATATCCCTCATGACAAAGAGGGGTTAAGGTTGTGGTTGAGGATCGTATCGTGCACGCAGATGGTCGAACAGGAAATTCGCACCATGCTGCGGGAAAAATTTGATATGACCCTGCCCCGCTTTGAATTATTGTCAGCCCTGGACCGGGTCCCGGACGGCCTGACCATGGGTGAACTGTCACGCTGGCTGATGGTATCCAAAGGCAATGTAACCGGGGTGGCGGAACGATTATCGGAAGACGGTTTTATCCGGCGCGAGCCTACCCCTACGGACCGCCGCTCTTTTGTGGTCACCCTGACCGGCAAGGGGAGAGAAGCGTACAAGAAAATGGAACTTGAGTACGAAGAACTGCTGGACAAGCTGTTTAACGACCTGACCCTGGATGACAGCGACATATTTGCGGGGATGCTGGCGAAGATCAAGGAATCCGTAGAGGAACTCAGAGGGCAGGACCCCGAGTAGCAACACGTACTACCAGGGGACAGTACTCTCAGGGGACAGATTTAAATCTGTCCCCTTTTATGCCAGTCCCTGTTCCTGGCGGGCGGCATAAGCCTCTTTCTGCTCTTTGCTCGCCTCCTGCTGGTGCTTGTCTTTCCACTCACTATAGGGCATACCGTAGACGATCTCCCGGGCCTGCTCATAGTCCAGTTCCTCGCCCCGTTCCTCGGCCGCGGCGCGATACCACTTGGACAGGCAATTTCTGCAGAACCCGGCCAGGTTCATCAGGTCAATGTTCTGTACCTCCGTATGTTGCCGCAAGTATTCGACCAGGTGCCGGAACGTCGCCGCCTCGACCGCCTGCTTTGTATCATCTTTCATTTTCGTCTCCGCTTATTCAAGGTTATGTTTTTTTATCCGGTAACGCAGCGCCATGCGGGTGATGCCCAGTTCCCGGGCCGCTCTTGAAACATTGCCGTTGCATTTTTCCAGGGCGGTCTTAATCAGCATCAGTTCTGCATTATCCAGGGTCAATTCCGTGTCGATCGGGGTTTCTGCTGGCCCATGCCCGGTCAGGGACAGGCTTTCGGGCGATAATTCACCTCCGCCGGACAATAATACGGCGCGCTCAATCATGTGCTTCATCTCGCGCACGTTACCCGGCCAGTCATACGACCTCAGGGCCTGGATCGCCTGCGCTGACAGGCGCAGGGAATTTATCCCGTAGCGTTTGGCGCTTTGCTCTATGAAATGCCCGGCCAGCAGAACGATATCCTCACCCCGTTCCCGCAGCGGGGCAATCGGTATCGACAGGACGTTCAAACGGTAATACAGGTCGGAGCGGAACTCACCCCGCTTCACCAGTTCCGCTATATCGCGGTTGGTGGCGGCAATGATCCAGGCCGCAACAGGCCGCTCCTTCGTGGTGCCGACTTTTCTCAGGGTCCTGCGCTCCAGTACCGCCAGTAATTTTGCCTGTAAGTCCATTGGCAACTCGCCGATTTCATCCATGAACAGCACCCCGTCTTCCGCGGCCTCGATCAGGCCCGTCCTGGCGGCATGGGCGCTGGTGAATGCGCCTTTTTCATGGCCGAACAACTCCGCCTCGATCAAGTCCTTGGGCAGGCTGGCGCAATCAACGTGTACGAACGGCTTTTCCCTGCGGGCGCTGTTTGCATGCAGCATCCGGGCCACCACGTCCTTGCCCGTACCGGTCTCACCCAGTATCAGGATGGTGGGGGGGATATTGGCGCCGGTCACCTGTTTCAGACGTAGTATCTGCTGCCTGATGGCGACGACCGCAGGACTGTTGCCCAGGAACTCCACGCCTTCGTGGGCATGTTGTTCGCGCTTGCTGGAATAGGTCAGCTTTTGCGACAGTTCATCCTTTTCCAGGACTTTCTCGACGGTGATAACCAGTTCATCAAGGTCTATCGGCTTCTTCAGGTAGTCCGATGCGCCTGACTTCATCGCCGAGACCGCGTCTTCAATCTCGCCATAAGCGGACATCACCAGCACCGGGAAGGTGTTATCGTTATCCTGCAGGTCAGCCAGGAGATCCAGGCCGGAACCATCCGGCAGGCGCATGTCCAGCAGTAACAGGTCAGGCGTTTTTTCATCGATTCTCGATTTTCCTTCAGCAAGCGTTCCCGCGATTTCAGCGTTATACCCGCCACGCTTCAGTTTTTTGCGCACCGCACCGGCAAACACGGACTCGTCTTCGATGATCAATATCTGCTTTTCCAGTAAGGGCACCTCGGTTTCGGTGACCAGTGGACCGCTATGCATAACCATGCCGGCAATTATCCTCTGACGCTTATCTTCGCATTTTTCGGGGCAGTAATTTTCACCAGCGTCCCCCCCTCATCCACCACTTCAAAAGCCAGGTTCCAACCGTGGCTCTGGCAGATTTTAAACGCGATGGGTATTCCCAGTCCGGTGCCGAAGCGCTTGGTGGACGGGCCGGGTTCCAGGTTGCCCGGTTCAGGCCGGAACGGCAGGCCCGGGCCGTAATCCCTGATGCCGATGGTTACGCTATCCTCATCTTCACTGGCGCTGACCAGCAGTTCAGCCCCGTCCGGCGATGCCTCGATAGCATTGGCCATGAGACCGTAGATGGCCTGTTCCATCAGGTCGGGATCGACCCTGAGGCTGGTCGACAGGTCCTGGTATTCCCGTCTTGCAACCATCCCTTTTTCGGAGAGTTTCCCCTGTAACAATTCCAGTGCGGCATCCAGCAGCGTAACGATGCTGACGTCCTTGAACACAGGCTTCAGCGGATGCAGGTAGGAGACCAGCGCATTCACCCAGCGCCCCAGGCGGTCAATGGTGTCGACGATGGCCTGCTTGCCTTCTCTTAACTCGTCCTTGTTGTCGGCGTCGTCCAATACCTGCGCGGCCGCCCTGATGCTGGCGAGAGGGTTTCGTATGTTATGCGCGACCACGGGTATCAGGCTGCCCAGGGCGGCCTGCCTCTCGTGCTCAACCAGGGCGTCACGGCTGGTTTTCAGTTCGCCGGCCATACGGTTAATCGAGCCGGCGAGGTCCGCCACCTCGTTCACACCCTGCTCCGGAATCTTGTGATTGAGACCGCCGCGACTGATTTCCGTAGCGCCGGCCATGATCGTAGCCATGGGCGTCACGAAGCTGTTACGGATAACCCGGCTGGTAAAGATTACAATTACCGCCGCCACCAGGAACACGATGGGGATAAGGACAGGCGCGTAGCTGGTCCAGAGTTCAATGGTTTGTTCCAGTTCCCGCAGTTGTTGTGTATATAACGCCTTCAGGTCCAGGTATTTCTCCTCGAATTCATTGAACATCGTTTCGGCATTACGAAAATCCAGAATTTCCACCCGCTCGCCCCTGCTCGAGGTGCCGGGGTTGTCAAAAATCTTGTAGATGTCTATCTGTATCCTGCGGTATGCCAGTTGTAACCCCTGTACTACCTCATCCTCATCCCGGGTCAGCGATGCACGCCGTAACTGGTTGAAATGCCTGCCGATGCGCCTTGAATATTCATAATATACTTCCAGTGCATCGTCACCCGACCAGCGCGCGCTTGAGACTTCCTGCAATTGCCGGTACAACTCCCCGCGCAACTGTTCGCTCAAATAAATGGAATTATTGATCCGGACAGATTCCGTAGACGTTTTCTGCCAGAAATAAGCGGACAGCCCACTGAGCAGGCCGGTCACGGCTACCAGGAACAGGAATGCGGCTTCATGCACCAGCAACAGGTGGCTGAGAGATCGTTTATGCGGGCGCTCCATGGGTTTGACAGTATACCCGATGTGGTTGTTATGAACCAGTTGATTTCCTTGACCGAAACCTTAAGAATATTTGGGGTGAAATACTTATCGACAATTCTTCTATTCGTCCTGTGCCAGGCTGCAGCGGCAGCGTCGTACACCATCGAGGTCAGCAAGTCCGAACGTACCCTGGCCGTCAAACAGAACGAAAAAGTTATCAAGGAATACAATATTTCCCATGGCAGAGGCGGGAAAGGCACCAAGATACGCTCAGGCGACAAGAAGACCCCGACCGGCACCTACCGCGCCATAGATTTCAAAACCAACAGTAAATTTCATTTTTTCATCCAATTAAATTATCCTAACCCACTTGACGCCTGGCGCGGCTACCGCAATGAGGTCATCTCCGCCAGCGAATTCAAACAGATAATCCTGGCGTACAAGAGGAACAGCGTGCCGCCGCAGAACACCGGGCTGGGCGGTTATATCGGCATCCACGGAATCGGCTGGACCACTGATGAGAAACGCCGGATACACGAGGCGCATAACTGGACCGAGGGCTGTATTGCAGTCAGGAACGAAGAGATAAACGAACTGAAGAAATACATTGAGCTGGGCACCAGGGTGGTCATACGGGAGTAGGTGTCCTGGAGGGGGCATCATTGAATTCTGTGCCCTTGAAACACTGGTGACATAACCGGAATAATCATGAAGAAAGATGAACATCATTTACTGCTGGTGTGGTTGATCCTGATCAGCCTGATTGGGTTTGCGTTATTTGTCTCACTGCGCGAGAAAGTACTCCTGCTGCTTTACATGGGCGACAACAGCAAATTATCCTGGGTCATTACCCTGCTGTTCGTCATAATCACCATTTACTGTGCGCGCCGGGTCTGGTTTATTTCCCGGGAGATAAATATCTCGGAAAAGGTAATCGCCCTGGCCCGGGAGCGCGAACTGTCAATCAGAAACGGCGCCATCTACGCCGATAACACGGAACAGATACCCGACTGCATGATGACCCGCTACCTGCTGGACCTGTATTACCAGGCGACATCCCAGGCAGGAGATGCGCAAGCCGATAATAACCAGAACCAGACCGGCAACCAGGAATTGATCCAGGTATTCGAAGCAAAACTCAAGAACCCCCACAACCTGGGCTGGTTCTTTTCCGATATCATGATAAAACTCGGCCTGCTCGGTACGATTATCGGTTTTGTGCTCATGCTCGGTTCCGTGGTGAACGTAACGGACTTTGACGTTACCACCATGCAGAACATATTGAAGCAGATGAGTTCCGGTATGGGCACTGCCCTGTACACGACGTTTGCCGGACTCGTATGCAGTATCTTGACGGCAGCACAGTTCCACTTGCTTGACCAGGCAGCCGACGAACTGGTAGACAGTACCAAACACCTGACCCAGATCCATATCCTGCCCAGGCTCTGACCCGTGAACAACTACAAACGCTACCAGTCGGACCCGTTCACGGACCTGCTGTTCAATGCCCTGCTGGGTTTTACCTTTCTTTTTCTCGTGGCGATCATGTTCATGAACCCCGAAGCCAAGTCGGGCATCATCGATCCCAAGGCGGAGTATATCCTTACCGTTACCTGGGAAGACAACAGCCCCGATGACATCGACGTCTGGGTGGAAGACCCCGACGGCAGGGTGATCTGGTTTCGCAACCCGGCGGCCGGCCTGCTGCACCTGGACCGCGACGACCGGGGATTAATCAACGACACGATATTGGTGAACGGTAAAGAACTGCAAAACCCCCTTAACCAGGAGGTTGTAACGCTCCGGGGCGTGGTGAAGGGCGAATACATCGTCAACCTGCATTATTATGCTACTCAAACCGATGAACCCGTCGATGTGAATGTGCGCCTTGCAAAAGTCAACCCTGCCCTGGAGATAGTGTATTACGATACGGTCAGCCTGAATAAAGTCGGTGACGAGAAGACGGCGTTCCGCTTCCGTATCAATATCGATGGTAAGGTATCAAATATCAACTTTTTGCCAAAACTACTGGTAAATATCGGGTAAAAAACAAGCCATAGAGGGCACAGAGAACACAGAGAAAAAATGAATAACAAGCAAAAATTCCATGAACAAGTAATTCATCCACACATTAAAAAAAGGCTCTCGATTTACTCTGTGGCCTCTGTGTCCTCTGTGGCTGACTAAGGAGAATCATCACCATGTATACACTGGGAATTACCGGGCTGATCGCGGCCTACGTCCTGATTGCCTTGCTGCTGTTGAGCATCAATCTGTATTCCAACTGGTCATGGCGGGTCAAGGCCGGTTCCATAATCGTAACCACGTTTTTTTACGTGATCACTTACCTGTCATTCCCCCCCATGCTCGGGTGGCCGACCGGGGAACAACCCCCGCAACGCTTTCGCCTGGTTGCCGCGGACGTTGTCCAGCCGGATAAATTGACGGGCGCCAGCGGAATGGTTTACCTGTGGCTCAAGGACCTGGACGATCTCTCCGGCAGGACCCAGCCCAGGGCATACAAACTGGAATATTCCACCGAACTTCATGAAGAAATAATCGCGGCGAAATCAAAGCTGGAAAAAGGCATGCAGCAACTGGGCGAGTTCAAGGAACCGCCTGACGGCCAGGTCCGGGAAGTTGATACACTCAGGCGGACAGGTCAGAAGAGCGTCGAAATCGAGTTCTTCGACCTGCCCGACCCGCTGATCCCGGATAAATAGACCCGATAAATCCTAGCGAGACATACGCAGTCCGAATATGCCGGAACGTCCCGGCAGCGGCGCCTGCTCTTTCACAAAAGAAATATGCCGCCGTATCTCCTCATCAAGCAGGTTGGAAGCACGGGCAAACAGTGATACCGTGTTGCCGCCCAGCCTGAACGTGTAATCGGCATGGATATCCAGCAGGTGATAGCCGCTTGTCTCCGTCTCCAACGGCGCGGTATTGTCCTGTTCATTCACGCGGGTATAGTTGACGGATGCAGACATGGCCCCGCGGGAGTACGTAAGACCGGAACCGAAGCGCCAGGGTGTGATGCGCGGCAGGTTGATACCGTTGCTGCGCTCTCCTTCCACGTAGTCTCCCCATAAACGCAAACTCATCCTGTCGCGGTCATTTTCAATAAGCCGCACCCTGGTTTCCGCTTCAAATCCCAGAAATTCCGCATCGTCCTGACTCAGGTAAACCAGCAAGGGTTCCTCGTCGTCATGCGGGTCCAGGATATTTGCCGGGTTGCCGTCAAAATTTTCCGCTACCCGGTCGGGGAAACCGTCCCCGTTCAGGTCCTGTTCCTGCTTGTAGACGTAATCATCAATCCGGTTATAGAAGAAGTTGGCCGTAACAGTGAATTTACCCGTCGTTTTACGCCAGTAGATATCAACGTTATTGGACTTTTCCTTAACCAGATTGGTATCACCGATCTCAAACGTCGCGGTCGCCAGGTGAGGACCCATCGCATACAACTCCTCAATCGACGGCGCTCTCTCGGCATGGCTCACGGACAGGCCGACCTGGTAGCCCGGGGCATAATCCCAGTTTAAACCGCCGGAGGCGCTGAACAGGTCGTAATCATTTTGCGCACCTGTCTCTGCGCTCGAGTCCTGGTGTTCAAACCTTGCGCCCAGGTCAATATGCCATTGTCCGATATCGGTTCGTTCCAGGATGAATACCCCGACCGATTCCAGTTCCGACGGCAGGACAAAACTCTCCGCACCTACGGCCGCGAAGTCCTTATGACGGTAATGGAAACCGACAACGCCGTTCCAGTTGCCGATGGGGTTATGGACGAACTCCACGCGGCCTTCCACCTCCTCATTGTCAAAGGCTGTGGCCACCTCTCCATTTGGTTCGATTTCATCGTGTTGGTAGTCATTGAAACCCCAGCGCATCTTGATGCGGCTCAGACCGGGGAACGGATCATCCAGGGCCGCGGCAAAATCGTAACGGGTCTGTCTCATGTCGATGCGTACACCACCTTCTTCTTCCTCATCATGGTCGTGTTCATCGTCCTCCTCGTCATGATGCCCGTCTTCCTCATCATGGTCGTGTCCCTCCTCATCATCGTCATGATGCCCGTTTTCATCGTCATGATGTTCGTCCTCATCGTCATGATGCTCTTCCTCATCGTCATGATGGTCCATGTCTTCATCATCATGATGCTCTTCCTCATCGTCATGATGTTCGTCCTCATCATCATGATGCTCTTCCTCATCGTCATGATGGTCCATGTCTTCATCATCATGATGCTCTTCCTCATCGTCATGATGGTCCATGTCTTCATCATCATGATGCTCTTCCTCATCGTCGTGATGGTCCATGTCTTCATCATCATGATGCTCATCCTCATCGTCATGGTGCCCGTTTTCATCGTCGTGATGCTCGTCCTCATCGTCATGATGTTCCTCTTCCTCGTCGTGATGCTCGTCCTCATCGTCATGATGTTCCTCTTCCTCGTCGTGATGCTCGTCCTCATCGTCATGATGCTCCTCTTCCTCATCATGATGCTCGTCCTCATCGTCATGATGCTCCTCTTCCTCATCATGATGCTCGTCCTCATCGTCATGATGCTCCTCTTCCTCATCATGATGCTCGTCCTCATCGTCATGATGTTCCTCTTCCTCATCATGGTCGTGTCCCTCTTCCTCATCGTCATGATGTTCCTCTTCTTCATCATGGTCGTGTTCATCATCATGAAGATCCATGTCATCCATACCGTGAAGATGTCCGTCCTCATCACCATGGTGGTGATGTCCCTGTATGCCATAGTTGTTCTCATAGCGGCTGACGGAAAACCCGACAAATCCGCGCCGCCCGATCCAGGACAGGCCTCCCGAAATATTCTCCGTATCAATACTGCTGTTCTCCAGGACGCCGCGCCGGGACTCGCCCGGCTCCAGTTCGCCAAATCCCGGGATATTGTAATCGTCGGTATTGCGCGCCATTCCGTCTATGTGGAAGGCAAAATTACCTGCGCCGAAGTTCATGCTGCCGGCGCCGGTCATACCGTCCGAGACCGTTTCATATTGCAAGGCCACCTCGGCTTCCACGTCGTCAGGCACGTAATCCAGTATGCGGCCGTTCACATAATTGACAATACCGCCGCTTGCGCCGCTGCCGAACAGCAGCGTTGCGGGACCGCGAAAAATCTCAACCTGCTGGCTGAACACCGATTCCAACGGCACCCCATGATCAGCGCTGAGAGAAGCTGCGTCCATGGTGCTGAGCCCATTTTCCAGCACCTGCACGCGGCTGCCGCCCAGCCCCCGGATAACAGGACGGCCCACTCCCGTGCCGAAATCACTGGACGAGACACCCAGTTCATTGGCAACCGTTTCACCAACGTTGCGGATGCTGCGGGATTTCAGTTCTTCTTTCGACAGGACCTGGACAGGTCTGATTATATGAGCATCGACCTCGGATAACGGGTCGGCAGTGACCTTGATCTCCTCGATAGTCTCACCACCGGCAGGCGTGTGTTCGCGGGCTTCTTGCGTTTGGGCGTGATCGGCCGGCTCATCGGCTAGCGCGAACGACCCATGAATGCCCGTAACGACACTCAACAGGACAATAAATTTCAGGTTGTACCAGTACATTCCAATACCTCCTCATAACCAATTCGGGAATAACGGCGCGCGTTATCCGGACAAACAGACTTGAAACGTTATGCGAGAGATACAGGAGGGGCGCGTGCGGAGTTAGTACGTGAACAAGGGGAATGATATCTGCCTTCATCCAGTATCCGGACATTGCCGGCAGAAGACAGGACTGTAAATTCAGCTACCGGGACAACTGCCTGGTCGTCAACTACGGACTGTGTCAGGCATTGAACACAATACTCGTCCGTGAACTTGAGATCATGGCCGGATTCGTGGGCAAGCGCAACCGACTGTCCGAAAAGGATCAGGGCAGCAAGAAACCAACCTGTGAACTGTTTATACCTGACTGACATATCAATCAAGATTACAGGACACCAATACCGCCCGTCAAGAAGTTTACTACCACCCCTGTGGTCACAGGTTACGGACCAGATCAGTCTGCCGGACTCACAGGGGTCGCCAGGTGATCAAAATGGTGATCTTCAGAGCAGCCTTCCAGTGATTTTTCCAACTGCAGGGTTATGTGACCAATGCCGAAATCGTTGTAAATGATGTCCCGCAGACGCAGGCGCAGGTCTTCCGCATCCCCCGGGTAGTCAGGATCTATCAGGATATGCGCGGTGAGTGCTTCGTTGCCTGCAGAGAGGGTCCAGACATGGATGTCATGGACCAGGGTAACACCTTCCACCGCTTCCAGTTTGCTGCAAAGTTGATATACGTCAACATGTTCCGGAGTACCCTCGAGCAGCACGTGAACGACCTTCTTCATCAGCCGCCAACTGCTGACAAGTATAAGAATTGCGATGATCACGCTGGCAATGGGGTCGGCAAGAGTCCAGCCGAAGTTCCAGATCAGGATACCTGAAATGACGACACCGACCGAACCCAACAGGTCCGCGATAACGTGCAGAAATGCCCCCTCGACATTGACGTTGTGATCGGAAGAGCTACGCAGGATCCAGGCAGCGATGAGATTGACGACAAGACCAATGGCACCTATGCCCAGCATCAGCCCGCCATTTACTTCGGTTACTGAAGTAAAGCGGTCATAGGCTTCTATGAGCACCCAGGCCACGATCAGCCAGAGAGCCAATGCATTCACCAAGGCAGCCAGAACCTCAAGACGGTGATAACCAAAGGTACGTTGCACGGAGTGGGGTCTCTCGGCAAAATGCATGGCGGCCAGGGCCAGGGCAATGGATGCCGCATCGGTCAGCATGTGCCCCGCATCGGCAAGCAGGGCCAGGCTGCCGGACACAATGCCGCCGATAACCTCGACGCACATAAAACCGGAGATCAGGACAAAGGCGGCGATCAGGCTGCGCTTGCTGGCGCTGCGCAACTCGCGGGAATGGTCGTGGCTGTGTTCTAAACCCATAGGGCCAGTACGGCCATACTGATGAGGCCGACGAATATCAGGACAAATTTGGCTATGCGGTCAGTATCCTCCTCAGGCATGGGCACATCGTCTTCCCCGAGCAGGGAACTGCGTACGAAATGCGCAATACGATCATCGGTCCTGGTCATTTCCGCATCGATGACATCCAGGATAGCCACGTAGACGAAGGTTCCCGCAGCCAGTGCGTTGAAACTGCCCTCAACCAGCAGTGCGGCATCTCCTTCAAAGACGCCCGAGGCCAGCGTACCGAGCATGATACCCAGCGGCGTCATGAATACAAAGATGGTCAGGACCCGTCTCAGGCGTCTGCGGTCGGCGCCGGCAGCCTGCACACTGACCATGAGAGCGAAGGCAGCCGAACCTTTATGGGACAGGATAGCAACCATGACCAGCAGGGATGCAGCCACCTCAGGCTCCATCCCCAGGGCAATACCGGCGATGATCGAGTGGATCGATAAAACCACCAGCAGAATCAGGGGATAAATCGGCTGGCGCGCGCCTGTGCCTTCATCCGCTTCCACCCCGTGACTGGTTTCGAACAGAACCCGGTCTATCAGCAGGAGCGCGACCACGCCGACGGCAGCCAGCAACGGAGCAAGGGGATAATCGACCACACCCTCCAGGGCCTCACCTGCCTCGGGCAGCAGGTGAATGAACCCGGCGCCGAGAAAGATACCTCCGGCCAGGGCGTTGCCGAGCGAAAGAAACCTGCGGCTCGTATCGTGCCTGGCGGCCAGCAACGGTATTATCCCGCCGACAATCCCCACCGCGAGGATCGCCAATGCTGCAATAATCTTGAGTTCTAACAACGACATAATGTAACCATCTCATCAGGGAGCCACACCAGCATAACACCGGGTTTCAACAAAAGGCAACGCGAAATAAACCACCAACCCTCATTTCTCACCTGGTCGCCGATTGCTAACGTTCGCCGCACACCCGGTGAAAGATGCGGCTTAAAATGAAGCGCTCAGGCCAAATATTCCTGACCATCCCGGCATGGGCGCGAGGTCTTTAAAAAAGAGGGATAATGGTCTCTGCAGGTATCCCTGTTATAACCATATCAAAGCAATTGCTGCATAGCCCGCCGTCCTTCATCCGCGGCCGGCCCCCAGTGTTGCATACCCTGCAGTTCGGAATGCCCGAAAGCAATGCGGCCATAGCCTTGTTTAATGATGTTGCGGGGTGCAATACGGCTCGGCGTATCGAAGAAAAAACCCGGTTCCGGCACCACGTAGGCATGACCCCAGCGGTTCAGGATGATACCCCTGACGTCCCGTCGCGCATTGAAACCCGAGACAGAAAACAGCGTGTCCATCTGCTGCAATATATGCCGCTCGTATTCAGGATATGGGGTGTAAAACAACTCGGCGCGCGCCTTTGCAACCTGCGCCTTGACCGGCAAACCCGGCGTGTGCATGGGCACGTAGAAGGTCAAGACCACGGGTTTGTCAGGATCCAGCGGCGCGGGCCGGGGGCCCACCCCCATGGGCTGGCGGATATTGCAGGTGTGGCCGAAGCCGCCTTCCCAGCGGCAAGCCGTGATTCCGAGTTCGTAGAGAAACCGCCAGTTGCCCAGGGCCACGTTGGCCACCAGGAACGGCGCGTGATTGAACTGTGCGTAAGCATGCCTGAATTCATCCGGCAGGTCCCGCACCACGTAACGGTTGATCCAGCCACCGGATGCCATGACCACACCCCCGGCCCGTATCGAGTAAACCTTGCCACCATTTGCGACCACGATTCTCACGGCGCCTCCCCCGTTGCCTTCATGCCGGACACTCAGCGCGCTGGAACCCAGCCTGATGCGTACAGGCTGGCCGGGATTATCCAGCGCCTTGAAATTGATCGAACCGGTGATGATGCCATCGAACACAGGATCACCGGCGATTGCGTTCGGGACGATGTGCTTCAGGAAGTAACGGGCAAAACCGGAGTTGCCGCCCGGAAAAGAATTGCGCCGCGCCATGTTTTCTCCGGCCTGCTCCCGTGACAAGGCGCCCGGCATCATGACGTCTTTTGCCACCCAGGCGGAGACCGCATCACTGCCGAGGCCGAAGGAACTGGCAAGGAACAGGTCCGTCATGGCCGCTCCCTCGGGCCCCAGTCCCAGTTCCTGCTCCAGGTAAGTCTTGTAGGACATGATGTCCAGCCGGCGACCGGCCTCTTCCCCATGCAGGTTTTCATTGCGGCTGTTGCGCCAGCCAAGCAACATGCGGCGCTGTTCCTCACTGAAAGGCGTCTCCTGCAAGTCATTGCGCCAGATGTTCCTGACCCACGAACCACCTCCGTTACCGGCAAAAAAATAGCCGACGTCGGTCTTGTCCTCCAGTAGCCAGTGCAGGTAACCGTAGTTGTCACGGCATATATTCAACGGCTGCACTCCGGGCGCCCAGTCCTGGTAAGGCAGGTCGCGGGGAATGTTGAACTCCGCGTAATAGCGTGCGTCACCGCTGGCCTGTTCCGGGTCGGCGGCGTGCGGGGGCACGAAAAAACCGTTCGCGCCCTGGGGCGCTACCAGGGTCACCCCATCCACGGAAAACTCGTTTTCCTTGGCTTCCCCGCCGAACAACGGATGGTTGTCCAGCAGGAGACAGCTACGACCCGCCCCGGCATGCTTCCTGAAGTGCCAGGCCGCGCCCAGACCCGCCATGCCGCCACCGACGATCACCACGTCGTATTCCTCGTCGACGGGCATGGAATCGGGAAAGTCAGGATAACCGCCATCGCGCAGGCGGTGCGCCGTGTTGACCACTTCGGGTGTATTGCCGTGGGATGGTGCGTAGTCCCCCACCCCGCCATAGCCGTACCAGTCCGGCCCCACCTGCCCTAGCGCGGGGGCCGCGTTGCCGCGGCTGTGCAATAACGCGGCGCCGGAACCGGCCAGCACCCCGTTGAGAAAATCACGCCGGGTTATCTCCATTGCGGACTGTGTTTCCTAGTTTATGAGGACAACGGCGTGAACGGCAATGCCTTCCCGGTTGCCGATGAAGCCCATTTTCTCATTGGTGGTGGCCTTCACGTTAATCGCATCCCTGCCGACAGCCAGGTCGGCAGCCAGGTTGTCCCGCATGGCATCGATATGAGGCGCTATTTTGGGTTCTTCGGCTATGATAGTGATGTCCGCATTAGCCAACGTATATGACTTTTGCGCCAGCAGCGACCCTGTGCGCCGCAACAGTACCCGGCTGTCGATGTTTTTAAAATCCTTGTCGGTGTCCGGGAAATGCGCGCCGATGTCGCCCAGCGCGGCGGCGCCCAGCAGCGCATCGCACAGCGCATGGATGACGACGTCGCCGTCGGAATGGGCAAGCAGACCCTTGTCATGGGGGACGTTAACGCCGCCGAGCACCAGCGGGCGCCCGCCGACGAACCTGTGGGTATCGTAACCGTGACCTATTCTCACTATGTTCTCACTCCCATTCCAGGATATTTGGGGTCAGAGTAAAAAATTGGGGTCAGAGTAAAAATAGTTTTGAGTCAACTATCATCATTTTGCGCTAACAGCATTTTTACTCTGACCCCAATTTTTTACTCTGACCCCTCAGATAAAATTCTGCCAGGGCAAGGTCCTCCGTCCTCGAAACCTTGATGTTGTGGGGACCGCCCTGCACTATTCCCGGCCGGTAACCCCTGCGTTCCAGGGCCTGGGCTTCGTCCGTGACAAGCAGGTTATCAGCTATGGCTGCGGCAATCGAATCCCGCAGCAGCCCCAGGCGGAACATCTGCGGCGTCAGGGCGCGCCACAACCGTTCACGGTCCAGCGTCGCCTCGATAGCATGATCCGGTCCTGCCTGTTTCACCGTATCACTGACGGGGAGAGCCAGGATACCGCCTGCGGGATGGTCCCTGAGCCCGGCAATCAGCAGGTCGATATCGGCTGCCGTTACACAGGGCCGGGCCGCGTCGTGAACCAGCACCCAGTCATCGTCGCCGGCAATTTCCCCGATGCGCCTGAGGCCGTTCAGTACGGAATGACAGCGCTCACTGCCGGCGGACGCGGTGACAATCCCGTCATGACCGGACAGCGCCAGGGCCGGCCAGTAGTCATCATTATCCGCGACGACAACGGCTATGCCTTTGATCAACGGGTGCTCGCAGAACGGCAGCAGGCTGTGCTCGAGAACAGTCCGGTCCAACAGTTCCAGGTATTGTTTGGGCCTGTCCGCCCCCATACGCCGTCCAACACCTCCCGCAGGTATGACGGCCCAGAAATCCGGCGACCCCGTCATGGAGCAGCGACCGGCTCATCAAGGGGAGTTTCAGGCAGCAGGTCCCGGTGGCCCGTGTCCGGGCTGTCGATAATCTGGTAGAACACCTCGTCGGATTTAACCATCCCCATGTCGCTCCTGGCGCGTTCCTCGACGGCCTCCAGGCCATGTTTGAGGTCGATGACCTCGGCAGCAAGGGATGCATTTCTTTCCCGCAGGCGGTCATTACCCCGGGCCAGTTCCTGTTTCGCCTGTTTGAGTTCGGTGACGTCGGCCATGCCGCCCGGACTGAACCAGAGACGGTACTGCAACAACGCCAGCAACACCAGCACAATGACGATAAGGTATTTCATCTCATCCTGAAATGCGGGCTAACCACCGGGCGCCTGTTTTGCCAGGTTCGAAAACGCATCCCGCCCCGGGTAGACGGCATCACTGCCCAGTTCCTTCTCTATCCTGATCAGGCGGTTGTACTTGGCCACCCGGTCCGAGCGCGACAGGGAACCGGTCTTAATCTGCCGGGCCGACGTCGCCACTGCCAGGTCGGCAATAGTGGTGTCTTCCGTCTCGCCGGAACGGTGGGATATAACCGTGGTGTAGCCCGCCTTGCGCGCCATATCTATTGCAGCCAGGGTCTCTGTCAGGGTGCCGATCTGGTTGACCTTGACCAGGATTGAGTTTGCCACCCCTTGCTCGATCCCCCGTTGCAGGATGGCTGTATTGGTGACGAACAAGTCGTCACCCACGAGCTGTACGCGGTCCCCGAACCGGTCCGTTAACGCCTGCCAGCCGTCCCAGTCGTTCTCGTCCATCCCGTCTTCTATGGAGATTATCGGGTAATTGTCCACCCAGGGCGCCAGGTAATCGAGAAATTCGTCAGCGCCCAGGGATTTGCCTTCAGATGCGAGCACGTACCTGCCGTCCCGGTAAAACTCGGTGCTGGCGATATCGAGACCGAGCATGATATCCGCGCCGGGGACGTAGCCGGCTGTCTCGATAGCGCGCATAATGACTTCCAGGGCCGCCTCGTTGGAGTCAAGGTCCGGGGCAAACCCGCCTTCATCTCCCACCGCGGTGTTGAGCCCGCGAGCGGACAACACCGATTTAAGCGCATGAAATATCTCGGCGCCGTAACGTACCGCCTCGGCCAGGCTCGCCGCGCCTACCGGCAGGATCATGAATTCCTGCATATCGACGCTGTTATCCGCATGGGCGCCGCCGTTGATGATATTCATCATCGGCACCGGCATGTCAAAAGGGCCGTCACCCCCCAGGTAGCGGTAGAGCGGGAGGCGTTCATCGGCCGCGGCGGCATGGGCCGCGGCCATGGAGACCGCCAGTATCGAGTTGGCGCCCAGCCTGCTCTTGTGTTCGGTACCGTCAAGATCCAGCATTGCCTGGTCGATACCGGCCTGGTCGCAGGCGTCCATACCGATCAGCTCCGGAGCCAGGATATGCTCAATGTTATTGACGGCCTGCAACACGCCCTTGCCGCGGTAGCGGCCGGCGTCGCCGTCTCTTAATTCAAGCGCCTCCCGCGAACCGGTCGACGCCCCGGACGGCGCCATGGCGCTGCCGGTGTTGCCCCGCGCCGTTTCAACCTCTGCCTGAACGGTGGGATTCCCCCTGGAATCCAGGACTTCGGTAGCTTGAACCCGGGTAATTTCGGACATTATGCGGGTTTCGTTTTAACGTAACGGTCCAGGTCGACCAGCGTTTCCAGCAATGCCGGCATGTCATGCAAGGGTACGGAATTGGCGCCGTCGCTCAGGGCCGCGTCAGGGTTGGGATGGGTCTCCATGAATACCCCGGCCACGCCCACGGCCACCGCGGCCCGGCACAAGACCGGCACAAACTCCCGCTGGCCGCCCGATTGGCTGCCCCGGGCGCCCGGCAACTGTACCGAGTGGGTGGCGTCAAACACCACTGGACACCCCGTTTCCCGCAGGATGACCAGCGCGCGCATGTCGGTGATGAGGTTGTTATAGCCGAAACTGGCGCCGCGCTCACACACCAGCAGCCGCTCGTTTCCCGTTGCGCGGGCCTTCTCCACCACCTGCGCCATGTCCCAGGGCGCAAGGAACTGGCCTTTTTTGATATTCACGGGCAACCCGCAGGCAGCGACATTACGGATGAAATTTGTCTGCCGGCAGAGAAATGCCGGGGTTTGCAGGACGTCGGCGACCGCGGCCACCTCGTCCAGCGGCGTATCCTCGTGCACGTCGGTCAATACCGGCACGCCGATCTCGTCCTTCACTTTCTGCAGGATGTGCAACCCCCGTTCCAGCCCCGGACCGCGATAACTGTCGCCGGAACTGCGGTTGGCCTTGTCAAATGAGGACTTATAGATAAAAGGAACCGACAGTTTTGCGCTGATATCCCGCAAGGAACCGGCCGTATCCAGCGCCAGTTGTTCGGATTCGATTACGCAGGGTCCGGCAATGAGGAACAACGGCAGGTCTGCACCCGCGTCAAAGTCACATAACCGCATTTTTGACTTTCTGTTGCAAGCCGACCTGGCAGGCCAGGGCAGCATTGATGAACCCGGTAAACAGCGGGTGCCCGTCCCTTGGAGTAGAATTGAACTCGGGGTGAAACTGGCAGCCGACAAACCAGGGATGATCAATCAACTCCACTATTTCCACCAGCTTTTCATCCAGGGATATACCTGCAATTTTCAACCCGTGCTGTTCCAGCCTGGTCCGGTAATTATTGTTGAACTCGTAGCGGTGCCGGTGCCTCTCCAGGATTATATCGCTGCCGTACAGGCCCCTGACCAGGGTATCGGCAAGCAACCGGCATTCCTGTCCGCCCAGCCTCATGGTGCCGCCCAGGTCGGAATCCTCGTCGCGTGTCTCGGTGACGCCATCGGCGTTCAGCCATTCCGTGATCAAGGCAATCACGGGGTGCGGCGTTGCCGGAACGAATTCCGTACTGTCGGCGCCGTGCAGACCGGCCACGTACCTGGCAAAGCCGATGACGGCCACCTGCATGCCCAGGCAGATCCCGAGGTAAGGCACATGGTTTTCCCTGGCGTAGTTCGCCGCGGCAATCTTGCCTTCGATCCCCCGGTCGCCGAAACCGCCGGGCACCAGGATAGCGTCCATACCTTCCAGCGCGGCAAAACCGTCCTGCTCGATATCCTCGGAATCAACGTAATGGATATCGATAGTCGTGCGCGTATGTATGCCGGCGTGGATCAGCGCCTCGGACAGGGACTTGTAGGAATCCGTCAACCCGGTGTATTTGCCGACCATCGCAACGTTGACCGCGCCCACCGGGTGTTCCATGGCGTGAACTACAGCATCCCATTCGGACAAATCCGTATCCCGGGTGCTAATGCCAAACTTGTTTACCACGATGTCGTCAAGCCCCTGCTCATGGAACAGGCGCGGTATTTTAAACAGGTTATCGACGTCGACGGCAGAAATGATGGCGCGCTCATCCACGTTGGTAAACAAGGCTATCTTGCCGCGCTCGTTGTCGGGCAGGGCGCGATCCGTGCGGCATATCAGTACGTCGGGCTGGATACCGATAGAGCGCAATTCCTTGACGGAGTGCTGGGTCGGCTTGGTCTTGATTTCACCTACGGTCTCGATATAGGGCACCAGGGTGAGGTGGATGAACACGCATTGGCCGGCGCCCAGTTCCATGCGCATTTGCCGGATAGCCTCCAGGAACGGCTGGGATTCTATATCGCCCACCGTGCCGCCTATCTCGACCATGGCCACGTCCGTCTCCCCGGCTCCTGCCAGGATACAACGCTTGATTTCGTCTGTTATATGGGGAATGACCTGTACGGTACCGCCCAGGTAATCACCGCGCCGTTCCTTCTGGATGACATTCTGGTAGATCCTGCCGGTGGTGAAATTATTGCGTTTTGACATGCGGGTGCGGACAAACCGCTCATAATGGCCCAGGTCCAGATCGGTTTCCGCACCATCCTCGGTCACGTAAACCTCGCCATGCTGGAACGGGCTCATGGTGCCCGGATCGACGTTGATATACGGGTCAAGTTTCAGCAGGGTCACGTTCAGTCCGCGGGATTCGAGAATGGCCCCCAGGGAGGCCGAGGCAATTCCCTTTCCCAGGGAAGAGACCACGCCGCCGGTAACGAACACGAAACGCGTCACGGCATCAGGTCCGGGGGAAAAAGTGAGAAAGAGGCAACCGGCTCCAGCAGGCCGTGACAGATTACGTTCAAGTGCAGTAATTCGTGCATAGGCTGGACGCACATTCTAACACACACAAAATTATTTTTCAGACTTCTGAATCAACAGACCAATGGCTATGCCTATCCGGCATGCATACGAACATAAACAATAATTATATTGTGATTCTAAATCCATTGTTGGCTTCACCTTCTCATGTCACGAGACCAGCGCCTGCACCTCCCCGTACCGGAAACAATCCGTCGTGTGGTCATTGACCATCCCGGTCGCCTGCATGTGGGCGTAGACGATGGTGGGGCCGACGAAGTTGAAACCGCGGCGTTTGAGGTCCCTGGAGATGTCATTTGACAGGGGGGTCTCCGCCGGGACCCGGGACAGGTCGGGCCAGGCGTTCTGCACGGGTCTGCCGTCCACAAAGCCCCAGATGTAGTCGTTGAAGGTGCCGAATTCCTCCCTGACCCTGATGAATGCGCCGGCGTTTCTTATCGCCGAGCGGATCTTGAGCTTATTCCTGATGATGCCGGAATTTTCCAGCAGGCTGCTGACCTTGTCATCGCCGTATTGCGCTACCCTGGCGTAGTCAAAACCATCAAATGCGGCGCGGTATGCAAGACGTTTTTTCAATACCGTGATCCAGCTCAACCCGGCCTGCGCGCCTTCCAGCACCAGGAATTCGAACAGCATCCTGTCATCGTGCAGCGGCACGCCCCACTCCTCGTCGTGGTAGCGCCGGTATAACTCATCTCCCCGCGACCATTGGCAGCGCACCGGTCCGGGCATTAGGACTTTTCCTTGATGACGATACTGACCGAACCGTATGTCGATACGCAGTAAGGCACGCAATACATCAACAGCATCTTGAAGTAATCGACCCCTGCCAGTTCGCCGCTGAACAGCCGGTCAAAGTAATTTATCGATACCAGGATGGTTCCCACCACCAGGCACACCTTCAACGAATTGAGGGCGATGTCCCTGCGCACGGCAAGCGCTATCCAGCGCTTCAATATGCTGATCCCTGCGCTATTTCCCGTACATACCTGCCATCAAGTTGATGTACGGACGTACAGCCGGCCAGCATCATGTTGCGCTTGATCTCGGCGCGCAGCAACTCCAGGGCGCGGTCGACGCCCGCCTCTCCCCCGGCCCCGAGACCGAACAGGTAAGCCCGTCCCGTCATCACCGCCCTGGCGCCCAGGCTCAAGGCCTTGATCACGTCGGTGCCGCGCCGGATGCCCCCGTCCAGGATGACCTCAACCCGGTCGCCCACTGCATCGGCAATGGCGGGCAACACGCTTACCGGTGATGGCGAATGGTCGAGCTGGCGGCCGCCGTGGTTGGAAATGATGACCGCGCTGACACCCGTGTCGGCAGCCCGCCTGGCATCGTCGACGCTCAGTATCCCCTTGATTGCAAAAGGCCCGCCCCACTCCTGTATCATCCAGGCCATATCATCCCAGGTCAGCGACGGGTCAAACTGCGCGGTGGTATAGTCGATAACGGAGAACAGGTTCTTCGCGGCAATGGCATGGCCGCGTACATTCTCCAGGGTCATACGCGGGTGGGTCAAAAAACCCCAGAGCCAATCGGGCCGTAGCATGGTGTCCAGGATATTGGACAGCCTGATCTGCGGCGGTACGGTAAAACCGTTCTTCAGGTCCCGTTCCCGCTGTCCGGCCAGCGGCAGGTCCACAGTCAGGCACAGGGCCGTGTAACCGCTCGCCTTCGCCCGCTGGATAAAATCCTTCAGTATTCCCCGGTCGCGCCAGACGTACAACTGCAGCATCTTGGCGCCATTGCTGACCCCGGCAATATCCTCGATGGAAGTAGTCGACACGGAAGACAGGGAATACATGGTGCCGGCTTTCTGCGCGGCCCTGGCTACCGCCCGTTCCCCGGTATGGTGAAACAGCCTGGACATGCCCGTCGGCGCCAGGATGAACGGCACGTCGATGTCGGCGCCCAGTACCCTGGTGGATAAATCCACGTTCCCGACGTCCACCAGGAAACGGGGGAGCAACTCGTAACGGCCGAAGTCGGCCTGGTTGCGGTACAGGGTGACTTCGTCTTCCGCAGCGCCGTCCATGTAATCGAATACGGCCCTCGGCAAGCGGCGTTTTGCGGCGCGGCGCAGGTCAGCTATTGAATGGCAACCTGACAGGATCCTGTCATTGATATAGTCAAACATTAACTGGTATTGGCACTCCCTGGCGCAACAGCATCTTCCTCAGTTGTAGAAGTACCGGGAATATCTCCTGGTTCCAGTCGCCTCCCTGTTGATCGAACGCGGCCTGTTCCAGTTCGACTATCCACCTGTCTTCGGTAAAAATGCCCTCGGTGAACCAGATCACGAACGGCCACAACAACTCCATCAGGCCCGGTATGGAAGGCCTGCGGATATTCATCAGGCCGAACGTATGATTGCTGCGCTGTTCCTTATCCAGGGGGACATAGGTAATCCACAAATCCAGGGCCGGATGCTCGCTGCCGGCCGTCCAGAACTTCAGGCGCTGGTGGGGGTACCGGGTACTGACGGTCATCAGGTCGCGGGGCCGCTCGGTGGTGGGCTCGCCCAGCTTGCCCAGCATGACCTTCTCGCCTATGGGTTGTTTACCCACGCGGGAGAAGGTGTAATCGACCTCAACCCAGTCATCGCCGTGGCGCAGGTCCAGGAACCCCGTGCGTATGCTGGACATGATGCGGCGGTGCAGGAACTGGTGGTTCATATCCATCAGGTTTTCATGCAGGAAAGAATAGTGGCAGCCCACCTGGCGGTCGAGGTAGCGGGTCTTGTATTTCGGGTCATGCCAGCTCGGGACGTCCGGAAACACGGCATCGGTTGCCCTTGCGGCGTCGCCGGGAAATACGAATATGAGCCCGTACTCTTCGCGGCAGGGATATGAACGCACTCCCCTGGGCATGCTTTCGCTTTTACCCACATAAGGAATGCTTACGCATCGGCCCGTGGGGTCGTAAACCCAGCCGTGATAACTGCAGTGCACCTGATCGCCGCAAACGCTGCCTTTTGATAACGGCACCTGGCGATGGGCGCAGCGGTCTTCCAGCGCAAACACATTGCCTGAGTCGGCCCTGACAATAGCGATTGGTTCACCGGCAAACGTCCTGGCAACGGCCTTGCCGGGCTTCACGTCCCGGCTGCGCGCCAGGGGGTACCAATAATCGGGGTGAGCCCCGGTCCTGCGCAAGTCATGGGCGCCGTCATCCACTCCCGTGGATGCGAGGTTGATATTAGCTACTGACATGGATTATTTAAGAAATACCGCGTGTATTTATCGTTTCAGGTCGCTGTAGAGAATTTCCAGGAATTTTTCCGGGTTGATAAACCCTGTGCCCATGGCGTCGTCATAATCTGCATTGGGCCTGAGTTCGATGATCTGTTCCAGTGATTTCCCTTCAGCAATAAGTTTGTTCATTCTGTCCCGTACCGTTTCCAGCATTTCCAGGTAACCCCGCAGTCCCTGTTTGTCGCCGAGCGGCCCGTGCCCCGGAATGATCCGGGTGTTGTCATCGGCCAGGTCAATCAGTTTCCCGATGCTGCTGATCACGCCGTCAATGGAGCCGCCGCTCGATACGTCGATAAACGGGTAGTAGCCGTTGAACCAGATATCACCGGTATGGACCACGTTGGCATTTACGAACTGGATAACGCTGTCACCGTCGGTATGGGAATTGCGGTAATGCACGGCCCGTATCTCTTCGCCGTTCAGGCGGAAGGTCACGTTATCGTTAAAGGTAATGACCGGCAATGCGGCTTTCGGAGCCGCCGGCACCACCTGGTTGAACGCGCCGATCTCCGTATCCGTGGACATGCGCGCGTAGACGTTGTCATGGGCCACGATCAGCACTCCCTGATTGCCCAGGTTCTCGTTGCCGCCGGAGTGATCGCCATGCCAGTGAGTATTGATCAGGAACCTGATGGGTTGGTCCGACAAGGCGGCAATTGCAGCCGTGATTTTGTCGGTCAGGGGCGCAAACTGGTCGTCGATCATGAATACGCCGTCTTCTCCTGCGGATACCCCGATATTGCCTCCTGCACCCACCAGCATGTAGATACCGGGCGTAACCTGCTCGGTCTTGATCTCCACCCCGGCAAACCTGTCTTCCTGGGCCGGAACGCCGAAGGAAATCACGCCGGCGAGGAGAATCAACAGATAACGGTAAAACCTGAAATTCATGTTCTGCTCCACGGTCTCAAAAGCACAGTATAACGTATCCATGCGAATATCGAAAACAATAAACCTGCCAATATGTTATAGTAAATTCCATCTTAATCCGGATGTGTAGTGAAGCCGATGAGTGAAGAGATACTCATTAACGTCAGTCCCCATGAAACGCGTGTGGCCGTGGTTGAAAACGGCGTGTTGCAGGACGTGCACATTGAACGAACGCGCAAACGCGGCCTGGTGGGCAACATAATCAAGGGGCGCGTATACCGGGTATTGCCGGGCATGCAGTCCGCATTCATCGATATCGGCCTTGAACGCACCGGCTTTTTACACGTGTCGGACCTGGCCGAAACCGTCGAGGAACTGGAATCCGAGTCCGTTGCCGGCGCGCTTGCGCAAAGTTCAATCGACACGTTGTTAACCGAGGGCCAGGAGTTACTGGTGCAGGTGGTAAAAGACCCCATCGGCGCCAAGGGCGCCCGCCTCACCACCCGTATTTCCATCCCGTCGCGCTACCTGGTATTCATCCCCAACCATACCATCATCGGCGTGTCGCAGAGGATAGAGGATGAAGCGGAACGGGAACGCCTGCGCCAGGTAATCTCCCAGTACCAGTACGGCGACCAGTCATTGGCGCTTGGCGCCGGCGGCGGCGCTGCCGTGCTGCATACCATCAAGCCGGAAACGCCCAAGGGGGGGTTCATAGTAAGGACTGCTGCCGAGGGGGTGGACGAGGAGGATCTGTACCGGGATTTGGACTTCCTGCTGAAACTCTGGGGATCGATATCCATCCGCGCAAAAAACACTTATGCGCCTGCATTGATCCACGAAGACCTGCCTCTCGCCATACGCACCATGCGCGATTTGACCCACGGCGAAGTTGAAAAGATACGCATTGACTCCAAGGAAACCTACAAGCGGGTCATGGAGTTCAGTAAACATTTCATCCCGGATTTCCTGGGCAGGGTCGAATACTACTCCGGCGAACGCCCCATACTGGATTTGTATTCCATCGAGGATGAACTGCAGAAATCACTGGACCACAAGGTCCAGTTGAAATCCGGCGGTCACCTGGTCATCGACCAGACCGAGGCGATGACGACCATCGATGTCAATACCGGCGCGTTCGTGGGGCACAGAAACCTGGAAGAAACCATTTACAAGACCAACCTGGAAGCCGCCCACGCCATAGCCAAGCAGTTACGCCTGCGTAACCTCGGCGGGATCATTATCATAGACTTCATCGACATGCAGGAACCGGAACATGCCCGCCAGGTACTCCGCACACTGGAGAAACGCGTCGAAAAAGATCATTCCAAAGTCACCCTCAGTGAATTCACGTCACTGGGGCTGGTGCAACTCACGCGCAAGAGAACCCGGGAAAGTCTTGAACAAATCCTGTGCGAGCCTTGTCCAACATGTAACGGTAAGGGATCCATGAAAACCCCGGAAACCGTGTGCTACGAAATATTCCGGGAAATCCTGCGCGAGGTCCGGCAATTTGACGGTAGCAAGCTGCTGGTGATCGCTGCGCAGACCATCGTCGACATGCTGATGGACGAAGAGTCCGCCAGCATCGCGGAACTGGAAGAATTTATCGGCAGGCCCATTACCTTTCAGGTTGAACCACTTTACATCAGGGAACAATATGACATCGTGTTGTTGTAGGCGTCATTTCAATGCCAGGTAGAATCAACGAGCGGCTTTATCACGCTATTCTTTACCTCATCGCCGCGTTAGTCCTGCTGGCGGCAGTAGCAATTACCGGCATCCGCCTGGCCCTGCCCGACATCGGCCGCTACAAGGGCGCGGTCGAGACCTGGGCCACAGAGGAAATGGAAAACAGCGTTATCGTTGATTCCATCAGCGCCGAGTGGCAGGGGTGGATCCCCAGCCTGTCGCTGCGCGGCGTCCACCTGCGCAACCGGGACGGCACCGAAAACATCATCAGTTTCGATACCGCAACGGTGGAAATCTCTCCCCTGATGTCATTGTGGAAGCTGCAACCGGTGCCGCGGCGTATCGTCATTTCAGGCCTGCAGGTGTCTGTCTCGCGCCTGGCCGACGGCGCGCTGCTGGTCGAGGGAATCGGCGACGCGCATGGCGGACAGCAAAATGAATTCGCCGAATGGCTGTTCGGACAGGACCGGATAGAGGTTCAGGACACCGCTATCATCTGGGTCGATCATAAACTCGGCCAGGACCCCATCCATCTCACGGGCGTCAGGCTGGCTATCCAGACCGACGGCGCCAGGTCCCAGGTAACGGGAGAACTCATGCTGCCGGGGAAATACGGTGAGAACATGCGCTTTGCCCTGGACGCGACCGGCGCAATCTGGACATCTGACTGGTCCGGGGAAATCTACGCAGCAGCCACGCAGGTCAACCCGGACAGCTGGTACCGGGAATACCGGCCGCGGCAGATCACGCCTGCCGGGGGCAGTGCGGACCTGGAACTCTGGAGCACCTGGGACAAGGCAAAACCGGTCGGACTGCAGGGACACGTAACATACCGTGATTTCGTCGTGTTATCCGCTGCTGAGACCCTCAACGTTGCAGAAGTATCAGGACGCTTCAGGGGTGAAAAACTGCCGGGCAAGGACTGGCATTTATCCCTGAACCTGGAACGCCTGGAAACGGAAAACGGCGCATGGCCGGCCACAAACCTTGAGTTTGTCGTGCCGGTGAAGCCGGGGCAGCGTTTTGCACTGGGTTTTGATTACCTGGACCTGGCCGACCTCATGCCGCTTGCGGCGGGCATGGAATTCATTCCCGGCCCGGCCCGCAAACTGCTTGACAGGGCGTCAATCCGCGCCGAGTTGCTCGACGGCCTGGTTGTTTATGACGGACATCCCGACAGCACGGCGCCGCTGTCATACGATTTTGAATTCAGGAAGCTGGACGCCGACCTGGGCCCGGATCGTCCCGGAGCCGGCAACCTGTCAGGCCGGTTGCGCGGCTCGAGCATTGCGGCTCACCTGACCCTGGAGGGGACCGGCGGCCGGTTCGACATACCGGAGATGTACAGCAACCAGCTCCGCTTTGACCGCATCGACGGTACGCTGTCCTGGGCGCGGACGATACCCGGATGGGAACTGCGTACGGACAATTTTTACATGGAAAACGATGACATGTCCCTGGCGCTCAGGGGAGGCTTCGAACTGGACGAGGCACAGCCGTCGCCCTACCTGGACCTCGTTGCCGAACTGCGCAGCAAGCGGTTGGAAAATATGTACCGCTATATGCCGTACACGCCAAAATTCAGGATCAGGGAGTGGATGGAGCGAGCCCTGCACGCGGGATACGCGGATTCAGCCATCGCCGTGTTGCGCGGTTATGCCCATGAGTACCCGTTCAGGAACAATAACGGCCAGTTGCGGGGTGTGGTAAACCTGTCCCGGTGCATTGTCGAGTATTCCCCTCACTGGCCCATTGTCGATAATGTTGACGCCGAGATCCTGTTTGACAACGAAGTAATGACGGCAAATATCCTGCGCGGCAGCGTATTCGACGCGCAAATCACCAGCGCTGCCGGCGTCATCCATGACCTGACCAAACGGCCGAAGATCGTGGATCTCGATGGAAACGTGAAGGGGGTGGAAAAGGACCTGGAGATATTTATCTCGCAAAGCCCGCTGGCCGGGGACAAGATACTCAAATACGCCAACCAGTCACTTGTAGCAGGCAACTTTGACATGGACCTGGACATGGTTATCCCGATCAGGGCGCCGCAACTGCAAATGACCATGGCGGGAAAGCTCAACCTCGAGCAGGCGAGGCTGGTCTCGGGAGACAGTAACGTGGAGCTTGAACAGGTCAACGGCGCGGTAAGTTTTACCCGGGATTCCGTTTTCGGACGTGACCTGGCCGCCCTGTTTGCGGGCCAGCCGGTAACCCTGGGCATGACCGGCTCCAAAAACAGCCCCCACAAGCCCCCTGCTTTCACCATAACAGGGCATTCAACCGACGAGTTCATTATCAAACAAATCGCGCAGCGTTTCCCCGGCGCGGCAGGTTTTGCGGCAGGACTGGGAAAGAGGATGTCCGGTGAGACTGACTGGCAGGCCCGGTTCAGCTTTGAACAGTCCCCCGAGGGACTGGACCAGAAGCTTGTCATTTCATCGGATTTGTACGGGCTGGCGTTGAACCTGCCCAGACCGCTCTGGAAATCGACCTACGACAGGAGAGTCCTGACCGTCAGTAAAACCCTGCTGGATACAACACCGACCGAGATGAAATACGAGGGAGGCTTCTACGCAAAGCTTCATCCCGGGCAGGATAAGGCGCTTGAGCAACTGGACATCTTCCTCGGCAGCGCCCTGCTGACCAGGCCTGCAGGGCCAGGGGTGAACGTGACGGGTTACATGGATAAACTACTGGTGGGTGAATGGCGTGATACGTTCGCCCCGTTCACTCCGGGACAGGGGAGCGCCCCCCCGTCTGCGGCCGCAGAGCCTGTCTCTGCCGGCGCCAGGCAGAGAGGTAGTGCCGGTTTCCTGGGCTCGGCAGATTTCAACATAGACCTTGAAACCGGCCGCTTGGAAATCTTCAGCCGGTCGTTCCCGGACACCAGCCTGCAGGCGAGCAGGGTCAAGGGCGACTGGCGCGTTGCCGTACAGGGAGAAACCCTGGAGGGAGAATTCTTTCTGCCGCGGGTTCGCTCCACGGAAAACAGGGTTGAGGTCAACCTGGATAAACTGGTCCTCAGTAAAGTCGACGACGATGAAGCCGCCGGCAAGGCGGACCCGGGCACCCTGCCTCCTCTGCGCGCTGAAATAGCCGACCTGACCTACGGGGATTACCGGCTCGGCAGCATGCAGGTCACGGCCTCGCCCAGCGCCAACGGGCTGTCATTTGAAGAAATCCGGTTTGAGAAGCCGGAAATGACCATTACCGGGGCCGGTATCTGGGAAAAACCCTTCAACAGGAACAGGTCAAACTTCAGCATCGACCTGAAAGCCGACAAGCTCCACAAGATGCTGGAAACCTTCGGCTATGACGCGGCCGCCATAAAAGCCGGCAAAACAAGAATTTCCATCGACGCCGGCTGGGACGGGTCGCCGGGGGAATTCTCGCTGGACAAACTGGCGGGCACCTTCGAAATAAGGGTAAAGAAGGGGCAGCTCCTGGAGGTTTCACCGGCGGCAGGGAGACTGTTCGGGTTACTGAGTATCCAGACCCTGCCGAGGCGCTTGACGCTGGACTTTACCGACCTGTTCGGCAAGGGCCTGGCGTTCGACAAGATTACCGGAAACTTCAATATCGCCAGTGGTAACGCCTATACCAACGACCTGCACCTGACCGGGCCCAGCGCCGACGTGCTGATCAGCGGCAGGACCGGGCTGAGCGACCAGGATTACGACCAACTGGTAACCGTTACCCCCCAGATTGCCGACAACCTGCCCCTGGCCAGCGCCCTGTTGGGACCGGTCGGCATCGGTGTCGGCGCGGTGCTGTACCTGGCCGGCAACATGTTCGAGTCGATTAACGACAATATCGACAAAATGCTGCGCTACCAGTACACGATTACCGGCAACTGGCACAACCCGAAAATAGAAAAAGTGAAAGACCCAGCCGAGGACAAGCAGGTAAGCGCCCGTCCCGCGCCGCAACCGGCACACCCCTGACGACCACAGAGCACACAGGGAACGCAGAGTTAATCTAGTATCTTTGTAATCCGTGATCTCTGTGTCCCCTGTGGCTTAATATTTCCACTATGGCTCATTCTGAAAAAATCATCGTCGGCGTATCCGGGGGAGTTGACTCGTCGGTGGCTGCGATATTACTGCTGGAACAGGGTTACGAGGTGGAAGCCCTGTTTATGAAGAACTGGGATGAAAGCGATGAAGCGGGCGCCTGTATCTGGGAAGCCGACGTGGAAGATGCCCTGGCGGTATGCGAAAAACTCGGGATCAGGCTGAATACCGTCGACCTGTCGCAGGCCTACTGGCACAAGGTGTTCCGGCAGTTCCTGGACGAATACAGCCGCGGACGCACCCCCAACCCGGACATCCTGTGCAACCAGGAGATAAAGTTCCGCGCGTTTCTCGACCATGCAGCATCCCTGGATGCCGCCAGGATCGCCACGGGACATTATGCGGACATCCGCATGCATGAAGGCAGACACCTGTTGTACAAGGGCGCCGACCTGAACAAGGACCAGAGTTATTTCCTGTGCCGGCTGACCCAGGAACAACTGGGGCAAAGCCTGTTCCCGCTGGGCGCCCTGAAAAAACCCGAGGTGCGCGCCAGGGCAAAAAAACACGGGCTGGCCACCCATGACAAAAAGGACAGCACCGGGATCTGTTTTATCGGAGAACGCCCGTTCCGCGACTTTCTCAGCCACTATCTCCCGGTCCGTACCGGCCCCATCCGCACCACTGAAGGCAGTGACATAGGTGAACACGCCGGGGTCCACTTCTATACCCTGGGCCAACGCCGGGGACTGGGTATCGGCGGGGTCAAAGGCTACCCGGAAAAGCCCTGGTACGTGGTGGCCAAGGAGGTCGGCGATAATGTGCTCACGGTGGCCCAGGGTCATGACCATCCGGCCCTGTTCAGCGCCGGCCTGGTTGCCTCAAACCTGCACTGGATAGCAGGCGCCCCGGACCTCCCCCTTGAATGCAGCGTAAAAACACGCTACCGCCAGAGCGATCAACCCTGTACAATTGCGCTTGCCGACGGTGACCGGGTCAGAGTGAATTTCATGCGCCCGCAAAGAGCCGTCACCCCGGGCCAGTACGCGGTCTTCTACGACCGCAACCTGTGCCTGGGCGGCGGCGTTATCGAAACAACGCTTAACGCGTATCCTGAGCAGGTAACACTCGATTCAGATACCCAAACCGATAAAGAAGAGGAAATATGATGCTTAAAGCACACAAATTATGGCTTTTATTCTTGACTCCCGGTGTTTTGACAGCCTGTGACCGCGCCATGCAGGACACGAATGATGAAGCAGTCCTGCCCGAGGCCGCCGCACCTGTCGACAAGTCCAACCCGGACTGGAAACAGCAACTCAGTATCCCTGAAGTCATGGACTTCAAAGCGGGAGAGAAATACTACTGGGACATGGAAACCAACCTGGGAAACATGAGCTTCCTGCTGTTCCATGAACAAACTCCCATGCATGCAAGCAGCACCATTTACCTCACCGAACTGGGTTTCTATGACGAGGTGGTGTTCCACCGGGTCATCCCCGGTTTCATGGCCCAGGGCGGCGACCCCACGGGCACCGGCCGGGGCGGCCCCGGTTACCGTTACGAGGGCGAGTTCCCCGCGGGGCTGTCCCATGACCGCCCCGGCCTGTTGAGCATGGCCAATGCCGGGCCCGGCACGGACGGGAGCCAGTTCTTTATCACCTTTGTTCCCACGCAATACCTCGACGGCAAGCACACGATCTTCGGAGAACTTGTCGACGGCACGGAGACACTGAAAGCCCTTGAGGAACGCGGCAGCAACAGCGGTCAAACGACCGAGGAACTGGTGATCAACAAGGCAACCATCCGGCGCGAGACCGTACAATGAGCAGCGTGCAGGATATATCCCCACAGCCAGGGAAATAAATGAGATATTAAAATAAACCACTATAAGGAATTGTATGACTGATACTGAAACAATACTGGAAGTAAACGGCAAAGATTACCGGATCCATTCATTGCAGGCGCTGGCCGGCAGGCATGACATCAGCCGCCTGCCCTATTCCCTGAAAATCCTGCTGGAGAACCTGCTGCGCCACGAAGACGGGGTCAACATCACCCGGGAGGATATCGCGGCGCTGGCGGACTGGAGCCCTGAAGCCGGATCGGGACGGGAGATCGCCTTCACCCCTGCCCGGGTATTGATGCAGGATTTTACCGGGGTCCCGGCCGTGGTGGACCTCGCCGCCATGCGCGACGCGATGCAGTCCCTGGGCGGCGATCCGGAGAAGATAAACCCCCTGTCGCCGGCCGAACTCGTCATCGACCATTCGGTCATGGTGGACGTGTTCGGCACGCCCGACGCGGCGCAACGCAACGCGGCCATCGAGTTCAAGCGCAACCGGGAGCGGTATGAATTCCTGCGCTGGGGCCAGCAGGCGTTCTCCAATTTCAAGGTAGTGCCGCCGGATACCGGCATCGTGCACCAGGTCAACCTGGAATACCTGGCCAGGACGGTGTTCACCAGGGAAGTGGAAGGCGCGCTTGAAGCCTATCCGGATACCGTGGTCGGCACCGATTCCCATACTACGATGATCAACGGCCTGGGCGTGCTCGGCTGGGGTGTGGGCGGTATCGAGGCGGAAGCGGCGATGCTGGGGCAACCCATCACCATGCTGATCCCTGAAGTGGTCGGTTTCAAACTCGACGGCGCCCTGCCGGAAGGCGCCACGGCCACGGACCTGGTCCTGACCGTGGTTGAAATGCTCAGGGCACACGGGGTGGTAGGCAAGTTTGTCGAATTCTACGGTGACGGCCTGGATAACCTGTCCCTGGCCGACCGGGCGACCATCGCCAACATGGCCCCTGAATACGGCGCGACCTGCGGCATATTCCCCATTGACCGGGAAACCGTCAACTACCTGCGTCTGTCGGGCCGGGACGATGAACAGGTCGAACTGGTGGAGGCTTACGCAAAGGCGCAGGGGATGTGGCGCGAGGCAGGCATGCCCGAAGCGCACTATTCCGCCACCCTGGGCCTGGATATCGGCACGGTAACGCCGAGCCTGGCCGGGCCGAAACGGCCCCAGGACCGGATCCCCCTGGATGATGCCCGAAACAGCTTCCGCCGGCACCTCGCCGAGGCTACCAGAGACCGGGTGAGCGGCGGGACGGCGCGGGTGGAAACGCCACAGGGTGAAAACTACGAACTGGCCGACGGCGCGGTGGTGATTGCGGCCATCACGTCGTGCACGAATACCTCGAACCCCTCGGTGATGATCGGCGCCGGACTGGTGGCGAAAAAAGCGAGAGAACTGGGACTGGCCGTCAAACCCTGGGTCAAGACCAGCCTGGCGCCGGGTTCCCTGGTGGTACGCGGCTACCTGGACCGGGCCGGGTTGAGTGCGCACCTCAACGGACTGGGTTTCAATATCGTCGGTTACGGTTGCACCACCTGTATCGGCAACTCGGGGCCGTTGCCCGGGGAAGTCAGCCGCGGGATCCGTGAGGGCGACCTGGTCGCGACCTCGGTGCTGTCCGGCAACCGCAATTTCGAAGGCCGGGTACACGCCGAGGTCAAAATGAACTTCCTGGCCTCGCCGCCGCTGGTGGTGGCCTACGCCATCGCCGGCACCATGGATATCGACCTGCAGCGTGAACCCCTGGGCCGGGATAGCGGCGGCAACGACGTCTACCTCAAGGATATCTGGCCGACCGCTGCCGAGATCAACGCCACTATCGCAAATGCCGTCGATTCGGACATGTTCCGCCAATCCTACCGGCAGGCCTTTGCCGGTGACGCCAACTGGACCGGCATCAACGTTTCCGGGAGCAACAGGTACCAATGGCGCAACGACTCCACTTACGTACAGAACCCGCCCTATTTCACCGGCATGAGCGCAAAACCCGGCGCAATCGAGCCCATACAGGGCGCCCGGGTGCTGGTCAGGCTGGGCGACAGCATCACCACCGACCATATCTCCCCTGCCGGCGCCATCAAGGCCGATACGCCGGCGGGCGTTTACCTGATCGACAAAGGGGTAGAGCCGGCGGATTTCAACTCCTACGGCTCCCGCCGCGGCAACCACGAGGTCATGATGCGCGGCACCTTTGCCAACATCCGCCTGAGAAATCAACTGGCCCCGGGAACCGAAGGGGGCTGGACCAGGCACCTGCCTTCCGCTGAGCAAATGTCGGTTTACGCCGCGGCGATGCAATACAAGGAGGAAGAAGTACCCTTGATCGTCCTGGCCGGCAGCGAGTACGGCACCGGATCTTCGCGGGACTGGGCAGCCAAGGGTACCAGGCTGCTCGGGGTGCGGGCAGTCATCGCCGTCAGTTTTGAACGCATCCACCGCTCCAACCTGGTGGGCATGGGGGTACTGCCCCTGGTATTCAGGGCGGGAGAAAGCGCCGACAGCCTGGGCCTGACGGGGCATGAGACCTATTCCATCCACGGCCTGGAGAGCGGCGTCAGGGAAGTGGTGGTCAGCGCGGTCGCGGATGACGGCGCCGCGACGGAATTCACCGTCAGTGTCCGGGTGGATACCCCGAAGGAATGGGAATACTACAACAACGGCGGTATCCTGCACTACGTGTTACGGGAGCTGGCTGCCTGAGTACGGTTCCGATGGAAATCCGGTAACGAAAGGCCAATCAATGAGACCACTGTCCGGCCGGTTTATCGAGTTTGAGCACATCGTCAAGTCATACAACGGCAAGCCGGTTATCCGCGATGTGACACTGGCGTTGCCGGAAAATACCACGTCGGCAATCGTCGGCGAGAGCGGCGCCGGCAAATCGACGCTGCTGCAACTGGTCAACGGACTGGTTCTGCCCGATTCCGGCACTATACGGATACAGGGCCGCGACCTGGATTACGATCACCTGCCCCGGGTACGCCGGACCATGGGTTACTCCGTGCAGGGAGCAGGTCTGTTTCCCCATCTTACCGTCCGGGACAACGTCACCCTGGTTGCGCGTCTGGAAGGATGGCCCGCGGCAAGGATCAGGGACCGCTACAACGCTCTGCTGGCGCTGTTCGGCCTGGATGACGAACTGTCCGAACGGTTCCCGTACGGCTTGTCCGGCGGGCAGGCGCAACGGGTAGGGTTATGCCGGGCCATGATGCTGGACCCGCCGTTACTGCTGCTGGATGAACCGTTTTCGGGACTGGATTCCATCACCCGCACTTCCATTTACCGGGAAATGCTGCAACTCGCACAGTCCCGCGACAGGTCCATCCTGCTGGTGACCCATGACATCAACGAGGCAGCCATACTCGCGGACCACCTGGTGATACTGAAGCAAGGCCAGGTTATCCAGCAGGGCAGCCTGCCTGAAATCAAGGCAAACCCGGCTGACGGCTACGTCAGGGAATTATTAACTAACTCTGCCCGGGATAATGACTGATCCCCGCCGCATCTTCGCGACCCTGACCCTGTGGCTGCTGTGCCTGCCGGTCTGCGCGGTCCAGATAACCGTCGGGAGCAAAAACTTCAATGAAAGTTACCTGCTGGCCGAGGTCATCGCCCGGTCGCTGGAACTGGAAGGGTTCAATGTAGACAGAAAGTTCGGACTGGGCGGGACGCTGGTCTGCTACGAAGCCCTGGTAAACGGGGAGATTGACGTTTACGTAGAGTATACCGGCACCCTGGCGGAAGCCATCCTGAAGCTGGATGGCCCCAAACCGGACCTGGTCCAGTTGAATACAATGGTTTCGGGACTGGACTTGCAGATACTCCCAGCGCTCGGGTTCAATAATACCTATGCCCTGGCAATGGGAAAAAAAACGGCTGAAGAAAAAGGGATTTCACGAATATCCGACCTGGCGGCCCATCCGGAACTGGTGTTGGCCTTTTCCCTGGAATTCCTGAACCGGGAAGACGGCTGGCCCGGCCTGGTCAGGACTTATGACCTGCCCGGAAAACCCACAGGCATCGAACACGGGCTGGCCTACCAGGCAATCGCCGAAGGCTCCGTTGACGTAATCGACGCCTATTCCACGGACGGGGAACTGTCCAGGTATGCCCTGGCCATACTGGATGACGACCGCGGGTTTTTCCCGCAATACCATGCCATCCCGTTTGCCCGGTCGGACCTGCCGGACAGGGCCAGAGAAGTCCTGAACGGCCTGTCAGGAAGAATCGACGACAAGCGCATGCAGGAATTGAACAGGAAGACGACCGTCGACGGCATGAGCTTCGCACAGGTCGCGAGCGAGTTCATCCGGGAACAAGGCCTGGGGGAAACAGCAGTGGAAGACAGGCTGGTATGGTCAATCCTGGGCAATACCGTTACCCATCTCAAGCTGACCGCGATTGCCCTGGCCCTGGGCTGCTTCGTAGGCCTGCTGCTGGGTATCCTGGTGTTCCGCGTCCGTTCCGTGGCGGGCGCGACCGTGTATATCGCCGGGCTGCTGCAGACCATTCCTTCCATCGCATTACTGGCGCTCATGATCCCGTTGTTCGGGATTGGCGTGCTGCCGGCGATCGTGGCGCTGTTCCTGTATTCCCTGCTGCCCATACTGCGCAATACCGTTACCGCGCTGGTCACCATTGACCCGGTGTTGAAACGGGTGGCCGAAGCCATAGGACTGACCCGGCGGGAGCAACTGCGCCACGTGTTATTGCCGATGGCGCTGCCGAATATCCTGGCAGGCATCAGGACCGCGGCCGTCATCAGCATCGGCACGGCGACGCTGGCTGCATTCATCGGCGCCGGCGGCCTGGGTGAACCCATCGTAACCGGCCTCGCGCTGAACGACACCGGCCTGATACTGCAGGGCGCGCTCCCCGCGGCAGGCCTGGCCATACTGGTGGAACTGTTCTTCGAACTGCTGGAAAGACTGCTGGTGAAACCTCACATGCTGACCGGACGGTTACCGGAGTAACAGCGCGATCTTCGCATCACCTGGTGGGAAATCCGGAAGTCCGGGGTCAGAGTAAAAGCTCGTAGCTTTTACTCTGACCCCACATTCCATTTAAACCCCCACCGGCAAACGCGTCAGACTGCGAGTCAGGATACCGGGTTTCCAGTTCAGTTCATCCTCGGCAACAGCCAGGCACAACCCAGGCAGGCGCCGCAAAACGGTATTAAAGATGACCTCCAGGTTCAGGCGCGCCAGGTGACTGCCCAGGCAATGGTGGACACCGCCGCCAAAGGCCAGGTGGCGGTTCGGGTCACGGTGGATGTCGAACGTGTCCGGCGCAGTGAAACAGGCAGGGTCGCGGCTGGCCGAGGCATACAGGAAACCCAGCTTCGCGCCTTTGTCAAATGCGTATCCCCGGTATTCCATACCTTCCAGCGCATAACGGTGAAAATAAGGCAGCGGCGGTTCGTAGCGCAGCATCTCCTGGACGGCGGTATGGATCAGCCCGGGGTCGGCTTTCAACTTGGCCAGCTGTCGGGGATGCCGGAACAATGCCGCCATGCCGTTACCCGCAGCATCGATGGTCGAACCATGTCCCGCCATGAGGATGGTCATGGCGGTTGAAATCAATTCATCGTGGTCAAGGCGGTCTGTGCCGTCCCGCCACGTTGCCATTTCCGAAACCAGGTCCGGCCCCGGTTGTTTCCGGCGTATTGCCGCCAGTTCGGCCAGGTACTCCGCGAACTCCGCCGTAGCCCGTTCTGCCAGGTCCCGGTGCGCGCCGGTCCGTTCCGGTTCAAAGAACTGGACGATGTCTTCCGACCAGGTGCGCAACCGGGGACGATCCCGTTCCGGTACCCCCAGCAGTTCCCCGATGACATACCCCGGAATGGGGGCAGCCAGGTTCTCGATGAAGTCGAACTCCTGCCGGGACTCGACGCTATCGATCTGGCGCTCGACCCGGTCCTGGATAAAGTCCCGCATCCGGTTGACCCGCGCCGGGGTGAACAGCCTGAACACCGCCTTCCTCAAGCGGCTGTGCAGTTCCCCCTCGCTGTCGAGGATTGAGGTCTTTACATAGCGGCTGTGCGCCGGCATCGCATCCCAGTCCTGTCCGGCACGATAAGCGGCGATCTGCTCCGGGGTGAGCACGTGGTCCATCGTCCTGCCCAGGCGCTCATCCATGACCAGGATCTTTACATCTTCATAGGTGGCTAACAGCCAGGTATCCCAGTCTTCGTGGTAGTGTACCGGGCATTCCCGGCGCATACGCGTATAGACGGAATACGGGTCCCGGGCAAATTCCGCTGAAAAGGGCTCGAAACTGAATGAATTATTCATTTTCAGTACGTTATACTATCACCACATCCCGGGCAGGCAAATGTACGAATACCATGACAACAATCAAATCTGAAGATCTGATAACGAGCGTCGCGGATGCCCTGCAGTTCATTTCCTACTATCACCCGAAAGATTTCATCGAAGCAGTACACACTGCCTACACGCGGGAACAATCCCCGGCGGCGAAAGACGCACTGGCGCAGATACTGGTGAATTCCAGGATGTGCGCGGAAGGACGCAGACCCATTTGCCAGGACACCGGTATAGTCACGGTATTCGTCAGGATCGGCATGAACGTGCGCTGGGATGACGGCGGTATGAGCGTGGCGGACATGGTTAACGAAGGCGTAAGGCGCGCCTATACCCACCCGGACAACATATTGCGGCCCTCCATCATGGCCGACCCGGCCGGGGAACGCACAAACACCCGGGACAACACGCCGGCCGTTATCCACATGGAGGTGGTGCCGGGGGACACGGTCGAAGTCCAGCTCGCGGCAAAGGGCGGAGGTTCCGAAAACAAGGCTAAAATGGCGATGCTCAACCCCAGCGACAACATCGCCGACTGGGTCGTGGACGTGGTGCCGACACTGGGCGCCGGCTGGTGCCCGCCGGGGATCCTGGGTATCGGTATCGGCGGCACCGCGGAGAAGGCGGTGGTGCTGGCCAAGGAGGCCTTGCTCGAACCCATAGATATACAGGCGCTGAAACAACGGGGACCGCAATCGAGGCTCGAGGAATTGCGCCTGGAAATCTACGACCGGGTGAACGACCTGGGGATAGGCGCCCAGGGCCTGGGGGGACTGACTACGGTGCTGGACGTGAAGATCATCGACTATCCCACCCACGCCGCATCCCTGCCTGTGGGCCTGATACCCAACTGCGCGGCCACGCGCCATGCGCATTTCACCCTGCACGGCAACGGCCCCGCCCTGCAAACCTCTCCGGACCTGGACGACTGGCCGGAGATCAGCTGGGAGGCCGGCCCCGGCTCCCGGCGGGTCAACCTGGATAGGCTTACCCGGGCTGACGTGGCTGACTGGCGGCCCGGTGAGACCCTGTTGCTGAGCGGTAAACTGCTGACCGGCAGGGATGCCGCCCATAAACGCCTGACCGGCCTGCTGGCGCAGGGAGAGCCGCTGCCTGAAGGCGTCGATTTTACCAACCGCTTTATTTATTACGTGGGGCCCGTCGACGCGGTGCGGGACGAGGTCGTCGGTCCGGCCGGCCCTACCACGGCAACCCGGATGGATAAATTTACCGGACTGATGCTGGAGAAAACAGGGCTGATCGGCATGATCGGCAAGGCGGAGCGCGGGCCGGAGGGCATCGCGGCCATTAAGAAACACGGCGCGGTCTACCTGACGGCCGTAGGCGGCGCCGCCTACCTTGTGTCGAAGGCGATTACCGCTTCCAGGGTCGTTGCCTTGGCCGAAATGGGTATGGAAGCCATCCATGAGTTCGAGGTGAAGGACATGCCGGTGACCGTTGCTGTTGATACCGGCGGCAATTCCGTCCATCATACCGGACCGGCAGAGTGGCGCCAGATCATTATCAGGGACAAGGCGGCCACAGCCGTATAAATCAGGACTTTTTTCGACCGTATTCCCGCCCCTGCGCAGGCAGGGGACGAATAAAAAAAACACAAATGGCGGGATAGACAACTCTCTTGAACTACGATCTCCAGACATTCCGTGGTGACCTCTTCGGCGGCGTTACCTCGGCAATTGTGGCGCTGCCGGTGGCGCTGGCGTTCGGCGTCGCCTCCGGCCTGGGGGCGGCTGCGGGAATTTACGGCGCCATCGCGGTCGGTTTTTTCGCCTCGGTATTCGGCGGCACCCGCTCCCAGATATCCGGCCCCACCCCTTCCATGACCGTCGCCATGGCAGTCATCGTGACGAGCCATGCGTCCACCCTGGGCGAAGCCCTGACCGTGGTTGTCATGAGCGGTATCCTGCAGGTGCTGCTGGGCGTTTCCAGGCTCGGACGTTACGTAGCCTACACCCCGTACGTGGTGATCTCGGGGTTCATGTCCGGCATCGGCATCATCATCATCCTGATACAACTCCTGCCGTTCCTGGGCGCGCCCACGTCTCCGCACGGACCCATGGGCGCATTGAGCGTGTTGCCGGATGCACTGGCTGACGTTAATGTCAGTGCAGTCATCATCGCCAGTGTCAGCCTGGCCATCGGTGCATTGTGGCCGCGCCGGCTTGCCAGGCTTCTGCCCTCGCCCCTTGCGTCACTGCTGGCGGGCACACTGCTGGGCGTGCTGTGGCTGACCGATGCCCCGGTTATCGGGCAAATACCGCTGGGACTGCCGGAATTGCAGTTTACTTTTCCATCAGTGGATTTCCTGGTCAGCGCGGTGGAACCGGCGATTATCCTCGCCCTGCTCGGTTCCGTGGACAGCCTGCTCACCTCGCTGATTGCCGACTCGCTCACCGGCACGCAGCACAAACCGAACCGGGAACTGGTGGGCCAGGGCATAGGCAACATGGTCGCGGGGTTGTTCGGAGGACTGCCGGGCGCTGGCGCGACCATGGGTACCGTGACCAACATCCGCGCCGGCGGTTCGACGCCGATATCGGGCGTATTGCGTTCCGTACTCCTGGTAATGCTGTTGCTGGGTCTTGCCCAGTATGTCGCGCCGATCCCCCATGCCGCCCTGGCCGGCATCCTGGTGAAGATAGGCTGGGACGTCATCGACTGGCGGTTCCTCACCCTGGTACACCGTATCCGGCGCGAACACCTGCTGGTCATGCTGCTGACGCTGGGCCTGACCGTGTTCGTCGACCTGGTCACGGCCGTGGCTATCGGCCTGATCGCCGCGGGGATGACGCACGCACAGCAACTGGAAACCCTGGAACTCGACAGCGTTATCTCCGTACCGCTGCTGGACCGGACATTTTTTTCCGAATACCAGGATATGGCCGCGACAGATCCGTATTCGGCGCGGGTCGGCCTGGTGGCGCTCAGGGGAAGTTTCACCGTCGCCTCCTCCAGGAAGCTGGTCGAGGTGATCGGCGAGGATATCAAGGACCATGAAGTTGTAATCTTTGATTTCTCCGAGACCACGTATCTTGACGACAGCGCGGCCATGGTCGTGGAGACACTCATGCAGGTTGCGGTGGAAAAGAACACCGAGTTCGTGGTGATGGGTCTCTCGGACGACATCGAGGACATTCTGCGTATTCTCAATATCCTGCGGCAGGTTCCTGACGGTCACCTGGTCGGCACGCTTGATGAGGCGCGGCAGGCTGCGTACAATCTTCTCTGGAAATACGATACCGGTAATGAACGGGACACGGACCATATTTGATGCAGACAGGGGATGAGTGAACTCAAGGCCATTATCTTTGACATGGACGGGACCCTTGCCGATACGGAAGAGTTGCATCGCCAGGCCTTCAATCTTGCGTTCAAGGAGTGCGCCTGCCCCCTGAACTGGTCGCGCCGCGAATACAAACAACTGCTCTCCATATCCGGCGGCAGGGAACGAATCCACCATTGCCTGCGCCGCGCCGGCGTTACCGGGGACGATTTGCAACGCACCGTCGACACGGTTCATAAAAGCAAATCCGTCCTGTACAGACAGATTCTGGTCGCGGGCAACATCGAACTGCGTCCGGGTATCCACCGGCTGGTTGAAGAATGCCGGTTGGCCGGTGTGAAACTCGCTATCGCTACCAGTTCTTCGTCGGAAAACGTCAATACACTGCTGCACAGCACCTTCGGCCCTGACGGCAGTGAGCTTTTTACCAGCGTGGCAACCTCTGACTTCATTACAGAGCAAAAACCTGCGCCGGCCGCGTACCAGTACACCTTGTCGAACCTGGAACTCAAAGCGCAAGAGTGTATAGCCGTAGAAGATACGGGAAACGGCAACCTTGCCGCGCTGGCAGCCGGGATAAAGACGGTCATTACCACGCATCCGCTGACCATCGATAACGATTTCGCCGGGGCATCGCTGGTTGTAGACCACCTGGGAGAGCCCGGCAAACCCTTCAGGCTGATTGCAGGCACGGCATACGGCAGTGACTACGTGGACCTGGATTTACTGAAAACGCTGCTATCCTCCCCGGTCGCAGCCGGGCAATATTCCGGCGGCCTGGCGAAAGTCGCGTCGAACCGGTGAACCCCCGGCCATGACGCTGACCGAACTGCGCTATATCGTCGCCGTATCCCGTGAACTGCATTTCGGCAGGGCCGCTGCCGCCTGCTTCGTCAGCCAGCCGACACTGAGCGTGGCCATCAAAAAACTCGAAGAAGAGCTGGATGTGACGATTTTTGAACGGCGCCCGCACGACGTCACCATTACCCCGGTAGGCCGGCGCATCGTCGAGCAGGCGATCACCGTGCTGGAACAGGCAAATGCCATCAAGGCCATCGCCGGAGAGGACAAAGACCAGTTGAAAGGCGCGCTGAAGCTGGGCGTCATCTATACCATCGGCCCTTTCCTGCTGCCGCACCTTATCCCTTTACTCAGCAGGGAAGCCCCCGAATTGACGCTCATCATCGAAGAGGATTTCACGCGGAACCTTGCCGAGCAACTGAAACGCGGCGAACTCGACATGATTATCATCTCCACGCCGTTCGAACAGCCGGGGTCAACCCTGGAAGTGCTGTACAAGGAACCGTTCACGGTCATGCTGCCGAAAAATCATTCGCTGGCGGACAAAAAACAGATCAAGGCCAATGACCTGATAGGGGAAACCCTGCTGCTGCTGAAATCCGGCAACTGTTTCAGGGACCAGGTGATAGACGTCTGTCCGGCGTGCAAAGGCGATTTTTTCTCAAAAGACAAGATACAAAAGACCCTGGAAGGCAGTTCGATTGATACGATCAAGCAGATGGTCGCAGCCGGCTCCGGGGTCACCATACTGCCGTTGACTGCCATAGGCGAGCACGACGGGCTTGGCCGGATGGTAGATTACCGGCCCTTCGCAAAACCCGTGCCGGAACGGGACGTAGCCCTGGCGTGGCGCAGTACCTACCCGAAAACACAACTGGCGCAACTTATCAGCCGGTTAATCCGGCAATGCGACGTCCCGGGGAAGAGGGGATTGGGAATTACGAATTAGGAATTACGAATTAGGAATTAGGAATTGAGGATGTTACGTAACTGTGTGCTTTTATCCAAGTTGCGGAAGACATAAGATGCATTGAAAAAACCGTTGCCACAGGCGGTACATTCATTCCTAATTCGTAATTCCTAATTCGTAATTTTCATTTAAGTACCAGGAAGGCGGCGGCCTTGCCCCTGACCACCCGGAACAGCATGGCGCCTTTAACGCTGTCGACCAGTTGCAGGAACGACTCCAGGTCCGCAACCGGCTCATGGTTGACGGACGTGATGATGTCGCCTTTTCTGAGGCCGGCGGACCAGGCCCGGGTTCCGCGCTGGATCTCCGTGACAATAACACCCTTGAGTTTGTCAAAATAGGGATGATCCTGTTCAATGTCGCTGAGGGCCATTCCGGCGAACCTGGAATCAAGCCTGCCTTCGGCAAACTTCAGCTCACTGTTGACGGAGACCCTGGTTTTCAACTCCTTGCTTTCGCCGTCACGCAGAATTTCAAACATGACCTCTTCACCGACAGGCATCAGGCCGATATGATTCCTGACGTCGGCCGCGGTTTTCACCGGCTTTGAATTAATCGATACAATAATATCCCCGGGCTGCAGGCCTGCCTCCTGCGCCGGCGATTCCGGCATCACGCTGTTGACGATTGCGCCTTTCTGGTTCTTTATGCCGAATGCCTCCGCCAGGTCCGGATTCAGGTTCTGCACCTGCACTCCGATAAATCCCCGTTCCACCATCCCCTTGTCAAGCAATTGTTCCGTGATGTGCAGGGCGAGATTAATGGGTATCGCGAAACCGATACCGATATTGCCGCCGCCACGGGAAAAAATGGCCGTGTTTATCCCTATCAGTTCCCCTTTCAGGTTGACCAGCGCACCCCCTGAATTACCCTGGTTGATGGACGCGTCCGTCTGGATAAAATCCTCGTACCCCTCGATACCCAGCCCGCTGCGGCTGAGCGCGCTGACTATCCCGGATGTGACCGTCTGACCGAGGCCGAACGGGTTGCCTATCGCCACCACAAAATCGCCGACCCGCAGGCCGTCCGAATCGGCAGCATCAATATCAACCAGGTTTTCCGCCGGCACTTTTATCACGGCCACGTCCGTTTCCGGGTCGGTGCCGACAATCTCGGCGTCAAAATGGCGTCCGTCGCGTAAAGTGACGGTGATCTGCACGGCATTGGCAATAACGTGGTTATTGGTCAGCACCAGGCCGCGCTCTGCATCGACAATGACTCCCGAGCCCAGGCTCTGGGTTTTTCTTTCCGAGGGTCGATCCGGCACGTTGAAAAAACGCCGGAAAAACGGGTCGTCAAACAACGGGTTCTGCCGCACCTGCACCCGGCCTTCGGTGGCGATATTGACCACGGCCGGCGTCACGTCTTCCAGCATCGGCGCAAGACTGGGCACTTCCTGGCCGTCTATCGCCCGGGGCAATGCCGCCTGGGCGGAACCCAGACACAGCAACAGGGCAATCAACGCCATGGTTGAGTAAGACCTTAAACCTTTCATTGTCGAAAAACCGTGTTTCACTGTTAAATCCTCACGCATAGTATCGTCCACATTGTATTGAGATTTATCGTCACCATTCCCGGTTATGGGTACACGGCCTGTCAGCCGCGGGGACGGTGATTATACAGCTTCCCCCGATGACTTATTAGAGGGTTATACCCGTAAAAGTTCCCTTAACCCGCATTTCTCACCAGGCCGCTGTTAACCCGTCACAGCCAATAGGCGCTGCCCGTCATCACCTTTGCACAGCAGCGCATTAAAAACCGCAGCGGGCGCGGCAGTTCGGCCGCGCCGGCAGCACGCGCCGTGGATGCATGCTGCTGTTCATCGGCGCGCATTTGCTGCAATACGGCCCGGCTCTTCAGGTCCCGTTCCGGCAGCCGGGCCAGGTGCCTGTCCAGGTGTTCCACCACCTGGCGCTCCGTTTCCATTACAAAACCGAGATTCCATTTTTCACCCGCCGATCCGGCCACTGCGCCGATGGCAAACGAGCCGAAATACCAGGCCGGCGTCAGGTAACTGACGTGGCTGCCGAGTTCCCTGACCCTGCTCTCGCACCAGTGCAGGTGATCGCCTTCCTCTGCGGCTGCCTGCAGCATGGACTCGCGTACTGCGGCATCTTTTGCCGCCAGCGCGTGGCCGGCATACAGCGCCTGGGCCGCGACTTCCCCGGCATGGTTGACCCGCATCAGTGCTGCGCTGTGACGCATTTCCGTACCCTGCATGGGGACATCGGGCAACCCGCCGGCCGGAGTCGGCCGCCTGCTGCCGGTATCGAGGGCGCCGGCAACCCTGTCAAACCCCAGGATCAGGTGATCCAGCGGGGTGTATTCTCGATTACTCACGGCGGATATCCAAAAAAACCATTTTGCTTTACGATTTACAGGAGTTTTACCTCTGCGCCAACGACTGCACCCGTACATTCTATAACAGTTTGCGGCAACGACACAGTTATTCACTGACGCCGGACACCGGTTACGGAGGAATCAGTTAAGAATTACATTGACAGCTAATCGGTGTGGCCGTATGATCTCCGTTTTTTTGACGCGATTAAGTAGTCCGATGAAAACCTATACTGCTACGCCTGCCGATATCAAGCCCGAGTGGTACGTGGTCGACGCCAGGGGGAAAGTCCTGGGCCGGCTGGCCACCGAGATTGCCCGGCGCCTGCGCGGCAAGCATAAGCCGGAATACACGCCGCATATGAATACCGGCGATTACGTGATCGTGATCAATGCAAAAGATGTCCAGGTAACCGGAAACAAGGCGCGCGACAAGACCTACTACCGCCATTCGGGTTACCCGGGAGGAATTAAATCAATCACTTTTGAGAAACTGATCCAGTCCAAACCGGAACGGGTTATCGAAAAAGCGGTCAAGGGTATGTTGCCTAAAGGCCCCCTGGGGCGGGACATGTTCCGTAAACTGCGGGTTTATGCCGATGCCGACCATCGCCATGACGCACAACAGCCGAAACCGTTGGAAATATAGAGTTTATTATGGCAGACGAAACGTATTACAGCACCGGCCGCAGGAAGAGTTCCAGCGCACGGGTGTTCCTGAAGAAGGGCAGCGGCAATATCGTCGTCAACAACCGCACCCTGGACAAGTATTTCGGCAGGGAAACGGGCAGGATGATCGTTCAGCAACCCCTGGAAAAACTCGACATGATGAAAATGTTCGACATCACCGTCAGCGTCAGCGGCGGCGGCATTTCCGGCCAGGCCGGCGCAATCCGTCACGGCATCACCCGGGCGCTGCTCAAATACGACGAAGGTTTGCGTAAAACACTGCGCCAGGCAGGGTTTGTCACCCGTGACGCCCGCGAAGTGGAACGCAAGAAAGTCGGCCTGCACAAAGCAAGAAAACGCCCGCAGTACAGCAAGCGCTAAGTAACTGGAACAGGCCGGTGTTTAGTCCGGACCGGTACCAGTGTTTTCCCCGACGTGCGAGCGTATTACAGCCAGGAAAATCTCGCCGTATTGCTCCAGCTTGGTGAGCCCTACCCCACTGACCTGCAGCAGTTGTTCCGGATTACCAGGTAACTGCTGCACCATCTCCGCGAGTGTCGAATCGTGGAAGATGACGTAAGGCGGCAGGCCCTGTTCAACAGCAATTTGTTTGCGCCGCGCCTTTAGTTTTTCCAGCAATTCCGTGTCGTCGACCTGCTCCGTGGTCATGCGTTGTTTGCGCGGCGGCTTTTTAATCCTGTCGTCCTCGCGCAAGAAGACCTGCGCCTCACCCTGCAGTAACGGCTTGCTCTGGTCGGTCAGCCGCAAGGAACCGTAACCCTTCATATCGACGGTCAAAAAGCGGCGGGCGATCAATTGCCGGAATACGGAGCGCCATTGCTGCATATCCAGTTCTTCGCCGATACCGAAGGTACTGAGGCGCTGGTGGTTGAACTTTTTTACCTTTTCGTTTTCTTTGCCCAGCAATATGTCTATCAGGTGCCTGGCGCCAAAGCGCTGGCCGCTGCGATAGACGCAGGACAAGGCCTTGCGGGCCGCAGTCGTGCCGTCCCAGGTTGCCACTGGGTGCAGGCAGGTATCACAGTTGCCGCAACTGGCCGGGGATTCTTCGCCGAAGTACTGCAACAGGGCCTGGCGGCGGCAACTGGTGATCTCGCACAGGCCCAGCATGGACTCGAGCTTGTAGCGTTCAATCCATTTATGGTCTTCATCAGCGTCGGACTGTTCCAGCATCAACCGCAGTTTAACCACGTCTTCCAGTCCGTAGATCATCCAGGCATCGGCTTCTTCGCCGTCCCGCCCCGCCCGGCCGGTTTCCTGGTAATAGGCCTCGATACTCTTCGGCAGGTCCATGTGCGCAACGAAACGCACGTCCGGTTTGTCAATACCCATACCGAAGGCAATGGTGGCGACGATGATGACCCCTTCCTCCTGCAGAAAACGTTGCTGGTGCCGGTTGCGCACACTCGCACTGAGCCCTGCGTGATACGGCAGGGCGGTGCGGCCCTGTTCAGTAAGCCAGCCGGCAATGGTCTCGGTTTTTTTGCGGGACAGGCAATAGACGATACCGGCGTCCCCCTGCCGCTCTGTCTCCAGATAGTGCAGCAATTGCCGGCGTTCCTGCAGCCTGGTCGAGATCCGGTACTGGATATTCGGACGGTTAAAACCGCTGATGAATACTTTCGCCTGCATGAGACCCAGGCGTTGCCGGATCTCAGCGCGGGTGCGTTCATCCGCTGTTGCCGTCAGGGCGATCCGGGGTATGGATGGAAAACGCTGGTGCAGTTGGTCCAGCGCCAGGTAGTCCTTGCGGAAATCATGCCCCCATTGCGAGACGCAGTGGGCCTCGTCGATGGCAAACAAGGCAAGCTGTGTCCGCTGCAGCAGCGCCAGGGTGCGTTCCTGTAACAGGCGTTCCGGCGCGATATAGAGCAGGTCCATCTCGTTATTGAGCAGACCTTGTTCCGTTTCCTGGGCAGTTTGTACCGGCAGGGTCGAATTGAGATAAGCAGCCCTGATCCCGAGTTGCAGCAAGGCGCTGACCTGATCCTGCATCAGGGCAATAAGAGGTGAAATAATGATACCGGTGCCGGGACGCAGCATGGCCGGGATCTGGTAGCACAGGGATTTGCCGCCGCCGGTAGGCATAAGCACCAGGGCGTCATTCCCGGCAAGAATTTCCTCGATGATGTCCTGCTGGGCGTCGCGAAACTCCCGGTATCCGAACTTGTCCTGCAGGGTTTTCAATGCCTGATCCATCTGCTTTTCCTCCTTGCTGTCCTGTAATGGCCGACAGCTATCCTGGGGTCAGAGCAAAAATATGAAATATTTTTGCTCTGACCCCAGCATTTCGACCCCGACATTCAAACATCTTACTCCGTGAAGTTTACTATATTATGTTCATCATTCCAGTATGTCGCGGGGAAATTTTTTTGCGAATTCGCCGTCGTCCACGCGCAGCGCCGGTTCCACCAGGATTTTCCCGTTGACGCCGCACCAGGGGCGGATATAGCGGAATACCGCTTCCGAACTGTCGGCCTCGAATGCAGCGATGCCCCAGTGGGAGGCAGCCTGCCCCTCAAAAATCACTTTAACCGCGCCGGTTGCTTCACCGGCGCGTTCGGAATGCCGCAACGTGCCTTTGGTCACCTCCGTGATTTGTTCCGGCATGATCTCAAAATAGCAGATAAATAACATGGTTGTGTTCCTCTTTATTTGAATAGAAACGGCTCGATTAAATCTATGGGGTCAGACCCGGTTGATGTTTACGCCGACTCCCGGAACTTATCGGGATAAGGTCCAAGCAGAACGATCAATACGGTCCCGACCAGGACGATGGCCGCCACGACCCACAATGCGCCGATATAATCGCCGGCGCGGTCGTAATACAGGCCCATCAACGGCGAACCGACCATCGATCCCAGCTGGAATGCGGCAAACATGAGTCCGTAGATGAGGCCGAATGCGCGCGGGCCGAAATAGCGGCTGCAGATATAGGCGATTTCGCTGATTTCCGACCCGGTCGCCATGCCGACACAGACCGCGGCGACGAACACCAGTGCGCCGGCAGTCCCCGTCGCCAGGATGATAATGCCGCCCAGCAGCCCCAGCAGGAAACAGGCAGCCACGTACGGCGCGAAGAAATAATCCATCAGGAACCCGGACAGGATGCGTCCGGCGATCAAGCCAAGCGCAAGGGAACTCATGCACAGGGCGGCAGTAGCCGGCGCAACGCCGCGGTCCGTCAGCATGGGCACCAGGTGCGCGATGATACTGGTGATGCCGATACCCACCAGCATGAACGAGAACAGGATCAGCCAGAAACTGCGGGTCCGCGCCGCCTGCGGGCAGGATAATCCGCTGGCCGGAACCGCTGACTTGTTCCCGCCGTTATCATTATCAGCCACGGAGCCTGCCCCCCTGCTTACAACCGCAGGGCCTGCCCCGGCATGCTGTAAGCCGGGGGCAGGTTCCGCATGTTGTAAGCGGGGGGACACAGAGCTCACAGAGTTGCCGTCACCTGTATTTCTCGCGGGTCCGCCGTCCGGCGCGCTGCCCATTTCCTCCGGGGTTTCCTTCATGACGAACAGCGCCATGGGCAGGGCCAGGACGAAAACAGCCGCGGCAAAGCCGATATACGCCATGCGCCAGCCGTAATTCTCGATCATCAACTGCGCAACGACGGGCACCAGCATCGCCCCGACGCCGAAACCCGCCAGCGAGATACCCAGGGCAATGCCCCGGCGCCGTTCAAACCAGGCGATCAGGACGCGGGAATAACTCTGCGGCAGCGTGCCCGCGCCCAGGAACGGGATGAGGAAGTACAAGGCGTAGAAATGCCAGAGGTTGGCGCTGAGCAAGGCCATGGAAGCAACGGTCAGACCCATCATGATCACAGAGGGGATGAGCACCCGGCGCACGCCGAACCTGTCGATGATGAACCCCAGGCAGGGCGACGCGAGGACCACGGCGAAGTTGGTCATGGTAATGGCGAGCGACAGTTCGCCGCGGCTCCAGCCGAATTCTTCTTCCAGGGGTTTGACGAAGACGCCGAAGGCGAATATCGTGAACATGGCATAGCTCAATCCCATGCCCACAAAACCGGTGGCGACGTTCCACCAGCCGTAGAATATTCCCGTCAGCCAGGCCCTCACGGCTCACCAACCGGCGGGGAAACAATGAATATGTCGCCTGGCGTTACAACTGCACTTCACCGGCAAGTATATAGTCCGGTTCCGGCGTGTCTTCCAGCGACCAGCCGCCCATGAGGTAATGGTGCACGATGCGTATGGCCGTCAGGCCGATGTGCTCGGCAAAACCGTCGAGGTCGCCGAAACGGCCGGCCAGCTTGTTCATGACGTAGCCGTGCATGGGTTCATACGCCCAGATGGGGACAAATTCCACGAAGGCCTGCTGGCACGCCTCCTGGACCGCCTCGATATAATCGCAGCCCCGGGTAAACCCTGCCCGGTCGGTGAGCCCGTAGCGTCCCGGAACGAATGTCTCCCAGTCCAGGTCGAGAAAACCGCGCATGAAACGGACGAAATTGGCCAGGTGGATATCCGGCAGCAGCCCGTAACGGGCGTTGGCCAGGATAGTATCCGACGAGAACAACAGTTTCTCTTCGGCAAACCAGGCGGCCAGGTTGCCGGAACCGTGGGTGGGACCCGGGTTCAACAGCACCAGCTCCACGCCGTCCACGGTGATCCTGTTTTCCTCACCGGCAAGCACACGGTCAGGCTGAAGCTGCCCCTCGGCTGCGCGCAGCTTGACGACCTTGGCGCACATCTCATCGGCGATGATCTCCGCCGCGGGCGCCAGGTCGGCGGCAAAGCCGGCATGGTCGAGGTGGTCGTGGGAGTAGATTATCGTGGTGACTGCCCTGCCCGGGATGGCTTGTTCCATGGCGCGGGCATAAGCGCGGGCCCGGCCGGGCGTGCCGAAGGTATCGAAGGCGATTATGCCTTCCGAGCCCTTGAGAAAAATGGTCCTGCAGGTGCCGTCGCTGACGGTCCAGAGGCGTCCGGACAACTGCTCGACCGCCATTTCCGGCTCAAAGGCCAGGTAGGCCTGGGCCTTGTCCGACGTGAATAATCCCCTGTTTTCAGCCATAACTGTTACCTGCAAGTTTGCATGCGCTTTTCAAGACACGCTGTGAATACATCCCTGTACGCTTACCATCCGCTGTCCTTAACCTGTCCCGACACCTTGATATTGCTCTAGAATGGAGTAGTATCCGGCTGGAAATTCCCTTCTATCCCCCAGCCGCCGGTGAGGTATTCCTGCATGTATCTCGACAGGTTCATGGCGCAGTACTCGTGGTAACGGAACAGGTTGCCGAACGATTTCGACAGTTTCTCCTCGGTATACCTGCACACGCCGCTCCAGTCGTGCGGGTCCAGCCCGTCGATAATGGCCTGCTGGGCAAAGCCGGCCATGAGGTCGTAGTATTCCAGGCTGTCGATGAAGCCCTGGCGATCCGTGATCCAGAAATGGCCGGGGACGAACACGTCAAAGTCCAGGCTCAGGAAACGCTTCATGCTCGGCACGTAAGGCTTGAAGTGCCAGTCGGGGAAGAAGGTGTAGCCGACCCCGGGGATGACGGTGTCCACCATGAACAACACCTTGCTCTGCGGGAACCAGGCGGCGATATTGCCGTCGCCGTGGGTCGGCCCGGGGTAGAGCAACTCGAAGTAAACGCCGTCGATATCGTAGGCCTTGCGCTCGCCGTCCCAGACCTCCGTCGCCGGGGTCTGGCCGTCGGATTTTCTTGCCGCGACCACGTCGGCGCATAACCGGTGGGCAATGATATCCGCGTCCGGCGCCATGTCGGCAGCGTAACCGGTATGGTCGAGGTGGTCGTGGGAGTAAACGATGGTGTGTATCGGTTTCTGCGGGAATACCCGGCCTATGGCCCCGGCATAGGCCCTGGCCGTGCCGGGCGTGGTCAGGGTATCGAACGCGACGATGCCTTTGTCGCCTTCCAGGAATATGGAGCGGTAAATCCCTTCGCTGACGGACCACATCCTGTCGCGCACCGGGCTGTAGGAAATATCGCGCCAGGCGCCCATGATGGGATGGGGCGTGGGGATAGTGAAAATACCGCAGTGATCACACTCAGGCTGGCCGGAGCCGTTGTTGTTATCCGCTTCGCTCACGTTCCTTTTCTATCTCAACGGGTGTTGACGTTTGTGCCGGAGTATAACATGTTCTTTCAGCTGCGCATTAAACCAGATAGACACTGGTAAATACGGTGAATTTCCGGGTCAAGTGCTATAATGGCCACTATTATGAATAACACGAAACCCTACCGACTTGAACCCGTTTCGATGGGAGATGTAGCTGACAGTTATAACCTGACCAAGGCCCTGGAACTTGCTGATTCTCTGGAAGATGAAGAACTCACCCGCGTGTTCGACATTGACGGTCAACAGGATGAGGCTTGCAGCTAAACTTACAAGCGCTGATCGAACGTGTAAAGTCACTGTCACCCGGCTAAAATTAATAGATAAGCCCTTGTACTTGAATTTTCAGGCAGTCCGCAACTGCTGAAAATACCTGACTATCTCACTCAAATCGTCAGCAGCCTCAATTTGCGCCATACTTGTAATCTCAGCGCTTATATCGGCTTGGAATGCGAATTGTTTATTGTTGAATCTATCACCTTTTTTCTGCCGCCTATGAAAATATCCAAGAAGTTTTTCTACTTTGCCCTGCTGGTGTTTCTGGCATCATCATTGGCAACCGCACTGATGCTTAAGACGACAACGCTGCTTGCCGATACCGGCGGAATCCGCTGGCAGGATTGGGGCAAGGCGCCGTTCGAGCAGGCGCAGCAGTCAGATAAGCTGATCATCCTTGACGTGGGCATAGAAGGCTGCACCGCGTGCCGCTGGATGGATGAGGACACCTACACGCACCCTGATGTGATCGAGTTGATCAACGAGCATTTCGTCGCGGTTGTTGCCGATGCCGAAGCGCAGCCCGATCTCGGCGAGCGCTACTCCGACTGGTCCTGGCCGGCGACCATTTTCATGACCGCGGACGGCACGCAGGTCCTGGCGCTGGCCGGGAACCGCAGGCCGGGAAATTTTATCCCCATCCTGGAGAAAGTCATCGAGCAGAAACAGACAGGCAACATTGTGCCCGATGAACTGGCGCGCTACTCGGCGCCCCCGGAACCGGTTGAAACCGAGCTCACCGTGCTGAGAAACCGCCTGCGGGCGCGGCTGGACAACCTGTTGAATGAACAACACGGCGGCTGGTCCAGGAACGGCATCTCCACCACCACGGGCGCCCCGTTGCAACACCTGTACCTGCGCGCCCACATGTACGGCAACGACGAATTGAACCGCCTGGCGCTGCAATCGAGCGCCGCCTACCTGAACGCCATCGATCCCGTCTGGGGCGGGGTCTACGTACGCTCCTTTAATGAGGCCCCGGCGCGCTTCAAGGGACTGAACGCGGTGCCGGAGAAGCGCATCGCCAACCAGGCCAGCGCCTTGATCGCATTCTCCCATGGCTACGCCAACAGCGGGGACGACAGGTACCTTGCCGGCATTGCGGAAGTGGATAGATTCCTGAACGACTGGATGAAAGACGGGAACAACACCTTCTATACCAGCCAGGAGGACGACCCGCCGCACCTGGAGGACGGCATGAACGCCATAGATTACTGGCTTATCGACAACGACCAGGGACGGCAGAAGTACGGCATCCCTCCCATCGACCACGCGGCCTATACCGACAAGAATGCACAGCTGATTGATGCATACATCGTCACCTATGAAAGTACCGGGGATGGGCGTTACCTGGAAACCGCAATCAAGGCCGTTGATGCGTTATTGCAGGACAGGACAACGGAAAACGGCTGGATATTGCAGGTTCATGCTACGGCTTCCATAGCTGATGACAAGCGCATGCGCCCCCTGGTTGTCCATGACAAGCCCTACCTGGGCGCGCAGGCGTGGACGGGCACGGCCCTGCTGGCCCTGTACCGCGCAACCGGCGATGCGAAATGGCTGGACCACGCCGTCACCGTTGCCGATGCCATGCTGGCCAATCTGTACGACAGGGAACACGGCGGATTTTACTCCGCCATTCCTGATGAGACGGTAGCTATTATCCCACCCAGAAAGCCCCTTGAGCTGAATGCGGTTGCCGCCCGGTTTATTTATGATTTATGGGTCTATACAAAAAACGGCGACTATGCGGAGATCCCCGAGGCCACCATCAGGGCCGTTGCCACGCCGGAAATCCTGCGCCGGGAAGGCCGCATAACGGGACAGACCGCGCTGTTGCTGGAAAAACTCACGGCCGCCTACGTGGAGTTCTCGGTGGTCGGCGATCCCGATCATGAAGACGCACAGGCATTATTCAATGCCTCAAGGGAGATATACCACCCGCGCAAACTGCTGCATTTCGAGAAGCCCGGCCGTTACCCGTCAGGCAAGGAAGCAAGGCTGTATATATGCAATCCCGACAAGTGTTCCATTCCCATAACGAATCCGGGTGATGTAGCAGAATTTGCTGACCGGTTCCGGGCACCGGCATCCGGTTCGGGGCTGTTCAGGGGGTAATTTGGGACACCCACAAATTATCCTCAATTTTTGGGTGTCCCAAATTGCCTCCTGAATTGCCCCATCTTCTGCGGATTATGATTTTCGCCGCTTCAGCGGGGTTACTCATGTGAATCCGCTGGAGGGTTAATTTCCTTGAGAAAGTCACTGGGGGTTTGGATATTAATGCTGAATGTTTCTCCGGGTTTATTCATAAACTTCCCAAAATCCTTTTTATCACCGGTAATCAGATGTGTTGCGGAACATTCCATCGCCGCCTGAAATATGGGCTGATCTTTCTCATTCAAACCTGGAAGGCTAGTTTTCTTTTCCTGGTGCTTAATCATTTTGATGCTGTCAAGCAGGATTTCAAACCCGGGTATGCGTTCCGGAAACTTGATCTCTAAATTATACCGGGCTTCGGCAACTGCATAGACGCTGGAATATAATGTCCAGTGATTTTCCCTCCCAAGCTCTACGATAAACGCAGCTTTACCTCGAGGATTATGCGTTGCGGTAAACAACACATTTGCATCCAGAAATATCCGTTTCAACTCTATCGTTCCAATGATTTTCTAATTCGATTCCGATCGGTACCGCTTAATTGGTCATCCTTATCCCACTGCGCAATTTGTTCGTCGTCATAAATTTCGATCTCCATCACCGCGGCAGGTTTGAGGACCAGTTCACTGTTACGTTCCTCCAGAATTAGTGCACCTCCTCCTTTCAACCCTAATCGCTTTCTGATTGCAGCCGGAAGAGTGATTTGTCCGCGTTCCGAAACTATTAATGTATTTACCATGAATAAATCCAATAATGAAAATGATTTCCAATAATACCAGAATTACTGAAATTCAGCAATACGGTAATTCTAATCCTGTGTGTTTGTACTCACATGTAGCGCGTACGAGAAACCCTGTTTCGATGGGGGATGTAGCAGGCAGTCATGACCTGACCAATTCCCTGGAGCTTGCAGAACATCTGGAAGATGAGGAAATTGCCCGCAAGCTGGAGATGGAAAATGACCCTGGTCGACGCAAAAATTCTGATTAGCTCCGAAATTCGCAATATCCAGACACTCAGTCTGTATTCACACAAGAAGTTAGGGAATTAACCTTTTTATAGGTCTCATTCGGGCACCTGAGAAAATTTTTCAGGATGCGCAGATTAACACTGTCCATTTCCAGGTTTTTGGATTCTATCTTCTTAATTTCTTGTTCCAGTTTTTTAATGTCCCCTCGGAGGAAATGGATTGTGCCTGACACATATTCATTCCAACTCAAGAAATGAAAAGTGCCGTCGTTATCATCAATTGCCTTGGAAAATTTCTCAATTGCATTCTCATATCTCCCATCGAGAGCGGCTAGCTGACCCGAATGAAAATATAAGTTTCGTACATCATACTGATCAAGTTTTCCAGCGTTGGTCATTATGAATTTTTTGATTAATTCTTGTGCTTGTCTGAAATCCTCTCTATCAGCAAGACATCTCCACGACAAGGGAGAGTCCAAACCCTGATCAAATACGTCAAAAGTCAGCTTGCTGAGATCAGCCGAGGTAACGGTACATTCACGTTCCTGTTCAGCTTGTGATTTGACATTAACGGTCAATAGAATAAGACTTGTAGCCAAACCCACAAGTGCTACTCGAATGAACCTCTTCATAGTCTTATAACCCGTTTAATATGGTATGCCTCTATGAGTATATTAAATCAGATTTCAAACCATGTATTGTTGATATCTATAACTACGTCAGCGGTTGCCGACTCCGCTGCAACACCTGTACCTGCGCGCTCACATGTACTAGAGGGTAATTTGGGACACCCATAAATTGGCTCCAATTTATGGGTGTCCCAAATTACCGTGCCGGGATTATTGCCACTGTAACTTCAGGTCGCGTTGAGATTGTGCGCAATCGCGTAAATATAAATTAATAAGGCCCTGGTAGGGGATACCTTTTTCCTCAGCCATATTTTTGAAATAGGCAATAGTATCTTCGTCTATGCGAATAGTGATTTGTTTTTTTAGCCTGTTTGCGTACGGGTTAGGCCTGGAATTTGAGAAATCATAGTGTTTACGCATGGCGAAAGCCCTCGTCAAGATCCCGCTCAAAGATCAATTCGTACACAATTATATTATAACTACATTGTAGTTATTAACAAGTTATTAGTTCTGTTTAGGGTTAAACAGGTTATGTGTGTGCCTGTACTTTCAGGCACATTCCCAACCCCTGGATGATCTTTCTAAAGCTGGACAACTTTGGATTACCCGCTTCCGAGAGCATTTTATACATGCTTTCACGGCCAAGATGTGCGCGTACCGCCAGACCCGTAATGCCTCCCTCCTGGGCCTCGGCGATATTACGTAGAGCCATCAGCACAATAGCTGGATCGTCTTCCAGTAACGCCTGGTTTAAATATTCTGCCGCCACTTCAGGGTCACGTAAATGTTCGCTGTGAGTTGTTCTTACATTGCGGACCATTACTGTTTCCTCATCTTGTACTCTTGCCAATACGCCTTCGCTCGCTTGATATCCCTGGATTGAGTTGACTTATCACCACCACATAGAAGCAGGTAAGCATCCTGGCCTTCTTTACCATAATAGACACGATACCCGGGACCATGATGGATTTTTAATTCACTCAGTCCTTTGCCGACAGGCTTAGAGTCGCCGAACAAACCTAATTCCATCCGGTCCACCTGCATAATAACTTGGGCTCTGGCGCGTGCATCACGCAGCGATGCCAACCACTCGGCGTAAGGACTTCTATCCTGCTCATCCGTATATTCATTAATGCGATTGAGCATCTTGGATTATATCTGATTGTATCCCGTAGGATACAAACTGTAAAGGCAAACGTGCACCCTGAGATTGATCTGTCCCAGAAGCTACAGGAAACACGGGAATTTCCGGGATACTTTGTACTATTTACATGGCCTGGGATTACCATTTCGACCAACCGCGCCGTCGTCATTCCTGTCAATGCCGGAGCAGTTGGTATCGGTATCCTGATGGTAATACTGACTTTACCTGGCAGAAAGATGTTGAAAAGCAAAATATCCGCAAAAACGTGAGAAAAGTCACATTTTGGGAAAAAGTAATTGACGGGTTACAACAGAGTAATTCAGGACACCCATAAATTAGCTCCAATTTATGGGGGGTAATTTGGGACACCCATAAATTGGCTCTAATTTATGGGTGTCCCAAATTAGTACCTGACTAGAACGACTCTTCGCCGCCCTGGTAGGCCTTGATCGGCACGCCGGACAGGGGTTCGCCGCCGTCCTTGCCGACGCGGTAGGTTTCCTGGAAGTACAGTGAGTGGGTGCGTTCCTGGTTCATGAAGTGGGGGTGCATGGAGCAAACCATGTTCTCGGGCAGGACGAAGTCGAAGCCTTCGCCTATGCGCGGCATTTCGATCATGGTCATGCCGATGGAGTGGCCGCAGACGTGGCCGGAGCGGTAGCCGCGGTCGAAGATCGGTTTCATGCAGGCGTTGCTGGCGGCCTCCGCCGTGTTGCCAGCTTTCATGTGTTCCTTAGCCAGCTCATGGAACTCCTGGTAGGCCGTCATCATCTCTTTGGTGATATCATCCGCACCACGGGGGAATACGGGGCGGGAGAACTCGACCCAGTGGCCGCCCTCGCCGGAGATCTCCAGGCCGTACATCATGCCGTCGCTGTCCTGTATGGGGCGGTTCGAGGGGAACACCATCTGCGGCTCCAGGGAGCCGTTCGGTCCCATCTGGATCATGTCCATGGTGTTGCGGGCGCAGCCGGCCGCAGCAAAGGTATTCTCCGCCACACCCATCAGTTCCGCTTCCGTCTTGCCCGGCTCGTAGGCCTTTATCACGTCCAGCACACCCTGCTTGTTGATCTCCATGGAATGGCGCACCGAGGCGATTTCCTCCTCGCTCTTCTGCGCCCGGGCGTAATCGAACTGGAGCTCAAAGTCGATAACCTCGAAGTCCTTGGCCGCCAGGGCGGAATAATCACGGACGTTGATGATGTACTGCAGACCGTAGACGCCCAGCTTTTTCACGCCCCTGCCCTGCAGGAAATCCGCCATCCACTCGCCGCAATGGCCCGGGAACTCGCGTTGCTCGATAAAGGTGGCTGAATGATCCCCCACCCAGGTCGCTTCCCGGGGGAATACGCATACGGGGTCGCCGTCGGCGGGGATCACCACGTAGGCGTAGCGGTGCAGGATCACGAACCCGCACATATAACGCACCGCACCCTCAAAACCCGTGTACTCGCTGCCGCTGACCACCAGCGCATCCAGTCCTTCTTTCTCCATGGCGGCGCGAACATTGGCGTAGCGCCGTTCGATCTCGGCCTGGCTAGGGCGAAAACGGTTAATATAATCAGTCATTTAGCATTTCCTCTTCGATATTACGTTGTTATATTTGGGGTCAGAGCAAAAGCTCGTAGCTTTTGCTCTGACCCCAAATGTACATCTTAATGTCCAGGTATTTCGAGCGTCCAGGAGGCCTCCAGACCCTTGATTATGGCGGCGCACGCCTCGTTCATGGGGCACGGGATACCCAGTTCCCGGCCTAATCTGGCGATGCCGCCGTTCAGGGCGTCCACCTCGGTCAATCTCTCCGCCATCACGTCCTGCAACATGCTGGGCGGGTGGTAATAGGCCTTTTCCCTGCCGAAATCGATCAGCGCCTCGGGGTCGCTGTCCAGGGTGATCCCCAGTGCGTCCGCCACGGCCATGCCCTCCTTCACCAGCACCGACATGACCTTGCGCACGCCTTCCTGGTCGCAGGCCACGCCGTGGGGCAGGCGCGTCAGGGCGCCCATGGCATTGGAGGCGGAGTTGAAGATCAGCTTGGTCCACTGCGCCCCGCGGGCGTCCTCCATGGCCAGGCACTCCAGGCCGCTGCGTGTGAGGGCGTCCGCCAGTTGTTCAACCTCCGCCATGGCGGCCGGGTTTGTTGCAAACGGCCCTATCCAGGTCTTGCCGCCGGCATCCTGGTTGACCACCCCCGGCGCAGTGATATGTCCCGCCGGGAAGATCGTGCCCTGTATCACCCGCGGCACGTACTCTGCCACTATCTCCTCGTTCCCGATACCGTTCTGTACCGAGCAGACTGCGCCGTCCCGGAATATCGGCGCGGCCGTTTCGATAGCCGAACGGGTGAACATGGTCTTGGTCGCGATAATGCCGAACTCGCATTCGGGGATATCCTCCACTTGCGTCCGGGCATGCACGGTGGCGGTGAAATCACTCAGCCCGGTCAGGCGCAGGCCGTTTTTGTTGATGGCGTCCACGTGGCCACGGTCAAGGTCAAAACCCCAGACCTCGACGTCGTCCAGCCTGGCCAGGTGGGCGCCGTAGAGACCGCCGATGGCGCCGCAACCGATGATACATACCTTCATGTAAATCTCCCCGTGATTCCGAAGTAAGCGCAGGATTATATTATTTTTATCCGCAGATGACGCAGATTACCGCAGATTAAAATAAAATCTATTGTTAAAAGTTGTTAAGTACTGAAATGAATCTATAAATCCGATTTAATCCAACGGCTCTAAATTTGTTGATTAGTTTCCTGATCTTAAGTATTTATCTGCGTTCATCTGCGTAATCTGCGGATAAATCATCTTCCCACATAACTCGTTTCATGCGCCTTCACCAGCCGGTACAGCGTCTCATGGTACGGCGCCGGGATGCCCGCTTTCTGCGCCTCGCGCACGATGGAACCGGTGATCCAGTCTATCTCCGTCAGGCGCTTGTTGCGCACGTCATCCAGCATGGAGGGGACGTGGGCGTACTCCTCGCCGCTGGTATTGCCCTGGCGCACTGCGTTGACGTTCATCATCCAGGGGTCGTCCGCCAGGGTTACGCCGCGGGCCTCCGCAATGCGCTTGGCCTCATCCATCATGGCGTAAACCAGGTGGCCCAGGTCCTCCAGGTTGTCCTGGAACGCGAAGTCCTTGACGTGGGGCAGGTCCGTCAGCGCCGAAATACTGTTCACCGCCGAGTTGAATATCAGCTTGGACCACTGGTGCGGCAACAGGTCTTCGTAGGCCTCCGCTTTCAGGCCGGAACGGATGAAGAGTTCCTCAACCTGCCTGACGTATTCAAACGTTGCACTGCCCTCCGCCCAGGGCCCCATCCAGGTGGCCGTATCCAGTTCGTATTCCACGTGCGTGTCCGTGTGGCGGGTGCCGCTCATGAAGGTGACGCCGGAGATGATGGGCCAGTCGCCGAAGCGGCTGACCATTTCCTCGCAGCCCAGGCCGTTCTGGATCATGAGCACGTGGGCGCCGGGAAAATGACCCTTGATCATCCCGGCACAGGCCTCGACGGCAAGCGCCTTGGAGGCAATGATGACCAGGTCAACTTCACCCAGGTCCGCCGCGTCCGTCGATGCGCGCACGCCGGCATGCAATTCGGACTTGCCGCTGACCCGCAGGCCCTCCTCATTCAGGGCCTTCGCGTGCTCCTTCCGGCGCGCGAGCACCGCCATGTCCACGATCGTGCCCAGGTGGCCCACCAGCAGGCTGCCGATGGCGCCCGCGGCGACGACGCATACTTTTTCGATTTCTTTCATTTAGATTATTTTATCCGCAGATGACGCAGATGAACGCAGATTAAAAAGACTCTTTTTAAATTGAAGTTATTTAATACTGAAATCAATAAACCCGGTTTAGTCCGGAGGCTTTCAAACAGATAACCAGTCAGGACTATTGGTAATTTGCCTCAAAACAACTTCGTCTGAGTTCATTGTGTGCAGTCAATAACGGGCCAATGAATCTTATATGTTTTTCCTGATTATTTATATTTTATCTGCGTTAATCTGCGTCATCTGCGGATAGATCCTTGCGTCATCTGCGGATAGATCCCTCTGCGGATTCTATACAATCCGTGCAACGATATCCTTGAACTCCTCGTCGGTCACCAGGCGGGCGTTTCTGGTACCCAGGTCCTTGACCTCGGCCAGCACCCCGGCGCGTTTGTCCTCCGGTATGTCCAGTCCCAGTTCCTCGCCCTTGAGCTTGACGTTGGACAGACCGCTCTTCTTGCCCAGCACGATGCGGCGCTCGGCGTCAACAACCTCGGAAGAATACGGTTCGATGGCCTGGGGGATATGGAACTGGTTCGCCACCGCGCCGCTCTCGCGGGTGTAGAGAAACTCCCCAACCACGGGTTTCCAGCCGTCCACGTTGTAGCCACCGGCTTTCTGTACGACTTTTGACGTGTCCCTGGCCCGGGTCAGGTCCAGTTCCACCGGCATGTCGTACAGGCACTGCAGGGCCAGGGCCACTTCGCAGATGTCCGCATTGCCGGCGCGCTCGCCCATGCCGTTGATGGTGCCCTGGATCCAGCGGGCGCCGCCGCGCACGGCCGCCACCGCGGACGCGGTCGCCATGCCGAAATCGTTGTGGCCGTGCCAGTGGATGGGGATATCCGGACCCACCCAGCTGCTCACCTCACCGATCAGCCGCTCCACCGCTTCCGGGGAGCAGACACCGATGGTATCCACCACGGACACCTCGTCGGCGCCCTGCTCGATGGCCGTAGAATAGACGTCCTGCAGGAACCCCAGGTCGCTGCGGGTCGAGTCCACGGCAAAAAAGTTGACGGTCTTGATGCCGTTGTCCTTGGCGTGCCGGATGGCGTCCGTCACGCGCTGCAGGACGCTGTCCCGGGTAAAGCCGTAGGCCTTGATCTTCATGTCGCTGGTCGATATCTCGATCAGGACATGCTCGGTACCGAGTTCGATATGCGCATCGACATCTGCCTTGACGGCCCGGGAAAACCCCCAGATCTCCGATTGCAGGCCGGCATCCAGGATGCGTTTCACCGCCGCGGTATCGTCGGCGGAGACCCGCGGGAAGCCCGATTCGATTCTGGATACGCCCAGGTCGCTCAGCCTGCAGGCGATATCGAACTTTTCCTCCGGGGTGAAACATACACCGACGGACTGTTCGCCGTCGCGCAACGTCGTGTCGTAAAAGTGTACGGATTTGCTGCGGTCGAACCGGGACAGAATGTCATCCGTCCTGTTCAGATCGCTCGTCCAGATCTTATCTGATGAAATATTTGTACTCATAATCACTCATTACTTTCTTGATTGAAATTTTCACATGGATGCACAGGATACACAGGAGTCCTGAATAATTTACTCATTAATATCCTGTATATCCTGTGCATCCATGTTAATTACCTGCTGAACCAGTCATACAACTCATCGGCCGTGGCAAACCATACATCATCCTTGCCCAGAATGTAATCCAGAACCTCCTCGAAATAGCCTATCCGGTGCGGCACGCCCATTATATAGGGATGCACGCCCAATGACATGACTCTGGGCTGGTCCGCGCCCTCCCGGTAGAGCCGGTCGAACTGGTCCCTGGCCCGCTTCAGCCACACCTCCGACGTGTGCGCGTGCACGACCATCATCGGCAGGTCGCTGAGCTCGAATGAATACGGCATGGCCATGATCGGCCCGGCCGCGGTCTTCATGGTGACGGGGTGTTCATCCATGGGCCAGTCGCAGACGAATTTGAACCCGGCCGCGGCCAGGTAATCCAGCGTATCCAGGGTCTCCTGCAGCCCCGGCCCCAGCCAGCCCTTCGGCGCCTTGCCGGTGTACTCCTTCAAAATGGCAAAGGCTTTGTTCACCACCTCCACCTGGTCCTCGACGACGTGCATGGGCGCCTGGGCATAACCGTGCCCCATGAAATCCCAGCCGGCGTCCAGCATGGCCCGGGCAACCGGCTCGCCGGCGCCCTCGCACACCCGCGCATTGATGGCGACGTTGGCCTTGAGGCCGCGCTTCGCCAGGGCATCCATGATGCGCCAGACACCGACCCGCATACCGTACTCGTGCCAGGACCAGTTGGGGACGTTGGGTACGGTCACGACGCCCGCCGGCGAGGTCACGTACTCCCTGGCGACGGGCTTCTCGATATTCCATTCCTCGATGTTGACGATCATGTACACCGCAATGCGCTTGCCGTTCGGAAACCGGACCGGTTCGCGCTGCGGCATGGCGGAGTAATCAAATCGTTCGTGGGGGAGTTTCATCAAGGTATTTTAACCCTGAAACGGATAAACTACTATTACCATATTGTTGCGTCATTCCGGCGAAAGCCGGAACCCAAAGATCAGAGTGAGAAATTCGAAGAGTTATTCTACATGACCAGGCTTGCAGTCATAACAGGCGCAACCAGCGGCATCGGCGCCGAATTTGCGCGTCAACTCTCTGCCACGCACCAGGCACTGTGGTTGATAGGCAGGCGCGAGGAAAAATTGAATCAACTGGCTGCCGAGTTACAAAAAAAGCATGACGTTGAACCGGTGGTGATGATAATGGATTTATCCGATCCCGCGGTAATTGACGATCTTGCCGTGAAGATCCGGAACCAGCCCCGGTTAAGCGTCCTGGTCAATAATGCCGGTTATGCCGAAGACGGTATTTTCCACGAGATGGACTGGCAGAAACACGATGACATTATGCATGTGCACGTGCAGGCTATGTTGAAACTCAGTTACGCCGCCTTGAACGTGATGGCGGCGAACGGTGACGGCAGTATTATCAATGTTTCCTCTGTCGTGTCATTCATGCCAACGCCGAGCAGTCCGCTGTACGGCCCCACCAAGGCATTCATCCGCAGCCTGAGCGAGTCACTGGCAATCATATACGATGACAGTGGAATCAGGATCCAGGCATTATGCCCCGGGTATACCATCACGGACTTCCATGAAAGGATTGGTCTTGACCCGGACACGTTTTACAGGAAATCAGGGCTTATGCGCGCATGGACGTCGGAGTACACGGTGAGACAATCCTTGATTGATTTACGACGGGGAAAAATAGTGTCAGTTCCAGGGTGGAATTACCGCTTGCTTGTTATGCTGCTGCGCAGGTTACCACTGGGCTGGTTACACGGAATGGCCGGCAGCGGAGATAAAAGCCACCGCTATGACCAGGGATAACGACCTGCCCGGGACGGGCGCATCTTCTGCTACGTCAGGCCGGGCGACGAATTTTAACATCGATAAACTGCTATTATCCTGATGGGAACAACTACGGGGGATCAGAATGAATTCAGCTCAGGACAGTTCACACGAAATCAGTGTCGGGCATAAAAATTTCATCGCCGAAGCCGGCGCATGGAACGAGGAGCAGTCAGAACGCGCCGGGCAACTGCCGGAATTAATCAACGAGAACGGCATCACGACGGTACGGGTCGTTTACAGCGACCAGCACGGGATAATGCGGGGGAAAGCGTTAAGCGTGGACAACTTCCTGCTGGCCCTGCAGAACGGCGTGGCCGATACCTTCTCCAACTTCGGCAAAGACACATCCAACACCCCCGTTTTCCCGCTGTTCGAGGCGGACGGCGGCTTCGGCGTCGAGCAGATGGGCGGCGCCGGCGACATGATGCTGGCGCCCGATCCGATGACCTTCAAAATCCTGCCCTGGGCGCCGGACACGGCCTGGATCATCGCCGATATGTACCTGAAGGACCGCACCCGCATGCCGTTTGACACCCGGCAGGTAATGCGTAACGCACTCAATGCACTGGCGGACCTGAACTACAGTTTCATCGCCGGGCTGGAACTCGAGTTCTACGTATTTACTATCGAGGATGAGAAACTGGCGCTCAGTGAAGCCGGGCACCCGCCCGACCCGCCGGCGGTGAAGGCGCTCAGCCACGGCTTCCAATACCATGCCGAACACCCCATGGACAGGGTGGCCCACGTGACGGAGATAATCCGGGAGATGGCGGCCGGGCTGGACCTGCCCCTGCGCAGCATCGAAGCCGAATGGGGGCCGGGCCAGTTCGAGGTGACGTTCAACCCCCTGACCGGCCTCAAAGCAGCCGATTCCCTGCTGTTGTTCCGCTCCGGCGTCAAACACCTGATGCGGCGTCACGGACTGCTGGCCAGTTTCATGGCGAAACCCGCCCTGCCCAACGTCTATTCGAGCGGATGGCACCTGCACCAGTCATTGCGCAATACGGAAACCGGGGCCAACGCCTTCACCAGCGACGACAACCTGTTGAGCGATACCGGTTATCATTACATCGGCGGACTGGTCGAACACGGGGCCGCGCTGTGCGCCTTTTCCAACCCGACCATCAACGGCTACAAGCGCCTCAACGCCAACCCGCTGGCGCCGAACCGCATTCTCTGGGCCCACGACAACCGCGGCGCCATGCTCAGGCTGGTGGGGGGTTATGCCGAGCCGAGTACGCGTATCGAGAATCGCACGGGGGAACCTGCGGCGAACCCGTATCTGTACATGGCGTCACAGATCTATGCCGGGATGGACGGAATACAAAACGGGACGACCCCCGGGGAGCCTGTGAAGGGTGATCCCTATCAGCAGGTTGACAAGCCGCCGATGCCGCGTTCGCTGATGGATGCGACTGAGGCGCTGGATGGGTCAAGGGTGCTTAGGGCCGGGTTTGGGGGCCAGTTTGTTGATTATTTTTTGCATATCAAGAGGGCGGAGATTGGGCGGTTTTTGGCGCATGTGACGGATTGGGAGCATCGGGAGTATTTTGAGATGTACTGATTATTTTTCTGGTTTGTCTTTGCAATGATGACCTCCCCTGAACTACTCATGACGCAAAAGGGATGGATAGGGTCAACTCAACCAGGCCGAATGCATTTTTACTGTATCCACACAAATTCACATCTGTGGTATACTTCGCTTCGAAATTATACTGCAAATTGCTATCAGCGTCTGCCTAGGTGAGCAGAATGCCTACCCTAAGTAATTCCTTTGACTGCTTTACTCAGCAATATCATATAAAAGAATACGTAGGAAACAAGTGTGCCAATTTGATGGAAGATCAGAAGAAAAAAGACGCATTCTCATTAGTTGCTAGCTCTATGCCAGAGGTCTGCAAGCAAATAAATAAGTTTTCTTCAGAGGTTTTACGGACTAGGGGTGGTAGAGTTGGTAGTGGCATGGGTGGACTTCTTGAAGCTTTGTGGGGATATCACACCAACATCGTAATTGCTGCGGGCAAAAAAAAAAGCTGCGAATTAGCATGGTTTCCTGATCATCAATTCAATGATTTCGCCTGTGTTATACCAAACAAAGATTGGAATCCAGCAACAAAAGAAGGCGAACTTTTTCGCATTGAAGCTAAATCTATGAATTTCGGTGCAGCTGAGTCGAAAGCTCACTTTGATGTGCTAGAACATGAGCTAGATCGGTTTGATGCTCTACTTCTTCTAGTATGGCGATGGTCTCCCTTAGATGTAGATGGAAATCACTGCTGTCCACAAATCGTTGATAGTTTCTTTGGATTAGCCAGTTCAATTGTAAGATTGCGTGATACCTTGCATCTCACAAGAGGAGGAACTTTCGTTGACAAACAAAGTTGCCCTGATAAGTGCCCCGCTCACAAATGTTCACACCATGGAGAACCCCTAAATGAAAAAGGAAGTCGGGAAAGACTGACGGGGCCACAAAGCTGCAGACCGTCTTCCAACGTGCCGTATGCGGCAAATTTTGGAGGTCTTGTGCGCATGTTAAAAACGAGTAGCATGGAAGCTAAACAGGCCTTCCGAAAAATCAGACGCACAGATGAAGTAGCGGATAAGTACATCAACTTTATTCACAGAAACTACCCTACTGAGGAGCAACACCATTATTCAGCGAAAGAATGGCGCGACATTGCCACTGAGCTAGGTATCAATGATGTAAATAGGCGTGTGCCAGATTTATGCAGTGAAATCCGCACACGCGATGATTATACAAAACTGCTTCGTAATCTCACTTAATCACACCTTCAGTTTTTTGCGTTGACCCCGTGGGAGAGGATTATGCCAGTACTTTCGCTCATTTTTTCTCACAGAATCAAGCTTGAACAGTTTCCCATCAAAAGCATATCTTGCAAATGCACTTGATATTCTTCTCGGTGTATCTTTTGCTTTCTGGAGATGCTCTTTAAAATCCGCTCTAGCTTTAACGAGTTTCACAACCATTTCTTTCTGCGCTACGATCGTTGGGATAGGCACGGAAATATCTAAGAAATCAGAAAGCTGTACTCTAGGAAGCGCAGCACCTGCGACCATAGATGTCACTTGGTTACAAACTTCTTCTGAAACTATGAGTTCTGCCAAGTATTCAGGATAAATTAAATCTCTATTTGGGATCAAAACAAAAATTTCAGTTGAACAAATGCCCTCCGTTAATAATTCATCCACTACAAGACACTTATTTAAGCTAGGCCTTAAGCGGCCATAAAGGATGTCACCGTTCTGAAATATCTTTGATCGTGACTTAACTTCTCGTCCTTTTTTAGGTGCGAAGTCAACAAGTAGACGTGTAAACTGAGAAATATTTTCGAGCCCTACATAGTTGAAAACCCTCTCAGGATAATCCTTAGGTAGTAAGAATTCTCGCCTCTCATCAGCTAGTTCATTAAGTTTACGTAAAGTAAATCCCTTTCTAATTCTATGATCAGAGACGCTTCGAAAGAAATAGTCCGCGTTCCACCGTTTGCTAGTGGAAAAGATGCCAAAATCAACTATGTTATATCTCATCCCATTCACCCAAGAAATTCTTTTAATTTCAATGATAGCTTCTCAAAATCACTACCTTCAAGAATTCTTCCTGCAGAATCATGACCAATATTTTCGATCACTCCACAGAAAACAGATTTTGAATGCATTTTCTTATTAAGGGGTTTCTGGCAAAAAAGAATGCTCGTCTTGATATTTGCACCGAATGGAGTAAATGTCTCTATTGGGAGACTTATCACCGCTCGGACCTGTGCTCTTAATGCAACCCACTCTCTAACTTGTTTTGAAGATGAGTTAACGAAAACGCTCTCTGGTAAAACGATTGCTAGAGTTCCTCCCGGTCGCAAAAATGCTAAGGATCTTTCTAACCCAAGTAATTCCAGCGGAATTTTTTTACGGTTTCGAGCAATCTCGAATTCCCCGAGCGATTTGATAGCATCAATACCTAATACTGAACCAAAAGGCGGATTAGTCAGAACTAAGTCGAAAGACTCGCGTTCAAGGTCATGATAGTTAATGAATGGTAATAATGCATCGGTACAACGTATATTCGCATGTCCGTCACCATGCAATCGCATATCAGTCATTGCCACTCGAACCATGCGCTCGCTTTTTTCAATACCATGAAGTTTATGGTAAGCAAAATCATCCACGACCTTATCGTTGTTAGTATCGCGTACATAGTCAAGGGCCTCTGTCAAAAAATGGCCTGAGCCACAGAATGGATCAAGCACCAACTGCTTTGCATCTGGAGCTACTGATGCAACGATAAACTTCACTACATTATGGGGCGTAAAGTATTGTCCCATGCCAGCTCTCAATGCTGGTAAAAAGACTTTTTGAAATGCCCTCCCCTTAACATCGATTTCACTATTGGAGATATCGTAACCCTGAAACTCCTCCACGACTTTCGCAAGGGCTGGTGCCGATAGTCGGATCGGGTCGTCGAATACTCCTCGCGAACGCTTATATCCGGGAATTCTAAGACCATAGACACGTTTATCGTAATCATTTGCTTTTTTATAGAGTTCTCTAATACACGTAGATAATTCTGGGGTATTCCCATATACGCCATACTGCACTTTGAAAGGTTCTTCAGGTAGGGTGTGTTCTTCATCAAATAGCTTGGTATACAAAACTTTACAAAGTTCATCTAGTGCTTCGTCAGCATGTAGACCATCAATATCACGAATGTGACTATGTGTTTCGAAAAATAAAGATTCGACAGAGTATGTAAGTGGCTCCAGTTCTAATACCCTATTACATGTCCTTGACCCAGAATATGTAAAGATGATCGGGCGTGCACTGTTTGTGAGTGATTTGTATGGCTCAAGCTGTTCTACTGAAACTAAATCAGAGTCTTTTGATTTGTATTGGTAAGCTGAAATCTTGCCGCCTTGGACAATAAACCCAAGACTACATAAGTTCTCTTTCGCAAGAACTTGCTTTAGAATACTTATTAGGTTCGAAAAAGAACTATTTGTAATTATGCCTACTAGAATTGCGTTTCCAGCTTCTGTGCAGAGAGCTACTTGAATACCATATTTTTCTTCTTTACATCGCCAACGCTCTGGGAACCATTCGTCTGGATATCCATAGTCATTTGATAAGAGTGACCTAACGAACTTAAGAAGTGAAAAAGATTGTTGGCGTCGCAACTTGAAGTGATTTTGATCAATAATTGCATTTTTAGACGCCATAACATAAATTTTAAGACAATCTGTCTGCAAATACAATATAACTGTGAGTCGAAATTACAGAAATTCAACATTCAAACCGATTATCAGAGTCATATCTGTTATGTCTGCATACTGTTGGTGAGCCTCGCATCACAGGTCAACCTATTTTTAGTTAGTGGGAGTAAAGGCCGGGGGCTCTTTCCCCTTTAATCCGCCCTGCTCACCCTAAGGGGGTCAACCAATATGTATAACTTCCTTTAAATCAAAGATACCCCTTCAACCAGTTTCTTGGCACATTCATAGTGCCAGTTTGTACGAGTGGAAGTTGGAAACGGGACTAGTCTGCAACCAGGTGCATCTGGAGAAATTGCAGAGTTATAAAATACAATTCGCTCGGTTCTGACATGCAAAGTCAGATCACAGAATAAGCGGACATAATCTTTCCCTCCCAGAAAAATAATCCTTGAAGAAGTATCTTGTGACATCATCGAGAAGTCCAAATATCGATCACGCAACCGCCGTTGCTTGTAGGCGTCCGCACTTTTTGAAAATGTGATGTCATAGTTGGGAATAAGGAAGTCGGAGGAAACAAGTCCCCAGCCGGCAGAAAGAATATACACATTCCTGACGCCATATTTTCGTACCAGTTGCCCGTAGACGGGATTTTTATAAAGTTGCCATGCAGGTAGCAGATTTAAGGGATTGTCGGCCGGGTCCCGGTTATATTCGATGACTAAATCCCTGTATGACTGCGATGAATTTGCGGGGTCATCGGGCCGTTTGTAAACAACTGACGAGTGTTTTGGTGCTATTTCAGGATTAGCAACGAACATTACCGGTTGTCCATTCTCTGACTTCAGATTACCGGCATACGGTTGTTTACTGCCAGCACACTGAATTACAACAATGACATTCGTATCTGTATCTGGATGACTATGAGACATGTTATTAGCAGATTGCCTGGTCTTGTCTGATTTACTCAGGGATGTATCAATGAATCAACTTGTTTGGTAACCAGATCATCAAGGGTAGACAGGAAACCTGGATCGTGTGTTTCTTCAACATGATTTTGGTTCCAGAGACCTGATTTTAGAACTTTCATGCGTGGCCAGTGCAGCCCCAACCATTCACTGGATGGCGGGTCGATTACCGTTCGGTTGTAGTTACTGAGCAAGGCAATGGAGTTGCTTTCGATATATCCACGCAAGCTGTCTCGGCCGGGGGGATCGTCGACTTCTAGCCAGAGAAAAGGCATTGCTCTGATTATATCGCTGACCTTCCTTTCAAGCTCAATCTCGTTAGCGCGTATATCAGACGGCGCAGAAGCTCCTTTTCCCCATGTGGCGACACTACTGCGGGAATCGCGCGCAGTCAGCGCCTCTCCCACTATCAGACGAAAGATAGAACCCCTGTGGTTGCCACCGCCGGTTGCCGCGACACCCCGGTGCTGGGATAACCTGTTCCAAAGACTGGTGCGGGAAGTTGCGGTCAGTGCATGTGTGCCGATGCGTACTACGCGCGGGCTTTTATCTGAAGCAGAACGGGATTCTCCCGGTTCAAAAAAGAAGTACACCCCACGCTTCGGCCATTTCATCCTGCCGTCGCAATTTGAGAGCTTACGCATCCCGCCAACGCCTGTTTCCAATCGCTCCAGAGCGAGGTAGAAGCGGGACAGGTCCTCAGTTCGTGAATTTGTAACGCTATTTCTCACGAATAGCAGAATCCGACGACATCATCGCCGTACAAGGCCAGCGAGTCGGCCTGCACCGGCTTGCCGGACCAGGGACAGGTCTCGTTGATGCAATCGTTAATGTTGAGAGCGGTCATGGCGCCTGCTCAGTATCCGTCTTGGTAAGTCTATCCTGCCATCCTGAGCTACTCCAGGTCAGGCAGCTTCATTTATGGAAATTTCTACATGCCGCCCTACCCGGGCCAGCATGTTGATCAAATTGTCGGTAGAAAACAGCTCTATTTTCCCCCGGTAAATTTCGCTGATGCGAGGTTGGGCCACGTTGAAGCGTTCAGCCGCCTCGCGTTGCGTGATACCTTCAGCTTCGATATAGGCTTTTATCGCTGCCATAAGCCTGGCGCGTACCAACAGGTTTTCAGCCTCATGCCGTTCAAAACCTAAATCAGCAAAGACATTGCCGGAGGATTCTATAATTTGTCTGTCTTTCTTGCTCACGATCGCACCTCTGAAATCATTTTTAAACGAGCCTTGATCAATTCCGTATCTTTCCTGGAGATTTTCCTGGTCTTCTTTTGAAACGCATGTAATACATACACTGCTTCATGAAACCTAGTTATATAAATCACGCGAAATTCTCTCTGCTTATGTATACGGATTTCCCGAACACCGGGGCCAATACTGCCAAGTGGTTTCCAGTCAGTCGGTTCAAACCCTAACTGCACCTGACTGAGCTGGTAACCTGCCTCCCGTCTGGCTTCCAACGGAAAATTCCGAATGTCAACCAGCGCGCTTCCTGCGAATAACAATTTCTTCATCAGGTTATTTTATACAAAATCTCGTATAACGCAATATTGAATTTGCAGTTCTGGGGACGGGATTTGGTGCCGATGAACGAAACAGGCCGTCCGGCGCCACGCACGACTGCGTCAGAGGATGATTACAATCGCTGGTTTTGTTCCATGGTCAACGGGGAGACGGAAACCCGTCATGGGTACACGTCTGCCGGCGGTCGCAGGTACGTGGAAGTGGATTGTGAGACCGGCACGATGGTTTACGAGGGTGGCCTGGATAAGCGCAGCAGTCTGGACAGCGTACAGCAGGCGCTGTTTTACAGTCACGTGACCGGCAAGCGGCCGGCGGTGGTGATTTATGACACGGATGGCCGGGAAGGCCGATTTGAGTACCGGATCAGGATCGCCTGCCGGAAAGCCGGGGTGCGTTATGAGGTTTTTCGGAAGCGGGCTGTGGAAATTTCCGCGCAAACGGGTTTTGGTCGCACATTGCACACCCTCGTCTCTGGAACGCGATCAGGTCGTACAATATTAACCATACTCCATATTTATAATATATTTGTGGAGTATGTATGATAGAAAACTTAGCCTGGTCAAACTGCTCCCGGGAAAAAATCCGCCTAACAGCAGAAGTCTAATGCAGCGCTACGGAAAGCTCTTTACCCACGGCATGAGCGGCTTTGACCAGAGAGTCGAGTTGAACGCGTTGATTATCCGGATCAAGAATAGGACTGGTCCGACCCCTAGGCCGGTTCAACGAAATCCGTATCGTGCTTTAAAAACCACTCATAGCCCTTCAGCATATAATTCCAGTAGAATACCGGCAGACCGGTTGTTTTAATCCACCAGTAACTCCAGCGCTCCTTGCGCGGGTCCAGCGGGAACGTCGGTGTGACTTTTCCCCCGTAACAAAATTCAGCCATGATCACTTTCCCGTATGCCGTGGTTAAGGGACAGGAAGCATAACCGTCGTAACCTGTGTCCAGTTCGCCGCCATTGATGAGTGTCATCAGGTTTTTCACCACGATAGGGGCTTGTTTACGAACTGCCGCAGCGGTTTTCGAATTCGGGGTAGAACCTGCGTCACCAAGACCAAATACATTGGCAAACCTGGTGTGTTGCATGGTGTTTTGATCCAGGTCGACAAACCCGCCCTCATTCGCCAGCACGCTCGTCTTTATCACCTCCGGCGGCGATTGCGGCGGGGTCATGTGAAGAATGTCAAAATCCATAGTGACTGATTTGCCTTTCTGGTCACCTCCCGCTACCTCGAACGTGGCGTTTTTTTGTTGCCCATCCACTGCGACCAGGTTATGTTGAAAGTGAACATGGATGCCATAACGCGCTGCCACGTCCTTCAGTTCCGCAGCAAACAGGGGTACGGCAAACATCCCCGGGGCGTGGGTCAGAAAGTGTAATTCGCAATCTTTCAATATCCCCTTGTTGCGTAAATGGTCCGCCGCCAGATAGGCAATTTTCTGCGGTGCGCCAGGGCATTTAAACGGCAGGGGGGCCTGGGTGAACAAGGCCTTTGCCCCCGGTTTGAGGTTTTTGATCCCCTCCCAGGTGTATTCCGCATGCGCAGGCGAGTAGTTGCTGGATACGCCGTTCTGTCCCAATGCGTCTTCCGCTCCTTGAATTTTTTCCCAGTTTAATTCGAGACCGGGACATACAACCAGGTAGTCGTAACTGACAGTTGCCCCTGATCCGACCTTGAGTGTGTTATTTTCCGCGTCAAATCCGGCTACCGAATCCCTCATCCAGTTTACCTTTGGCGGGATCAGTTTCTTTACATCTCTCCGGGTTTTTTCCAGGCTGTATGTTCCCGCGCCAACCAGTGTAAAGGCGGGCTGGTAGTAATGATCGGCGGACGGTTCGATTACGGTAATATCTACTTCACTGTTTTTTACCTGGCGCGCCAGGCTCGCGGCGACCGTAATGCCGGCGGTGCCCCCACCTGCAATAACAACATGTTTTGCCATACTATGCCCCCTTCGGTATTTGTCTGCACGTGATTAATCCTTAGCGTATCAGAAGGTTGGCGTTCAGTCGATTTTATGACAACAATTACTAATCCAGCGTGCTCCCATATACCTGCTTGACCGGTATTGAATCCAGGTCAACGCCATCCAGGCAGCGGACATTCACTGTCCATATTGCCGGTTTATCACGTGGCTGGCGGAACGGCAAAATCCCGCATACGGGGCAGATGTAATCGGTCGCCGTCATCGTGTGCCATTTGTATTGGATTAATTCATCCAGGGGTGTGAATATTCGAATGTCCTGTTCCTCAACCCGGTGGTTCAATGCGCCACGTTTCCTGCAGACCGTGCAGTCACACACCCTGACATGGTCAAGGTTCATATCTGCTTCAAACCGTACCTTGCCGCAGTGGCATGAGCCATGGTATGTCTTTTTCACGGTGTAAATCCTGGACGCATTTTTTGCCGCGGGCCTGGTAACTCCTTTTTTGCGATCATCTTCACGGAACACAGTATAGACGAACCCGGATTGGGCTCAAATCGTGACCTTTCCCACCGATTATGCTACGTTGTATCCATGATTTTCCGCCTGTCGCAGCACAGGAATCTTTCGACATGCACTGACCAGGTTCGGGAATGGATACGCATAAAATCTCTGCCGTGAGCGCCGGTGCCGCCGCCGACTGGGACTACCTCATCCAGGAAGGCCGCGTCCACCGTTCGGTTTATACCAGCGAGGCGCTGTTCCGGCGCGAGATGCACAATATCTTCGCCCGCGCCTGGGTGTTCGTCGGCCACGAGAGTGAAATCCCTGCGCCGGGCGATTTTGTCACCCGCCATTTCGGCGGCCGCCCGGTGATCATCACCCGCGACAGGGATGCCGCTATCCACGTCCTGTTTAACCGCTGCGCGCACCGCGGCGCGAAGGTGTGCCGCGAGGACAAGGGAAGCTGCAAGGTATTCGTCTGTCCGTATCACTCCTGGTCTTACGACCATGCGGGCCGCTCCGTTTCCGTACCCCTGGACTACGCCTACGACGCTGACCGGGAAAGCGGCAAGTTCGACCTGGTGAAGGTGCCGCGGGTCAGCGCCTACCGTGGTTTTATCTTCGCCTGCCTTGATCCCGGACAACCGGCACTGGAAGAGTACCTGTCCGGCGCCAGGAAAGTTATCGACGACTGGCTGGACCGTTACGGCGGCGGAGAAGTGCAGGTAAGCGGCACCCAGCGCTACCGCATTGCCGCCAACTGGAAATTCGTCACCGACAACCAGGGGGACGGCTACCATCCGGCCTATTCCCACCGCTCCCTGCTGATGATGGCGGCATCCCGCTACGGGGACAAGGACATGCAGTACTTCGCGGCCGACCCGGATAAAAGCGACATGTTCGTGAAGGCGTTCCGCAACGGGCATTACTACCTGGACCAGCGCCCCGAGATGCACAAGGTATCCGGCTGGGAGCTGCAACGCCCGCAGCCGGGCCGGGAACACCTGGAACGGTCCCTGCCGGAAAAATACGGCGCAACCGAGGCAAAACGGCTGCTCGAACTGGCGGTGGGCGCCGGCCTTAACCTGACCGTGTTCCCGAACCTGTTATTGATCGGCAACCAGGTACAGCTGATCGACCCACTGGGCGTGGACCAGACCGATCTCTACTGGTTTGCCACCACCATCTCCGACCTGCCGGACGAGGTGAACGCGATGCGCATGCGCACCCAGGAGGATTTTCCCATGTTCGGCGAGGTGGATGACGTGGAGAACTTCGAGTCGTGCCAGACTGGTCTCGGTATCCCCGAGGCCGAATGGGTGGATTGCAGCCGCCACCTGCACAGCGACCGGGAAGTGGCCGAGATCGACGGCACCCGGGCGCCGGTCACCAGCGACATCACCATGCGCACGTTCTACCGGGAATGGAAGCGCCTGATGAGCCTGGACGCCGGCAGCGACCAGCGTCAGGAGAACTTATGAGCAGGGAATTACTGCAACAACAGCCGGGGCCGTCTGCCTATGTTACTTCCGAGTACTACCAGCGCTTATACCGGATAGCGAAGGAATGGAGTGACCCGGGACCGCCCGTTTCATTGCAACTCCACCATGAAATCAGCGCACTGCTCAACCGCGAGTGCCGTCTGCTGGACGACGGCCGGTTCGAGGAGTGGCTCGACCTGTTCCAGGATCAGTGCATTTACTGGATCCCCAGTGATCCGGCGCCCCACAATCCCGGCGGCACAATCACCTGGGAGATACAGGACCGGCGCCGCCTGGAAGACAAGATCGCCCGGTTCCGTACGGGCTTTGCCTTCTCGCAGCTACCGCCCACCCGCACCCGTCATTCCTTAAGCAATATCGAGATCTGGGCCGTTGGCAAGACAGAACTGCGGGTGCGCACGAACCTGACCATCCACACCTACCGCAAAGGCGACCATGGCACGCTCGCCTGCATGGGCGGTTACGTGCTGCAGCGCCAGGATGATGAGAACTGGCTCATCGAAGTCAAGCAGATCAACCTGATCGATGCCGACCAGGCGCAGGGGAATATTTCGTTTATGTTGTAAGACGTACTTTTTTACGCGTGAAAGAGGATGACCAAGGCAACTGCGATTAATTTCGCTGTCGATGACTTCTGTGAATTCTGGAGAGAGTCACTGTTTTACTTCAGTCCGGCAACTCTATCCAGGGGTTGACCGCGTTGGCGCCTGTATTACGGAATTCTCGCTCGTTGCGTGTGACAATGGTGAGTCCGTGGCGTACCGCAGTACCGGCAATCATCGCATCCGGTAAATGGCTATCGAGCGGCTCTCCTCTGCGGCGCTTTGTTTCCATAATGTCAGCGCAAACCTGTGCGTCGGCAGCAGTCCAGCCAAAAACCCGGTCTTCAAAGACATCATCCAACATACCCTGGAATCGCTCCGTAATATCCGACCGGCGCTGCCCGTGGTCGAGCCTGCCGATGCCGTTGAGTATTTCCCAGACAGTCACAGAGGATAGACCAATCCCGTCTGCGGCGACCGCGTCGAGAAATTCCGCGACTTGCGGCGCCGGTTCGGGCCGCATCATCTCCGAGACAACATTTGTATCCAGGAGCCGGGCGACAGGCGCGGTCATGGCTGGTTTTCTTCAGGAAATACGAGGGGCCGGTAGCCATGACGTTCCTGTAGCGGCAGCTCGATACCGTGGTCCGGCCCGAAGTAGCGCCTGAAAGCCTCAGAGGGTTTTGTATGACTTTCGGATTTCTCGCGCCGCTCGTGGATCAGACAGCGCACCAGTTCTTCCATCGACACGCCTTGATGACGCGCCTCGCGCTTGAGCCAGGACTTGTCGCCCGGGTCGACATCACGGACGGTGATAACAGAACTCATTGCCGTATCCTCGTTGGTGTTAAATAGGGCCTGTATTGTACTGCTAGCAGATTTTGCTGTCAATATCTGCCTAGAGCAATTTGCCGGTATTGGCGTACCAGGTCATAAACTGGACTGGTCCGACCCCAAGGACTGATACTACGGACCAGTTACCTGCTCATTGGACCGTGACGTCCAGTCTCTCAATGACATTCAGCGTATTGTGCGGGCCTGTAAGGCAGTTATCAATGGCAATACTCTCGATGCGACCGGCCAATGCTTCCAGGACAATCGAGACCTCGAGCCTGGCAAGGCTTTTACCCGCACACATATGGGGTCCGAAACCGAAACCGAGATGATCCTCCGGGCGCCTTGTGATCAGGAACCGGTCCGGATCGGGAAAATGCCGCTCGTCCCGGTTGGCGCTGGCGAACGCAACATAGATTCGATCGCCCTTGCCCAGCCGCACGCCTTCGATCTCGTAGTCATCGGCCAGTTGCCGGCCAAATCCACGTATCGGCGCGACCACCCGGACAACTTCGTCAAAGGCATCGGGGATAAGCGCCGGTTCCCGGCGCAACAGCGACCATTGATCCGGGTTCTGCCCGAACAGCAGGAGCGCGCCGCTAAGCGCGTTGATGGTTGTATCAAGGGAAGGGGTCAGGTAGTCCATGAGCAGGGATCTTGCATCATCGGCGCTGATTTCCCCCCGGTCTGCGGCGTCGAACAGCGCTATTCCCCAGCCATCAGGATTGAGCTCATCTCTCGGCACGCTGGAGATGTATTCGAAAACCTCCGCGACCAGTTTGTACGATCGCTGCGTCCGGGAACCATATTCCGGTCCAAAGGAATCGAACACAGCCGAAGCCCATTTGAGCATCTTGTCCCTCCCCTCGTCGTTGAGACCGACCAGCTCGGCAACAACGGTAAGAGGAAGGAATTGCGCCAGGTCTTTGACGGCATCGAAAGATTTCATCCGCACCAGCCTGTCCACCTGCCCGGCCATGGCCTCGGTAAGCCGCGCGCGCAACTGCTCGACGGCTTGTGGCGTGAGCGGCCGCATGAATACACGACGCAGCGCGCGATGCCGCGGGTCGTCCGAGCAAAGCATAATGCGCGCATCAGCGCTGGCCTTGTTCATGAAATCGTTGAGCATCACGCCGTTTGCCGAGGAGAACACCTTTGGATTGCCCAGCACCTCACGTACCGCCTTGAAACGGAATGCCCCCCACGCATCGGCCTTGCTGAGCCATACCACCGGACCCGCATCTCTCAGTTCCCGGTAATGGGGGAACGGGTGAAGTAATGCCTCCCCCGACCAGAGATCGATATCCAACGCCGGGGACCTGGTATCTACCTGCACAGTGAATCGCTCTACCCGGCCTGGTACCGCCTATTATTGAGCAGCAACATCATCGCCTTATTTTTACCCCCCTTGCTAGCGTGAGAGTGGTTAATCTTGTCAGAAGTTGCAGCGCCTATCAATATCATAATGGGTTTTAATCCGGCTTTCAGTGTTCTTGGGGAATTCCCCTTCTGACCAGATACCGCATCCTGTCGTGACCTTTCCCACCGATCATGCTACGTTCTACCCATGACTTCCCACCTGTTTTCGATACACTTTCGTATGCTGGTGTTTGCCTGTGAACGCCGACAGGCATAACTACGGGCGATCAGGATTTACTGGCAAAAAAATCATCGACCGTATAGAGTGGTCGTAATGGAATACGCGGTTTGGTACCGGAGGGATACACGTGAACAGGTTAAGGAAAATCATCAAAAGCTTGCGGGATTGCAGCCCCTGGGCATCTGATTCCGCCGTTTTACAGCTACATCGCAAAGACGTAGCCAGCCACCGCCGCCGGGACAGGGCCTTGCTTTCCGAGCGCAACATGAAGCCGCCCTTTTCGGGTTATCCGTTACCCCTTGCCGGCGATTCGTCCGCAGGCAGGATACTGAACACTGTCGATAACAAAATACTCAATTGGTGGCTCTTTTTCATTGTATTTCTGGCCTTTACTCTGGGTTCATTTGTTACCGCATACACCAGGGTCTTGTCGGTCGTGACCGCTCTTTTGTTCCTGGCCGCAGCCAGGCAAACGGCAGTCTGGTGGCCGGGAATTAGGAGGATGCGTCAGGGTTTGCTGGGAGAAAGGCTGGTGGCGGAATACCTGAACAACAGCTTCCGGGACGGCATGAAAGGAACCGTGCGCGTTTACCACGACATACCGTTTGGAACGGCCAATATCGACCACGTGGTGTTATGCAATCAAGGCATATTCGTGCTCAATACAAAAACGATGAATTTACTCAAGGATGCAGAGAACACTCTCGTTTACCGCGGGAACCTTTTATATTTCAAAAAAAGCGGAAAGCCGTTGATATACGACCCTGTCTCACAGATGAACAAAGAAATAGCCCGGTTCAGAAAGTTGTTACGGGACTGCCATAATGATTATTACGGAAATAAGCGTGGTTACAAGGAACCGGTAATCAGGGGGGTCGTAGTCTATCCTGGCTGGCAGATTGAAGAGGACGGTGAGGCACCGGTCGTCTGGGTGATGCCTCCGGACGAACTAGCAGCGAGAATCAGCAAAGAAGCTGCCGTGATGGATGGTGCCCTGGTCAAACATTATGCCGGCCTTCTGAGCCGCTGGACCAGACGTACAGTCAACCTGATCGATGCCGACCAGGCGCAGGGGAATATTTCGTTTATGTTGTAAGACGTACTTGTTTTACGCGTGAAAAGGATGACCAAGGCAACTGTGTTTGTACTGCTGAATTTATTTTATTGCTTGATTTGATTCCATATAACGGCGCAAAGCCAGGTTAATATGGGTCTGATATTTGCCCCCTTGTATCTTAAACCACTCTAAAATGTCAGCATCCAGGCGTAATGAGACCTGTTTTTTAATAGGCCGGTAGTATTTCCCTATAACAGCATTTCTCCAATCAGCCGTCTCCGGGATATCTGATGTATCTATCTCTCTGTCCGCCATCAAAGCTAAATTATCAATTTCAGCTCTTTGTTTTTTTGTGAGTTTGCTCATAGAGGTGTCTTTCTTTTTTAGTCGCCTTTCTGGCGGAAATAATTCGTATCGTATCCTCATGTTCCCTCTCAATCACCGTATGGGCGACAATAAGAAGCATATTGCCGCCGGCCATGCCCAACGTTTGCCAGCGTTCTTCGTAATTGTCAAAACGATCCTGGATACTCATGTGATAAGGGTCGTCAAATACCAGACAGGCAGTGTCAAAAGAAACTTTATGCTTCGCCTGATTTACTCGATCCTTATCATGATTCCATTCAAAACGCATGACATAATTGTAGATACAAAAATATAACTACGCAATAAATATTTTAGGGCCGATGTTAGGACAAATATGAGGATGGAGAACCTTAGCTTATGTTTCGGCCTGTATTAACGGATACATCGACCTGTCAACCGTAACCAGATCATAACTGACACTGCGCCCCAGGCCCGGTCGCTTAACGAGCATACCCCGTTTCAGCATGTCATCAAGGTCGCGGAATGCCGTTGCCCGGGAGCATTTTGTCAAACGGCAATATTTCCGTGTGTTTATGCCTCCCTCGAACCCGTCGATTCCTTCCGCAAAGACGCGCGCGACCATCTTTTTCTGCCTGTCGTTCATCTGGTCCTGGTACGCATCGTAAAACCGGGTCTTGTCCAGCACAAAATTTACCGCTCTTTGCGCTATCTCCTGCGCCTGCCTGACGGACTCCGTGAAGTAACCCAGCCATGCGTCCAGGTTTAAATTCCCCCGGCCAACTCGTTCCAGTTCCTGGTAGTAGGCATTTTTACTTCGCTCCACCGCTGTTGAAAAACAAGCCAAGGCCGGATAGCCCAGTGTCTGCGAGAGCGCATGGTCCACAATGGCGCGCCCAACGCGGCCATTCCCGTCGTCATACGGATGAATCTTCTCAAACCAGACATGGGCAATGCCTGCCCTGATCAGGCCGGGCAACGCATCAGCCGCACCCGCGTGTCCGGCCGGCCGGGTTGCGTTATACCAGTCAAGAAAACGCGTCATCTCACCTGGCACCCGTGCAGCCGGTGGCGCTTCATAATGAACCTTGAGTCGTCCACCTGACCCGCTTACGATCCGCATCGGGGAAGGGTCATTGCGGAACGCGCCCCGGCGGATGTTGCTGGTTCGTTGTTCTGCAACGATCAAAGACTGCCAACGCCCCAGCAGGGTCGCATCCAGGGGACTGTTCCAGTGGTTGCGGACATCCACCATGAACTCTGCGGCCCCTAACGATTTTTCATCCGGGTGATGGTCTGTTCCGGCCGCTTCGCCGCCGAGCAATACCAGCAGGGATGAACGTACGGAATCGCGGTTCAGCATCTCGCCTTCGATCAGGTTGGTATTCAGTACTTCGGAAAGCATCAGGTTGGTGAGCGTTTCCACCCGATCGCTCGCTGGCAAGGCCTCGATGTTTCCATGCAACTGTCTGGATGCCAGCTGAAAATCGACAGTGCTCAATGCGTAGGCATGAGTGTGATCGTACTCAAAACGCGGCCAGTCGCCGTGTTGCCAGGCCCACTTGGATGAACGTCCTGGCGAGTCGTCGTGTTCTTGTGTCCACTTCATGAGGCGATTATATCAGTTAATCGCTTCATATAGTAGTATATTATGAAGCGAATATGCCGGCTAATCACCTCATTTTTATCTGCGTTAATCTGCGTAATCTGCGGATAAATTACCTGCGGACACCTTCTCGATATTACACATCAACCCCTGGAGGTCGGTGGCGCTCAGGACGATGCCGGCGACGATTGACAGCCGCCCCGGGTTGCGATTCCCGGGTTTTGCGTCATGGGGGGCAGGTGAACCGGGTCGCCGGTCTCATTGATAAACTCGTATCGGGTGGTGCGCCGTTGCGGCACCTTGCCCGCGGCCGTGATCAGCTCGCGCATGCCCGCGGCGGTGAACTCCTGGCCGTGGGAGGCGCCCGCGGCGCGGCTGATGCTCTCGTTCATCAGGGTGCCGCCCAGGTCGTTGACGCCCGCATCCAGGCAGGCCTTGATACCGTCCACGCCCAGCTTCACCCAGGAGGCCTGTATGTTGGTGATGTGCGGGTGCAGCACCAGCCTGGCGACGGCGTGCATCAGCAAGGCTTCGCGGCAGGTGGGCCCCTTGCGCGCCCTACCCTTGCGGTACATGGGCGCTTCCATGTGTACGAAGGGCAGCGGCACAAACTCGGTAAAGCCCCCCGTCTCTTCCTGCAGGTCGCGGATACGCAGCAAATGCCGCGCCCAGTTGAGCGGCCCGTCCACGTGGCCGAACATGATCGTGGACGTGGAGTTGAGGCCCAGCGAGTGGGCGGTGCGCATGACCTCCAGCCACTGTTCCGTGTTCAGCTTGTCCGGGCAGATGATCTGCCGGATTTCATCGTCCAGGATTTCCGCCGCGGTGCCGGGCAGAGTGCCGAGGCCCGCTTGCTTCAACTCCTTGAGATAGTCCCTGAGCGGCAGCCCCAGGGTCTCTGCCCCCTGCCTGATCTCCAGCGGCGAGAACGCATGTACGTGCATATCCGGCTGGGCCTGCTTCACTGCCCGGACGATTGAAAGATAGGTCTCGCCGGTGTAATCCGGGTGTATGCCCCCTTGCAGGCAGACCTCGGTCGCGCCCCGCTGCCAGGCTTCTGACACACGCGCCTGGACTTCCGCCAGGGGCAGGTCGTAGCCCCGTTCGCGCAGGTTCTCGGCCACGCGCCCCTTGGAAAAGGCGCAGAAACCGCAGCCGAAGTAGCAGATGTTGGTGTAGTTGATATTCCGGTTGACCACGTAGCTGACCGTGTCGCCGTTCACCGTGCGGCGCAGGTCGTCGGCGGCCCGGATGACGAGCGCTTCGTCGGCGGCCCGGGCATTGAACAGGCTGGCGATTTCGTTCTCATCAAGACGCACGCCGGCCATGGCCTTGTCCGTCAGTGACGCCAATGGGCTGTCCGTTGTGCGTTGTGTTCCTCCACCGTTCAGGTGTTTACCCGGTTCCGGCCAATGTCCCACGCCTCCCGGCGACCAGTCACCCGAACGGGCATAGCCGGCGGCGTCGATCTTTCGTATCACCGGGGTGTGCAGGGCCGGGTCGATCCAGGTGTCACGCTTTTCTATGTACTCCGGGTACACCGGCAGTCTCGGCTCCAGGGTCTTGCCGGTTACCTCCGTTGCGGCGCGCAGCTTATCAAGGTGCGGCCAGGCCGCTTCCGGGTTGACGTGGTCCGGCGTCACGGGCGAAACACCGCCCCAGTCGTTGATCCCGGCGTGGATGAGGTCCGGCAGCGACTCGTCCAGGGTCAGGTTGGGCGGCGCCTGTACGTTCATGTGCGGGCCGAAGATGATGCGCGCCATGGCGATGGTCCAGAGCAGCTCTTCCAGCGGGGGTTCCGGGGCAGCGTGCATCTTCGTGCCGGGCTTGCGCCGGAAGTTCTGGACGATGATCTCCTGGATGTGCCCGTGGGTATCGTGCAGGTCCTTCAGGGCCAGCAGGGCTTCCAGGCGTTCCCGGCGGGTCTCGCCTATGCCTATCAGGATGCCGGAGGTAAACGGCACCCGCGCCGCGCCTGCCGCGGCGATGCTGTCCAGGCGTACCTGCGGCCGCTTGTCCGGGGAACCGTGATGAGGGCCGCCTTTTTCGCACAACCGCGCTGAACTGCTTTCCAGCATCAGGCCCTGGGATACCGACACCGGGCGCAGGTCCTCAAGCTCGGACAGGCTCATCACGCCGGGGTTCATGTGCGGCAGCAGGCCGGTCTCGTCCAGCACCCTTTGCGCCGCCTCGCGCAGGTAGGACAGGGTCGAGGAATGGCCCAGTTGCTCCAGTTCATTCCTGGCTGCCTTGTAGCGCAGTTCCGGTTTGTCCCCCAGGGTAAACAAGGCCTCGTGGCAACCCGCCTCCGCGCCGGCCCGGGCGATGGCCAGGACTTCTTCCGTATTCATGTACGCCCGCTGCCCGGCTCGCGGCGGTTGCGCGAAGGTGCAGTAATGGCACACGTCGCGGCACAGTTTCGTCAGCGGGATAAACACCTTGGGGGAGTAGGAAACAACCCGGCCGTGGCCCTGGTCGCGCAGTTCAGCTGCGCGCTCCATGATTTCCCGCACATCAAGGTCGGTTGGGATTTCCTGACCTGAATGATCAGGGATTGTTACTTGTGCACTCATTTGGAGCTCGTCATTCCTGCGCAGGCAGGAATCCAGTATACAGGGTAATGCATTTTTTCACTGGATTCCTGCCTGCGCAGGAATGACGAACGCGGGATGATGAACGTGGGATGACGGGTGACTACTCACCTCGCAACGCCGCAGATCGTCAGGATGGCCTGGATGTAGACCTTGATGATATCCAGCATGTCGCCGATATGTACCGCTTCGCCCTGGGAGGTGGAGAAACCGCCGCCGCCGGTGGTGCGGATGCGGCCGGCCGAGCCGTAGTTCACCGTGGGTATGCCGTAGCGGTTCATGTGCGCCGCATCGCTGTACCAGGTTTCCATCCCCATCTGCGGCTGCTCGCCCAACTGGTCGGTGTGCGCCTTGATGACGGTCTGCACCAGTTCGTGGTCGTCCGGTATGGAAGTGCCGGGCGCCGACAGGAAGATTTCCACCTTGGTGCCGGCCAGTTCTTCGTTGGCGCTGACCGCGTCCGCGATGACCTCGCGCACCTCGTTATAGACCTGTACGGGCATCACGCCCGGTATGGTCCTGACGTCCAGGTAGATGCAGCAGTTGTCCGGGGTCCTGGCGCCGCGCCAGGGCCAGCCGCCCTCGATGGCGGAGACGTTCACCCGGGGCTGGAAATCGTCCACCCGGTTGCGTTCGCAATAACCCGGGATCCACTCGTGTATGGCGTCCAGGACCCTCCTGGATTTGTTGATGGCGTTGGTCTCGACCTTGGACCAGGCGGTGTGGATCAGGCGGCCCGGCACGGTGATCTTCATCCAGGTGGTGCCGCAGTGACGCGGGATCAGCATCATGTTGGTGGGTTCGCCCAGGATGCAGAAATCGGCCACCGCGCCGTGGGTAATCGCAAACTTCGTGCCGACGCCGTAGCCCTGGTATTGCCGGCCCTCGAAGTCGTTCACCGGCGCTTTCTCTATCTCGCCGGCCACCCCGGCGATCACCACGTCGCCGGCCAGTTCGATGCCGGCCTTGCGGATCGCCTCCGTGGCGACGATGTACGTCCCCATGGCGCTCTTCATGTTGAACGAGCCCATGCCGTAGATCCATTCGTTGTCGACCAGCGTGGCCTTGCACTGGTAGCCGATGCCGCGATGGGCCTGCTCCGGGCCGAACGAGGTGTCCAGGTGGCCGTTGAACATGAGCGACTTGCCGCCGCCCTGCCCCTGCAGCCGGCCGATCGCGTTATAGCGGTCGTCGCCGATGGGTTGCAGGGTGGCGTCGAAACCCGCCGAGCCGAAAATCTCGTACAGGGCGCGGGCTACGCCCTCCTCCTCGCCGGTAGGGCTGGGGATGTCCACCAGGTCCATCACCAGTTTCACCAGGCGCTGCCGGTCGACGTGTTCGATAGCCCGGGCTACCAGTTCTTGATTCACTTCAGCATTCATTCTTCAAACCTTCCTGTCAATTATATGATCCTGGTCGTCAAAGTACCCAGTTTTGCGATGGTCGCATCCACCGTGTCGCCCGGCTGCAGCCACCTGGGTTTATCCATGCCGGCTGCGACGCCCGGGGGACTGCCGCTGGTGATGACATCGCCGGGATACAGGCCCATGTGGGACCACCACGAGACCAGTTCCGCGGTCTTGTAGTGCATCTGGCCGGTATTGGCGTCCTGGCGCACTTCGCCGTTGACGCGCAGTTTCATATCCAGGTCGTGGGGGTCGTCCAGTTCATCCAGGGTGACCAGCCAGGGGCCCAAAGGACAGGAACCCTTGAAGCTCTTCCCCATCAGGATCACCTTGTTGGAGTGCTCCCGGGCCTGGATGTCCCGGGCGGACAGATCATTGAAGATGGTGTAACCCGCCACGTAATCGAAGGCTTCGTCCACGCCGACCTTGTAGGCTTCCTTGCCGATGACGATGGCGATCTCGATCTCGTAATCCAGTTGTTTCGTGAACACGGGTATCTCGACCCCGGCGCCGCTGGCCACCACGGACGACGGCGCTTCCAGGAAGCCGGTCGGATGTTCGAAGTGAAACTCGCCCCAGTTGTGGGACTCCCATTCCGGGTCGTTCCAGGTCGTCAGTTCCTCCAGGTGCGAATCGAAATTGCAGGAGGTATGCACTATCTTGCCCGGCAGCGGCACCGGTGACTGCAGGGTGATTTGGTCCGGGGAGTAAACATACGCGCCGGCGCTGCCCCCGACTCCGGCCAGCAGGCTGCGGGCCTGGTCCATCGTGGCCTCGCCCCCCTTGAGAAACTCGATCATGTCCGCCGGCAATAACCCGCCGGAAAGAACTACGAGGTCCACGTAGGCGCCGTTATGATACACCCCGACGGTGCGTTTCCCGCTGCTGTTGATATCAAATGTTGCCAGTTTCATCGTTGTCTCCTCATCACTGCGCAGGCCTGAGATTAGGCACGACCTCCTCTCCCATCAGCCGGATAGTCTCCAGGTTGTCGGCCTCGTTGGCGCCGACCACTTCCAGCAACGGCAGGTTCAGCCCCGCATCCACCAGTTCCTGGGTGATCTCGAGACAGTCCTCCGGCGTGCCGGATATGACGGTAAACTTGCGCATCATCTCATCGGTCACGTACTGGGTGACGTTGTCCTGGGTACCGTCCGCGATGGCCTGGCGGAACGGCTCCCAGGCGGAATCGGGCAGTCCTGAACCGGCCAGGATGATGTCGTTCTTGATATTCCTGATTTTGTTCACCACGTAGGTCCCCGTGTACGGCCGGGTCGCATCCCGCGCCTTGTCGCCGTCCCGGGAACAGGAACAGAGGATCACGCCTCCCACCGGGAAGTCCGCCGGCAAGGTGCGTCCTGCCTTTGCCGCGCCTGCGTCCATGTTGTCGCGGGCATATTTAACGAAGGGAGGTGACGTCAGCCCCGCCAGCAACATGCCGTCGCTTTCGCTGCCGCACAGCCTCTGCATGAACGGCCCGGTGGCGCCCACGTAGATGGGTATATCAGTACGCAGGCCAGCGCCGGCCCGGTCGTATGCCGGCATCGACGATTCGTAGTATTTGCCCTTGTATTCGTAGGCTTCCCCGGAGAAGACCTTGCGCATGATCTCCATGGATTCACGGTGTACACCGACCGGCCGCAGTTTCTCGATGTCGTATTCCAGGTACTCGATACCCACCTTGCCCACGCCGATACCCATGATGAAACGGCCGCCGGACAACTCGTCTATGGCCGCCGCCTCGGATGCCTGTATGGTGGGATGGCGCATGTAGGGTGAAGTGATGCCAAGCCCGATGGGAATTTTGCCGGTCGCCACACTGACCGCCGCCAGCGTGGTAAAACAGCCGCGGGCTTCCAGCCCGTACTGGCGGAACCAGTGGTAGGCCTCGGCGATCCAGAACCCGCCCATCAGGCTGGATGCCTCGGTCTGCCGGGCGTATGCCTGCATGGATGCCAGCGGCTCATAGGATTTGAATATGACCCCTGCTTTGGGGACAACAGGTACACTCATTCTTTTTATTTCTCCCGGTTTATTCCTTCGATAACATTAAACGCCTTTTGCACTTCCGGCAAAGGCCATCGCCGCGCGGCATGCGGTACGCGCCGGCTCTGAAAAGGGTTCGGATTATAGCTGATTTATATCCTGCTGTCTCTGCAGGCCGGGAGTTTCCGTGATGAACCCGTTTCCCCCGGCAGTTTTTTCCCACCGGTAGTCGAAACCGGCAAAAAAAATCTTTACATTGGTTTGCAGCGGGTCTATTATCAGCAACTCAATGTAATGGATTGCAGGTTTTAATACAATGACTCGTACAATTTTAGTTTTTTTGACCTTAATCACTATTTGTTATGCAGACCCGATAGACAAACATACACAGCGAACCAGTGAATACGGCGACGAAGGTAAGTTCGGTGGAGGTATGCCCGGAAATACCAATGCGATGATCCTGTGGCCGGGTGACAGTCCCAGTATCGTGCGCCGGCATCGGCCGGACGGGCACAGTAAAACCAGGCCCAAAGCGATCAAGTTATGGAGTGAACGCGGCGCCGGCGGGTTCCCCGTCAACCTGAAAAGCGGAGGCAGTTTCTGTTCGTTTCTCAGTAAGATAGTCAGCGAACCCGACCTGCACGCATGCATCTGTGACGATACCGCCGCATGGGATACCGGCATTCCGGTTACCTGCCCGGGTCCCGCGACCCTCGCCCAATGTTCACCATCAGCGTGCTTCGCCGGCACACCGACCTTTGATCCTCCCCCTGGTAACAGCTGTACCGTTACCGATTGGTCCCCAGGGACCGATACCGTGTGTGCCGGCGACATTATTGAGCAAACCCGAACCCTTGACGACTGCAGCACGGAAACGCAGACGGTAACAGGCACAAAGCAGTGCGATACAACCTGCCCTGTCACCGACTGGTCCCCCGAAACCGGCGACATCTGCCAGGGTACTGATTTCACCCAGCAACGCACTTCAGGGGATTGTTCCACCGATACCCGCGCCGCAACCGGCACCAGAAACTGCGACAGTTGTACGGTTCAGGACTGGACCCCTGCCGCATCGACCGTGTGCCTGGGCGATACCTTTACCCAGACCCGTCGCGCAGCCGACTGCTCGACGTCCACGCGCCAGGTCACCGGCACCAGGGACTGCCCTACCGTATGCACCCCGACAAGCTGGACTCCTTCACAATCCGGCTATTGCACCAGCGACCAGCTAACGCAGCGGCGCACCGTGGCCGATTGCAGTGTCGAAACACGCACCGTGCACGGCACGAAATACTGCCCGCCGCCCACCTGCCGGTACACCACCGGCCCCTGGACGCCCAGCGCCGCAGGCCGTTGCAGAACCGACAGGGTAGCGCAGACCCGCAGCGTGACCGCTGTCAACCAGCCCTGTGCCGGCGGCACGCGCCCCGCATCCAGCCAGACCGTATCCGGCGACACCGATTGCTCCCTGCCGACCTGCCGCTGGACTACCGGTCCCTGGAGTCCCAGCGCCGCAGGCAGATGCACTACCGACAGGATTTCGCAGTCCCGTAGCGTCACCCTGGTAACTTCCTCATGCGAAGGCGGCACGCGCCCTGCATCCAGCCAGACCGTGTCCGGCGACACCGTATGCACTACACGGTGTACCTATAGCACCGGGGCCTGGTCGCCCTCTGCCAGCGGTTACTGCGACGATGAAACGGTTACGCAGACTCGTTCTGTGACGGCATCGCCGGCTGGTTGTACTCCGGGGACACCGCCTGCTTCTAGCCAGACGGTCAGTGGGACAAAGGTTTGTGATGAAGATACCGGTACCCCACCAACCACAACCACGCCGCCCGTGTCACAAGGTTGCCCGTCCGGTTACAGCTACTGGGGGTCAGGCATGTGCGGCGGCACCGGATCCTGGTGCTGTATCCGGCTGGGACCGGGACCGGGCGGCCAGCATTGCAGTTGCTTTTGACCTGCCGTTTGACAGGGCCACGGTTATGAAACAAATCATTGCCTTGGTTCTCAGCGTCCTGGCACTGGTTGCTTGTAACCAGCCAGTACCCGATCCGGCGCCAGTGCCGGATCCGGTCACCCCACCGACCGAACCGGAGCCTGAACCATGCGAGCTCGACACCCGGGATCACGGCTGCATTGACATTGAGCACTTCAACGAGTTGAAAACCAATCTGGTCCTGCGCTACCAGTCCGATACCACCTACAACCGACACTTCTACGGACCTAAATCCAGACTGGCCGAAGCTTGGTCCAACCTGCGTCTAGTACACGGCGATAACGCCCAGCCCGGCGCGAACGTGAAGATCGGCATGATCGACGACGGCATTGACTTACGTCATCCTGGCCTAGCCAACGCTGACATAGTCGAATACTTCTACGGCAACGCGAACAAGGAATCAACCACCACCTACAGCGCCGATATTTACGACCTGTCCTTCTCCCACGGCACCTCAGTGGCCGGCACCATCCTAGCCAATGGCCAGCTTACCAGTGAATACTACAACTTCTACGGCACTGCCCCCGCAACCCAACTGTACCTTTTCACTGTGACCGAGCCCGACGGCAGCATACCCCACTATCTGTACATCAATGACATCCTGGATACCGCGCGCAACAAGGGCATCCGCATCCTCAATATGAGCCTCGGCAGTGGAGACCAAGTGACCGATCATGAATCCATCGACACGATCCCGGTCAGCCGCACCCAGATCGATGCTTTCCTACAAACGGACATCGATGACAAAATTATCATTGTCAGAAGCGCCGGCAACGACTCCAACCCGCAACCACACTCATCCGCGGGCCTCCCCCACTTCTTCTCGGATCTCAAAGGCCACTACGTTACAGCAATTGCAATCCATGATGATGACACCCTTGGCGAAATTTCCAACCAGTGCGGCCTGGCCGCCGACTGGTGTATCGCCGCACCCACGTCCGGCATGCCGATACTCTACAGCGGCCTGGAAAACAGCGAAACCGTACACAACATCTACGCTGGCCACGGCACGTCGATCAGTGCCGCTTTCATCACCGGCAGCCTGGCACTCATACAACAAATGTTCCGCGATCAACTATCCAGCGAGGAACTCGTTGCGCGCCTGTTTGCCACCGCCGACAAAACCGGCCTGTTTGCCGACTCCAGCGTCTACGGCCAGGGCCTGGTTGACCTCGACGCCGCGACCTCGCCGGTCGGTGATTTACGTGTTGCGCTCACAGAAACGAGCAGCGCACTGTTAAGCGATACACAGGTCAACCTCGGCGCGCCCTTCGGCGATTCGCTCAGCCGGGCGCTGGCCGGCCGGGAGATTGCTGCCCTGGATGCGCTGAATTCACCATTCTTCATGCCCCTGGAACGCCTGTCCCGGCAACCTGCACTGGTTACTCCCGGTGTGTTATACCGGCCTGGTTTCATGGCGACCGGTCCCGTCCAATACCTGGACAACGGCCTCGGCAGCCAGGCCGGTCTCCTCGCCATAGCCGACAGCACAATTGCAGCTACCCTGCCCTTCAACCGGTCCAGGTTACGCACCTACGCATCCTTGACCCGTCCGGGCCGCCCGGCCGTCACCGGCGCGGACCTGACCTGGCCCATGCTGTCGCCCCGCGTGTCCCTGCAGGTCGGCTCCCTGTTCGAACAGGGCACCCTGCTCGGCACCCGGCCCTACGGCGCATTCGGCGACGTCAGCACCCTGATCAGCTACAGCACATTGACCGGCCGGGACACGCTGTACGGCTGGCAGGTGCAGGCCGGCCTGCAACTCGGCTACGCGGTGCCCCGCTTCCGCGGCGCAGGCATCATCGATACCATCAGCCCCCTGGTCACCAGCGCCTTCAACATCGACGCGAAACGGCAACTGGCCGGCAAGACTGCCGTCCTGTTTTCAATCAGCCAGCCGCTCCGCATCGAATCCGGCAAAGCCACCCTGGTCGTGCCCACGGGCCGCCGGAGAAACGGAACTGTCATGATGGAGCAGTTAAGTACCAGCCTCACCCCTTCAGGACGCCAGATTGACCTGGCAACCCGCCTCAGAGGCGCTTTCAGGCTGTTCAACTACGACCTGTCGGCGGCCTACTCCCTGGATCCGGTACATCAGTCCACCGCACCGAATGAATTACGTATCCAACTTTCACTACAAGCAAGCTACTGACAAACACGAGGGACTAGAGATGCAAATACGAAAACATTACATTGAAAGCTTCAACAAGATAAAAAGCAAACATGGTTTAGTCATACCCAATACCTATATAGTGCATAGTGACGATCCACTCCCCAAGGTAGTAGGATATACAAGCAAATTCATTGTTGATGATGGTGAAGAACATTATCGTTATGACTACTATAGAGACATACTCGGCAGAGCTTTGACCCACTATGGTATTAACCAGGCAAAAAATAAAATAATTCATTTGGACCTGGGTTGCGGCCCTGGTTTATTCTCGTGGGTCGTACAGGACTACCTGGTGTCGAAACATGCAGTGGACCCTGGCGACATAGATATTATTGGGTACGACCACGCAAAGAACATGATTAAACTGGCAAATTTATTCCGTAAACACTTACCTGTTGAATTTAATTTTGAAGGTTACTCCGGGCTTAACAAGATACAGAATATATTGAAAACCAGGGATTTCTCAGACTGTGATTGCATCATCACATTTGGCTATGTTTTGATTCAACTTCATGGCGCCATGGAAGCCATGCATAATTTCGCAAAAATAATTAAACGCCTGTTTCCTGTGAACTCATGTATTCTGGTGGCAGTTGACGCTTTTTCAGGCAACAGACCCCAATGTTTTCGAAACGCCTGTGACGAACTATTTGCTGCTCTATCCGATACCGACATCTATATAGAAAACAGATATATCAGAGGGCCTGACCGTAGCTGGATGCGAGCCCGTCTCAACCAGGAAATATCAAATGGCAAACGACGGTCAAACAAATCTCAAGTTTGATGACACGGCCTGCTTACCGGTACGGCCATCAGCTGAACATTTGAACCATGGCATGCCGGAACAGGGCCTGCACGAGGTGGCCGGCATCCATGGCCTGTATTATTCCCGTGATTTTCTGGATGATTATGCTCAGTCCGAGGCAGTGAAACACATTGACACGGAGCCCTGGTCCGAAGACCTGAAACGTCGCGTACAGCATTACGGATGGCGTTACGATTACAAAACCAGGTCAATCACGTCCGACATGTATTTAGGGCCTTTGCCTGACTGGATTACAAAGATTGCCGAACGTCTGTACGCTGAAACCGGGTCATTCGACCGGCTCCCGGAACAGGTGATAATCAACGAGTACAAGCCCGGCCAGGGAATTGCCTTGCATGCGGATAAAGACTGTTTCGGCGCTACGGTGGCGACCATATCCCTGGGCGATGAATGGGAAATGAAATTTCGTCCGATCAAGGGGTCCCCGGATGAAGATAAATTCATCATGCTGGAACGCGGGTCAGCGTTGATCCTGACCGACGCTGCGCGCTACCGGTGGAAGCATGGCATAGACAAACGTAAGATAGAGAAAGACAAATCCAGTCAGCGCGAACGACGGCGGCGAGTATCATTGACATTTCGAACAGTCATCCCACTCGCGTGATTGCACGAGGAGCGTTCATTTCCATGCAAAAACACTTCCTCATCACCGTTACCGGCCTGTTTATTCTTGTCTCAAGCGGTTGCTCGGACCGACAGGACGATACCGGCAACGTAGCTGCAGTTCAAAGCGTCACCGAAGCAGCCCCAACCGGGGTCCCGCGCACAGACAACAGTGGACGGAACTACAGCGAGGACAGGGAACCGTGCGCACACTACAGTCCTGAGCGCCGGCCCCTGTTCGGTGAGTTGCACGTGCATACCTCCCTGTCTTTCGATGCCGCAGCGGGACGCACCGGGACCATGCCCGCGGATGCCTACCGTTTCGCTAAAGGAGAAGCCATCCCTTTTTTCCCGGTGGATGATGAAGGTAATATCCTCGGCAAGATCAGTATCGATCGTCCGCTGGATTTTGTTGCGGTGACCGATCACGGCGAGTTTCTCGGCGAAACCGCACTGTGCAAGCAGCAGGATTCCCCCGCCTACGACGGTGAGTTCTGCACGGAGTATCGCAGGGTCGAGTTTCGCGGGGCCGCCATGATAGCCGCTTCAATGAGTGGCGAATACCCGCAAAGGATCCGGATACTGTGCGGGGAGGACGGCCAACTGTGCCGCGACTTTGCTGCCGGGCCCTGGCAGGTAGTGATTGATGCTGCGGAACAGGCCTACGACCGCAGCGCAGAGTGCAGGTTTTCCAGTTTCGTCGCTTATGAATACACAGGTAGTCCCAATAACTCCAATTATCATCGCAACGTGGTTTTCCGCAACAATAACGTACCGGACCTGCCGGTAACCTATATGGAATATCCCTTCGACTATCTCCTGTGGCAGCAACTGGACAAGGTTTGCAGGGAGGAAGAGGGCTGCAGCTACCTGACCATTCCCCATAACAGCAACATGTCCAACGGCCGCTTGCTCACCCCCTATGCCGACCTCGATCCAACGCTTGAAAACCGGGTTACCTACGCCAGGGCCCGGCAACGGAATGAACCGATGATGGAAGTGTTCCAGCACAAGGGCGGCTCGGAATGTGTCAACGGGCTCAGTGGAGTTGTCGGCGCACCCGATGAGTTGTGCGATATCGAGCAGGTGCGCGGCATCGGTTCCCTTGCAAAACGGATTAACATCAGCCTCGACGGTACTGAAGTTGTGTTCGATGTAGAGGACCCGGCCGCACAGACAGCCGAATGCGAGGACGGGGCAGGACGCCATGGCATGATGGGGGGCGGCTGTGTATCCGGCAACGACTTCCTGCGCACGGCATTGCTGACCGGACTGGCACAGGAACAGGAGATCGGCATTAATCCCGTGAAGCTCGGCGTGGTTGCCGCCAGCGATGGTCATACCAGCACACCGGGCTCGGTAAAGGAAACTCAATGGCGAGGCTATGTCACCGGCGAGACGGAACTTGCGGACCGATTAAAGCCCGGCACCCTGCCCAGCGGTATTCTTGGTAACCCGGGGGGACTCGCGGGCGTATGGGCCGAAGAGAATTCCCGTGATGCGATTTTTGACGCCATGCAGCGCCGGGAGGTATTCGGCACCTCGGGACCCCGTATCGTACCGCGTTTCTTCGGCGGCTGGGCCTTTGAGCCGGGGAGTTGCGAGATGATAGATATGGTGTCTGATGCCTATAACAGGGGTGTGCCCATGGGCAGCGATCTCCCTGCCAGGCCGGATGGTGCCTCCAGGCCCACCTTCATCGTGTCGGCGCTGAAAGATCCGGCCGCCGATGCAACCCCCCTGCAACAGTTACAGGTGATAAAAGGCTGGGTAACCAAAACAGGGCGTTCCCATTTCAAGGTGCACCGCGTCGCCGGCAACCGGGATAACGGGGCCGGGGTGAATACGGCAGACGGTTCACGCTATGGAGAAGGTAATGCTTCCCTGTGCGCGGTGTTCAGGGATGAAGTTTTTGATCCGGCGCAGCCTGCGTACTACTACCTGCGCGTGGTGGAAAATCCCAGCCCGCGCTGGAGCCTGATGGACTGCCTGAAATACGACAAGCCGGACAGGCCGGAGGTGTGCGAAGACAGTTCCCGCCACATCATCCAGGAAATGGCATGGACGTCACCCATCTGGTATTCACCGTAGATGACACCTCGTCAGCGATTGAATAAACACGTACTCTTATTGCTAGAACCGGTGCGTCCACACCAGCCGCGCAAATAAATCAGCCTCGGTGCGCTTGTATGAGCCGTTGTCTTTTGACCAGTCATGGTTGAGCGTGATGGTCAGTTCATTGCCCGGTACAATAATCCAGCGCAACTGGCTCTGCAGCGTCATGAAATGGGTCTCGGACTCCTGTTGCAGGTAATTGGTCCAGGACAAGGTCGGCGTGAAGTTGATATTGAAGCGGGCGCGGTTGATCTCAAACTCGAAATCACCTGCCGGCAGGTCGACGTCGAAGACATGGCGTTCCAGGGTGATGAAAAAATTAGGCGTCGGCCGCCAGCGCAATAACGTCTGCACGTCAATGAGATCACCATTATAGAATTCGCCGAATTTAGCCTTTACTTCAACGGAAACAGGCCGGTGAGCCGACGTGGACAGCTTGCTCCATCCATAGTAGAAATCGTAGTCACCGGTGGGAATGATCACGCCGGGTTGGATTTCAAAGGGGTCAAACAAGGTTTCGCGCTGCCAGTTCCCCCACAGTTGAAGCTGATCGCCGTCATGACTCTCCAGGTCAAATACCCGCACATAAACCCGGCCGCTCTCAAGCTTGTTATCCGTTGTGGTCTTGAACGATGACATAAAACCCCAGTTGACGGTCCTGAGCAAGCGGTTGTTTTTCGGCCTGATCCGGTAACGCAAATCGCCCTCGTACAGCCTGATGGCGGAGCGATTGACAAAACCGAGCGCTGGATTGAAGTTCTCCTGGATTTCCTGGTATTTTGCCTTGGCATTCCAGCGGTCGTTGGGGAATTCCAGCGTCAGGCCGTAAGACAGATCATCGCTGTCGATACCCTCGCTAAAGGACTTCATGACATAGGCATCGGCCACGAATACCTGCGAACCGAACAGGTCGCTGTTGCGATAGCGGTAATCGACCCCGGCGACGCCGTTGTCGTCGCTGTCCGTGGGGTTGCCGTAAGTCATCATGGCGCCGACCCTGGATTCCTCCTGGACGTCCATGGCAAGCCTGGCGACAGACAGGTTTTTCGAACCGATCCCCTGCCCGGAACCCATCTGCGTATTCAGCAGACCCATGGTATAACGCCCGAGCCGGCCGCTCAGCTTGGCGCCGATGTCGATGTCGAGCGGCTCGGGGTTTTCCCGGTCAAAGGGCAGCCCGATACGCCTTGAAAAGAAGGGAATGCTATTCACGTCCTTTAACCCGCCAAACTCGAAGACGTCCGCATCCCGCACAAAAATATCCCGCTGCTCCGGGAAAAACAGGTCAAACCGGGTGAGGTTGGTCTTGATATCATCCACAACGGTATTGGAAAAATCCGGGTTGATGATCAGGGACCCGTTCAACGAGGGCGTCAGTTTGTAAATCACTTCCACGCCCGGTTTTATCGTGAAATCCTCGTCGCCGTTGTCATACCGCTTGCGGTACCGGCCCGCCGCCTGGGGTTTTATGTCCAGGCCCCTTCCCTGGTCGAGGTCTTCCAGGCCCAGCAGGTCTCCGTAGGCGGCCACGTAGCCGAAGCCCTTGTCCTGGTCATGATTAGCCCACGTCGCGAATTCGTTACGGCGCTTGATATGACGCTCCAGTTCCAGCCCCCAGGCCGGCGCATCGGCGTCCAGCGACAGTGTCTTGAAGGGGATGGCGAACTCGGCGACCCAGCCCTTCTCATCACGCGTGGCGGCGCCGTACCAGATGCCGTCCCATTCGCCACGGAGTGTGAGATTGTTCTCGATGCGGGCATCGCCTTTCGTACCCAGGGCGTTTATGTAGAACGCAAACGCATTTTTCCGGTCCAGCATGCTGTCGACGGCAACGGTAAAGATATCATCGCTGATCGTCACCTCATCCTCCCGCATCTCCCTGGCCACAATCGCGTCGGGATTCCGATCGTACAAGCGCGCCCCCACGTAGAGCATGTTGCTGTCGTAGGTGAGGTAGGCTTCCGTCGCCTCGCTGACCGGCGCGCCTTCAACCGGAACACTTTGAAAAAACTCCGTGACCCGGGTCGCATCTTTCCAGGCTTCATCATCCAACACACCGTCGATTACCGGCGGATTACCCGTTCTCTGAATGTGGAGTTGCGGTTCATTGGCATGGCTCGGAGCAAATGCTACGCAGAGGATCAGCGCAAACAGAAAATGATGCAGGCTGGGGTTTAGATTTCGCATGCATCTCCATTACATCCCTGCCTGTCCGGCCCGGCCAGCGGCGACGCGTCGGTACACAGTTCAACCCGCCCCAGCCAATCCATGCTGGCCGTGCGAGCGGCCTGGCGCACGCAAACAGGGCAGTCCGAATTGTAGTGTAAACGTATCCCCATCTCTATTCCTATCATATCAGTTTTCCCGGTTGACCCCGGTCACATTTCTACCATCTCTTCGAGACACATTTGTCCATCCGCTGGTGCCTTGGTATCATTTGGCGGCTGATTGACAGTGGGCTGGTCTTTGATTTTTACCCTGTCGCTATTTTATTTAAGCAATTGATTTAATTTCATGATATAGTCCGTTGTTGCAGCTTGAGTAATACCTTGCTGCAAGTGCATTATCTTTAGCTATAGGTCTTTTTTCTGCTTTTGTCACCCGTCTAAGCGCGGTTTCGAACTCCGAACATTATCTATCGATTGCACACCCGTGCAACCAGACGCCATGCGTCCGGGGAACACATACATTGGTCATTCACCGCCAATCGCTTCGCTAATCCCGGAGTCGACAGGCTGTGCATGCCTGCAAAATAATTTTTTATAGAGATACATATGACTTTTACAACACTCGGACTATCCGATTCCCTGTTGCGCGCGGTTGCGCATACAGGCTACACAACTCCAACCCCTATTCAGGTCCAGGCAATACCTGCCGTTCTTTCCGGCGATGACGTGATGGCGGCCGCCCAGACCGGCACCGGCAAGACTGCCGGGTTTGTGCTTCCCATGCTGCAACAGTTAGGCGCCAATGCCAGGGCCAAGCCCGGGCGGGCGCGGGCGCTGATCCTGACGCCGACACGGGAACTGGCGGCCCAGGTACACCAGAGTATCCTGACTTACGGCAAGAATGAACGACTCACTTCAGCGGTGGTGTTCGGCGGAGTAAACATTACTCCGCAACTGCGCGCGCTTCGACGCGGCGTCGACCTGCTGGTGGCAACACCGGGACGCCTGCTGGACCTTTATCAACAGAAAGCCGTCCGCTTCGACGATATAGAATTGCTGGTACTGGACGAGGCCGACCGGATGCTGGACATGGGCTTTATCACGGACATCCGCAGGATTCTGAAACTTATTCCACAGCGCAGACAGAACCTGATGTTTTCAGCCACATTCTCCAGGGAAATTCGCCAACTGGCCGGCACGATTTGCAGAAACCCTGTAGAAATAGACGTGTCCCCGCGTGACTCGACAGTTGAGGCAATCTCACAGAAACTGTACTGGGTCGAGAAGGAACGCAAAGCCAGGTTGTTGTGCGAACTTGTGCGGGATACCCAGGAGCAGGTACTGGTTTTTGCCCGCACCAAACATGGCGCAGACAAGCTGGTGAAACGACTGGGCAAGAATTCAATCTCCGCCTCTGCAATTCACAGTAATAAAAGTCAGGCGCAACGCACCAGGGTGCTGGATAACTTCAAAAAGAACAAGATACAGGTGCTGGTCGCCACTGACATCGCCGCGCGCGGCATCGATATCGAGTTACTGCCGGTAGTCGTCAATTACGACCTGCCCCACGCACCGGGAGATTATATACACCGAATTGGCCGTACCGGCCGGGCGGGCGCCAGCGGTCAGGCTATTTCTTTCGTGACCAGGGATGAAAAAAAGCAATTACGCGCCATTGAGTCGCTGATTAAGCGCAATATTGAGTGCTTGAATACGAAACACTGATCCGGCTCACCCACCTCACTTCAGCAACCGGGCGGGAGACAACCGGTTAACCAGGTTCTCCCCGATCCCGGCCTGTTCCAGGGCTGACGACCCCGTGACCAGGGACGTTGCCAACCGCGCCATGCCGGGAGAGGTTTGCACGCCGTAGCCGCCCTGCCCTGCCAGCCAGAAAAACCCCTCCGTGCGGGGGTCGAAACCGACGACGAAGGTCTTGTCCGGCGCAAAGGTGCGCAGACCTGCCCAGCGGTGGTTAACCCGGGACACCGCGCGACCTGTCGCCGTCTCAAACCGGTCCACCGCCAGGGCGACGTCCAGTTCCTCGGGCTGGGCGTCACAGGGAGGACTGGGCGTTTCGTCGGCGGGAGACAGCAGCAACGCGCCGGCATCCGGTTTGAAATAGAACTCCTCCTCCACGTTGACCATCAGGGGCCAGTCGCTGATATCCCGGCCTTCCGGTGCGTCGAGCAGCATGGCCGTGCGCCGTTTCGGTTGCAGACCCAGCGGCGCCAGTCCCGCCAGGCGCGCGATCTCATCCACCCAGGCGCCGGCCGCATTGACCAGCACCGGCGCGGTGAACGTTTCATCGCCGCCGGTGACCCGCCACAATCCACCGCTGCGGGATATACCCTGTACCTCACGCTGCGTGTACAGTTTCCCGCCGCGGCTGCGCAGGCGCCGCAGAAAGCCCTGCAGGATGGCATCCACGTCCAGGTCGCCGCCGGTCTCGTCCATGAGACCACCTTCCAGGTAGTCAGGTAGCACGATGGGGACCTGCTTTCGTACCTGTTCAGGGGTCAGTCTCTGCAGGGATGGAACTTCAGCGTGCAGCGACAGCAACGCCTCGCGCTGGTCCGGCCGGCCGAAGAAGATACAGGGCCGGGGCCGTATCAACGGGATATCGGTGAACCCCTGCGGCGGTGAACGGTAAAACGGCTCGCTCGCGGCCGTTACCGCACGCACCGCGGCATTGCCGTAGGAGATCACGAAGAATGCGGCAGAGCGGCCGGTAGCGTGGTAACCGGGCTGGGGCTCCCGCTCCAGGACGGTAACACGCGCCGTTGCCGCCAGCTCAGAAGCGGCAGAAACCCCGGCGATACCCCCGCCGATGACTATGATGTCCGTGGTTGCTGTCATGTCAGCCCAGGAAATTACCCTCGGAATTCAGTGGATGAGGATTATAGCCGTAGAAGGCACAGAGAACACTTTTTTACCCTCGAGAGAGTCTTGGCGGACCGGTAACCGGGAATACCGGTTGCCTGTTTTTTTCATCCGTAGTACGTTTTAAGTCCCAGATGTCAGGTCGGAACAAGATGCAGGACACAGCCTTATTCAATCATGGTTACCTGGATGGCGCCCGTGGCACCAGGCTGTATTACAAAGACACCGGCAACCCGGAAGCGCCGGCTATCCTGTTTATCCACGGCTGGTCGCAGACTCACGCGATATGGGTTAAGCAGTTCAGCAGTGAACTGGCTGAGGAATTTCACCTGGTTTCCTTTGACCTGCGCGGGCACGGTTACTCGGAGTGCCCTGCGGGCGAAGAATACTACCTGAACGGTGAACTGTACGCCGATGACCTGCAGGCGGTCATAAGGCGTTATAACAAGAATGCGCCGATCCTTGTGGGCTGGTCCTACGGCGCGCTGGTGATTGGTGATTACCTGCGCCACCATGGGCAGACCGGTATCAGCGGCATCGTTATAGTCAACGGGTTGCATGGCCTGGGCATTGAGGAGCTTGCCGGCATGCTGGGGACGGAGCCCGCAGAGTACATGCCTGATACCATGGCTGATGACCCGGAGCTGCAATTTCAGGCCATGCAGCGGTGTGCCCGGGATATGGTCGTGGATATAACGCCGGCGCAACTGCAACTTATGGCGGCCCAGTCCATGTTGACGACGCCCGCGGTCCGGGCAGCGCTGATGAGCCGTGTCATCGACAACACGGATGTGCTGTCCGGCCTCGGTAAACCGGCGTTGATCATCCACGGCCGCCATGATCCGTTTATCCTGGTCGATGCGGCTGAACACATGAGCAGGCTATGTCCCAATTCGACATTGTCCGTATACGAAAAATCGGCGCACATGCCGTTCCGGGAGGAACCTGAAAAATTCAACCGGGAACTCGCCGGGTTTGCCAACCGGATAAACGGGTAAAGTATAGGACGAAAACAAATATCGGCGGCACCCGCGGGGACGAATACGAGGGGCCGGCGCTGTTGCTGCAATTACTGCACTCCTTCGACCCGGCCCGGCTGCAGGGGCGCAGTCACAGCAGTTCGGCTATCTCCCGGTGTATACGCATCAATTCGGGCAGTGTCTCCTTCGGGCGACGGCCGAAACCGCATTCGGTGGCGATGCCGAAGTTATCGATATAACGTTTGGCGGTCATCAACCTGCGCCTTGTACCTTCCACGCCGTCCGTATGATGCACCAGGCCCAGGAACAGCGTGCCGGCGTTTTCCGGCCAGTTCGATAACGGGGCAAAATAGGCATCGTCATGGCGGTCCCTGGGAACCGGGATATGGCAGAAATCGATGGTGCGATCGACAGCCCGCACCGATTCCGCTGCAATGCGCGTCGCGTTTTCCAGGCTGCGCGGTTCGACAAAATGCCTGTGACCCAGGTCGCCATAACAGAAATGCAGACCCAAGAAAACGTCCCCGGGCACAAGATTTGAGTAGGTCCTGACTGTCCCGGCATAACGTTCCATGGCCTCACCCCGGGGCTTCCAGGGAAACAGTACCGAGTGGTTATCATCCACATCAACCGCCAGCATCTCCATGCAGACATCCCACTGGATTGCCAGGTCATGGGCCGGAATTTCTTCCAGCATCTTCGGTATCTCCCGGGACATGGCCTCGGTGTAGGCCCCGGAGAGTATTTCGTAGTCATTCTCCCCGGCCTTGCCGAGAAACGGACGTACCGCGGACTCGCACATGGGCATGGCCACCATGAAGCGCTGGTCAGCGGAGACCAGACCTTCGACGCGCAGCTGTTTGAATACCTGGTAGGAGGAAATTGCCTCCTGTGCATAACCCAGTTGATCAAAATAGACCTGCCTGTTTTCCCTGATCCTGAACTGCCAATGGTCGTGGTAGCCCTTGGGTACCCAGTAATCGCTTGCTTCACGCCATTCGTCCGGATCGTCCGGGTTCACCGGTTCGGGCTGGTTGACTGTCTCCAGGGCATCATTGGGAGCGTAGCGAGTAGCGGCAAGAAAGTTGATCCAGATTTTTCTGAAGCCGGTTTCCCCATCGGGCACAAAGCTCAACCTGTCTCCCAGTTCCCGCGCGCACAACCGCATTGCCTCTTGCGCGTCTGATCCCGGGATACTACCCACCAGTAAAACCGAACCATCTACTCTTGACATGTTGTTATCCTCTCGTGTTACATACAAAGACTAACACTCTTTTATTTGCTTATCGACCGAATGCTCCCCGTTGATTATAAAGACGTAATCCAGGCCCGCGCACAGGTATACGAGTACCTGCGCCCCACCCTGCTGAACGAATGGCCGCTGCTGAAAGAGCGGCTGGGATTCCGTTACCTGTTGAAGCACGAGAACCACCAGCCCACCGGGGCGTTCAAGGTGCGCGGCGGCATCAACCTGCTGAGCCGCCTGCCCGAAGAACAGAAGCAACGGGGCATAATCAGTTGCACCACCGGCAACCACGGCCAGTCGCTGGCGTACGCGGCGCGGCAGTTCGGCGTCAGTTGTACCCTGGTGGTGCCTGAGCACAGCAATCCGGGGAAAATCCAGTCCATGCGCGCCCTGGGCGCCGAACTGATCGAGCATGGCAAGGATTTTGACGAGGCGAAGCTCCATTGTGAGAGGCTGACGGAAGAGAGAGGACTGCGTTACGTGCATTCCGCCGAAGAGCCCCTGCTGATCGCCGGGGTCGGCACCATGGCCGACGAGGTATTCGACGAGGAAGCAGCGCCTGACGTGTTAATTGTCCCTATCGGCCTGGGCAGCGGCATTTGCGGCAGCGCCATCGTCGCGGCAGAACGCAGCCCGGGAACACAGGTGATCGGGGTTCAGGCCGCGGGAGCGCCCGCGGTAACCGAATCTTTCAGGAGCGGGAAGATGGTCCGCTACGATTCGCTCGACACCATCGCCGAGGGCCTGGCGACCCGGGTGCCGGCGCAGATGACAATGGAGATCATGCGCCGGCTGGTCCACGACATGGTCCTGGTAACCAACGATGATCTAAAACAGGCCATGGCCTGGCTGCTGGAGGCCACCCATAACCTGGCCGAACCGGCCGGCGCCGCGTCAACCGCCGCGGCCTGGAAACTGCGTGATAAACTCAAGGGGAAAACGGTTGTCGGGATCCTGTCGGGGGGCAACTGCAACCTGCAGTTGCTGGCGGAGATCTGCGCCGGTTATTCCGGCCTATAAATACGAACGCTTGCGGATTTTTTCCAGCAACCCCATATCCATCACCCACAGGCAGAGCAGCAGGCGTGCGCCGGGCTCCAGGCCGTTGACGAAGTTCACCTGGGCACGGGGGTTGTGCTGTAATTCCTTGAGGGTCCTGATGCCGCCGGCAATGCATGCGACGATCTCCTCGTTCAGGTTCAGGTCGGCAATATCCAGTTGACCGGCCTGCTCCACCGTTTCCCGGCCGAACAGAAAGGCCAGCTCATCGTTGGAGCGCTCGTAATCCTCCATGGACTGGATAAGCTCATCACTGTTACCGGCTGCCGTGTCTGCCAACGGTTACCCTCCCCAAGATGTCTGTTGATCTTAACCTGTAATCCGGGAGGGAGCCAGACGTTCCGGGCTTACCGGACCCCGCCGTTGTGTGGCGAATTCACCACTTGACCCTGCTCCTCCCCCCTGATGACGAAGATTATTCCGCTGCTCACTGACGGGTGTATAAGGAACGGGGCTTGATTACTTAAATGTAAGCCGGTATATGTGACGTCAAGGCGATTCAAATGTCCGACTGTCTGGCCTGATATGAGACTTTGGGTTACTTCCCGAAGATGCAGTAGTGATTTACATTGTTATAAGGAGTAACCCTAATGGTTCAAAATTACATAAGACTGGCGTGTACGACGCTGTTGCAGACCATAATACTGACGTTGCCCGTACAAGCAGCAGTTCTGGAGGAGGTTATCGTCACGGCACAAAAAAGGGAGCAGTCATTGAGTGACGTCGGCATTGCAGTCACGGCATTTACCGGGGAACAGATCGATGCCCTGGGATTTGAAACCAGCACGGATATAATCGGCATGTCTCCAGGTGTATATGTTTCCGCGGATACCGGTGGACAGAACCGGAAATTCACGATCCGGGGCGTGACCCAGAATGATTTTCTCGACTCCAGCGAGGCGCCGGTCGCGGTCTACATCGACGAAGGGTATATCTCTACACAACAGGGACAGGTCTTCGGCTTGTTTGATATGGAACGGGTTGAAGTATTGAAGGGCCCGCAAGGGACACTTTTCGGGCGTAACGCCACAGGTGGCCTGGTCCACTACGTCACCCGCAAACCGACATTCGAAGAAGTCGACGGCTACGCAGAAGCTACTTACGGGAGTTACGACCAGGTACGCCTGGAAGCCGGTCTGGGCGGCCCGGTGTCCGATAATCTGGCCGCCAGGGTTTCGTTTATGTACAACTACCATGAGGGCATCCTGGAGAATCATTTCCCTGATGGGGCGCTCACCTTGGATCCAAATCCCGGCCCTCGTGATGACGGTGAAAATGACGATACCTGGGGGGCGCGTTTCCATACCTTGTTTGCGCCCAATGAAGACGTTGAAATCCTGCTTTCCGGTTACGTCTCAGCCAGCGAGGTAGGCCCCGGCGCTTATGAAGCGGGCGCTATTGTGGCTGTCCTTGACGAACAGGGTCGCCACGTCAATACCATAGAAGCCTCTCCGACCGAAACCAGGGAAATGATCGGTCCGGGAGGGGTTCCTGTCCCGATTGTAGGACTGGACGGAGAACTCCCTGCGTTTTTCGGATTGCCTGCTCCTGTAGAAGATGCAATGCGCCCGGTGCCCGGTGGGGATATTTTTGGTTACAAGGACTATTCCGGTGATTTTGAAATTAGCAAGGACTGGTCTTATAACGATGCTAATCAATACGATACCCATGGCGTTACCGGTAAAATTACCTGGGACCTGGCGGATTCCATGACATTGACGTCGGTAACCGACTACAAATCCTACGAAAAGCTCGTCTCCCTGGACGTCGACGGCGGTCCCACCAGCCATTTCCTGTATATGGCGGATGCAAAAACAGATACGCTTGCCCAGGAACTCCGCTTAACTGGAGAGGCAGACAGGTTCCGCTGGTTAGTGGGTGGCTATTTTCTCGATATTGATAACGATACCTTGCAGGGATTGCCGTTCCTCGGCGATTCAATCCTGGCATTTGGCGGGCCGCCATTCGGCCTGGACATGAACCCGTTTGACGGGGTGCCCGGACCCGGAGTGGACTTCATTACTGAAGTGACACTGGAGACCCAGTCATATTCCATTTTCGGGCAGGTTGACTACGATTTAACCGAATCGCTTACCGTCATCGGCGGGATACGGGTAATATTCGAAGACAAGGAATATACCTTCGCCCAGAACGCTTATGTCAATATCAACGACAATGGGCTCGACAGGGATATTCTGGGTTTTCCTGTGCCGCAAGCGCCCGGCTCAAACCCTTTCGCCGATGAAACGTCCGATACACTCTGGACCGGCAAGATACAACTCGACTGGAAGCCGAATGATGACCTGCTGCTTTACTTTGGCGTAAACAGGGGCGTCAAGGCGGGCAGTTTCAGCGGCCCATTACCTGATCTGTCCTTGATCCCTGCATCGGACATCCCCTATAAGGAAGAGGTGCTGCTGGCCTATGAAGGCGGGTTTAAATCGACGCTGTTCGGGGGGAACGTGCGCCTGAACGGTTCAGCCTATTATTACGATTACTCTGATTACCAGGCATTCACCTTTTCCAACGTGTCCGGGCAAATCAGTAACGAGGATGCAACGGTCAAGGGACTGGAACTGGACATCACGGCGTCGCCTGTGAGCGGATTGGACGTGATACTGGGATTTTCTTTTGTCGATGCCGAGGTTGAGGATCTTGAGGTAGCACCGGGGATTTTCAGGGATGTCGAGCCGACTTTTACGCCGAAATACCAGTTTAACGGGTTGGTCAGATACGCCTGGCCGTTTCTCAGCGGGAGTGAACTGGCAATACAACTGGATACAAATTACATATCGAGGCGCTATGCAAACCTGAGAAACTTTGACGCGCACACGATGGATGCGAACATTGTCGGCAATGCCCGCGTATTCTGGTATTCACCGGACCGGAAATGGGAGGCATCGGTATTCGTCACAAATATCGGTGATGAAAGAACGCTGACCGAACGGTTCGACCTGGCGACCCTGTGCGGGTGCGAAAATCACCATTATACGAAGCCGAGATGGGCCGGCGGCTCAATTCGGTTTAATTATTAGATATTGCGGTCGATAAAACTGAATAACTGAGCGTCCAGCCGGCAGCGTCCGGGTACATCGGCGCGGGGTCATTCATGCAATGTCTGAATGAGATTGATGAACACGCCGTTCGGATCGCGCAGGGTCATCTCGATTTTGGGCGGGTATCCCTCAAGTTCGACGCGCATGGGTTCACAGACCAGCGGATGACCGCGCGCATCGAGGCGTTTACGAATTTCATCTATATCGTCAGCCTCAAAAATCAGCGCGATTTCATTGCGAGCCATGCCGACGGGACGGGTCGCGCGCAGGGAAGGCAGATCGGGATCTACAATCTCGAATAAACCAACCATCCCATGGTCGAAACCGGGAGACTGGAGGATCGCCACCTTGATGTCCGCTCGAGCAATTCCCAGCAGCTTGAATACGTGATCATCCGGATGATCCCTTGTTACCTCGGCTTCCCACCAGGGTTCCAGTTCGAACACTTCCTTCCAGAAGTTTACCGACTCATGGAGATTGTTTACGATAATCGAAGTTCGTTTTACCGGTCCTATCAAAGCCATTTTTCATTCTCCATTAGCTGTTGTGCATGCCGGAACATATACCGGCGATTAGCGCCAAGGCTGGGTGCATGTTCCGATCTTCGGTATGGTTTCATGCCGGTTCCGGTATCTTTTCCGGAGTCTCCCGCTGGCGTAACCCATAATAGGCTTCTGCCTGCCGGGGTGTTACATATTCCATCTTGATGTCGTCAAGTAGCTGTACGCGCGGCCGTTTGCGGGGATCGCCGTAGCCGCCGCCGTTTGCCGTGTAAACGCGGACCAGGTCGCCGCGCTCCACCCGGACGTTCGTTGCACGCGTGTAATTTTCCACCCGTCCGTCATGACGATAAACACGAGTGAAATTCAGTGAACCTTCCCTGCCGTCATGCATTCCCCAAGGCGGATGCCGGCCGCGTGTGTGATAACCCGTGAGCCACGCTTCTTCGGAGCGGATTCGGTAGTCGGCAAATATGCCCTTGCCACCGCGGTAGCAGCCCTCACCTCCATCAAGGTCGTGGAAACCGTAACCTTCAATTGTTACACCATGGCGCGCTTCACGGATCTCGACGGGGCAGTTATAGGTCTCGCCGCTGGCGCCGCTCATCTGGCCGTTTTGCCCGTCCCGATCATGTCGGGCGCCCCAACCCCCTACATTAGGTTCAATCATCACTTGAAACTGACCCGTATCCGGATTCATTCCGGCGAGAATGATTCCGGATACCGAGTTCATCTGGCCGGCGGGGAGACGATGCGGCACATGGGGGGCCAACGCCTTCCAGATGAGGTCCATGGCTTGCAGAAGTGGTTCGAAGTAGATCGCAACCGGTGCAGGACGCTTGCAGTGAAAAATGGAACCTTCGTCACAGAGTAACTGCAATGGCCTGAATGTCCCCTCGTTTGACACCGATTGCGGATCGGTTACCGCATTAAACACCATCTGCGCCGCGGACCACGTACATGCCCACGGACAGTTGAAGGGACCGGCATCCTGCGGCGGATTTCCCCGCAGGTCCACAATGAACGAGTCTTCAGTGATGTCCACCACCACTCGCGTCTGCTCATTATTTTCGGTCCAGTCACGTGCCTCGTAACGTCCGCGCGGCAACTCACTCAAGGCTCGTCGCGCTGCCGCCTCCCCGTAATCCAGATACCGCACTATCGCTTCCATCAGTGCCTCCCGGCCATAACGGCGCACCAGTTCCAACGTCCGTCTTTCACCGGCCCGCAATGCTGCTATCCCTGCCCACATATCACCCAGCGTATATTGCGGTAATCGGCAGTTCGATGCGATGATGTCCACTACAGCCTGACTGAGTTGCCCTCCTTCGAACAGTTTAACGTCCGGTAATTGCAGGCCTTCCTGAAATACTTCGACCGTCTCCGTCGAAAGACTTCCGGGAGACATTCCGCCCACATCACTCCAGTGTGCTTTGTTCACCATCCATGCCACGATCTCTCCGTCGACAAATACCGGAAGCAATAACACCACGTCGTTGAGATGACTCACCCCGCCGCTGTAGGGATCGTTGCTGACGAAAATATCACCGGGATTTATCTGTTCACGTCCGAATTTCCTCAGTACCGCCTTTACGCCTGAATCCAGCATTCCGATGAAACCCGGCAGCCCCGATCCCTGGCTAGCCAGTCGCCCCTCACCATCGGTAACAGCAACGCCGAAATCCAGGTTCTCGTAGATCACCGAACTCATGGCTACCTTGCGCAACACCGCGAACATCTCCTCACTCGTCGCCTGCAGCGAGTTTTGAATAACTTCCAGGGTGAAGGGATCAAATTTCTTCTGTATGTTCATTATGTGCTCGAAGTATTGGTTTGAATACGCAGATTCCCATAATCGTCAATGGTAAGTTCCTGCTGAGGAAACAGAACGACTGTAGTATCCGGCTCCTCTACAATCGCCGGTCCAAAAATCTGCATGCCAGGCTCCAGGCCCGCGCGTTCGTATATGGTTGCTTCATGAACCCCGGCCACATCGAAATCGACTAGCCGGTACCCGCGTATGCACTTATCCAGGGTTCGCCCGCTTCGTTCCAGTTTCTGCGGTCGGGGTTTGTCCACGTTGCCAAACGCTACTACGTGATAGCTGATCAGCTCTACTGCAGTGTCGAGGCGGTAGGTATACTCACGCTCGTATTCCCGTTGAAAGATATCGATCGCCAGATCGATCGACTTCGTCGTGACCGCGCCTTCCGGATACGGGACTTTAACCGTGTGTTCCTGCCCGTGATAGCGCATGTCCGCGTAGCGTTCGAACCGCAAACGGTCCTGAGCAATATCATCTGCGCTGAACTCTGAGGCAGCCTGTTGCTCGAGTGCCCGGTACATGTGATTGATTTCAGTCGCTGAAGAGGCAACCAGTTGCGTCGGCTTCGTCACCACATAATCACGACGCAGGTCCGACATCAACATTCCCCAGGCCGAAAATACAGATGCTTTATTCGGCACGATAACCTTCCCGATCTGCAATTCAGCGGCTAACGCGGAGGCGTGCATAGCGCCTCCTCCTCCAAAGGCCACCAGTGTGAAATCTCTGGGATCATAACCCCGATTAACCGATACAAGTTTGAGGGCATTGATCATATTGTTGTTTGCGATCCGGATCGCCCCGCGCGCGAGCTCTTCCATACTCATGCCCAGACGCTTGCTGAGATGCTGAAAAGCTTTCGCGATACTGTCCATATCGGCCTTTATACGGCCGCCGAGGAAATACTCCGGATCGATACGGCCCGTTACCAGGTTCGCATCCGTCAGGGTTGGTTGCATCCCGCCGCGCCCATATGCCGCCGGCCCGGGGACTGCGCCGGCGCTCTGTGGTCCAACGTGCAGTTTGCCGCCTTCGTCCGACCAGATGATACTCCCTCCACCGGCGCCAATCTCTACAATATCGACAACCGGAGCGAGAATTGGATAACCGGCATAACGCGGTGTCTTCTCAATCATATACTCCGTGGAAATTCGAACACGACCGTCCTCGATAAGGGAGCATTTCGCTGTCGTGCCACCGATATCAAGAGCAATGATGTTCTCTATACCGATCAAATCTCCGAGCGCGGCAGCGCCGAGTACACCACTGGCGGGACCGGACTCAATCATACGTATCGGACGCAGGCGGGAAGAGCCGATGGTGTCGATCCCGCCGTTGGATTGCATGATGTAGGCCTGACCAGCAAACCCGTCATCTTCCAACTGTGCCTGGAGCTTGCCGAGATAACGATTTGCGATTGGGTGAATATAGGTAGACAGTACGACCGTATTGGAGCGCTCGTATTCACGCCACTCGCGGGTTATCTCGTGTGAAGTGACAATGTCGACATCGGGCCAGATTGAACTTATCGCCTCAGCAAGCTCAACCTCGTGATCAGGATTAACATACGAATGCAGCAGACAGATGGCAATCGCATCAACTTGTTCATTCCTGAAATCATCAATAATCTCTGTGAGGTTATCAAGGGTAAGCGCGTGGAGAACTTCACCCTTATAGTTTATGCGCCCAGGGATCTCCCTGCGTAAATGGCGTGGTACGAAGGGGGGAGGTTTGACGTAACTGTAGTTAAACAGATCCGGACGATTGCCGCGCGCTATCTCAAGAACGTCTCTGAAACCTTGCGTGGTAAGCAAACCGACCTTGACACCTTTGCGCTCGGTAACAGCGTTAATGACAACAGTAGTGCCGTGCGCGAAAAAGTGTATTGAATCAGGTGCAACCTCGGCCGATTGAAGCACATCCATCACGCCCTTCTCGAAATCAGGGGGTGTCGTATCGACCTTGGCTGTCTTTAGCGTATTGAAGCGCTGCGATTCCAGGTCATACTCGTAGTAAACGAGATCGGTGAATGTCCCGCCGACATCCGTCGCTGCACGAACTAAGCCTTGTTTCATTTGCGACTGTTTAGTTGAACCGGCTCTCCTGTTTAATAATGTGCGCGCAACGTCAATCCCCACTCCCGCGGATCGGAAAATGCGCCGACCACAGTGTTGATTGAAAACAGACTCACGTCTTCAGCCATGGCACGATACCGTTCATCAGTGACATTATCTACGAATAACCGTAGCGACCACCTTTCACTCAGCGGAGTAAAACTAATGCCCAGGTTCAAAAGATCATAACCATTCTCACCTTCAAGCGGAGTGTTCGGCAACAGGAACTCGTAAGAACTCTTGTGACTGTAGTCGGCCCGGAAGGCCAGGTTGCCCCACTCGCCGACCGGAACCGTATACTGGCCAGAGGCAACTACGTTCCACTCCGGAGAACCCGGGATGCGCGTATCAGGGGTGATGGAGATCGCGGCGCCTGGTGCAACCTCGGTAATATCCTGAGCCGTGTGGCCGATACCCAGTTGCAGTTCAAGGTTTTCGACCGGCCGCGCCAGGAACTCTGCCTCGAAACCCCACAACTCCACCGTGGCGATATTGCCGAGTATGGTTGCTCCTGCTTCGAGAGTAAACCCCTGTAGATCATTATAGTCATAGAAAAAGCCTGCCAGATTAGCCCGAAGTCGATTATCAAACCATTCGGACTTTACCCCTGCCTCATATGCCCAGATCGTTTCCGGATCAGCAGCGGGCGGCACTACCGGATCAAGCGCCCTGCCATTAAATACGCCACTGCGAAATCCGCGTGATACCGAGGCATACAACATCAAATCATCGTGCTGGCGGTACTCGACACCAAACTTTGGTGACGTATTATTCCAGTCGTCCTGCAATGTATTGAAGGGACGTACCAGCGCTCCCGCCAGGTAATTATCGTCTAATTTTTTCTCATAGGTGTAGCGAACGCCGGCAGTTACAGCCAACTTCTCCGTTAGGGAATAAGTGCCTTGTCCATACCCGGCATAACTCTTGGTGTCCGTTCCTATAAAAATAAAAAGCGGCGGTCCAACTTCCACATACTCCTTGAAGCCACGGCCCACGCGTGCCATGCCGGTCGCGGCAATGGCCTGCAGAAACGGAATATCTTCGAGATCCGTACCTTGCTCGTGAAAATAGAAAAATCCAGCGATCCAATTGAGACGATTATTGAATGCACGACCGCTTAGTTGGATCTCCTGGCTGATTTGTTCGTGGTCGATCTGGATCTCCTGCTCAATCTCAGGATAGGGGGTGCCATCCAGATCCCAGCCGGTGTGAGATTCAGTATTCCGATAGGCGGTGATCGATTTTGCCGTGATGTAGTCATTGATTTCCCAGTTCGCGGTGAGAGAAAAGCCGTAGATATCGTTTCTGTCGATGTTGGCTTCGTTCGCGAATGACTCGTCCGGGTCTGTAGCGACAAAATCTTCTATAGGCGGTAACCCCTGCGGGGCGAGGAACAACACGTTATACAGATCGCTCAGCGCAAAACCACCGGGTGGCGATTGAACAACATTCAGGAGTTGTTCGGTATGACCCTTCTGGCGGGTACGTGTGTAATCCCCGATGAATCGAAAATTGAGGTCATCACGCGGTTCCCACTCCAACTGCCCGCGAAACACGTCACGGTTTCTATCGCTCGATTCTTCACCCGTCAGCAAACGTTTACCCCAGCCGTCCTGGTTGATCGTGGCGGCAGCCAGTTTGAGAAAAAGTTGATCCTTAACGAGAGGAACACTCACATTGCCTTTGACATCAATCCGGTCCCTCTCACCGACCGTGATTTCAGCGTTTGCCTCGAATTCCCGGGCGGGATTTTTCGTGATTACCTGGATGGCGCCCGCTGTGGTATTACGGCCAAACAGCGTACCCTGGGGACCTTTCAGCACTTCTATGCGCTCGACATCCACCAGGTCGAGAGCGGCGCCGGTAGAGCGTGCGATATAGACGCCGTCGAGATAAAACCCGACGGCCTGTTCGGAGGTCATGATGAAATCGAACAGTCCCAGACCGCGGATGAAATACTGCCCGTGTGAGCTACCGCCTCCGAGCGAGGTAAACGAAGTGACATTGGGCACGGCATTGGCCAGATCAAAGGTGTTAATCAAGCCTCGATTCTGCAGTTCAACAGATGTCAACGCCGTCACCGCCACCGGCGTGTCCTGCAGACTCTGCTCTCGCCTCTGTGAGGTCACTACAATCTCTTCGAGAGTGCCGGTATAGCCACCTTCGGTTTGTGCCGACGCTGATTCTGAACCCATAGCCAGGAAAATACTACAGGCAAACAACGTCAGGAAATGAGTATGGAGTAGCGATTTCGTACTGTTCGAGCTGATTATACGTGTGTCACCAGATTGGACGTCAGATAGTAGTTTTAACATGGTTCATCCCCCCCCGGATGCTAGCTGTTGAGTTCACCCAAACTCAAATCAGAATACTGCCGCTTGATAATCTATTTGAGTGATAAGCATCACAGCCCTATAAGTATAGTCAATCAAGTTGATTCTGCTGGTTGTTTTTGTCACTATGACTCTCACTGACAGGACTCCGGTATTCCCGGAGCGATTCAAACTTTTCGGGGGGAAACACATGTTAGATATCATCAATATACGGTGGATGGCTAATTCACTTGTCTTGTCCGCTGTGTTATTCGCATTGACACCAATGCCCTTGTCGGCAAATGCACTTGAAGAAATTATCGTTACCGCCCAGAAAAGAGAGCAGTCCATTCAGGACGTAGGAATTGCTATTACAGCGTTTTCTGCTGAGCAGATTAAGCAATTCGGTTTTATTCAGAGTGTAGACCTTATTGCCTTTACGCCCGGGGTTTCTCTTTCCTCGGTCTCCGGCATATACAATACCCAGTTTGCTATCCGCGGCGCCGTGCAGAATGACTTCGGTGATATTGCGGAGGCGCCAAATGCCGTATATGTTGATGAAGCATACCAGTTGGCGCCGCTGTCGCAGTTGTTTGCCACCTATGACCTGGAACGTGTTGAGGTCCTGAAAGGACCGCAGGGCACCCTGTTCGGACGCAACGCGACCGGGGGTCTGGTCAGTTTTTTTACCAGGGAACCCACAAAAGAGTTTGAAGCTTATGCCGACGCAGGTTATGGCCGTTTCGACTCATGGCGTGTCGAAGGCGCGGTCAGCGGGCCGGTTTCAGATTCACTGTCCGTACGGTTATCCGGCTTCCGTGATAAACACGACCCGGTATACGACAATACAATGACGGCTGCCGATCTCCCCCCTACCCCCGGATTCCTCGCTTTCCAGGGACGCGGGCCCCTCTCTCCCGACCTGAGTGGAGCCGATGACTCCTGGTTTGTGGATAACTGGGCTGTGCGCGGGCAATTGCTGTTTGAACCTGATGAAGATATCACGCTTCGCATCAAGGTGGACTACGCCGAATCCGACCCGAGTTCCGAACCGACCCAGCATCTTGCCACGGTGGCGTTTGTCGATGACACTGACGGTGACGGACTCGAAGACAATGCGGTTGATACCGCCAGGGCCGTGGATGTGCTTTCGCCGGGCCTTCCGTGTGAGCAGATATCAGTAAATACGGGTCAGTGTGTGAACTCCGCACTTGATCTCGATTTTGATGGAGTGCGTCCTGATGCGCGGGGTGATTTCTTCGGATATTACGAAGAGGATGGAATAGAAGGATTGACCATGAAGAACCATCATACTCCTCGAAGTGATAATCCAAGTGAACTTTACAACATTACCGCAAAACTCACCTGGGACACGCCGCTCGGCCTGATCACTTCCGTTACCAACTACGCGCAACAGGACAGGCGTCAGAACCTCGGCGTTACTGCGAATCCCGTACCGCAGATAAATTACCAGAAACAATCAGATACCGAATGGTTCACACAGGAACTGCGCCTGGAAGGAGAGACGGACAGAATCAACTGGACGGCAGGCGTGTATTATTTATCGGGTGACACCAAGGCCTCCCAGGGTCTGGCGGACGCGATCGGCGGGGTTAACGCGTTCGCCGGATTGTTCTTCAATGGCTTTCTTACCACTGCGCACGACTATGCGGCCGCCGTTGGTGACTCCACGCTTGAAACGGATTCATATTCCTTCTTCGGGCAGATCGATTATCTGCTGACGGAGCAATTGCGCTTCACTCTCGGGTTCCGCGGTATCGTTGAAGAGAAGGACTATTTTTTCTCGAGCCGCATCTATCTGAACACCGTTAATGAGACACTGGAAAGCGGGTTGTTCGCGGGGGCAGCGCCCTTGACCATACCAGGTACGCCCATCCCCTTCGAGTTCCTTGCCAATCCTGTATTTGAAGATTCATCGTCGGATTTTCTCTGGTCAGGCAAGGTGCAGCTCGATTATATACCGACCGATGACTTACTGGTCTATGCAAGTGTCAATCGCGGCGTCAAGGCGGGCAGTTATAACCAGCCTCTCCTGACATTCCTGCCCCGAGACGATCTCCAGTACGATGAGGAGGTATTGCTATCCTACGAAATTGGTTTTAAAGCGACCTTTATGGGCGGCAGAGCGCGCCTCAATACGGCAGCGTATTATTACGATTACAACGATTACCAGGCCTTCCAGTTTGTCGGAACCTCGGGCGCTATTTTTAATGCCGATGCTGAATACAAGGGGTTTGAAACCGAGCTTGTCGCGACTCCGACCGACAACCTGGATATCATGCTTGGTTTCAGTTATATAGATGCGAAAGTCAAGGATCTCCTGGTAGCGCCCAATCTGCCTCGAGACGTCGAACCATCGTATACACCGGAGATTCAGTTCAGTGGCCTTGGCCGTTACACTTGGCCGGCTGCTGTATTGGGTGGTGATTTCAGTGTGCAGCTGGATGGAGGTTTCACCGATTCTTCATTCTTTAACATTAATAATTTCGGCAGCCATCGTATGGATTCATACTGGCTCGGTAATGTTCGAGCCCGCTGGGCCAGTGCGGATGCACGCTTGGAACTTAGTGCGTTTCTCAATAATTTTACGGACGAGCGCCCGCATATACTCGGGTTCGAGTTGAGTACCATCTGCGGATGCGACGAATACATTATCGGCAAGCCGAGATGGTGGGGTGTCAATGTGCGCTATAGCATGTAGTGCAGAGAACCAGTACCTGTAGATCGTGATATACCGGGATATAAAAAATGGTTTCGAAAACAGCTGTTAATAATACAAATGCCCCGGACATGAGTTCGTTTTTCAACTGGGGTTTGAAAATCAGGGACATGGAAGAGCTATTTTTGATTACCGGCCGGCCTGCATGGGCAGCGGATGGTTCGGTAATCAGTCCGGATGACCCGGTGGCACAGACGAAATACATTCTTGACGATATTGAACGTTATATGGGTGAAAACGGCTATACCCCGGACGATTTGATACGGATTGAATATACATTCACAACAGCTGTCCCGGAAGAGAAATACCAGGAGGTTTTCGGCTTGTTTGCCGGGTTTCTGCAGGATGTGGAAGTTAAACCTGCTGCCTGTACGTTACGGATTGTCGAATCTCTGGGCCTGGAAGGGTTATGTGTCGAATATGAATTCTGGGCAGCGAAATAAACAGGCGTCCGGTATAAGGTTTTTTTCACCTGTTGGCTCACCGTAACGAAGAGATAGCATGACTAATTCAACTTTTTCCGGACCACTGGAAGATATGCCGTTGACTGACAGGATTCAGTCTATCCTGTCACAATTTGAGCCGGTGTTACGCGAGCCCAGGGAAGCAATCTCGTTACCCATGGAGTGTTACACTTCTGAAGACTGGTTTGAGTTCGAAAAGCGTGCCGTGTGGGACAAGGAGTGGATATGTCTCGGGCACCAGGGAACCATACCGAACCCCGGTGACTATTTCTCCATAGAGGTCAATGAAGATCCTTACCTGGTTGCGCGCGATGAAACAGGGCAAGTACGTGCAATGTCAGCCGTGTGTCCGCACAGGGGACATGTGATTGGAGAGGCATGTGGCAATACCCGGTTATTTGTGTGTCCCTATCATGCCTGGTCTTATGATCTGACGGGGAGACTGGTCAATGCACCGAGGATGGAAGAACATGCGAGCCTGGATGAGTTGCGGGCGGGTCACTGTCTGCCGACATTGCGAACCGAGATCTGGAATGGTTTTATTTTCATCAACCTGGATGGCAAGGCGCCGCCGTTGGCTTCCCGCCTGAGACGCGTTACAAAAGAACTGGAAAACTATCATTTCAGCGATCTGATCGGTATACCGGTGGAGGAGTACAAGGACAACCCCTGGAACTGGAAGTCGATGCATGAGAACGGGCTTGAACCCTATCATGCCCTGTATGCGCACAAGGGTTATCATGAAATGGCCCCGGCGGAATTAACTGTGTTCCCCGAGCGGGACGAAGACGATGACGGCGCGGTCTATGATGCAATCAAACTTGCGCACATCGATGCAAGTTTCAACCCTACAGAGAAATGTTTGCTTCCGGTCATGGAAACCTTGAAGGAAAGAGATAGATGGCGTTTTGTAATCTGTGTCGTGCCACCCAGTGTTCTTATTGCGACACTGTCGGATCTTGCGTTTTATTTTCTTGTATTACCGCATGGCGCAAACAGCATAACTTTACGAGTTGGCTTCCTGTTTCCCGAAAGCACCCTTGAACTCCCTGACTTTGAACAGAAGTACCAGGAAATTCTGGAAGGATTTAATGTCATAAATAATCAGGACATCAGTGCGAATACAAACGTTCATAAAGGGAAACGTTCAAGATTCGGCAACCGTGGACGTATGGCTCCCCTGGAAACGTCAACCGACCATTTGAACCGCTGGTTTATCAAGCGCTACAGGGCTTATGCCGAGGAGTTGGTGCGAAAAGGAACAGAGACAGATGAAGCAACGAAAGGTGTAAAAACCGTATGAAGGCCGCAGTCCTGGAAGATCTGGACAAGGGTCTTCAGATCAAGGATGTCCCGGAACCGGACCTGCGCCCCGACGCAGTGATTATACGCTTGATTGCAGCCTTTATTCCGGGAGCCATGCTGGAGTTGATCAAGCGGGAAACGCGGGAACAGATACCATGGCCGCTTCCACAACTGCCCTATACCCCTGGCGCGGATGCGATTGGAGTGATTGAAAAAGTTGGAGAGCAAGTACGTCACCTGGTTCCCGGACAAAAAGTTTATTGTGATGATTATGTAACGTTACCCGGCGAGCCACCGGTTGGTGCATACGTTGGGTTACTTGGCCCGGCACCGGGCGCGGAGATCGTTCTTGAAACGTGGCCTGATGGTTGTCTGGCAGAAAAATTCAGCCTTCCGGCAGATTGTGTAGCTCCGCTCGGTATCGCCGAAACCGTAGCTCCGGAACAACTTGCAAGACTGGGTTATATCGGTACCAGTTACTATGCAATACAACGTGGTTGTTTCGAGCCGGGACAAAGCGTAATCGTAAACGGTGCAACCGGTGTGCTGGGCGTTGGCACCGTCCGTCTATTGCTGGATATTGGCGCAGCGAGAGTCATAGCCGTGGGCAGACGCAGGGACATTCTTAACGGCCTTGAAGAACTGGATCCAAAACGTGTCACGGCGGTAGAGTGGCAGGAAAACAGGACTGAAGCGGATACATTAATTGAGGTCGCCGGTGAACGATCTGATCTATTTATCGATGCGGTAGGCTTTGCCGGGAATTCCAGTACGACCACGGCATGCATAGGCGCGTTAGCAAAGGGAGGGAAAGCCATTCTAATGGGCGGGATCAGTTCGGTCGTGCCTATCGACTATCCATCCCAGATGATTGGTTTGCAACTCACGATTAAAGGCTCTGAATGGTTTCCACGTTCAGCAGTGAGAAACCTGCTGAACCTCGCAGGGTCGGGAGCGCTGGACATGTCCTGTTTCAAACCCTGTATTTTCCCTTTGGAAAACGCACAGGAGGCAATTGAAGCTGCGGCGTATACAGCACGCGGCTTCGAACATGTTGTAGTGGTTCCATAGATATCCCTGAATTGGATCTGCTGAAGAATAAAAACACCTGTGCCGGCCTCGGGGTAACTACCCGTCAGTCCTGGCGAATAAGGGTTTATACCAGACACATGATAACGGTTCGATGTATTTCGTAGATATTGACACAGGCGGCACCATGACCGACACCCTGGTGAGCGGCGCTGAGCGCCCCTTGCTGATCAAGGTGGAGTCCACGCCGCATGACATTACCCTGTCATTCACGCAGAGCCTGGAAGCCGCAGCCGCACAATCAGGGTTTGAATCGCTGCAGGAGTTCCTGAACCAGGTACGGCATATACGCTGGAGTTCAACCCTGACGTCGAACGTGCTCGCTGAACGCAAAGGTCCCAAGCTTGGGCTGATTGTCAGTGAGGGACACGAACAGGATCTGTATGCTTCCGACCCCGCCGATGCTGAAAAAGTGATCCCGTCCCTGGTTCAGACTGAGAACATTATCGGGTTACCGGAAAATGCCGGCAAGGCCGACATCATTGCCATACTGAAATACCTGATGGACAAGGGCATCAGGCGGGTCAACATCAGTCTCCGCAACGCTTTCCCCGACGGGAGTCGTGAACAGGAAGTGCTGGCTGTCATAGATCAACAGTTTCCGGATCATTTTCTCGGTTCCGTCCCTGCCCTGGCAGGCAGCGAAATGCTGATGAGGCCCGATGACATGTCGCGCACTTTTGCCGCACTGATCAACGCCTACGTTCACAATGCCCTGGCAAACACCTTGTTCAAGGCTGAAGACGAATTGAAACTGGAGTATAACTGGAGAGGCGACCTGCTGGTCGGGCACCTCAACGGCGGAGTGGGCAGTATCGGCAAGACCAAGGCAGTGGACACCATCGAATCGGGACCACTGTTCGGCGCTTATGCCTCAGCCCACGTAGCGCGTGAGCAGCAGCTGAAAAAAGTGGTCGCAATGGATATAGGAGGAACAACAGGCAAGTGCAGCGCGGTCAGCCAGGGCAAAGTAGAAAGGTTGCCTGGGGGTCATTTTTTCGGTATCCCGGTGCGCATGCCGATGCCTGTATTGCGCTCCAGCGCGCTCGGAGGAGGCAGCGTTGCCGGTTACATCAACGGCGTTGTGAAACTTGGCCCGGAAAGCATGGGCGCCGCGCCCGGCCCTGCCTGTTACGACCTTGGCGGGACCAGCGCCACCCTGACTGATGCCCTGGTAGTCCTTGGGGCTATCCTGCCTGATAAATTCCTTAACGGCACAAGGAAACTGAATGTTGAAGCCGCGCACAGGGCAATAGAGAAAAACCTTGCCGGCGTCATGGGCGCAAGTGTCGTTGCGGCAGCGCAAAAGGTATTTGAATGCGCGGTCGGCAAAATGGCGGGACTCATAACAGACACCGTGGCTGAGGTGGCCTGGGATAATAATGACGATGCGGTATTGTTCGCCTTCGGCGGTAATGGTCCGATGTTTGCCACCTATCTCGCAGATTCTCTGGGCATTGAAGAAGTCAGGGTATTTGCCCTTGGAAACATATTCAGCGCATACGGGTCCGCTATCGCGGATGTGCTCCATGTCTATGAACGGGCGCTGGCCGACGGCAATAAAAGCCTGGAGGCAGCAGGACTGCAATTGTTTCAACAGGCCCGGCGCGACCTGAGCGGAGAGGGTTTTGACCCGGGTCAGGCCGATTATTCCTGGCATATCGATACGGCAGACGGAACAGGCGGCAGTGCAGAAGGTGATGTCGATAGAATGCTGGAAGTTCTTGGCCGGAGAGAAGATGCACAGCTTTTGCGCCTGGAAGCCCGGTTTGAACTGCCCCGGATAAAAATATCCGACAGGGAAAAGACAGGCGCTCCCGAACATGTTGAAACACGCGCATCGGTACTCGGAACGGATGGAGAGATAACTGTTTTCCTGCATGATGAGTTATACGGCCACCGGGTCCAGGGGCCCTGCATTGTTGACGGCGGCAGCTTTACCTGGCTGATTGGAAACGGATGGCAGCTTGATGTTGACCTGCGCGGTGACGGAATCGCCCGGCGGAGTAACTGAGATGGCAAACATAGTGAGACTAGCTGACAACATGGAAGTCAACCTGGATACGGAACGCTGGCTGTGCGCAAAGTGCGGCCATGACTGCGGTTCAGCCCGGGAAAACATGAAGTACGGTTTACTGGTCGCAGAGCGCGACCCCACCGAGGTCCATCGGCCGTTGATAGACAATGATATAAATTTTGCTCCCAACCCGGAGTGGATTCGTATCCTGGAATTCTATTGCCCCGGCTGCGGCCTGCAGATGGAAACAGAGTATCTGCCGCCGGGCCATCCCATAACCAATACGACGGAAATCGACATCGACAGCCTGAAACGGCGCCTTGCGAATAATGAAATCGAAATCGTGGAAAAACATATCCAGCTGGTACAGGGGGACGCCGGGTGAAAAGCATAGATGTCGATGTTGGCGGCACTTTCACTGACATGGTTCTGACTCACGGCGATCAGAGAGTGATTGCCAAATCTCCCACTACCCCCTATGACCTGTCGGTTTGCTTCCTGAACGTGCTGGAAGACGGCGCGGCTCAGCTTGGCGTCGGCCTGGAATCACTGCTTCCGGACATCGAGATAATGCGCTACTCCACAACAGTGGCAATGAATCGGCTGATTGAACGGCGCGGCCCCAGACTCGGCTTCATTACAACGGAAGGGCACGAGGAAGCGGTCCTAATCGGCCGCGGCGCGCAATGGTGTGACGGTTTGAGGATCAGCGAACGGCGCAACCTGGCAGTTCAATACAAACCCAAGCCCCTGATCGAGCGATCCATGATTGCGGGCGTTAAAGAGCGGGTCGACTCTGCCGGCCGCGTACTTCGCACACTGGATGAAGAGGATGTAAGGCGTAAATTGCGCACGCTGATTGACAGCGGCGCGCGCGCGATTGCCGTGTCGCTGCTCTGGTCATTCGCCAACCCGGTCCACGAGAAACGGGTAAAGGCGATCATCAGGGAAGAATACAAGGGTTACCATATCGGCTATCTCCCTGTCGTACTGTCCCATGAGGTAGTCGGGAAGGTGGGCGAATACGAACGCAGCATAACGGCCATCCTGGATGCTTACCTGCAGAAATCCATCAAGCTGGAACTGGAATCCACCTGGGACAAATTACGTGACAAGGGCTACAACGGCACTTTTCTGCTCACACACAACAGTGGCGGCAGCGCTGAAATGTTCAAAACCACTGCGTCACGCACCTATAACGGCGGGCCGATATCCGGTTTGATGGGTACCTACCACCTGGGCAAGGCGCTGGGTTACAAGAATGTCATTGCCAGCGACGTCGGCGGCACCAGTTTTGACCTGGGCCTGGTCGTGGACGCAGGTGTGCGCAGTTATGAGTTCCGCCCTGTTATTGATCGCTGGATGGTAGGTATTTCCATGTTGCAGACGACCACTATCGGCGCCGGAGGCGGATCGATCGCCCACTATAACGAACTGCTGGATCGGCTTGAGGTGGGACCGCGCAGCGCCGGTGCGATGCCGGGTCCGGCCTGCTACAACCTCGGCGGCAAGGAGCCCACCGTTACCGATGCGGACGTCGTCCTGGGCTATATCGCGCCGGATGCCTATTATTCGGGACGCATGCGTTTGAGCGTGAGGAAGGCGCACAGCGCCATCGAAGAGAAAATTGCCCGGCCTCTGGGTGTGACGGTCGATGAGGCAGCCGCGATGATACGCCGGGTTGTTGAAGAAAACATGGCCTCATCCATCAGGCGGGAAGTGCATTTACGCGGTTACCATCCGGAGGATTTTGCGATATTTGCATTTGGAGGCGGTGGCCCGACACACGTTGCCGGGTACCGCTCCGATATACCGCTCGCGGTGATTTTCCCCCAGGCGCCCGTATTCTGCGCCCTGGGTAGTTCGGTCATGGATATCATGCATGTATATGAAATGTCAAAACGCATGGTATTCATGCAGCCCCATACGGAGGAGTTCATAATCGACAGGGAATTATTCAACAGTTCGGTAGAGAGCCTGATTGAACAGGCAAAAATTGACCTGTACTCCGAGGACCTGGATGTGGATTCAGCCGTGTACGAATTGGAGCTGGATATGCTTTATGGAGGACAGGTACATGTTAAACGCTTTACTTCCTCCCGTTTGACGATCCAGTCCGATGAGGATGTACAGGACATTTACGACGCCTTTGAGAAAGAGTTTTCGGAAACGTTCAGCCCACATGTAGTGAACAAGCCTGGCGGCGTTTATCTTGACGCCATGGTCCTGAAGGCCATAGTTCCCACGGAAAAGCCGGTCATGCAGGAATTTGCATTGAACGGGGAAGACGCAAGCCATAAGAAAAAGGGCAAGCGCAGCGCCTATTGGCTGGAGTTGAATACGCGTATCGACACCGATGTTTACCAGTTTGAAAAACTTGAGCCGGGCAACAGGCTTGAAGGGCCGGTGTTGATCGAGGCAGAGTTTACAACCATAGTTGTCCCGCCGGGGCAATTCTTCCACATTGACAGCCGCGGCCTCGGCCTGCTCGAATACCTGCCCGGCCACGCCCCGTCCGAGAGAGGGATGGATTCATGAGTATACCTACCGTAGAGCAAAAGCTGCAGTCACTGAAGGTCACAACTCCGAGCAGGTACGAGTTGGAGTGCATGGACAAAGTCAAACGGGGAGCCTATGAAATCGCGGTACAGCGGACTTCCGACATCCTGGATGAAGGTTATGAAATTTTCATGCGGTCCTCGCGCAGTTCCATGGGAGTGGCGGGAGATTCCATCGTCGCCATGTTCAATGCTGCGGGCGACCTGGTCAATGCCTCGGCCGGCACCTATCTGCACGCTGTCATCCCCCCTATCGTCATCAAATACATCCTCAGGGAATACAGTGACAACCCGGGTATAGAAGATGGCGACATCTTCTATACCAACGATGCGCTCTACGGCGGCATACATAACCCCGACCAGTGCGCAATCGTGCCGGTGTTTCACGATGACGAACTGATTGGCTGGACTGCGGCATTGTCCCATACCACGGAAACCGGCGCCTGCGAACCCGGTGGGATGCCCATGTCCGCGACCTCGAGGTTTGAAGAAGGGATGAACCTCCCGCCAATGAAAATAGGCCGGAACTTCCGGATTAACAATGACATAATCGAGATGTTCAGGGCCTTCGGCATTCGCTCGGAGGCCAACGTGATCATTGACCTGAAAGCGCGCTGCACCACTGCCGACCGGGTGCGCATCCGCATCCAGGAAATGTGCAACCGTGAAGGGAAAGACTTCGTCACCGGCTTATTCCGCCGCATGCTGGTTGAGGCTGAAACAGGCGCCCGTAAACGTTTGAAGAGCTGGCCTGATGGTACATTCCGTTGTGTCACTTTCTCCGATGCAGCCGGATTAGTGCGCGGCCTGATCAGAAACTGCTGTATGACAATGACCAAAACAGGGGATTCGTTAAGTATCGATTTTACCGGCACCAGCCCCGAAAACCTGTCCAGCTATAACGCCCACCCCCAGGCCGTGGTAGGCCACCTGGCCAACTATATTTATGAGTATGTATTTCACGATTTGCCCATATCCAGCGCAACGTTTGCGCCGATTGAATTCGTCTTTCCGCAGGGTAGCTGCCTGTCGCCGACCGACCGTGCCGCCACCAGCAATTCCGTGATGATTTCTACCGGCGCCATGAGTTCCATTGCCAACTGTATTTCACGGGCCCGTTTCGCCACAACGGACTGGCACCAGGCAACGGCGTCGATGGGTAACGGGGGTAATGCCACGGTCATTGCAGGCATATCCCAGTGGGGGCAGCATTTCGCCGACATGATTGCCTATCCGATAAACACCGAGGGTCAGGGCGCGCGTTCCGGTTGTGACGGTATGGATGCTTACGGTTTCCCATGGTGCGCATTCGGCCGAGCGCCCGACGTGGAAGCCATCGAAAACGAATTCCCCATGGTAATCCCTTTCAGCCAGCACTGGCCTGACTCAGGCGGGCACGGCAAATACCGGGGGGGGTGCGGGACCACGCAATTCTGGGCGTCTCATCACGATATTCCCCAGCTCTACTTCATGGCCATTGCCGACAACAGTACCGTGCAGACCCCGCAACCACTGTTCGGTGGTTATTCCCCTCCTACAGTGCCCGGGTTGTCCATAAAAGGGACAAAAGTCAAGGAGTTACTGCAGGATCTAGGAGACAGCAACCTGGATTTTCAGGGGTTGATCGAGGGCAAGTTCGGCGAACTGGCCGTGGAACCATTCGGCAGAATGACCAGGCCCATCAACCAGGGCGAAACCGTAACTATCGGGCTATCGACCGGCGGCGCAGGCTATGGCGACCCGCTTGAACGCGACCCGTCCCTGGTCGGGAAAGACCTCATTTCCGGATTGATATCGGAATGGAGCGCCCGGGAAATATACCATGTTGTATGGAACCAGGAACAGCAACAGGTTGATTTTGAAGCAACCGAAAAGCTCAGAAATGAGGTGCGTAAAACAAGACTGGCCCGCGGACGCAGCTATAAAGAGTTTGAAAAAGACTGGCTGAAGCGTAAACCTGCCGACGATATTTTGACGCTGTACGGTAAATGGCCCGGCGGTGAGGCCTTGCAGCCGGTTATGAGGCCATAATCCGGATTTCCCCGCTGTAGCCAATGAACGTCAGAGAACGCGCGCGTGCAATTGCCGGAGGAAGAGGTGGGAATATCCGTCTTGTCGTTCCCTTTGCGTTCGAAGTGGCGGCCCGTATTTCGGCAAGACCGCTGGATGAGTTTTTTACCGATCCGACCCACCTGGCCAACGGCCTGTCCGAGCTGCACCAGGCAATTGGAGCGGATGGCGTTCTGTGCGCCGATGCCCGCGGGATGGAACTTGATTCTGCCGGCACGGCAGGCCTGGATGTTGATCACATAATCGGTAACGGCAGGGTGGGGGCGAGCCTGGAGGCATGCCGCCGATTAAGGATCACACTGGATAACGAGGGCATCGTGCTGGCCGCGGTCAGCGGTCCGGCAACCCTGCAGAAACAATTTTCGGTATCCGGTGTCACGGCTGCCGAAGCCTTTGTTGAGATTGTCCGCCATTATTGCGATGCCGGTACCGACGGCATAATCGTAATGGAATCGGCGATGCCCGATGACGGCGAATGCTGGGAAGACGGTTTGTCGACCGCGCGCAACATTGCCGTTTTCTACAGGGCCATGATGTATCTTTGGGACATGGAAGGGCCGTTGCCGAACCCCGCGCGCACAAATCTTGCAATTCCGAAAAATGATCGTTCCGGCCTTATAATGACACGGGAAACAGTGCCGGCCGATTACGATATCGAAGCATTGCGCAACTGGGTAACTCAAAGCAGGTAACCACATTATGTCATTGACCATCATTAACGCCGCAGCCGTGCGTAAACTGCTGCCCATGGACGAATGCGTAGACGCCATGGAACCCGCCATGATCGCCGCCACCACCGGCGCCATATCCATGCCCCCCCGGCTGGTCGCGCCGCTCATAGATGAGAGCGGCACGCTTGTGCTGATGCCGGGTTCTTCCACCGAACTGGCCGCGTTCGGCGCCAAGGTGATCAACCTGATCCCCGACAACCCAACCAGGGGACTCCCCGCCATCCAGGGCTTCATCGCCCTGTTTGACCATGCCAGCGGCACCCCTGTGGCTATTATCGACGGCGCCGAGGTGACGGGAATCCGCACCGCCGCGGCATCCGGTCTGGCGACCCGGCTGCTGGCGCGCGCAGACGCGCACACCTGCGGCATCTTCGGCAACGGCGTGCAGGCGGTCACCCATATCGATGCCATGCGCGCGGTGCGCCCCGTGGATGAGATAGTCGTGTGGGGGCGCAACCCGGACAAGGTGCAGGCTTTCGCCCGGGAGCAGGCGCAGCGCACCGGCATCGGTGTCAGGGCGACGGCAGACCCGGCGGAAGCCGGCGCCTGCGACCTGGTATGTACCACTACCACTTCACCTGATCCCGTATTGTCCGGTGAGTGGGTCAAACCCGGCGCCCACGTCAACCTGGTCGGCGCCCACAGCCTGACCACCCGGGAGTGCGATACCGGCCTGGTGGTCAAGTCATCGGTCTACGTGGACCTTATGGAATCCGTCCGCAACGAGGGAGGCAATATCATGATACCCGTGGCCGAAGGCGCAATTGATGAAACTCATATAATCGGGGAACTGGGTGAACTGCTGGAAGACAAAATCCCCGGCAGGCAGGACGACCGGCAGGTTACGCTCTACCTGTCCCACGGCGTCAATGCCCAGGACATGTATGCGGCAAAGCATATCCACGCAAAAGCGCGTACAACGGGTATAGGCCAGGTTGTGGATTTTTAATCCCTGCCATGGATGGGAGGGCGAATAACGCCTGGAGCGTGTTGACAGCACGGGAGCCCGCCAATTCACTTGAGTATGTGGAAGAGGTCGCGTATGAATACTATGGCCTCAAGGCCATAGCCAGTGAACTGGCCTGTGAGCGCGACCAGCTCCTGATGCTGGAGGATACCCAGGGAGAGCGCTACATCCTGAGGATCATCAACCCGGTGGAACCGCCTGAAATCTCGGATTTTCAGACGCGGGCCTTGCTGCACATAGCTGAAACCGATCCTGATCTGCCGGTGCCCAGGGTCGTGCCGGCACTCAACGGCGATGCACACATTACCGTATCAGGCGAAGACGGGCACACCTGTGCCGCACGTCTGATTACCTGTGTGCCGGGAACCGAATTATCCGGACTGGCGTCGCCACCCCCGGAATTGTACCGGGATCTGGGGTCAAAACTGGCCAGGCTCGACCTGGCGCTGAATGATTTCTCTCACCCCGCGGCCAAGCATGACTTAATCTGGGACCTGGAACGGGCTGACCGGATACAGGACCTGCTGATTTACGTCCGCAACGATGAACTACGCGAATTTGCCGCCCTCGCACTCGATACATACAAGCAAAATGTCATGCCGCTGTTACCGCGCCTGCGCCGTCAAATCATTCATAACGACTTTAATCTCACCAATATCATGGTAGACGGGGAAAATCCCGGCCGGGTAGCCGGGATCATCGATTTCGGGGATATGGTAGAAAGCCCGATTATCAATGAAGCGGCAATCTCCCTCTACTATCAGATTGACGAGGCCCCCGACTCATTCAGGCATGCCGGCCTTTTGCTTGCGTCTTATCACCGGACCCTGCCCCTGGAGGCGGTCGAACTGGACATCCTCTATGACCTGATGTTGGCGCGCGGCGCGCTATCGATTACGATCGCGGATTGGCGTAGTGCAGAGTTCAGGAAACAGGGCCGGTATATGTTCAGGAACCATACATACCGGGACACAGGGTTGTACCGCCTTACCAGACTGGGCCGTGAGAAAGTACAGGAAATACTATTTACAAACTGTAAATTTTGATGCACATATTGGGCTGCCGTGTCAATCGGCGAGCCACATGTGCATATACCGGCTGTTTGCACGATCCCTGAGGCAAAAGGTGCAAAAAATGCTGCGTCAGGCAAACCTGACACAGGGTAAATTTCAGAAAAAATACTTGCATATTTAACAAGATAGATTAGAATTGTTCGTTTGAATCCCCCCGGAATATGGAGTTATGTCTGAACACGGCGCAGCAACAATAACAGATACGCTATTTGGTGAATTACTTTCACCCAGGCTCCTGCAACGGGAAGAGACAAACGTTCCGGTTCCCCAGACCGATCCCCTGGCCGACACGCTGGTACAATCGGGCACGGCTTTGCTGGAGCGCCAGTACCGTGCCGGTTACTGGCGTTTTGACCTTGAAGCCGATACGACCATCCCTGCCGAATACATGCTGTTGCAACACCTGATGGGCACGGTGGACAGGGAACGGGAACAACGCCTGGCCGATTATATATGCAAGCGGCAATTACCGGACGGAAGCTGGCCCCTGTATGAAGGCGGCGCCGGTAATATCAGCGCCACCGTAAAAGCCTATTTTGCCCTGAAAACGGCCGGTTATGATCCCGCTGCAGAGGCCATGCAACGGGCCCGCGCCTGGGTGCGCAACAACGGCGGCGCGGAGCAGGTCAATGTCTTCACCCGTATCCTGCTCGCGATTTTTGGCCAGATGCCCTGGCGAACCGTACCCGCCATGCCGGCAGAAATAATCTGGTTGCCGCGCTGGTGGTATTTCAGCCTGGACAAGATTTCCTACTGGTCCCGCTGCGTCACTATCCCCCTGTTGCTGATCTTCGCGCACAGGCCGGTACACAAGGGAACGGATATAAGAGAGTTGTTCAAACGCGAACCGGAGTCCCTGAAGCATATCGATCACTATCAGCCGGGGAGCCACTTCAAAAACTGTTTTATCCTGCTGGAGCGTGTGCTCAAGTTGCTGGAACCGCTGGTACCCGGGTTTGTCAGGCGGCGTTCCATGCGCAAGCTGGAAACCTGGATGCGCGAACACATGCGCGGCGAGGGCGGAATTGGCGCGATTTACCCGGCCATGGCGAATGCCGTCTATGCGCTCAAGTTATTGGGCCGTGATACGGCCGACCCGGACATGCAGCGCGGCTTGCAGGCTATAGAGGACCTGGTCATTGAGGAAGAAGCACAGACTTACGTTCAACCCTGCGTGTCGCCGATATGGGATACCTGCCTGAGTCTGTCCGCCCTGTCGGAAGCCGGCCTGAGTCCGGATAACGGGGCCGTAAAACCGGCAACGGACTGGCTGTTCGATAAACAGGTATTCACCCGGGGGGACTGGATCAGCATGGCGCCGGACCTGGAAGGCGGCGGCTGGGCATTCCAGTTTGAAAATGACTTCTATCCCGATGTCGACGATACCAGTATGGTGGTCATGGCCTTGCTGCGCGTGGGCGCCCACTATAACCCGGACAGGAAAAAGCGTATTGCCCAGGCCGTTAACTGGGTCATCGGCATGCAGAATACCGATGGCGGCTGGGGCGCGTTCGATATCGACAACCATTACGAAAATCTCAACAACATACCATTTGCCGATCACGGCGCGCTGGTCGATCCGAGCACAGCAGACCTGACCGCGCGCTGTATTGAAATGCTGGCCATGCTCGGCTATGACAAGAGTTTTCCCCCCATCGCACGCGCGCTTGAATACCTGCAACAGGACCAGGAACCCTGCGGCGCCTGGTTCGGCCGCTGGGGCGTTAATTACATTTACGGCACCTGGGCCGTACTGGTCGGCCTGGGCGCCCTGGGCGAGGACCCGAAGCAGCCTTACCTGCGTAAGGCCGTGAACTGGCTAAAACGAATCCAGAACAGCGACGGCGGCTGGGGTGAAAGTTGCGATTCGTATAATGACCCGGACCTGGGAGGGTCGGGAGACAGCACCGCTTCACAGACCGCATGGGCCCTGCTCGGCCTGCTGGCGATGGGTGAAACGGAATCCGAAACAGTGGAAAAAGGCGTTAATTACCTGGTGCGTAATCATGACGGCGCAAAGGGCTGGGAAGAAACTGCGTTCACCGGCACCGGGTTTCCCCGGGTGTTCTACCTGCGTTACCACGGTTACAGCCATTATTTCCCGCTCTGGGCATTGGGTGTGTACGCGCGTTACCGGCAGGGACTGGAAACCCGGCAGGAGGCACTGGTGCGGGAAGGACCGGTTGACCTGGGCGTGTTACCCGTACTGGACAGTAAACATTACCGGTCGAGATTCGTAACCGCATGAATCCGGAGTGGTATGCTGCAAGAAGTCGCTAACGGCACAATCAGGGAAATAGACGGACTGGAGCGCATTTATTTCGACGGCCACTGGATCCGCTATTACGATGTACCAAACAACCTCGCATATAAAAAGTCTCTCATCGACCAGTTGACCCGCCGGGTCTTTCACCACGTCGAACCCGGCATCAATACGCCCGGCAACAAACTCGAAGAGGTCAGGCGCAGGTACGAGGCGGAGGACGACGCGTCGAGAAAACGCGTGCTGGCCGCCATGCTGGCCGGCGCCCTGCTGAACCGCGGCTCGGACATACTGACCCACATCGTCGAACTGGAACAGACCGGCGTCACCATTAACCCGGAAAACGAACTGATAAAGGAATGCGGCCTGTGCTTCATGGGCGCGCTCGAATACGGGAAATACATCCGCGTCAAGCACGGCCGCGAGGGACTGGAAGAGCTCTGGGGAGAACCTTTCAGGGCCTTCACCACGCCGGTTGAACGCTTCCTGGAGAGTCGCTATATCAAGATTGCGCACACCATGCAGGAGATCGATGAGATTACCGAAAAAATGAACGCAGTCTTCGCAGGATCGCCCATGTTCCGCAACCAGGTACAACTCATAGAGGAACTGGCTACCTGCGGTAAAAACACCATGGAAACGCTGCGCAGCGACCCGGCCATCATTGAAATCTGGCCGCGTTTCGTCACTGCATCGGAACAGGTGACCGACTGCAAACCCACCCTGGGCGAGGATGCCACCCGGCGCGAACAGGCGCTGGGGAAACGCGGGATAGATATTTTTCACCGTTGCGGTACGCTGATCGAGGACTTGACCAATTACCGGATACCGATGCCCAAAACCACGCAGACCCTGCTCCAGGACTGTGACCAGTTCAGGGAAAGGTATGCCGCTCGGCTGTATCAATGATATTTAGGGTCAGAGAAAATCATTCCTAATTCCTAATTCGTAATTCCTAATTCGTAATCACATGAGTAATTACTCCGCCCCCACGCGCGACATGCGCTTTGTACTGAATGAACTGGCAGGGCTGCCGGATCTCAACAAACTGCCCGGATTCGAAGAAGCCACGACAGAGACCGTGGATGCGGTCCTGGAGGAAGCGGGAAAATTTGCCGCTGAAGTACTCGCCCCGCTTAACCGTCAGGGAGACATCACCGGCGCGGACTTCAAGGAAGACAGGGTAATCCCACCCGCAGGTTTCAAGGATGCGTACCAGGCGTTCGTGGAGGGCGGCTGGGCATCGCTGCCGTTCGAACCCGGATACGGCGGCCAGGGACTGCCGGAACTGGTCGCGGCCGCGACAAATGAAATCTGGCAATCGGCCAACATGGCATTTGCCCTGTGCCCCATGCTGACGGAAGGCTGCGCGGTCGCCATGGGCATTCATGGCTCTCACGACATCAAGTCCATATTTCTGCCGAAGCTGGTGTCGGGCGAATGGGCCGGGACCATGAACCTGACGGAACCGCAGGCCGGTTCCGACCTGGCGGCGATTAACACCAGGGCTGAGCCCAACGGCGACACCTACCTGTTGTCGGGACGGAAAATATTCATCACCTGGGGAGACCACGACTTCACGGACAATATCCTGCACCTGGTGCTGGCCCGCCTGCCCGACGCGCCGCCGGGAATCAAGGGCATCAGCCTGTTCCTGGTGCCCAAGTACCTGGTCAACGCGGACGGTTCGACCGGACGCCGCAACGACGTCTACCCGGTTTCCATCGAGCACAAGCTGGGCATACACAGCAGCCCGACCTGTGTCATGAGTTACGGCGACAACGGCGGCGCCCACGGCTACCTGGTGGGCGAGAAGCATAACGGCATAGCCTGCATGTTCACCATGATGAACCATGCCCGCCTGTCGGTCGGCCTGCAGGGACTCAGTATCAGCGAGCGCGCCTACCAGCAGGCGTTGGGCTACGCGAAAGAGCGCGAACAGGGCAAGATCCCGGGACAACCCGGGCGCGCCAGGATCATAGAGCATGCGGATGTGCGGCGTATGCTGATGCTGATGAAATCCGGTTGCGAGGCGATGCGCGCGCTCGCCTACGTCAGCGCGGCCGCGCTGGACCACATGAACCATTCTCCGGACGGCGGCAACCACGGTGAACGGTTTGCCCTGCTGACGCCGGTAGTCAAGGCCTGGTCCACCGAACTGGCCCAGGAAATCACCTCCCTGGGGGTACAGGTGCACGGCGGCATGGGTTATATCGAGGAAACCGGCGCCGCCCAGCATTACCGGGATGCCCGCATTACCAGCATTTACGAAGGCACCAACGGCATCCAGGCCCAGGACCTGGTCGGGCGCAAGGTCATCAGGGATAACGGCAAGGCCATCGGGGACCTCATCGGCGACATCAGGCAAACCAGCGCCGGGCTGTCCGATGCCGACGTCAACCAGGCAGTCATCAAGCGCGCCCTGGACGATGCAACCGGAAAACTGGAGCAGGCAACAAGCTGGCTGCTGGACAACTACCAGGACGATTACAACGCGCCCGGTTCCGTCGCCATCAATTTTCTCATGCTGATGGGTTACGTCTGCGGCGGCTGGCAAATGGCCCGGGCGGCGCTGGTTGTCTCGGCAAGGTCCACCACCTCAGATGATGACTTTTACCGGAGCAAGATCATAACGGCCAGGTTCTACGCCGAGCACTACCTGCCCCGGAGCAGCGGGCATTTCTCGTCCATCCGGGCAGGTAGCGGGACGATCATGGCGCTGGATGAGGAGCAGTTCTGACCTTTTGTTTCACGACGAATCTGGACAGGCGGGGCCTATCTTCAGATGCGTCTGAAGAAGCCGGAGGAGCAGTTTTAGCCTGCCGTTTCACGACGTCGCTGAACAGGCAGGGGCTACCTTCAGAAACCTCTGGAGAAGCCGGAGGCGCCCTTAACTGTCCAAGTTCGGGGAGGACCACACTAATCGGTACCCCGGTCACCTTATACGGCCTCGCTACCAGTACGCCGACGCGCCGCCTGCATGCGCCTGTCAGGTAGGCGCCTACTCTACTGGAATAAACGTAGATCAGGTCGTGCATGGCGGAAAACCTTTCGAATTCGTATTCTTGGGCGCCCAGATATTTAGCTGATTTGTAATCAGCTATCGCTCCGAAAAGCCGCTGATAGAATGCCAAACCGGCGTCCGCGGGACCGGAACCGAAAAGCTGCTGCATCGTATCCGGGTCCTGGCGCATGCAATCTGCAGCTATTGCTTCCAGGTCGACCATGAAATGATAAACCAGTTTCGCACGGCGCCGCTTGTCAGTACCTCCAGCATACATCCGGGAGCATTGCCTGCGGATTGCCTCTAAATGGCTGACGAGATTTCTTTTCCTGTCTTGCGGGCGCTCGATGTGCCTGATGAAATCTTCCACAAGGGGAGCGCGTTGCAGCAACAGTTCCATTATTTCAGGACTGGCTTTGAAATCTTCGATGATACTGGTTATGTCTTCCGCACAACCCCGGATATGGGCTTCCTTTCCGGGCATGGTCTCCTTGATCATCGCATCAAAGTCCACCCCCTCTTTCCAGGCCTGTGATACATAGGAGTCCGCATCGGCAATACGTCTCGCAGCATTTTTTACCACCTTGCCCGGATCGGACAGTTCGCCAAAGTGGCGTTGTATAATATCGGGGAGCCAGTCAGCCTGGTAGGCTCCGGTATGCACCGACATGTTGTTGCCAAGCAGGGGTCTGTGCGCTGCCAGGGCCCTGCCCAGCGCTTCCGGCTTGTTATCTATATCATTACCGATACCCCAGCCGAACACGACATGTTTGTCATCATCAAAGAAAAGCCGGTGAAGGAGGCCGATTTGTCCCTGGATACGGTATGCCATACCACCGATAACCAGGTAGATCTTTCTGCTCCTTGAACCGACCTCGTAACCGAGCAACTCCGCCGCCTCGAGTATTTGTTGCAAGTCAGGATCCGCTGCCAACATTCTTAACTGCGTTATTTCGGCCTGTTTCATAGTCAGTTTCCCGGCCGGTTCCTGCTCCGCTTGCTCTTTGCGCTGCGCCGCCGGCTTCGGTGTCATTGCTGCACGGGAGGGATCGGTAATTGCATTGGTCAACGCCAGGTCCAGGTCACCCATCAACCGGTCAATGACCGCTTGTACGCTTGAAAATGCAGTATCAACATCCGCTATGCCACTCACCGACGCGGCCGCGGCAAGGTCCCGCAAAGTTGCCACTTTACCCGGAGTTGCTGCAGCTATTTCCTCAATCGGCCGTCCCAATCCCGGTGGATTCAGGCTGGCCTCCGTTCCCAGGGCATGCAACAGGTCTTCATATTTCCCGGGGCCTGTGTTTTGCCCCTTCTCGCTCTCCGATAACAGCTGCCCTTCTCCCAACCGGGCTGCCTGGTGCGGTTTCTCTTGTCTCCATTCCTCTCCAGACGTCTTTTTCTTTTTCGCCAGCATCATCTGCAAGGGTGCGGCGGGCGGGACGTGAGCGTACTGTTGCCGGCCGGGTTGCAGGTGTTCTTCCACGAACTGCAAAAAGTTACGGTTGCCCAGCGCACTGTAGCAGATATTGACGGCATTAAGATACTGCAAGGGAGGTGCCGCCTCTCCCCCTCCCTGGATTACCGTATGCAGGGCGGTAAGGGTGTCGCTTGTGCAACTATTGGCCATACCCGGGACAGGGGCTGTTCGCTTCCCGACTTGTTCCGGCTGCCCTGGTTCAGCATACTGTTTACCGGAACCGGCGCCATATCGAAAACTGTGCATTGGTTTGTCCACTCCTGAAAAAACGAGTATTCCCTGGGATTGCTGATACAAATACAGATTAAATTCATTTCCCGCTCAATGACAACAGAAAATTTACCAGGCATGAGCCGGAGCAAGATCATAACGGCCAGGTTCTATACCGAGCACTACCTGCCCCGGAGCAGCGGGCATTTCTCGTCCATCCGGGCAGGCAGCGGAACGCTCATGGCGCTGGATGAGGAGCAGTTCTGACCGCAGTTGCTATCAAGTCTCCGACAGAAGGTTGCAACGATGATAGCATGGGGGTATGATTGCTATCATTGAAAGCAATTGCTGGTGATGATTATGGCAAGTCTGACGATTCGTAATTTGCCGGATGATGTTCATCGTGCCTTGCGCGTACGCGCTGCCAGGAACGGGAACAGCACCGAGGCCGAGGTCCGCGCAATACTGAAGCAATCCGTAAAACCGGAGGGTCGCGTCAAGCTGGGTTCGATACTGGCTGAGATAGGCCGTGAAGTAAAGTTAACCGACGAAGAATTCAAGCTGATTGAGCAGGTGCGCGACAAGAGCCCTGCCAGGTATACAAGTTTTGAATGATTCTCCTGGATACCAACGTGATTTCGGAGTCACTGCGTCCGGCCCCTGAAACCCGCGTCCTGGATTGGATCAATACACAGGCCATAGAGACTCTGTACCTGTCAGCCATCACTGTCGCTGAACTACGTTTTGGATCGGCCCTGCTGCCGTCCGGCAAACGTAAAGCAAAATTACAGGACAAACTGGAAAACAAGCTGTTACCACTGTTCACCGGCCGCGTATTACCTTTCGATGTTGCGGTTACGGAAGCTTATGCCGACCTGATGTCGCAGGCCAGGATGACTGGTCAGTCAATAAGTACGGCTGATGGATATATTGCAGCAACAGCTGCTGCCAACGGGATGATCATCGCCACACGAGACACAAACCCGTTTACCGCGGCAGGTCTTCAGGTAATTAATCCCTGGGAGACAGCAAAGCCGGGGGGCTAGTACTCTTTCCAGTCGTAATTGTTTAATAAGGATGGACGGAAAAATTCAAGACCCCCTGAGTTGGTCAGAACTGCATTCTCAATCCGCGTCGGCAACGTGTATGTAAACCGTAACATGGTCGGCGCCGTGGTGGGTGTGCAACCTTTCGGCGGTTGCGGTCTGTCGGGGACGGGGCCAAAGGCCGGCGGCCCCCACTACCTGTTACGTTTTACCACGGAGCAGACCTGTAGCGTCAACCGCGCGGCCATCGGCGGGAACGCCAGCCTGTTGGCGATGTGATATCCGGGTTAGAACAGGGACAACGTCAGCACGGCGACACCAAAGACATTGATCGCAATGGCTGCCATCCATGCGCTGCGGGAGAAATACCTGGTTTCATCGTAACCTGCCAGGTGCTGGTAAACGCCGAAGCGCAGGATCAGCAGCAGGAACACGACCATCAGAAACATCCAGGCGCCGCTGCCCAGCGCGGCTTCGCTCACGTAAATAACGTAGAGCAGCGCCACCAGGACGATGGCCTGGACCGGCTTATTGGAAGTGAGCGGCCGCCCCTTCACGTCATACAGGATAAGGCTGAGAATATTATAACCAATGGCCAGGACAAGATAACAGCCGACCAGGTCATTCAGTAAACTTGTATCCAGCATCATTCCCCCCTGATTTAATCATTCAAGACAACAGTCATTTCCGCCGGAGACCTTGCGTGGTTCCGTTTAAGGAAAAATCCCTTTGGGGATAATACCATGCACGCCCCAGTTGCCGTCAACCACCTGGGTTACGCCGAAGTCCGCCGCCACCGACATCAGGGTGATGGCCTCGTCCTCGCTCAACCCCTTGGCATTCATCAGGAATTTGCGCATTTTCCGGAACGCATCGCGCATGGCGTTGTCAACCGACGATTTGTTGTTTATCTCGCTCTGCGCGTCTTCGCCAAGCTCGGCCAGGTAGTTGGCATAGCTGAAACCGTGCACGACGTACTCCGAATCGGTTTCCAGCAACGGGTAGTCCAGCCCCTGTAACACGGTGCCGGCCAGCGCGTCCTGTTTATGCAGGATGACCTGTATGACGCCGGTCAGCGAGGTTTCAATCGCCGTGCCGGCCAGTTCGGAATCGCCCTGGGCCGCGTGCGGGTCGCCGGCGCTCAGCAGACCTCCCGGCACCGCCACCGGGTAATACATGGTGCCGCCCTTGCCGATGCGCCAGTTATCGATATTGCCGCCGAAATAGCCCGGCGGTATGGTATTGACGAAATCGGCCTCCACGGGCGCCAGGCCCATGGTGCCGAAGTGAGGGCGGATCGGTACCCGTATGCCGGGCAATACCGGAGTATTTTTATCAACCGTGTCATGGTCGACCGGCACACCGGGGTAATCGATGGTGACGTGTTCCACACCGTCCGGGTCGGTCTGCGGCACCCAGCGGTAGTTATACAGCGCCCTGGCCCAGGTGCGCTCGCCGGTTACGTCAATTTCATAGATGGTGACGACTTCGCGCGGCCTGGGTTCGGTGATCAGATCCTGGTAATGATAGCCCCACCAGGCTGCGGCATTACTGCCGAAGGCCTTGCCCGGGTGATCGGGATTGGCGCTGGGACGGGGCCTGAGGTCGAGAATGCGGACTTCCACGATATCGCCAGGCTCCGCTCCCTCGACATAAATGGGCCCGGTCAGGATATGCACGCCCAGGCCTTCTCCCGAGCCGCGGCCGAACTGCGACGCATCCACAGGTCCGGCGCCGCGGCGGTCAACGCCCTTGCCGTCCCTGGTCCAGCGGAACACACTCTCGGCGCCCGGATCGCCATCCACCATCAACGAGGCATCATCATTGGCATGGTGGCTCAGCGTTTCGACAGTAATGAAGTCGCCCGACATGACGGTCAGTGCAGGCTCGACGTTCTTGCTGAAATAACCCCAGTGTATGGTTTCGCTGGTTGCGGGCAACGTATGGTGCCGCGCTTCTCGTTTGCTGTTCATCAGATTGGTAACACCATTAATTTTGCCTGACCCCGGATATCCCGCTCAAGTGATTGAACCAATCACTATAATATCCTGTATATCCTGTGCATCCATGTTAAATCACGTAGTCCTTGAAGCGTTTGCGCAGTTCGGTTTTCTGTATCTTTCCCGTCGCCGTGTGCGGGATCTCGTCAACATAGACCACATCATCGGGCACCCACCATTTTGCCACCCTGTCCTTGAGCCAGTCCAGGACTTCCTGCCTGCCCGCATCCCCGCCCTCTTTCCTGACCAGGATCAGCAATGGGCGCTCCCCCCACCTCGGGTGCGGCACCCCGATCACCGCAGCCTCGGCGATGTCGGGATGGCCTACCGCCGCGTTTTCCAGGTCGATGGAACTGATCCACTCACCCCCGGACTTGATGACATCCTTGGATCTGTCGGTGATCTGCAGGTAACCTTCGGCGTCTATGGAGCCTACGTCTCCCGTACTGAACCAGCCGTCATCATCGTGTACGTCACTAGGGGTATCCTCCCGGTAGTATTCGCTGCAGATAAACGGCCCGCGTACCTTGAGCAGTCCAGTTGCCTGTCCGTCCCGGGGCAGTTCATTGCCGTCATCATCGACAATCTTCATCTCGACGCCGTAAAGCGGGCGCCCCTGCTTCATTCTTACGGCATATTGCTCTTCCCGCGGCAGTTCCAGCATCCCCGGCTTCAGGGTATTGACCGTACCCAGGGGGCTCATCTCCGTCATACCCCAGGCATGGTTGACATAAACCCCGTAACTATCTTCCAACTCCTCCATGATCGAACGGGGGCAGGCCGACCCGCCGATGATCACCCGTTTCAGTGTGCTGACCTCCTTGCCGGATTCCGCAAGATACTTCAGCAGGTTCAGCCATACCGTGGGCACCCCGGCAGAATAAGTGACCTCCTCCTCTTCAATCAACGCCTGCAGGGTCGCCCCGTCCCCCATCTTCGGGCCGGGAAAGACCAGTTTCGTTCCCACTGCCGGCGCCCCGTAAGCCAGGCCCCAGGCGTTGACATGGAACATGGGCACGACCGGCATGACCACGTCCCGTACAGACAGGTTGAGTCCGTCCGGAGAGATGCCAATCAGTGTGTGTAACACCATCGAGCGATGATGGTACAGAACGCCCTTGGGATTGCCGGTCGTCCCGGACGTATAACACAGGCAGCACGCGGTCTTTTCATCCAGTTCAGGCCAGTCAATCCGATCCGCATGGCGGCTGATGAAGCCTTCGTAGGACTGTGCGTTGCGCAGGTCCGTATCCGGCATGTTTTCTTCATCCGTTAAAACAATAAAGGCTTCAACGCCGGACAGATCATCACTGATTTTCTCCAGCACCGGCAGGATAAGCGGATCAACGAAGACCAGCCTGTCTTCTGCATGGTTAATGATATAGCTGATCTGATCAGGGAACAGGCGCGGGTTGACCGTGTGCGTGACGGCCCCGATCCCCGCAATGGCGTAATATAACTCAAAGTGGCGGTAATCGTTCCAGGCAAGGGTAGCGACACGCTCCCCGGCCCCTATACCGTAGTCGATCAAGGCGTTCGCCAGGCGCCGGGTCCTGCGGAATGCCTCTGCATACGTGTACCTGTGCCTGGGAGTGTCATTGGTGACGGAGACAATCTCCGTGTCGGGATGGTACCTGTCGGCGTGCTCCATTATTGAGGTAATGGTCAACTGCCTGTCCATCATCAGACCTAACATCTCTTTCTTCCTCACTCGTTTTTTACTTTTTATACGCAGGTAACATAGACGGTTTTCCTTAGAATATACAGAGGTGCGGGGTAATGTAAACGGTTACAAAGGGTAATATGTACTCTCCCTGGCAGGTTTTCGTTTGTTTTACCCGAATATCCTGTAACAAGCCGGATATTATACTGCGGCGCCGTCAAACCTCGAATAAAAACTCCTGCCGGGTCCGTCCAGTCCTCCTTCGACTGTTTCCATGTTCCTCACCAGGTAGTCAACTGAGCCTTGCTGCACGGCATGGTATATCTTCTTTGTCAGGTTATACGCCGAGGCGCCCGGCCAGTTCGGCGGCAGGAGTTCTTCGGGAAGGTCGGAATCCTGCAACAGTATGCGCCGGTACTCATGGATGAGCAGGGTACGGACCTGGAAACACTGCTCGTCATCCCGCTGCTTCGCCTTCCTCAGTGCCCGGTATATCGTGCCGTAACGCTGGATAAAATGGTTGTATCTTTTCTCAATCCCGGCAAGTCCCCAGCAGTCTTGGCATAGCTTCCTCAATACTTCGCGGGAGGCAACGTCCTCGGTACTGGCGATTAATACAACCACCTTGTCCGTAAGTTTCAGTTCCAGCAGGGTTTCATCAAGCGATTGCCGGTCACCGGAAGGATGCCCCAGCATGCCCGGGGTCAACGCCCCGTAACCGAGCCAGGATAACTCCCTGCGCAACAGGTCCTTTTCCCGGTTGTCGCACGAAGTCGGCAATACCAGGGTCCACTTTCTGTCCCAGAGCTCCCGCTTGGCATGGTAAATCCTGCGCGCGGCCTTTTCGTAATGCCTCTGGCCCGCCCCGGTAAAGCTGTAATAACTGCGCCTGCCCATCTGCCTGGCAACCAGCCAGTCCTCCTGCACCAGCCTGAACACCGCCGTGCGAATCTGCCTCTGGTTTAATCCGAACGGTTCCAGCACCTTGATCAGACTGCCCAGCCAGACGGCGCTGCTGTGGGGAGAAACCGCATCACCGAAAACACTGATGATCAGCGAGCCTGTGCGTATGGGTTTACGGGAGGCAAACTCCGCCAGCAATCTGCTGACCTGCTTCATTGTCGGTTATTCGTCGAAATCGACGACGACCCGGTCCGAAACCGGGTGTGCCTGGCAGGTGAGTATATAACCCGCCGCCAGTTCGTCAGCCTCCAGGGCGTGGTTGATGTCCATATCCACCTCCCCTTCAAGCAATTTTGCCTTGCAGGTTGCGCAAACGCCGCCTTTACAGGCAAACGGCAGGTCAACGCCGTTATCCAGGGCGCCGTCGAGGATGTTCTGGCCGTCTGCGTTCAATTCAAACCGGGTTTCACGGCCATCGGCATTGACAATGACCTGCGCCACCATGCCGGCCAGGTTAATAGCCCGTTCATGGTGTTTTGCCACTCTCGCCGCGGCTGCTTCGGCTGATTCGGCAAATAGTTCATAATGGATGTTACGCTCGTCAATACCCTCGGAACGCAATCCCCGGGAAACTTCCGATATCATCGCTTCGGGACCGCACAGGAAAAACTCGTCAATGGCGCGCAGGTCAAGCAGGTGCCGGATCAGTTCAGCGCCTTTTCTGTTGTTGATCCGGCCGTTCAGGATTTCCACGTCCTGGCGTTCCCGGCTGAGGATATTGATCCACTGGAAGCGCTCCATGTAGCGGTTTTTTATCGCTTCCAGTTCTTCCTTGAACATGATCGTCGCCACCCGCTGGTTACCGTACAGCAAGGTAACCCGGCTATGCGGCTCGCGCGTCAATACGGTCTTGATAATCGAGATGATCGGAGTGATGCCGCTGCCGGCTGCGATGCACAGGTAATTGTGTGCATTCTCCTCGTGTAATGGCGTGAAAAACGTCCCCTGGGGCGGCATGACTTCCATCACGTCGCCTTTGCCAAGTTTCTCGTTTGCAAACGTGGAAAACACGCCGCCGGTTATTTTTTTCACGGCAACCCGCAGGGTCCCGTCATCGACACCGGCACAAATGGAATAGGAACGTCTGACTTCGGCGCCATCGATCTCGGCCTTCAGGGTCAGGTACTGGCCCTGGATAAACCGGTAGGTTTCGGACAGCTCGGCAGGCACGTCGAACGTCAGGCAGACCGCGTTATCCGTCTCTTTGCTGATATCGCCGATGGTTAAAGGATGAAATTCCGGCATTTTCGATAAGAATCAATCCGTATCCACAGATGTACACAGATAAAACAGGAAAAAAGATGTTTTCATCTGCGATCATCTGCGTCATCTGCGGATAAAATGTGTTATATGCATTTGAAATAGTCGAAGGGTTCCAGACAATCGTTACACCTGTACAAGGCCTTGCAGGGAGTTGAACCGAAACGGCTGATTTCTTCCGTAGCGGCGGACCGGCAGCGCGGGCAAGCTACACCCGTATCCGGCATACGCAAACTTTGTTTGTCGGCCGAACCCGCCGGGGGAACAATACCGTACTGCAACAGTTTTTCCCTGCCTGCTTCACTCAGCCAGTCCGTCGTCCATGGCGGCGAGATCCGTGTTGCCACCTCAACGTCTTCATAGCCGTTTTCCGTTAAAACGGTCCTGATATCCTGCTCAATCGTCTGCAGCGCGGGGCAACCACTGTAGGTAGGCGTGATCACGACCCGTACCCTGCCTTCATGCCGGCACACGTCCTGCAATATACCCAGGTCGGCGATGGTTAAAACCGGTATTTCGGGATCGGCAACCTGGTCAAGAAGAACTCTTATCTCGTCGATGGCGCGGTCCGGGTAGTTTCCGGAAGAGCCGGTGGCTGACGTATGAATAGCTGTCATGGCGGTAGTGGGAACGGATACTGCGTTACCAGTCCTGACCTGGCATGGCTCTTTGCAGGGACTGCATCTCGGCCAGCAGGTAGCCGATATGTTCCGAATGCAGGCCCTGTCTTCCCCCGCTGCGGGTGTACTTCAGTTCCGGCCGTTCCAGCGTGGCCTCAGTGAGTACGTTGTTCACTTTTTCATTCCACAACACTTCGACGCTTTTCAGGTCTACGCCGATTTGATTCGCCTGCATGGCCCGGTCGATCCCGTCCGCGTCGAACAGCTCGTAAGTGAACGGCATCAACTCGGCCACGGCCGCGCTGATTTTTGCATGACTCTCTTCGGTTCCGTCACCAAGACGAATCATCCATTCACCGCTGTGACGCAGGTGGTAATCACATTCCTTCAGGGTTTTTGCCGCGATGCCGGCCAGGGTGGAATCAACGGAGTGCTGCAATGCCTGGTAATAGAAATAATCATACGCATCAACGAAGAACTGCCTGGCCGTGGTGAAGGCAAAATCACCCACCGGTAATTCCATGATTTGAAAATTCCGGAATTCCCGTCCGGTGCGAAAATAAGCCAGGTCATCTTCCGTCCTGCCCTCGCCCTCCACCTCACCGGCGTACGTCAGCAGCATGCGGGCGCGCCCGACCAGGTCCAGCGCGATGTTGGTCATGGCGATATCTTCTTCCACGAACGGTCCGTGACCACACCATTCAGCCAGTCGCTGGCCGTTAATCAAGGCGTTATCCCCAAGCCTGATGACGTACTGGAATAACTCCTGCTGTGCAATCTCCCTGCTCATCGCAGTTACAGTTTGAGGTCCTCAGGTACGTCGTAAAAGGTCGGATGGCGATAGATCATCTTGTCTATCGCAGGATCAAAAAGACTGCCATTGTCCTCGAACTGGCTGGCTATGATATCCGCCGACTTCACTACCCAGATACTGCAGCCCTCATTGCGGCGGGTATAGGTGTCCCGGGCATATTGCAGGGCCTGCTCACCGTCGGCTGCGTGAATGCTGCCGGCATGCTTGTGGTCCAGCCCCCGCTTGCTGCGGATGAATACTTCCCAGAGGGGTAAACGCCCAATTTTATCCGGCATCATCTTTTCCTCCCGGCAGTCAGACAGTTATGCAAGGCCGCATCTCAGGCAGCAGCCTTGCGGGCCCGCTGCCGTTGCTTGTCCGCATAGGCCAGTGCCGCCTCCCGCACCCAGGCGCCGTCTTCGTGGGCCTTGATGCGTGCGCTGATGCGTTCGTGGTTACAGGGACCGTTGCCGCCGACGACCTGGTAGAATTCGTCCCAGTCTATTTCCCCGAAATCGTAATGCCCGCGCGCTTCATTCCACTTCAGGTCGGGGTCGGGCAGCGTCAGGCCCAGGTATTCGGCCTGGGGAACGGATTGATCCACGAATTTCTGGCGCAGTTCATCGTTGCTGTTACGCTTGATCTTCCATTGCATGGACTGGGCGGAATGTTTGGAATTCGCGTCGCTGGGACCGAACATCATCACCGACGGCCACCACCACCGGTTTATCGCATCCTGCGCCATTGCCTTTTGCTCCTCGGTTCCCTGGCACAGCGCCATCAGCAGTTCATAACCCTGGCGCTGGTGAAAACTCTCTTCCTTGCAGATCCGCACCATGGCCCGGGCATACGGCCCGTAAGAACAACGGCACAAGGGAATCTGGTTGATGATAGCAGCCGAATCCACCAGCCAGCCGATCGCGCCTATATCCGCCCAGGTCAGGGTCGGGTAATTGAAAATGCTGGAATACTTTGCCTTGCCGGAGTGCAGTTGCTCAAGCATCTCCTCCCTGGAGATACCCAGAGTCTCCGCCGCGCTGTATAAATACAGGCCATGGCCGGCTTCATCCTGTACCTTGGCCAGCAGGATTGCCTTGCGCCGCAGCGACGGTGCACGCGTGATCCAGTTTCCCTCCGGCAGTTGACCCACTATCTCGGAATGTGCGTGCTGGGAAATCTGCCTGGTAAGGGTTTTCCGGTAAGCGTCCGGCATCCAGTCCCGGGGCTCTATTTTTTCCTCGGAATCTATCCGGGACTGAAAGGCGTCCGCCAACGTCTCTGTTTCGGTCATCTGTGTTTACCTGTACATCACCATTGATATAATGATACATAAATTAACATATGTGTCAATTTTTTGTATCATTTTATCACTCCGTCATTCCCCCGTGCAAGCGGGGGAACGACGGGCAGGTTCAGTTATGGTAAGGATTGAACGAAGAGACGTCTTCCTTTTGCGCGGCATCGGTGTCCACCGGCGGCGTCGGTATGTAATGCGCCGGAACAGGTTCTCCTTTGGCTTTACGGGCCAGGGCCTGTTCGACTGTTTCGACCTTGACCGCCGCGGCTATTCCGTCTTTTCTCTTCACCATCATGGCAATGCCGGAACTGTTGGGCGGCGGCATCATGTCGGCGTGGTAATAGGCGACCTTGTGTTTCTGTACGTCAATCTTGCGGTTCACGTTCAGGTCCCTCTGGTTCACGCCTTTACGCGGGTGTACGCAAACGCCGTCCACTATCTCCAGGTCCAGCCACCATTTCTTGGCGGGAACACGTATGCCGTGGCCCAGCAGGTCATCCAGTCTTACCGCCAGCGGCACCAGCACGGGCTTCAGCCAGAAGGCATTTACGCCGCACCAGCTGGCTACCTGGGTGGCAAGCGGACCGTCCCAGCTGATGACCTTGTTCAGCGGGCAGGTCTTCATGCAGCGGCCGCACGCCAGTCCGCGCTGGTTGGTCAGGCGGTAACGGGTACAGCGTTCGACGTCCGGTTTCCACATCTCGTAACCGTTGAACATCACCTTGTCGCCGAAGGGGATGGCGTCGCAGGGGCATTCCCGCGCGCACTTCAGGCAGTTGGAGCAGAAATACTGCAGGCCGAAGTCAACGGGCTTGTCGGGGACCAGGGGCAGATCGGTGGTCATGACGACCGTCTTGAAACGCGGGCCGATAAACGGGTTGAGCACCAGTTCGCCGATGCGGCTGAGTTCTCCCAGGCCCGCCCACATGACCAGGGGAATGTGCAAAACGTGGGAATCCGCATTGGTCTGCGGGCGCGCCGGATGACCGAGCGAACGAATATGTTCCGCCATGATACCGGCGATCAGGGCGCCGCGCATGTAGGCGCGCATGGATTGCGCACCGGAAATAAAATCATCGCCGGAGGCGCCCTCCATGGTGTCGTAACCCTGGTCTATCAGGCATACCACGGCATATTTGTGGTACGGCTTGATCTCCGAGCCGTCTTCCTTGTGTGAATACCAGGCATAGTCCGGGATCTCGCAGATACCGGTAACTTCCGATCCCAGGGCGTATGACAGTGATTTGAGCGCCCTGGTATTGGCCTCGGGATCACTGGTGCCACCGGCAAGCGCCGATGCCACGGGGCCGTCCTGGTGCGGCACCATGCCGCGGATCTGTTTCAACATGGCCGCGGCAAACGGGTGTTTGAAGGAAAAACGCTGGCGCTCCACCTGGGCTTTTTTATCGAGATCGCCGTGGATTGCCCGCTCGAAGAAACCGGCCCGTTTCGGCACCCGCGGGACTTCATCATCCAGGATCAGTGTCGTGGGCCGGTCTGTGCGCCGCACCTGTTCCATGGGATAGTTGCTCAGATGGGTCTGCCGGTTGGCGCGGCGCCATCTCTCCAGACCGGACACGGCGCCGCCGATACCCAGCCAGTAAGCCAGGCCCCGGCCGTTTTTCGCTTTGCCGGCCAGCGGCTTGTCCATTGCCAGCGCATAATCCGTGGTCACCACCGCGACCGAGAAGCCGGTGCCCAGGTAGGGATTGACCACCTCTCCCTCATTCCGTACGCCCAGGCCTGCCAGTACGGTCAGCCGGTCGATATCTATCCGGTCATTCCGGTCGTCATAAGCGGTCGCGTTGAAACCCATCGCCCGTATATGGTTGGCTATTCCCACTGCCACTTCAAACGCGCGCATCTGCGCGGTGGCGTGGACGGAGCCATCAAGCCAGTTGCGGGCCAGGTTATCCTGTTCCGGCAATCGTGAGTATTCAGCCAGTACGACTATACCGTGGGTGTGGGCTTCCGGACTTGCGTACTGGTACCAGCAGGAAGCGGTCAATCCGCATATGCCGATCTGGCCGGCATCCAGAAAATAACCGGCGCCCTTGATGTCGATCGAGCGCCTTTCCAGGTCGTCGGGCACCGGCGCCCTGGCCGGTGCGACCGCGCCTTTGCAGAACTGCTCGAAGATACCGTGATACTTCTCCAGCGCGACGGCATAGTTCGAAGATGCGCCGTTGCCGGCAGTGGGCCTGGTATTTTGCCCCCTTTGACGTTCAAACTCTATAATTGCTTCATCCCGGGGCAATCGCTCAAGGGGATAAGGTCCGTAATGGAAGGGCCGGTTCTTGTTGGAGAAGAAAATCATGCTGTGGTTCCCCTGGTATGGTCTATGGTAATTATGTCACAAACTGGAAATATTTGGGGTCAGAGTAAAAACACAGTCACCAGAAATCAATTGTCCAGGTCAATGTTCCGCCGCCTCTGTCGCGCCGATACCGATCTCCGAACGGATGTATTGGTCCGTGAATGCTTCCCTTTCCTTGTCTGCCCTGGCGCTTTTATCCGTGACTGACAGCAGCCAGGCCGTCACGAACGCCAGGGGAGCCGATACGATGGTCGGATAGACATAAGGGAAGACCGGTTTTTCCATGCCGACCACGTCCACCCATACCTGCGGTCCCAGGATGATCAGGCTGACTGAAGAGACCAGTCCGGCCAGGCAACCGTAGATGGCGCCCCGGGTCGTCAGCCCGCGCCAGTACATGGACAGCAGTAATATCGGCGCATTGGCGCTGCCGGCAACCGCCAGCGCCATGTTGGTAATGAATATGACGTTATGATGCTCGAACGCGATACCGAACAGGATTGCCAGGATGCCGATGCCGATCACGGCACAGCGGGAGACCAGCAGTTCGGACTTTTCCGATGCCCTGCCCTGCTTTATCGATTTCGCGTACAGGTCGTGGGCGATGGTGGCGGCCGCGGAGATGGTCAGCCCCGAAACGACTGCCAGAATGGTGGCAAAAGCCACTGCAGAGACAAAACCCAGCAGAATGTCGCCCCCCAGGAAATGGGCAGTATGCAACACCACCATGTTGCGGCCTCCTGTCAGGACCCCGGCGGCGGATTGATAGTCCGGGTTGAACATGATCAGCGATACCGCGCCAAAACCGACGACGAGCATCAGCAGGTTGACATAACCGATAATAACTATGGCGTAAAACGCTGACTTTCTTGCCGTTTTTGCATCCTTCACGGTGAAGATACGCATCAGGATATGGGGCAGTCCGATGAACCCCAGCAGCGCTGTCAACCCCAGGGAAATCACCGACACCGGCTCGACCAGCCAGCCACCCGGCGCGACCAGGTCCCAGCCGCGCGGATGAGTCCGGACCGCGCTGTGAAAAACTGCATTCAGGTCATACTGGTAATGTTGCAGCATCAACAGGGTAATGAGGGTACAGCCCAGCACCAGCAGGAACGCCTTGATAATCTGTACCCAGGTGGTGGCAAGCATGCCGCCGAAGGTCACGTAGGCGATCATCAACAGGCTGATCCCGCTCACGGCCCAGAGGTAATCAAGCCCGAACAGCAACTGGATCAGTTTCCCCGCGCCCACAAGCTGTGAGATAAGGTAAAAGATAACCGTGGCCAGGGAACCCAGCGCGGCAACCATCGTGATCGGCCGCTGGTCGAGACGGAAGGAAATGACGTCGATAAACGTATAACGGCCGAGATTTCGCAACCGTTCGGCGACCAGGAACAGGATGATCGGCCAACTGGCGACCGCGCCGACGGCCAGCATCAACCCGTCGGTGCCGGAAAAAAACAGCAGGCTTGTCAGCCCCAGGAAAGTCGCCGCAGACATGAAATCACCAGAGATGGCAATGCCGTTCTGCCACGCGGAAATGCCGCCGCCTGCAACATAAAATTCCTTGCGGGAACGGGTGTGCCGGGCCGCCCACCAGGTAATCAACAGGGTACTGAGCACAAACAGGATAAACGTAACCATCGCGGTCATGTTTAGCGGTTGTTTCGCCCCGGGTTCGGCCAGTGTATCGGCCCCTGCAAACAGCGGAAGCAGCAGCAGGAGCATCAGCGCCTGGACAGACCTACTCATTCCTCAGCCCCAGTTCTCTCAAGATCGCCTCCCTTTCCGGGTCATGGTAACGGCCGGTCCACCAGACATACCCTGCTGAGATTGCAATACTCAGCAGGGTAATCAGCACGGTGAACCAGATGATTACGCTGACGGCGCTGCCTGCGGGCCAAATCGTCCCGGCCAGCCCGGCCGCCCAGGCTATGACAAGGAAATAAAGACTGTACTGAAACACGGCAACGCCTGTTAACAGGGATACCAACCGTCTGTGCCTGCGCACCAGCGACCGGTACCTGTGTGAACCCGATAGTTTATTGATTTGTTCCCGGTGTTCCATATCCGGCTGACATGATTTCGTTATTATGTCTTATTGGTTGTTATGCTTTATCAGGTACCGACCAGGCCAGGCCCCATGGGAGAGCTCCTTGTTTTTTGCCCGGCATCGATTATATTTCCATAATAGAGAATATCCATACCACCAGGAACTGACATCATGCCAGTATCGTTCAAGAGCAGTCCGGAGACACAGCTTATCCACCCGCAGGATAATGTGCAACAACGGACTCCCCCGCGGGGTGACCGCACCTCCCCCGGCCGGGCCGTTACCCATGAAGGCCGCCAGGTTTCCGTAAATGCGGCTAATCCGGGTACCATCGCGCCGGGCATACGCCGGTCGTCCATACCGGATACGGCACCGTTTCACCGGGTAGCAGTCGGCGCGGGCGGGTTTGTCAACCGGCCTGATACCGGTGCGGCGCCACGTTCCGATATCCGCAAGGCCGGGCGGCTGGCCAGTCTGGGCAGGCGCCTGAAAGCTGCGGCGCGCCGGGTGATACAGCAGTTTTTCCGCAGTAAACGCGCAGGCTCAGGTGAACCCACCCAGGTAAAGACAGGCAGGGATGCGCCCGTTCACGGCAATATTGCAGCACGCAGTTCCGGCGCTGCTGAAGGCGTAAACCGCCTGTCAAACCGTGATGCCGGCGCCGGTCAGCAGTTCCGGATAAAATCCCATTCAGAGAACAAAACCTCGACCGTCATCGATGAGCACTCCCCTGACCCCGTAGCTTCGGGAAAAGCATTCTACCGGGAGAAACAGAAAGACAGCAGCGGCCTTTGCGGCATGCACGCAGTTAATGCGTTCTGTGGCGGGCCTGTCATCGGCAACAACGAGTTCGTCGACCGCACAATTGAATTTACCGCGCCACGTGTCGGAATGCAGGCGGAAGAGTACCGGAACATGATTGCCGGTGAACGATTCGATTGCTCACCTGACGCGGCCGGTCAGATCCTGTCGGATCTGGCAACCGATGGACGCGCCGACCCGGCATGGAAAAACACCCGGGTGGTACCCTCTCTGAAGCTGCCGGACGCCGGGACAGAGGCACATCAACAACTGGTAGACCGCATCAATGCGTTCCCCGGCGATCGAATGATGCTGGGCTATGCAGGCGGCCATGGGTCGAGCGGTCACTTCGTCGCATTGCGGCGTGACACGGAAGGCAGGTGGCAGGAAGTGAACAGTCTTGACTATGTAAGCAGGCCAAAGGAGATCGCTGACCTGGGCAGGTACATCACACAGAAATCCGGTATCAGCCTGATACATGCCGAAGCGGACTTCAGCTTTACTGAAGACCGGCCTCCTGCTCAACAGGGTGCAACACCTGCCGGCGCGGCGTCGCCGGCTGCGTTCACCGTAAGCGAACTGGTCAGGAATCACCCCATGACACTTCTCGCAGAGGCAGCGCGCAAGGGTGTCGATGCTGCCGGGAACAACGTCGCAACGAAAGTGATCGGAGACAACAACAGTATGGAGGATGTCGAGCGTTTACTGAAATCGGGAGATGGCGGCATACGCCGGGGAACGACGGCATTGAATAATATCAGCCGGCACCTGAAACCGGAGACCTTGCCGGCACAGGAACTTCAGGGAACGGCAGAGCAGTGGAGCCGGCAGACGGGCAGAATAGCCGACATGGCCGGCAGGATAGCCTCGGCTGAATTCAACGAGAACGTCAAGGGAGATTTTACACAGTACGGGACTACTCAAAACAATCCTTTCGAACAGGTGGCCGGATACTTTCCGGAATTCGACCACGGCGTGCGTAACTGGCTTGCACAAGGGATACACCTGACGGATCGACTGCTGGCGGCGCAGGAGCGCGCAACGACCGGCCAGCCTCCTTTGTCTGATGCGGAACTGGACGAGCTGCAACAGCGGGTCGATGATTTCGCCGATAGCCGGGCGCGGGCGAAAGGGCCGGTCGACCTGGGCGAGAATACGGAAATGGACATGGGCGATACTATCGCTGAACTGGACCGTATCTATGAAGCCGGGAGGACAGCAACCGATGAATGACACCAATCTTTCACCGCAACTCACCAGCGGACAGGAATACAGCCATGTTGCTTGAAGACCTGTTGTCAAATTTCGCCGCTCAAACCGGTCTCCCTGCAGAGCAGGTCTCCGGGCAGGAAACGGTTAACCTGGTCTTTGACGATAAGACAGGAGTGCAGATAACCGGCGCCGACGCGGACGATGAGATATCTTTCGCATCCATACTGTTCCAGGTGGCGGGCGAAGACAACCTGGCGGCGATCGCACTGATGATCGCGCAGGCGAACTACGACCAGGCGGACCTCTACGGCGCTCACCTGGCCATGAACGAACAGGGACAGGTGGTGCTGTTGCGCCGCGTGCCGGCGCGATCCATCACTCACGTGGACTTCAACAGGGTGCTGGCGGAATTCGTCGATGCTGCGGACAAGTGGTCCGCCTCCATCGCTGCCATGGCGGAATCGCTGCAGGAATTCGACTCTCCCGGTACGGACAGCGCGCCGGGAGAGATGGAAATCGGGATGAAAGTCTGACGTACCGGTACGGTTCGGGATTTAACCCGGCGGGACCCTGCCGAGGGTTTCCCTCAACCTGTTCTTTTGTACCTTGCCCATGGTGTTACGCGGCAGTTCACTGGCGAACCGGATTTGCTTCGGCACCTTGAAACCGGCCAGTTGCGTTTTCAACGCGGTAATGACCCCGGCTTCACCCAGGCCGGAGCCCGGTTCAGCCACTACGACCGCGATCACCTTTTCACCCAGGTCCGCATCCTCGATGCCGACGACAGCCGACTCACTGACTCCTTCCATGCGGTCCAGGCATTGCTCGATCTCCTTCGGGTAGATATTTTCCCCGCCGCTGATGATCATGTCTTTGGCGCGGCCGACTATGCGGATATATCCACCGGCGCCCCGTTTCCCAAGGTCCCCCGTACGGTAATAACCGTCCTCCGTGAACGCTGTCCTGTTTACCTCATCCAGGTTCCAGTACCCGGAAAAAACATTGGGTCCTTGCACCAGCACCTCGCCGATAGCATCGTCCGCTACTTCATTATCCCCGTCATCCACGATCCTGATACGGACATCCGGCAGGGGTATGCCGACCGCGCCGGCCCTGCGTTCACCATGCAGCGGGTTCGAGATACTCATGCCGGTCTCGGAGGTACCGTAGCGTTCCAGGATGGCATGGCCCGTATGTTGTTTGAACTGGTTGAACGTAGCCTCCTGCAACGGTGCGGATCCGCAGATGAACAGGCGCATGGAACTGCACGCAGGTCCGCTCAGGCCGGGCGACTGCAGCAGGCGCGTGTAAAACGTGGGCACCCCCATCAATACCGTGGACCCGGGCAGCAGGCCGGTAATTTCATCCGCATCGAACTTTTCCAGCAGGTGGAGAGAGGCGCCGGCGGTCAGGACACAACCCAGTGCAACGAACAGGCCGTGAACATGGAACAGGGGCAAGGCATGGATCAACACGTCACCGGCCGTGAAACCCCACAGGCCAACCAGGGTCCTGACGTTGGCAGCGAGATTATTGTGGCTGAGTTTTATGCCCTTGGGTTTCCCCGTAGTGCCGGAGGAATACAGCAGGCAGGCAAGCTCGGACCCGTCATACACACGGGTGGCAAATTCAGTTCCCGCTGCGTCGGCGGCGGCGACCAGGGTCCCGGTTCCGTCCTGGTCGAGGGTCAGCACCCGTTCGACACCGGCGCGCCGGGCCGCAGTCCGTACCCAGACCTCATTTTCCCTGGAACAGATCACCGCTGCCGGACCGGCGTCGGCCAGGTAATAGTCTACCTCGGCAGGTTGAAACGCGGGATTTAACGGCTGGTAGACAATACCGGACCGCAGGCAGGCCAGGTACAGGAATATGTTGCCGATGGATTTGTCAATGTAGGCGCAAACCCTGTCTCCGGGAGAGACGCCAATATCCGCGAGTGCATTGGCATAGCGCGCGGAACCGTCAGCCAGGTCGGCGTAGCTGTAATGCCTGTCGCCGCAATGGATGGCGACTTTGCCGTGATTATCCTCCTTACCTTGCAGGTAACAGGAATACAGGTTGCGGTTTTTGTGCATGACCTCGCTCTTTACAACAGCATGGGAGACAAACAACGCGGGAGACGGGGCAAGTGCCGTTCCCGGCAAAGTTATCTATAATAAAACAAGAACGCGCCTGACTACAGGAGAACAAATTCCATGTCATCAAAGGTATCTGCTGACAGACAACAAAAACTGGCGTCCATCTCGGCGGCGAGCATGGCCAACCGGGATACGCCTCTCATACGTAACGCCTGGTACGTGGCGGCGCGCAGTGACGAGGTCGGCCGCAACCTGTTCTCGCGGCAGTATCTCGGCATCAGTACCGTGCTGTTCCGCAAGGAGGACGGTACCCCGGTAGCCCTGCAGAACCGCTGTTGCCACCGGTCCTTCCCCTTGTCCGAAGGTAAGCTGTACGGCGATATCCTCGAATGCAGTTACCACGGATTTCGCTACAACACCTCGGGTCGCTGTGTCGCAGTCCCGTCCCAGGACCGTCCGCCTCAGAACATCGGCGTGCGCGCCTTCCCGGTGATCGAGAAAAAACCGTTCATCTGGATCTGGCCGGGGGACCCGGACCTGGCCGATGAAGCGCTGCTGCCGCACCAGGAATACTTCGATCACCCGGACTGGGCAGTGAACATCGGCTTTCTCAACATCAAGGGCAGTTACGTGCACCTGCACGAGAACCTGCTGGACCTCTCGCACCTGAGCTTTCTGCACGACAAGACCTTCGGTACGCCGGAATACGCCCGGGCGCCCATCGAGGCCACGGTTGAGGACGAACATTTCGAGGTATGGCGCCGCGTGGAATGCGTGTTGCCGCCTATTTATTCAAAACCCCTGGGCTGGGAGAACGAAACAGCAATGCGCAGTTCCGGTTCCCTGTTCGTCTCCCCCGGCCTGCATGTCAACACGGGGATACTGAAAAACCTGGATAAGCCGGAAAAAATGGCAAAGCTGCAACCCCTGGTCAAGGTGGCGCAGTTGATCACCCCGGAGACGAATACGTCCACCAATTATTACTACGCCCAGTGCCGCAATTTCTGTATCGACGACGGGGAGATGGGCGCCTTCATGCTGAAGGCCAACCAGGCGGCGTTCAGTGAAGACGTGTTCGCCATCGAACATATCAACCGCATGCAGGATACCGACCGGACGCCGGATTTCTACGAGGTAGACGTGCCGGCAGACCGTCCCGGCGTCGCCATGCGCCGGCACCTTAAAAAACTATCGGACGCCGAACGCGTTTAATGAATAAATCGGCCAAACGGTGTCATCTGCAACCATTAATCCGGATACTTGTTATTCTTCTCGCAGTATCGTTTTACACAGCATCTTTTGCCGACACGCCGTCGCAAAGTTCAAAAGGCCTGGCCCTGACCGGCGCCAGTATAATCGGCTACGGCCCGGCGGTAATCACTATTCGAAACGGCAAAATCGAAGCGATCAAAAAAGACAGCGCCGGCGAAAACACTGACGTGGTCGATTTGCATGGCAGGTATATCGTGCCGGCCTTCATTGACAGCCACGTGCACCTGGCCATTGGTTATACGCCCGGGCAACTTGTCCGGGGCGGCATAGCTGCCGTTGTCGACCTGGCCGCGCCTTTACCCTTCCTTGCCTCGGACTACGGACCCCTGCGTATCCTGCTGTCCGGCCCTATGGTCACCGCAAGACGCGGTTACCCCACCCAAAGCTGGGGGGCTGATGGTTACGGACTCGAGACAAATGGAGTCCGGTCCGTCCGTGCCGGCGTGGATTTCCTGGTCGCCAGCGGCGCCCGTGTCATCAAGATGCCGGTGGGGGATACCACCGGCGGCGGCGCAATACCGGGGATGGAGGAAAATAAATCAACGTTGAGCGACGAGGAACTGAAAGCCATCGTTGACCAGGCACATTCCCATGGCCTGCGGGTTGCTGCCCATGCCGTAACCGACAGCGCAGCCATGCGCGCCGCGCAGGCGGGCGCCGATATTCTGGCGCACACACCCACTGTCGCGCTTGCGGACGCCACGGTGAAAGCCTGGTCGGGCCGGGCGCTTATCTCCACACTCGCGGTGTTCAAGACGGTACCGGCGGCTGTCGATAATCTTCGCCGGCTTCGGGAGGCCGGCACAACCATTCTCTATGGGACAGACCTTGGTTACGCGGAAATACCCGCCATCAATCCCGAAGAACTTGAGCAGTTGCGCAAAGCCGGGCTCGACAGTGACGCAATCATTGCTTCAGCTACCAGGGCACCGGCAGAGTACTGGGGTTTCGAAGGGTCAGGGACGGTGATCGCCGGCGCCCCGGCAAATTTGCTGGTCCTGGACTCTGATCCGAGTGAAGACCTGTCAACCCTGGCACGGCCCGTTAAAATTATTTCAGACGGCGTCGAACTCAAAACAGGTATCTCCTCAAACGACGATAACTGATTCGTAGGTAACCATTTTTGCCTGTTTGTTGTCGTCTCCAGACAACATCGACCCGGTTGAACCGGAAGCGCACCTATCACGCACTCGCTTATTTTTTTTAAATTTCACAGGATTCTGCTTAAATTTCGGGTATTATCAAACTATATTGATGTAACGACATATTGTTGCAGGTATAATACAAAGAACATCAAGAGACAGAAACAATTTACCTTCGGGGAAACATAATGAAATTATCCGGCACTTCTCTTTTCAGGTTCGTTTTGCTCCTGTCACTGATTATCCCGATCAACACAGGCGCACAGGTCCTGGAAGAAATAATCGTTACCGCGCAGAAGCGCGAACAGAACCTGCAGGACGTGGGCATCTCCGTGACCGCCTATACCGGCGAGCAGATCAAGGAACTGGGCCTGGCCGATACCGTGGACCTGACGACCATGACGCCCGGCCTGCAGTACACGGTACCCAATGCCGAGGGCAGCCAGATCAATTTCTTCCTGAGAGGCGTCGGCCTGAACGAAGTATCGGATTTCAATGAAAACCCTGTCGCCGTGTATTTTGACGGTGTTTACCGCGCCGCCATCGGCGGCCTGCACCTGCAGAATTTCGACGTGGACCGGGCGGAAGTGCTGCGCGGCCCGCAGGGCACCCTGTTCGGCCGCAACACCTCGGGCGGGCTGGTGCATTTCATTTCCAGGAAACCGACCCGGGAGTTTGAAGCCTACCTGGAAGCCGGCGTGGAGGCCTACGGGACCTTCAAGACCGAAGGCATGGTGAACGGTCCCATCGGTGAAAACATGGCCGCGCGGGTCTCCTTCGCGACCAACAAGAACGGGGGCTACGTCGATAACGTCTTTGACGGCCTGGACCCGCTGAAAGGCACGGCCCCGGGTGATTTCAATGAAACCAACGCCAAGGCCGGGCGCATCCAGTTGCTGATGACGCCTTCCGATGACGTTGAAGCCCTGGTCAAGGCCCATTATTCCCACAACCGAGGCCAGGTGGGTGGTTGGCAAAACCAGGCGACCCAGTTCGCCCCGACCGCCGGGGGCGGGTATGATTTCGACAACCGGGTGCCCCTGGGGCCGAATGAATCCAATCCCAACTGTTTTAATCCTGACGCGGGCGTTTTCTACGAGGTGGTCGGCACGGACTGTTTCGGTTACCGGGATACGGACGGCGACCCGCACAAGGGCAGCTTTGACCGGGACGGCGATACCGCGGTCACTGCCGCAGGCGTATCGGCAGTCATCGACTGGGAACTCAGGGATGGCCTGACGCTCACGTCGATAACCGCGTTTGACCACGTGGACCGCACCCAGGAAGAAGACACCGACGCCAGCCCGGTCAATTTCGTCCAGGTGGAGTTTCACGCCATTACGGAACAGTTCACCCAGGAACTGCGCCTTGCCGGCGAGTCCGAGCGGATGCGCTGGCAGACCGGGCTGTATTATTTCAACTGGGAGGTGGAAGCCGACTACGGCCTGGTGCTGGTACCCGGTTTCTTCGCCATTGACGTCGATGCCAAGCAGGATACGGAGTCATGGTCGGCCTTCGGCCAGTTCGAATTTGACCTGACCGAGCAGCTCACGTTTATCGCCGGGCTGAGGTACACGGAAGAAGAGAAAAAAATGAACTACAGCAGTATGGACATAGAGAACGGCCTGACCGGCTTACTGACTGCGCCCCCGCCGTTCGTTGACCTCGGCGCCGGGGAAGGTGTCGGCGTATTGCCCAATTACCCCAGCGCGATCCGTCCGACGCCCGACCAGATGATGCTGTTCAACACCTCCAGTGTCGGCAATCTAGCCAAACATGACAAGAACAATGTCACCGCCCTGGCGGAACTGGACTGGAAACCCAACGATGACTTGCTGATCTATGCCAAGTATTCCCGTGGTGTGAAGTCGGCCGGATTCAACGGCACATTTATCGATGCCAGCGCCAACTTCGGCCTGGATGCGCCCGAGGACGTGCCGTTCGATGATGAGACGCTGACCAGCTACGAGGCAGGCTTCAAGGCCACTATTCTCGGCGGCGCCGCCCGCTTGAACGCTGCCGCGTTTTATTATGATTATGACGACTTCCAGACTTTCCGCTTTGTTACCCTCAACGCGATCATATTCAATTCCGATGCGGAAGTTTACGGTGGCGAAATCGAGTTGCAGGCCAGCCCGGCCGAAGGCTGGGATTTCATCCTGGGCGCCTCCTTCCTGGACGCCACCGCGAAAGATATTCAGGCCACCGACACCCGTACCCCGGTCGACAGGACCATGGTCTCGGCCCCGGACTTTACGGCAAACGGCATGGCCCGGTACGAGTGGCCGGCATGGAACGGTAACATGGCGGCGATAGCCAGTTTTTATTACCAGGATGAAACCTATTTCGATATACAAAACTACGATATCGCGCTTGGGGATGACTATATCGTCGGGAACTTCAGGCTGAAATGGACCTCCGCCAACGACGCCATGACGGTGTCGGCCTTCGTCAATAACGTTGCCAATGAGGAATACCTGACCTATACCTTCGATTTCACCGGTCCGGGCGGCTTCAACCAGTTGCACTACGGCAAACCGCGTTGGTACGGCGGTTCGGTCCGTTACGCCTGGCAGTAAATCCGCGGGGTATTTCATATGTAACGGGGAGAGAGGACGGAAAGATATCGTCCCGGATCATAAGCGGGTCCTTCCCTTTCCAGCACCGGTTGAGTATTCAACCGGTGTTTTTTTTCGTGCGGATCTTGATAGACTCCAGCTTGTGCCACCAATTCGAGACGCCAGATGACCACTGAACAACAGAACAAGCCCGTCGCCCCCTATATGGCCATCGGCCTGTCCACGACGATCACAGGGATAGCCGACCGCAAACATATCCGCCATAACCTGGAAAATATCGAGGAGGCGATACATGCGGCCGTCTCCATGGTGAATATCAATATGCCGGTGAAGATTATCGCCCTGGCGGAAGGCGCGTTAACCGGCTTCACCGACGAGATCTTCGACCTGCCCCATACACTGGCGGCCAGGGAGTTGTTCATCGATATCCCCGGGGAGGAAACCGCGTGGCTGGGACGCCTGGCTGCGCTCTATGACACCTACATCATCGGCCAGTGCAAGGCGCGCTGGCCCGAGATCATGAGTGACCGGTTCTTCAATACCCTGTTTGTAATCGACCCCAAAGGTAACGTGGTGCACAAGGCGGCAAAAAACCATATCTGGTGCCGGGAACGTTCCTGTACCCCCCACGATATCTACGACCGCTGGGTGGAGGTGTTCGGCGATGACATCGATGCCTTCTATCCCGTGTTGAAGACCCCGGACATCGGCAACATAGGCACCATCTGCTGCAGCGACGGCGAATACCCGGAGGCGGTCCGGGCGCTGGCTTTCAACGGCGCCGAAGTGGTTTACCGGCCCAGCGAGGCAATGCCCATGACCGGTTCCGGCTACCCGGGCGGCGGTTCCTGGATGATCCAGAACCGGGGCCATGCCGAATTCAATTCCGTGTATATGCTGTGCCCCAATGCCGGCCCGATCTACCTGTCAGCCACGTCCAGAAACCCGGTAGACATCACCGGTGGCCACGCCCATATCGTCGATTACCGCGGCGAGATCATGTCCTACAGTCCGTCGGCCAACAACACGCTGGTGTGCGCCACCATCGACATCGAGGCCGTGCGCCAGTTCCGCATGATGAACCTGAACAGCAACTGGCTGAAGGACCTGCGCACGGAAGTATTCAGCCGCATGTACGAGAAACCCATCCATCCGAAAAACCTCTGGATGAAACAGGACCCGCAACGGCATGCTGAGGTGGATGAGATCTACCGCAGCAATATCGAATCCCTGGTCGAACGCGGCACCTGGACCAGACCGTTTTATGAACACGAAGGCTGCCGTTTTCAACCCGGTGGGGAAGAGGAACCTTCCTGGGACGACCTGAAGGAAATGTGGGCGCCGTGGAATGACGGGAACGATGGGAGTGCCGCAGATTAAGGCTTCCAGGGGCGGCGATAGGTCGCGGACTGGCCGTGGAACACGCTGATTAAACTGCCCGTGGCCAGGTAGAGATAACCATCGATGACACCAGCCACGGGACCCAGTAAGCCCGTGGGAAGCCCCGGCAGGCTCGACCAGGTATCGGTACCCGGGTCATAAACGTTCATATAGGGCAGGCCACGCTCGCGAAAAAACGGATGATCACTGTAGTTTTTTCCGCCCAGTACATAGATGCGGCCGTTATCCACGAAGGTGCTGGCTTCGTTATGGGAACGCCGGCTTGGCAACGGCGCCAGTTCCGTCCAGGTGTCGCCGGCCGGATCATAAGCATGTACCCAGGTCAGGTCCCGGGCATCTACGTGGTGGCCGTGCATGCCGCCGACGGCATAAATCCTGTCCTCCAGAGCCACGGCGGATATATGGCCTCTCGGCTCCGGTAACGGCGCAAGCGGCTCCCAGTTTGTGCCGCCATCCAGGTCCATCACCCAGTGTCCGGCGCTCATGCGCTCGCCGTCTTCTCCCAGGAACCCACCGAAAAAATGCAGCCTGCGATCATGCCGGACCAGTGCGCCCGAAGCAATCGCCCGCGGCAGTTGCGGCCCCTGCTGCCAGAGATCGCTGCTGGTGTCGTAGACCCATACGTCCCGCGTTCCATCAAACCCGCCGGACCGGCTGCCCAGCCAGCCGCCCGCGAACCAGATCTCGTGTCCGTCGACCGCGGCCATGGCATGGGTAACGGCAGTGGGCATGTCGGCATTCCGTCCCCAGCTGTCCGTGCCGGGATCATAGACATAGACGGCGCTGCCGGCCTTCAGGCCAAACAGGGAGGGGCGCTCGATACCACCAAAGACGTATATTTTCCCGCCTGTTACCGCCCCGGCCGACTCCAGCAAGGGGATAGGGGCGTCCGCCCTCTTTTCCCAGTCACCGGCTTTTTCCTCCCAGGGTGACTTGACCAGGGCTACGGCCGCCAGCGTGATTTTGTGTTTTATTATCCTGGCCGGCGCGGAAAAAGATATCGACAACCAGGCTGCGAAGACCACTGCAGCGATGAGCAGGAATGCGGTTACATATTTTATTTTGCCTTGCGCAATGTTATTTGTGCTTGTCATCCCGGTAATACCTGCCATATTCTGTTCACACAGGCTGATCTATCGCGATTGCCGCAAGTGACAAGCTAACCTGTTTTGCTGTGTTATTCAATCCATTGGAGGAGGAGTTAAATGAACCAATATGATTGCATCATCGTCGGCAGCGGCATCAACGCGCTGGTATGTGCGGCAATATTGAGCAAGAAAGGCAACAAGGTGCTGGTGCTGGAACGCAACGACCGCCCGGGAGGGTGTATCCGCACTGACGAGATTACCGCGCCTGGCTTTATCCACGACGTGTTGTCAAGCTGGCACCCCCTGTTCGTCACTTCCCCCGGTTATGGGGAACTGAAGCAAGACCTGGAAAAACACGGCCTTGAATACTGCAATTCCGACAGTCCCACCGCGGTGGTGTTACCCGACCATAGCGCGTTCATCCTGAAGAACTCACGGGCACAGAACATCAACAACATGAACGCCCTGGCGGACGGGGACGGTGACCGTTACGGGGCAGCCATGGCCGAACTGGAACAGTCACTGGGCCTGACGTTCACCTTGCTGGGCAGCGAGTTGTGGCGCTGGTCCACGCTCAAGGTCTTCCTCTCCGCCCTGGTGAAAATGGGACCGTTCAGGCTGGCGCAGTATTTCGGCGGCGGCCTGCAGCCGGCGCGCGCCTGGCTGGAGACCACCTTCAGGTCGAACGCGGTCAGCGCCTGCCTGGCCGGCTGGCCGTCCCATGCCGGTATCGGCCCGGACGCGCCGTCCTCGGCGCTGATGGCCCAGGTAATCGCCTTTACCCTGGAGATGGTGGGTTGCCCGGTAGTCAAGGGAGGAAACTACAATATAGTGCGGGCTTTTCAGCAGGTGATCGAAGCCAACGGCGGCGAGTTGCTGGTAAACGCGGATGTCACCAGGGTAATAACGGAGAACGGCCGCGCGACAGGGGTAACAACACAGGCCGGAACCGAGTACCGGGGCGGCAAGGTAATCTGCAGCGTCACTCCGAACCAGCTCTATGAACGTCTGCTGGACCCGGCCGATGTACCGGCTGCCGTGGCCGCGCAGACCCGGGAGTACCGCTACGGCAACGGCGACATGCAGATCCACCTGGCCCTGTCGGAACCGCCGCAATGGCGGGCGCCCGGACTGGAAAATGTGGCGATTACCCACATCACGAGCGGGGCGGACGCCGTGTCGCGCGCCATTAACGAGGCAAACTGCGGCCTGCTGCCCCGGGAGGCGACCATCGTCGTCGGCCAGCCCGCGGCGCTGGACCCGGGCCGCGTCCCTGCCGGCAAGGGACTGTTGTGGATACAGCTACAGGAATGCCCGCGCCGGATCAAGGGCGATGCAGCCGGAGAAATCGGCACGCCTGAAGACGGCGCCTGGACCGGGGCTGTACGCGAAGCCTACGCCGACAGGATAGTAGGCAGGCTGATGCACTATATTCCAAACCTGGGAGACAGTATCATTGCCAGGACGGTGTTGTCCCCGGCGGACCTGGAGGCCATCAATATCAACCTGGTCGGAGGCGACCCTTACGGCGGCGCCTGCTCGCTGGACCAGTTCTTCCTGTGGCGGCCGTTACGGGCATTGAAAAATCACGCCACGCCGGTTAAAAACCTGTACCATATCGGCGCGTCCACCCATCCCGGTCCGGGCCTGGGCGGCGGTTCCGGTTACCTGGTTGCAAAGAGTCTGTAACACTAATGGAGATAACAAATGATTAGAGTCAACGTGATGTATCCCAAGCAAGACGGCGGCAATTTTGATTATGACTATTACCTGAACACCCACATGCCCCTGGTAGGGGAAAGGTGGAGCGGCGTAGTGCGCAGCGTGGAAGTCTACCGGGGTTTAAGCGGCGGGGGCGCCGCGGATGAACCTTACGTCACCGTCGCCAGCCTCAAATTCGACAGCCTGGAGGCATTACAACAGGCCATGGAGGCCCACGCTCCCGAGATCATGGGAGACGTTCCCAATTTCACCAATATCGACCCGGTCATACAGATCGAAGAACAGTTGATGTAGTACAGGCGGGGGGGTCAGGCCAGCAGCCAGCAGGCGCCCTGGCGCCTGCAGAAACCATCCTCCTCCAGTTTGATCAAACCTGCCAGCAGCGAGCGGGATGCGATCGGGTAGACGTCTTCGGATATGTCTGCGTAGGCGTCGGGCAACAGTTCATCGAGACTGCGCGGCTCAGCGGCCAGCGCGGACTTGATGGCGTCTTCCCGCTTCTGCCGGTGTCTCAGAAACCGCCGGATCAGGCCGTGTCCGTCCCGGTGCGGCAGGCCGTGCGCCGGGTACAGGGTCTTCAGCGGCATTTCCAGCAGCCTGTTCAGGCTGTGCAGGTAGGTGCCCATGTGCCCTTCCGGCGGGTCGATAATGATGGTCGAGACGGTAGACAGCATGTCACCCACGATAGCCGCATGGTAACGGCTGTCGATAAAACACAGGTGATCCACCGCATGTCCCGGCGTATGCACAACCTTGAGGTGCCAGTCGCGTGTCCCGTCCGGGGCGGTGCCCAGTTCCAGGCGGTCTCCGTCTGCCAGCGGTTCTCCTGTTATGTAATCCCCATCAACCCGGCGGTAAGTCTCCGCATGGGCCCGGACCGGCAGCCGGTAGCGTTTGCTGACGGCGTTCACCGCACCGACGTGGTCAATATGGTGGTGCGTCAGCAGGATGGCCTCAAATGACCGGCCCCCGCCAACCAGTTCGTCCATCTTGTTGAACAGGCGCTGTTGTTCCACCGGATCCGGAGTCGCGGGGTCGATGACATACAGTTTGTCCACCCCTGCGATCAGCGTGTTGGTGGTGGTTGCCGGCGGCAGCGTCGGGGTCGACAGCGGCGCTACGAAGACGCCCGGTGAGAAATAGACCGGGTGCAACCCTCCCTGCGCCAGGCGCTGCGTCTCCAGCCTGGCCCGGTCAAGGAATGTGTCGAGACTGCCGGCAGCAATGAGCCGCAACAGGAACAGCACAGGCGGCGCAATTTCCATCTCTCCCCGGTCCCAGGCCTCGACAACTTCCCGCGGCTTGACGAAGCGGCCATCGACCAGTTCGTACTGATCGATTTCGGGCACTTCATTGTCCCAGGCCCTCACGTGCATGAACTGGGTGTCGAAACGGATGGGGACGAATGACGGTGTGGTAATCCGGAACAGCGGCGTCACCCGGTCAAAACCGTCCGCAGACTGCGCCAGGAATTGCCGCCATCGTTCCGGCGCTTCCTTTATTTGTCCCTTTAATGCCTGCTTCCGTTCCGGGCTGAATTGCTTGCCCATGGTAGCGCAGAGGATATCCGTTTCCTCCAGCATCTCGCGGATGGCGCAACGCTTCAGTACCAGTTCCTCGGGTTCACCCTCCCCATGGTAATCGGCCTTGCTGACGTTGCCGCCGGGGAAAACCCAGTAGCCGCCGAAAAACCTGAGTTCCGGGGCGCGCCTGGCCAGGTAGACTTCAGGGTCATCTGCAGGTCCGCGGGTGAGGATAACCGTGGCGGCAAGTTTGATCTTTGACATTGCGCCAGTATACAAGAGAAACCAGGTAAGTAACGAACAGGGGACGGATTTAAATCCGTCCCCATTTACAACATAGCCGTATTTTTACCCTGACCCCGAATTGAGTAATGGCGCCGTCAACGGCCAGGGTGCAGCCTGTTCCAGTTGCCGCGCCAGTTGCAGCAAGGTGGTCTCGTCACCATAGCGGCCGGCAAACTGCACGCCCAGCGGCAGGCCGCCGGCGCTGCGGTGCAGCGGCAGCGAGATGGCGGGCTGGCCTGTCGTATTGAACAACGGCGTAAACGGGCAGAAGTCAAACGTGCGCCTTGACCATGCTTTTGCGTCCAGGTCCGGGTCGTTGGCATTAATCGTTCCAAGCGGCAGTGGGGGCTGGGCCACGGTAGGAGTCAACAGCACATCGTATTCCTGGAAAAACCTGCCGATGCCGCGGCATACGTGGTTGGCTGTTGCCTGCGCCATGAGCAGGGTTTCCGCCTTTACCTGCTTGCCCTCCCGGTAACAGGCGAGTACGGTTGCTTCCAGGTGATCCTCGTCTGCAGGCCGCCCGGTGAGCATTGCCGCATAATCTATGAATACGGCCAGGTTGGCCGCCCACAGAACAACTGTCGCCTCGAAGAATTGCTCCCATACCAGTTCCGGCCTTGCCTCGGTTACCTGGTGTCCCAGTTCTTCGCAGAGTTGTGCAGTCTTCGGTATCGTGTCTTTGACCTCCTTATCCATTTCAGCGCCCGACCAGGGCTCGTTCATCCAGGCAATTTTCAGTGTGCCGGGGTCTTTCAAGGTGCTGTCGGCATAAGCCTCGGCCGGAATTGCTATCTCGAAAGGATCTCCAATCCCCGGGCCCTTGACGGCATCGAGCAGGGCTGCCGCATCCCTCACCGTCCTGGTAACGGCAAACTCCACCGCCATTCCGCTCAACGGTTCGGCGCTGTCCGGACCGTTCGGCACCCTGCCCCGGGTCGGTTTCAGGCCAACCAGTCCGCAGCAGGAAGCGGGGATGCGGATGGAGCCGCCGCCGTCATTGGCATGGGCCAGCGGGACGATACCGGCGGCCACCGATGCAGCCGTGGCGCCGCTGGAACCGCCCGGCATTCTCGTCAGGTCCCAGGGATTGCGAGACGGTCCGTTGAGCACCGGTTCAGTGGTGGGACAATAGCCGAATTCCGGTGTGGATGCCCGGCCTATGGTGCGCAAACCGGCCTGGCGAAAGCGTTTCATCAGGTCGGTGTCGTGCTGCGCCCTGATGCCCCGGGCCAGCCTGCTGCCCATCTCGTTCAGCACGCCTTCGGCATGCAGCGCCAGGTCCTTGATCAGGAAAGGCACGCCGGAAAAAGGCGCCCCGGCATCATTCGAGGCTGCCAGGGGTTCAGGGAAAAGCTCGATTATGGTGTTGATTTGCGGATTGAGTAACTCCGCCATATCAAGGGCGCATTCCAGGGCTTCCGCGCGACTGATCTCCTTGTTTCGGATCAGTTCTGCGAGCCCCAGTCCGTCGTGGGTAATGTATTCAGCCGGTTTCATCTACTAAAGTTGATTTGTCAAAGCCCGCCGGTCCCCAGGCAGGCTTTGTATCTCAATTGAAACGATACCGGACCGACGCGCCGAAGGTCTGCCTTTCTCCGAAGATATCCAGCTTGAAGAACCCGATATTATTGATATAGGTCAGGTAGTCCTCATCGAACAGGTTGGTCCCGTATACCGCGACTTCCCATTTCTCCGCGGCCAGGGCAACCCGCATGTTGGCCACCCAGTAGTCATCGGATTTATCGAATACCTGGTTGGTGGCTTCCAGGAAACGGTCGTCGATCCAACGGTAATCTATTCCGATAATCAGGTCCAGTCCGTCAGCCACAGGTTGCTGCCAGCGGGCCGCGCCGTTATAGGTCCACTCGGGTGAGTTCACCGGCCGTTTGCCTTCAAGGGGGATAGCGCCGGTGTAGGTGGTAACCTGGCGAGGTGTATCGTTGAATTCGGAATCCAGGTAACCGACACTTTGCCTCAGGTACAGGGCGGGCACCGGTTGCCAGGTGATCTCGGCCTCGAATCCCGTGTTCAATTGCTCGCCGATATTACGGGTAATCGGTACAAGGGGTGAAACCGGGTCATCCACGTTGACCTGCACTTCATCATACACATAGCGGAACGCTGATGCGTTGATGCGCATGGTGTTATCCAGTAACTCGTACTTGAAACCCAGTTCCAGGGTCAGCAATTCCTCCGGTTCAAACGTGGTGGCCGCGCCGGCGAACGGCAGGCTGTAGCCGCCACTGCGGTAACCCGTCGTCAGGTTGGAATATACCAGCAGGTCGTCGGTCGCATTCCATTCGATGCCGACGCGCCAGGAGAAATCCGTGTCTGTACGGCTGTCGTTGTACGGCGGCGCGGCAGGTCCGAGGAACGGGCAAGCCGGGGAACCGATCGGGCCGGCAGGATAAGTCGTTATCAGGCAGGGAGTGACGAACTTCTCCTTGCCGAACTGCGGCAACAGGCCGATGCCCATTATTGCGTCGCTGGCTTCAATGGTGTCGTCCGTGTAACGCAGACCCAGGTTAAGGGTCAGGCTGTCGGTAAAATCAAACTCATTGTGCGCAAATACAGCGATGGATTCCGTATCGATACCGAACTGGGAGAAGAACTGGTCCGCGAACGGCGGGGTGATGCCCGGCACCTGTTGCTGACTCAGGTCGGAACCGTCCACCTGGTCCAGATCATCGTTTTCATAGAAAAATCCCAGGATATAACGCCAGTTCTCACTCAGGAAACCGGACAGCCTGAGTTCCTGGCTGACCTGGTTCATCTCGTCATAATAGTGGGTGCTGGTGGAGTTGAACATATCGGCCTGGCTGTCGTCCGTATGGATCCGCTCATAATACTCATAGGCGGTGATTGAAGTGAGGGTAGCGTTGCCTATTTCATAATCCCAGCGCAGGTAACCGCCGTAGAATTTATCATCCACGGTTGGCGGCTTGTTCTGGTTGATGGTATGTTTGCCTTCCGGTTCGAACTCCCCCTCCGGGAAACCGTTCAGTATGGCGAATCCAGCGGTCTTGGGGCAGGACGACGGGCTTTTTGTCACTTCACCCGTGAACAGTTGCGGGCATAACCCGGGCGCGCCCAGGTTGAAGATGCCCGGACCTTTCCAGGCGACCTTGTCGCTCTTGTCCCTGCCGCCATGTACCAGCGCGCGTACGCTGAGTTTCTCGCCTGTCCAGAGCAACTGGCCGCGCACGTCGACCAGGTCCGGCCTGCCGTGTTCATCGCCGGAAAACAGGTTCTTCTGGGGACCGCCGTTGCCGAACTCCGTATTGAATGACACGCGTCCGCTCAACTGCTCGGAAAGCGGGCCGTTGATCATGCCGGTCACCCGGTAACGCTCGTGCTCGTCAATCCCGGCTTCCAGTTCGGCCTCGAACGCATCGACCGGCGCCTTGGTATAGTAGTTCACCGAACCGCCGGTGGTGTTCCTGCCGAACAGGGTACCTTGCGGCCCTTTCAGCACCTCCACCCGGCCGATATCGTAGTTGCGACGCGCCCTCATCCAGGGCTTGGCGATATAGACTTCGTCCATATGCAGGGCCACCGGGGAGTCGAACTGTCCCTGAAATTCATTCAGGCCGATGCCGCGGATGTGTACGCTTTCCAGGTAGGAGTTATTGGCGTAGGCCTGCAGGTTGGAAATCTGCGCAGCCAGACCATCGAGGGTACCCCGGCTCAACTCCCGGTATTGCTCACCTGTAAAGGCCGCAACAGTCAACCCGACGTCCTGTACGGATTGTTCACGCTTTTGCGCGGTAACGATAATCTCTTCCAGTACCGCCGCGCCTTCAACCTGCTGCGCATGGGTCACGCCGGGTAAGGCAATCGATACGGCCACGGGTAAAGCGATCAGCCCTTTGGCCGTCATTTTCAACTTCGCAAACATCTCATTTATTCTCCAAGGGGTTGTGCTCAGGACGTGCTGTTTTACAGGTGTCATTTTATCTGAATTTGACCGGGCCTGACTAAAGTTTTTCCAACAGGGGCTCTACCTCCCTGATCAACGCATCCTGGTGCGGTTGCAAGGGGTGGCCTCCCAGGCCTGCAAGTACGGGTTCGAACGGATCTTCAACCCCGCTGCTGATGCCGGATAACTGCTCCAGCACGGCAAGTCCGAAGAACGGCACCGTGTAGCCGCTGTACCCGCCTTCATGGCACATGACCAGGCGGCCGCCGCAAACCTCATCGGCGACCTGCATCATCTTTGCGGTCAGGTTGCGGAAGGCCTCGCTGGTGAGCATCTGCCGGCCCAGGGGATCATGTGCGCCGGCATCGAAACCGGATGGAACGATAATAAAGTCCGGCCTGAATTTTTGCAGCGCCGGGATGACGATGCGGTCATACACCGCCTCGTAGGCGCCGGTACCCGAACCCGGCGGTAGCGGGACGTTGATGTTGAAGCCTTCGCCCGCTCCTCCACCCGTTTCGCTGATATGGCCTGAATCCGGCGGGAAACAGTTGTCCTGGTGTATGGAGATGGTCAGCGCGGCAGGGTTGTCCCAGAACGCCGCCTGGGTGCCGTTGCCGTGATGCACGTCCCAGTCGACCAGGGCGATACGCTCCAGCTTGCGCGCCTCCAACAGGTGCATGCCGGCAATCGCGGCATTGCCGAAGACACAGAACCCCATGCCCATGTCGGCCAGGGCGTGGTGTCCCGGCGGCCGCACCAGGGCATAGGCATTGTCTATCCTGCCGTCCAGCACCGCGTCGACCGCCTCGATCACCCCGCCGGCAGCCAGGCAACAGATCTCGAAGCTGCCGCGGCCCATCGCGGTGTAATATCCCGTCTCCGACAGGTACTGGTCGTTCTGCGCCTTGATCTTCTCGTAATAATCAGGGGTGTGAAACCGGCAGATCTCGTCCTTGCTCGCCTCCCTGGGTTCGATATACACCAGGTCCTTCAACAGGCCGCTGACGTCCAGCAGGTTGCGGATGCGCCGCTTGGTTTCCTGGTGCTCCGAATGCACGAATGGCTGCACCGGGTTCCCGTAAGGCATGAAACCTGCAAAATTGCCGTTCTCATGCCATGTATAAAGTTCGTGATAGACAAAACCTGTCGCCATAGCGGCCTCCTCAAGTTGATCGTTATATTCCTAATAGTATTATCATCCCTGAGAAACGGTTACAATACCCAACGGTAATCCCGAAATATATGGTGAGCTCCGTTCATGCTTAGACATCTACTCTTGTTCGTACTATTTGCAGGCATCGTTCACACCGCCACGGCGGATTTACCGAACGATACCGCGGGAAAGGTGGAGACCCTGCCCGTTCCCTACCCCGATGACTGGGTCATCGTCCACGACATCGCCTTCGACCACATGTCCATCGGCCGGTTCATGGTGATGGATATCAACGGCGGGGACATCAAGGACTTTTTCAAGGGGAGTTTCAACGGCGGTTTTATTTCTGCCTTCACCCAGGCCTTGAAAAAACCCGAAATGTACGTACTTGAACATTATTATGACCGCGGCACCCGCGGCAATCGCACCGACGTATTGACCATTTACGACAAGGCCACCCTTGAACCTGTCGATGAAATCATCCTCGACGACCCCAGGCTCAAACGGGCGGAGATACTGGTCAGCAAGTTTGTCATTTCAGTCATCGACGACGAAAGGTTCCTGCTGTTTTACAGCTTTACGCCCGGCACCTTCGTCACCGTAATCGACCTGGAAAAACGCGCGGTCGTCAACGGCGTCCCGTTACCGACCTGCGCCGGCATCTATCCCACCGGCAAACGCGGGTTCAGTTCCATGTGCGGCAATGGCTCCATGGTCAGTTTCCAGCTTGATGAAAACGGCCAGGTTACCGGACAGGACAAGATCGAACCGTTCTTCGATGTCGACAAGGACGCCCTGTTCGAAAGGCCGGCGATCATTGGCGGCACGGGTTACTTTCCGAGTTTTCATGGCGACGTCCAGGAAATCGATTTGAGCGGCGGCTCGGCCCGGCTGGGAGAGAAATGGAGCCTGCTGAATGAAGAGGACAAAAGCCAGGGCTGGCGTCCCGGCGGCGCCTGGCTCGCTGCGACGGACAGTACCGGGCGGCTATACGTGATGATGCACGAAAACGGCGAGGAAGGCAGCCATGACTACCCCGGTTCGGAGATCTGGGTGTTCGATACCGCGGCTAAAACCCGGGTGGACCGTATACCTCTTACGCTACCGGCCATCGCATTCGATATCACCATGGGCGATGCGCCGAAAATCGTGACCACCAATATTGAAATGAGCCTGGAAGTCTATGACGCCCGGTCCGGCGAGCATGCCGATACCATTGCCGATTTCTACCATAACTGGCCGTTGCTGGTCTACGCTTCGCAATAGGCGCCACCCGGAGAAGATGACAATGAACTGGTTAGATAATCTGACGGAAAATATCACAAGAAACGTGGCCAAGACATCTTCCCGCAGGGGTTTTCTCGGCGGGCTCGGCAGTGTAATTGCCGGAGGTTCACTTGTGCCGTTGCTGCCTGTCGCACGCGCCAGGGCCGCGGAGCAACCCGGCCCACCTGAAATAGATCCGGGAGACCCGGCAACCTGCGAGTACTGGCGCAACTGCGCCATCGACGGCTACCTGTGCTCCTGCTGCGGCGGCACCATCAACAGTTGCCCGCCGGGAACGGAAATGTCGACAATCACCTGGATCGGCACCTGCAGGAACCCGGGTGATGATAAGGACTATATCATTTCCTACAACGACTGCTGCGGCAAGACATCCTGCGGCAACTGTTTCTGCAACAGGAACGAAGGGGACAGGCCCACTTACCGGCCCCATACTTCCAACGATTACAACTGGTGCCTCGGCACGGAGAGTACGGCTTACCACTGCACCGTGAACCTGATTCTGGGCGTGGCGATAAAGTGACTTTGATATTCACTCCTGCCGTCTGTCCTGCGCAAGCAGGAATCCAGTAAAAAACATATTCCTTATCCCGGTATGGAACAGTTCAGGAATTACCTTGCCAGCCTGCTCCTGCTGGTGTCTTGCCATAGCGCAACCACCGGTGCCAACGAGATACTCGCGCGGCAGAACTACATCCTGAACTGCCAGGGCTGCCACCTGCCGGACGGGTCCGGCTCCGAGGGTAACGTGCCGAAGATGAATGACTTTGCCGGCTACTTCCTGCACGTGCCCGGCGGCAGGGACTTCCTGGTGCAGGTGCCGGGCGCGGCCGGCGCTCCCATCTCCGACCAGGAACTGGCCGACGTGATGAACTGGATACTGCTGAATTTCAGCAAAAACGAACTGCCGGACCCGTTTGTGCCCTACAGCGCGGAAGAGATCGGCAAGCTGCGCAAGGAACCGCTGCTCGATATACACCACCGCCGGGAAGAACTGCTCGCCCGCATCAAGGACAAGCTGGGAGTGACGGAGTACTAACCGGAGAACTCAGCTCCATTCGACCCTCCCCCGTAGTAGGCAATAATTTTCCTCTGTGCCTGGCAGTTCTTTCATATTCACTTTTTATTCTAAATTAGCAGTGAATATGCCTCTATTTCATGCTGTATTCACTTGAAACAGATGAAATATAGTGAATATTCCGTAGCTTGAACTCGCCAGGAAGCGAGTGCTGGGTGAACCGTAGGGGACGGACATTTATCCGTCCCCATTTATAATTTACGTTTGTCGATCACGCGTTTGGCCTTGCCCTCCGAGCGGGCTACGCCGCCTTCGTCGTGCACATTGACCTTCGCAGAGACCCCGATCAGGTCCTTTATATGATTCTGCAGTTCCGCGGCCGCAGGCTGTTTCGCCGCGGCACCGGCGCCGGGCGATAATTCCACGTTGATCGTCATCTCATCCAGGTTGCTGCTGCGGGTTATCTCGATCTGGTAGTGGGGCGCCAGGCCGGGGACCCTGAAAATCTGCTCTTCCACCTGGGTGGGAAACACGTTCACGCCGCGGATGATCAGCATGTCATCACTGCGTCCGGTAATCTTGACCATGCGGCGCATGGTGCGCGCGGTTCCCGGCAACAGCCGGGTCAGGTCCCGGGTGCGGTAACGGACCACGGGCAGGGCTTCCTTGGTAAGACTGGTAAAGACCAGTTCGCCCTCCTCTCCCTCCGGCAAAACCTCTCCTGTCTGCGGGTCGATGATTTCCGGGTAGAAGTGGTCCTCCCAAATGGTGGGGCCATCCTTCGTCTCCACGCACTCCTGGGCAACGCCCGGTCCTATAACCTCGGACAGACCGTAAATATCCACCGCGTCGATGTCCAGCCTCTGTTCCAGGTTGGCGCGCATGGAATCCGTCCAGGGTTCGGCGCCGAATATCCCTGCACGTAAACTCAGCTTGCGGCAATCGACGCCTTGCCGTTCCAGTTCGTCGGCGATACACAGCATGTATGACGGCGTGACCATGATGATGTCAGGTTCGAAGTCCTGGATGAGCAGCGCCTGTTTCTCCGTTTGCCCGCCGGACATGGGTATCACGGTACAACCCATCAGTTCACCGCCGTAATGGACACCCAGGCCGCCGGTGAACAGACCGTAGCCGTATGCAACGTGTATCTTGTCTTTATGGGTAGCGCCGGCCGCCCGGAAAGAACGGGCCACGACACGGCTCCACATGTCGATGTCGTTGCGGGTATATCCCACTACTACCGGTTTGCCGGTGGTGCCGCTGGATGCGTGTAAACGCACTATGTCGTTCATGGGCACCGCAAACATGTCGAACGGGTAGTTATCCCGCATATCGTGCTTGTCCGTGAGCGGAAACTTGGACAGGTCATCCAGATCCTTCAGGTCCGACGGATGAACGCCGGCCTGATCAAATTTTTTCCGGTAACATTTGACGTTGGTATAGGCATGTTCCAGGCTCCACTTGAGCCGCTTTAACTGCAGGCTGCGCAGCTCATCGATACCGGCTTTCTCAATAGGTTCCAGGGTGTCATAAGTTCCTTGCTCTGTCATACTGTGCACCTGTAGCGTAGTTATAAACTATTACAGAAATTTCTGATATTATCCGATTTCCGTATCATATCTTAAAAGCGATTAAACGGGAACCGGTAACTGAAATCTTATAACGGATACATCACGAAATGAATATACAGAGTTATGTGAAAGGCGAATGGTTCAGCGGGCAAGGTGATGGCGTGCAGGCCGTCAATGCAATAAACGGTGATTTCATAGGCAGCGTCTCCAGTGACGGAATGGATTTCGGCGATGTACTGCGTTATGCCAGGGAAGTCGGCGGCCCTGCACTGCGCAGGATGACGTTGCACGAGCGTGCCCTGCGCCTGAAAGCACTGGCGCAACACCTGATGGAGCACAAGGAGGAATTTTACGGGGTATCGGCCTGGACCGGTGCAACCCGCGCCGATAGCTGGATCGATATAGAAGGCGGTATCGGCACGCTGTTCAGTTACAGCAGCCTGGTCCGGCGCGAATTCCCCAACGAGACGTTCCTGGTGGAAGGCAACCAGGAGCGCCTGTCGCAGCAAGGGACGTTTACCGGCCGCCATATACTGGTGCCCAGGGAGGGCGTCGCCGTTCACATAAACGCATTTAATTTCCCCTGCTGGGGCATGCTGGAGAAGATCGCGCCCAGCCTGTGTGCAGGGATGCCGGTAGTGGTTAAACCGGCTACCGTATCCTCGTACCTTACCGAAAAGATGGCCCGGGAAATCATCGGGTCCGGGCTGTTGCCGGACGGCGCGTTCCAACTGATCTGCGGGCGCACCGGCGACCTGTTCGATCACCTGATGGAGCAGGACGTGGTTACCTTCACCGGGTCGGCAAGTACCGGAAGAAAATTGAAATCCCATCCGGGTGTGACTGCAAATTCCATCCCTTTTAACATGGAGGCAGACTCCCTCAACCTGTCACTGCTTGGTGAGACGGTTGAACCGGGTTCTGCCGAGTTCGACCTGTTCATCCGGGAAGTAGCCCGTGAGATGACGGTGAAGGCCGGGCAGAAATGCACGGCTATCAGGCGGGCTATCGTTCCCGCCGGCAGGGTTGAAGCGGTCGATGAGGCCCTTAAACAAAGACTGGACCGACTGCCCGTGGGAGACCCATCAGTGGATGGCGTCAAAATGGGACCCCTGGTTGGCCGTTCCCAGATGGAGGACGTATGGGAAAACGTCAACCGGCTGATCGGTTCCTGCGAAATTCTCTATGGCGGCTCCAGGGAATTTGAAATAACAGGGGGTGACAGGGACAGGGGGGCATTCTTCCCCGCTACCCTGTTGTACTGCGGCCAACCGGATAATGCTACTGAACCCCATGATATCGAAGCTTTCGGTCCGGTCTGTACGATCATGCCCTACCGCGATATCGATGAGGCCGTCTCTCTGGCAAAAAAAGGCAGGGGCAGCCTGGTAGGCTCGGTATTTACCGCCGATGATGCGGAAGCCCGGCGGATTGTCCTCGATACTGCTGCCTGGCACGGCCGTCTGCTGGTCATCAACCGGGACTGCGCGGCGGAATCCACCGGCCACGGTTCACCCCTGCCGGCGCTGGTCCACGGCGGGCCGGGCCGGGCCGGCGGCGGGGAGGAACTGGGCGGCGAGCGGGCCATCAAGCACTACATGCAACGCACCGCGATTCAGGGTTCTCCGACCACGTTGATGCGCCTGACGGGCGAGTACCACCAGGGCGCCGCGCCGCTTACGGACAAGGTACACCCGTTCCGCAAGTTTTTTGAAGAACTGCAAATCGGCGAGACCCATGAAAGCTACCGGCGCACCGTGACCGAGGCGGATATCGTTAATTTCGGTTGCCTGACCGGCGATTTTTTCTATGCCCATTTCGACGAGATCGCCGCCGCGGATTCATTATTCGGTAAACGCGTAGCCCACGGGTATTTCCTGATCTCCGCGGCTGCCGGCATGTTCGTGGACCCGGCGCCCGGGCCGGTACTGGCAAACTACGGCCTGGAAAACCTGCGCTTTATCGAACCCGTAGGCATCGGCGATACGATCCGGACAAAAATCGTGGTGAAACAGAAGATCAAAAAAGACAAACGCCCCGACGACACCCGGGCTACGGGAGTTGTAAGGTGGGCGGTGGAGATCATCAACCAGGATGAAAAGACCGTTGCCCTGTATGACGTCATGACCCTGGTGGAACGCCGGGATGACTGATCTGACCGGGGACGATCTCGCCCGCGCCTGCGTCGACGCCATGTATTCCAGGGACGTCGCCTCGAAAAGCATAGGCATTGCCATTGCCGAAGTGCGGGAAGGCTTTGCCCGTCTGACTATGCAGATAACTGCAGGAATGCTGAACGGCCACGGCATCTGCCATGGCGGATTCATATTCACCCTGGCGGACACGGCCTTTGCCTGCGCCTGCAATACCCGCAACGATTCGAACCTGGCGCAAAAGTGCAGTATCGAATACAAACGGCCGGGCAAGGCAGGGAACCGGCTGACGGCCACTGCCGAACAACTGTCACAGGAAGGCCGTTACGGGGTCTACGAGGTCAGGGTCACCGACCAGGATGATAACCTCATTGCCCTGTTTGAAGGACAGTCATGCCGGGTGAAGGGGAAACTACTTGAAGCCCAGGATAAATCTCGACCTTAAAAGCAGGATTCACGGCATCAAGACCGGCACCTGCTGACGATCAAACCGGCGATATACGTGGAAATCCTGATCAAGCGTGATTATCTGGGAATTTTTTTCAATCTCAGCCATGCGAATTAAACACGCATCTGCCAGAGACATTGGTACATTCGCGTATTTTGACATCAGTTTTTTAACGGCTTGAATTTCCTCGGACAAGTCAAAATCAATCACTACCAAATTACGCTCTACCAGTTCTGCAACTGCCATGGGGCCACCCTCAACGTTGCGCAGCAGGAAACAGGCTTCTGAGATAACGCATTCACAGGTATAAACAGGCGGTTCCAATAAATTGAATGATTCATTTGCCCAGGCAAAATATCTGTCTCTCTTGTTTAAAAAAGCAACAATAGGCCCTGTGTCAACAATAATTCTGATCATTGACCGTACTCAGCCATGTAATCAGCCGATGTGGACAAATCTTCGGGACCTGACAAAGAACCGGCCAGATCACTTGCAAGCGCTGTAAATGATTTATCAGGTTCAGCCACATAGGCAGCGATCGCATCCCGCAAGATCATTGAACGCGATAACCGACGTTGATCGGAAATCCTGGTAAGTTCCTTATCAAGATATTCAGGAATTTTTACTGAAATAGTACGCATCATTACCCCCGTAATACAATATGCATATAATTGTATTACTCTTCACGCGGGAACGCAAAGAAGATTGAATACCGGCCACGATTCCCTGCGTAGCAATGCACTAAGAATTGAAACTATGTTTTATTGACCGGTTTGCAGTGTTGCCAGATCTGCCAGAACCTGGGCGCTGTGGGTGTCGGGGTCCACCTCGCGGTAGATTTTTGCGATGTTGCCGCCGGGGTCGACGATAAAGGTATGCCGGGCGGCTATTGTCATCCCCCTCCATTCCGTCAGGCAACCATATTGTTCGGCGGTTTCACCGCCGGCATCCGATAACAGCGGAAACGGCAGGCCGTATTTTTCCGCGAAGTGGGCGTGGCTTTCGGTGCTGTCGAGACTGACCCCCAGGACTTCCGCGTCCATGGCCCGGATTTTGAAGATATCGTCCCGGAAGTTACAGGCCTCCGTGGTACAACCGGGCGTATCGTCTTTCGGGTAGAAATACACCACCACCCACTTGCCCTGATACTGCTCCAGGCTATGGGTCTTCATATACTGATCCGGCATTACAAAGCCGGGTGCGGGTAGACCCACCTCCGGATCGGCCACAGCTGCAAATCCAATCAGTGCAAGCGCTACAGTTATCAACAGTTTTATTTTTGCCATGAAACGATTATATGCCGCAGATTGCCTGATATCAAACAGTTGTAAAATATTTGGAAAAAAAACTTGACAATTTATACTCAATCAATATAATAGTTAGTCAAGCTTCTAACTAAGGCTCGTTTATGCCCAGGATAAGTGATAAACGCGAACGCTTGATCAGTGCTGCGGATACCCTGATACACAGGCAGGGGTTTTACCGTACGACACTGGCACACATAGCCGAGGAGGCCAAGGTACCGTTAGGCAACGTGTACTACTATTTCAAGACCAAGGATGATATCTGCAAGGCGGTTATTGCGGAACGCAAACAAGCGTTGTCGTCGATGCTGAAAAATTGTTGCAGGAGAAGGGAACCAAAGGAGGCCTTGATGAATCTAATTAAGGCAATGAGCAGTCACAATAAGGAATTGGCGCAAGCAGGATGCCCGTTGGGCAGCCTGTGCCAGGAACTGGATGATGAATGTGTGGAACTGACCGATTCCGCACACAGTTGTTTGAAGTTTTTACTGGACTGGTCAACGGAGCAGTTCCGTCTCATGGGCCTGAAACAGGCAGAGGATCTGGGATTTGAGCTGGTTGCTCGCATACAGGGAGTTATTCTGCTGGGTAATGTCCTGAACGACCCCCGGCGGCTGAAAGAGCAACTTAATGCGGTAACTGACTGGATAGCCGGTCTTGATCCGACTCCCCGGGATGAGGAACGGGTTGCCGCATAGCAGGAATATTTTTTTAACAGACTTTAAGTTAGTTTTTTAACTAACAATGATATGGAGAAGACAGCAGTGCATAAATGTTGTGACTTATTTAACCAATGTATCTGTAGATTATGGGTAATAACTATTCAAAGCCCTTGAAGAATATTTTTTCACCCATATTTAGTTAGATAACTTACATATTTAAGGAGAAATAACATGACTATTTTAACCGGCAAAACCTTGGCTGCTACTTTAATTGCAGGCTTACTGGTCCTGGCCAGCGTTGAGAATCACGCAGATGAACTCGATCTCTACCTGGACAACACCATGCGCGCACAGGTTTTTCAGGAATTGAAAAACAATGTTCAGCGCCTGTATGAGAGTACGGTGGTCGTACCCGCTAAAGGCAATGAGGATAAAGACATGCGGGCTGAGCGCTATGAGTTTCCGGTTGCGAAGCGGAGTGCCGGCTTTCCACACCCGTACCGGTCTGGGGTCTTGAATTGATAACAGCGAGGATTAACACCAACTTATTGATACGTGATTGAACATTAATCAACAGGAAAGCATGTGCGGTACTGAGATAGATTTACCCTCCTCTATCCCCCGGGAGCGCCCTAGCTCCCATACTTTGCCGCCACCAGTTCTCCCCCTCTGGTGGCGGTCTTTTTTTACTGCAATAGCGGCACCCTATTCTATCCCGGACACATACAACGGATCTGGACAGGTTTTTGTCACGGGCTGATTTATAGTTTTTGTTACGGCTATAATGTCAGAAAAAATTATTATGGAAAAAACAATCGATTCAGACGCGCAGGAAACCCGGGAATGGCTTGAAGCCCTGGATTCAGTTCTGGCCCAGGAAGGCATTGAACGTGCACACTACCTGCTGGAACAGTTGATAGCCAAGGCCAGGAAATCCGGCGCCTACCTGCCCTACTCCGCCAACACCGCTTATTTGAATACCATACCGCCCTCCCGGGAAGAACGCGCCCCGGGCGACCCGGGTATGGAATGGCGCATACGATCACTGATCCGCTGGAACGCTCTGGCCATGGTTGTCAGGGCCAACCGTTACAGCGCCGAACTGGGGGGACACATCGCCAGCTTTGCCTCGTCGGCGACACTCTATGACGTGGGTTTCAACCACTTTTTTCGTGCCGCAACGGAACAACACGATGGCGACCTGGTTTTTATCCAGGGCCATTCGGCGCCCGGTATCTACGCCCGCGCGTTCCTGTACGGCGAGTTAAGCGAGGACCAGATCGGCAAGTTCCGCCAGGAAGTCGACGGCGACGGCCTGTCCTCCTATCCGCATCCCTGGTTGATGCCGGATTTCTGGCAGTTTCCCACGGTCTCCATGGGCCTGGGATCGCTGATGGCCATCTACCAGGCGCGTTTCATGCGTTACCTGGAACACCGGGAACTGATCCCGCCCAGCGACCGCAAGGTCTGGGCCTTCATGGGAGACGGTGAAATGGACGAACCGGAAACACTCGGTTCCATTGGTCTCGCGGCCCGCGAAAAGCTGGACAACCTGATATTTGTCGTCAACTGCAACCTGCAACGGCTTGACGGACCGGTGCGCGGCAACGGCAAGATCATCCAGGAACTGGAGGCGGATTTTCGCGGCGCCGGCTGGAACGTCATCAAAGTCATCTGGGGGTCATACTGGGACCCGTTAATCGCCCGGGACACCGAAGGTAAGCTACTCAAGGTGATGGAAGAAACGGTGGACGGTGAGTACCAGGCCTACAAAGCCAACGACGGCGCTTACGTCAGGGAGAAATTTTTCGGGAAAGACCCGGACCTGAAAGCGCTGGTTGCCAACATGTCCGATGAGGATATCTGGCGTCTCAACCGCGGCGGGCACGACCCGCATAAGGTCTATGCCGCCTATGCCGCAGCAGTTAAGCACAAGGGGCAACCCACGGTGATCCTGGCAAAGACGGTCAAAGGCTACGGTATGGGTGAGGCCGGTGAGGGCCAGAATATCACCCACCAGCAAAAGAAGATGGGCGAGGAAGCCCTGAACGCGTTCCGCCGGCGTTTCAATATCCCGGTAACGGATGAGGACGTCGCCAATGCCGCGTTCTACAAACCGGCAGATGACAGCCCCGAAGTGACATACATGCGTGAGCGGAGGGAAAAGCTGGGCGGTTTTCAACTGCAGAAATGGCCCCGGGCAGAAGCCCTCAAAACTCCCGGCGTCGCCATCCACCCGAAAATGCTGGCAGGCACGGGCAAGCGGGAGATATCCACCACGATGGCCTTCGTCCGCATCCTGAACACGCTGGCAAAAGACAAGGACATCGGTAAATACATCGTCCCCATCGTGCCGGATGAGGCCCGTACATTCGGCATGGAAGGCATGTTCAGGCAGCTTGGTATTTATTCATCCGTAGGTCAACTGTATGAACCGGTGGACATCGACCACGTCATGTATTACCGCGAGGACAAAAAAGGGCAGATCCTGGAAGAAGGCATTACCGAAGCCGGTGCATTCTCCTCCTGGATCGCGGCCGCCACGGCATACAAGCACCACAGGGTGCATATGATACCCTTCTATATCTTCTACTCCATGTTCGGCTTCCAGCGCATCGGCGACCTGGCCTGGGCGGCAGGAGACCTGCGCTCCCGGGGTTTTCTCATCGGCGGCACCGCCGGCAGGACCACCCTGGCCGGGGAAGGACTGCAACACCAGGACGGCCACAGCCACCTGCTGTCCTCCACCATCCCCAACTGCATCTCGTATGACCCGACCTATGCCTACGAACTGGCGGTTATAATTCACGACGGGTTGCGCCGTATGTACACCGACCAGGAAGACGTGTATTACTACATCACCGTGATGAACGAGAACTACACGCAGCCGCCGATGCCGGAAAACTCGGCGGAAGGGATATTGAAAGGCATGTACCTGCTGCAGGAGAGCGGCGGCGGAAAACTGCAGGTGCAGTTGCTGGGCTCAGGTACAATCCTGCGGGAAGTACAGGCCGCGGCAGAATTACTCATGACCGACTTCGATATCGGCGCCGACGTCTGGAGCGTGACCAGTTTTAACGAACTGCGCCGTGACTGCCTGGAGACGGACCGCTGGAACATGTTGCACCCGGAAGCGCCGCCGCAAAAAAGTTACGTCACAGGCTGCCTGGAACGCAGCGCTGCCCCGGTGATTGCGGCGACCGATTATATGAAGCTTTATGCAGATCAGATCCGGCACCATGTCCCCGCCCCTTATACCGTACTGGGCACGGACGGCTATGGAAGAAGCGATACGCGCGCCAAGTTGAGGAAGTTCTTTGAAGTGGATCGTTATTACGTGGTGGTTGCCGCGCTCAAGGCATTGTCCGATCAGGGCAAAATTCCCGCGTCAAAGGTCACGGAGGCTATGCTGAAATACCGGATCGATCCGGAAAAACCCAACCCGGTGACCGTATAACCATGGCGCGGTTGACTGATATCCTTATCCCTAATATCGGCGATTTCGATGCGGTTGAAATTATCGATATAGCAGTCCGGCCAGGTGATAAGGTCAAGCCGGAAGATGCCTTGATCACGCTGGAATCGGACAAGGCGGCCATGGACATTCCGGCTCCCGCCGCCGGCACCGTTAAGGAAGTACTGGTCAAGGTCGGTGATTCCGTCTCCGAAGGAACATTGATCCTGACACTGGATGAAGATGACACCCCGGACGGGAAAACGCCGGAGACCGGCAAGCCTGCAACGCCGGCCGATGACGTTACTGCAACGGCTGCGGATCAGGCCGGGAAGACGCGGGAGGACGACACTGACGTACCGGAAGAACCGCCGCCAACGGCGCAATTCGGTCCGCATCCGGCTCCCAGGACCCCCACAGGCGCCCAGACCGCAGGTTCCAGCGCTTCCTCCAGGGCTCATGCCAGCCCCGGGGTACGCAAGTATGCCCGGGAACTGGGTGTTGACCTGGGACTGGTCAAGGGCAGCGGGAAAAAAGGCCGGATACTGAAACAGGACGTCACTGCCTTCACCAGGTCGGTGATGACGGGCAAGCGCGTATCCGACCCATCGGCTGTGCCGGACATACCGCCGGTGGATTTTTCCAAATTCGGTCCGGTTGAGACTCGGCCGCTGTCACGCCTGAAACGGCTTGGCGGCCAGGTCCTGCACCGTAACTGGGTAAATGTTCCCCACGTTACCCAGCACGATGAAACAGACATTACCGAACTGGAAGCTTTCCGCCGGTCGAAAAAATCCGAAGCGGAACGGCGCGGCGTCAGGCTCACCCTGCTCAGTTTCCTCATCAAGGCCGTGGTTGTTGCCCTCAAAAAGTTTCCTGAATTCAACGCTTCCCTGGGTCCGGACGGCAAGGAACTGATTTATAAACAGTACTTTCACATCGGGGTGGCGGTAAACACCGCCGAGGGACTGGTGGTGCCGGTACTCAAGGACGCCAACCTCAAGGGCATGTTCGAACTGGCGCAGGAACTCGAGGAACTGGCGCAAAAGGCGCGGGACAAAAAACTCCGCCCTGCCGACGTGGAGGGAGGGTGTTTTACCATCAGCAGCCTGGGCCATGTCGGCGGCACCGGGTTTACTCCCATAATCAACTCTCCGGAAGTCGCCATTCTCGGCGTATCCCGGGCGGCAATGAAACCCGTTCATGTTGACGGAAAGTTCGAGCCGCGGCTGATCCTCCCCTACTCCCTGTCTTATGACCACAGGGTAATCGACGGTGTCGCAGCGGTGGAATTCACCCGGGCACTGGGGAAAATCCTGACGGATATCCGCGATATTCTGCTGTAACCGGGATTAACATGGATGCACAGGATATACAGGATAAAAAAAATATCTTATCAGCTGCAGGACGGTTTTCAATCAACGTCATAGTGAACGGCAACAGTGAGATCCTGCTGCTAAAACGGAGTACGGCCAGCAGATACGGTCCCGGCTTATGGGGTTTTCCGGCGGGGCACATTGAAGCCGGCGAATCCCCGCAGGAATGCGCCCAGCGGGAGTTGTTTGAGGAAATCGGTACCGATATTTCGGTGGAACCGGTGCAACAACTCGACCCGGTCAGGGATGAGATCTCCGGCAGGATCTACGAGTTTTACCTGTTCCACCTGCGCTGGCTCGGCGGTGAAATCAGGCTTAATGATGAACACACCGACTACGCCTGGGTAAACCGCCATGACTATAAAAACTACCCGGTCATGAGAGGTGTTGACCTGGACCTGCTGTACCTGGATATCTGGCCGGAGCAATACCTGAGGCGCTCCTGATTACCAACGAGTTTTTCAGCTACTGAAAAAACAACCTGCCGGGTATATAATGCCCTGTCAGTTTGACCCGGGTCCCGGGGATTATTCACACAATGGTTACCAAACAAGTCAATAAAGTCGTTCTTGCCTATTCCGGGGGACTGGATACTTCCGTCATCCTGAAATGGTTGCAGGATACCTATCGCTGCGAGGTGGTGACTTTTACCGCGGACATCGGCCAGGGCGAGGAAGTCTCCCAGGCGCAGGCAAAAGCTGAAAGCCTGGGGGTAAGGGAAATATTCATTGATGACCTGGTAGAAGAGTTCGTCCGGGATTTCGTCTTCCCGATGTTCAGGGCAAATACCCTGTACGAAGGGGAATACCTGCTGGGCACCTCCATAGCCCGCCCCCTGGTCGCCAAACGCCTGATAGAGATCGCCGAAGAAACCGGCGCCGACGCCATCTCCCACGGCGCCACAGGAAAAGGTAATGACCAGGTCAGGTTAGAGTTGGGCGCATACGCACTCAAGCCTGATATAAAGATAATTGCCCCATGGCGGGAATGGGACCTGGATTCCAGGCAGAAACTGCTGGCATATGCCGAACGGCACGGTATTCCCATCGAGGCTAAACGGGCAGGATCATCCCCTTATTCCATGGACGCCAACTTATTGCATATCTCCTATGAAGGCGGCGACCTGGAAGACCCGTGGCAGCAACCGGACGAATCGGTATGGCGCTGGAGCGTGGCGCCCGAAAACGCCCCGGATGAGACGGAGACAATCGAACTTGACTTCAGCAGCGGCGACGCCTGCGCCCTGAACGGCGAGGCCATGACCCCGGCACAGTTATTGAAAGCGTTGAATGAAACCGGCGGAAAGCACGGCGTAGGCCGGACGGATATCGTCGAGAACCGTTACGTCGGCATGAAATCACGCGGCTGCTATGAAACCCCCGGGGGGACCATATTGCTCAAGGCCCACCGCGCCATCGAATCCATTACCCTGGACCGTGAACTGGCGCACTTAAAAGATGACCTGATGCCGCGCTATGCCAGGATGATATACAACGGCTACTGGTGGAGCCCGGAGCGCCTGGCCCTGCAGAAGCTGATCGATGACACCCAGGCCCGGGTAAACGGCCGGGTACGCCTGAAACTGTACAAGGGCAATGTCATCGTCTGCGGCCGCAGGTCGGATACGGACAGCCTGTTCAGCCAGGATATCGCTACCTTCGAAAGCGATGCCGGCAGTTATGACCAGAAAGACGCGGAAGGCTTCATCAAACTCAACGCACTACGCTTGCGCCTGCAGAAATGATAGTATCCGGGGACGGACTTGAAGTCCGTCCCCCCACAATCCTTTATTCCGTACCGAGTACTATTTGCTTGTCGCGCATGTCTTCGAGGATAGCGCAGCCGCCATTAACCACTATTTCAGGATCGGGGTGCGCTATTTCACCAGCTATTTCCATGAGGATCTCCCTGCCGGTTTTTTTACCTGTATTCTCTTTCAGGCAGTCAACCAGGCGCGCGGCCAGGGGGTTCAGTTCGATGAACCTTACACTGTCCTGCCTGTCCCGGTAAACAAGCAGGCAGGTAGGTTGTGCCGGCTTTTCCCCGGGCAGGTAATCGGGACCGATACGATGTACCGGGTAGTTATAAGCCAGGGACCATGACAGTTCGTTCAATACCGGGACCCCGGACAGCAGGTCGCCGCCGGTATCCAGCCCGTCCTGCCTGATCTCGCGGCTGTCGATAGACAATGCCAGTTCCACCCACTCGTAGTGAGCCAGTTCGAGCAGGAACGGATACAGGTCCCGGGCGGTTTCTTCATTATCCTGGAGATATTGAAGAAACTCCTGGGGCATCTTTGGGAACAAGGGTGTGCGGGACTGGTGGTTTTTGAAATACTCCCGCATTAACGAGTGCCAGTCATCATCCTTGATGACCTTCCTCAATACCGGGAAACTGTTTGCCAGGAAACTTTCTACGTTGCGGTACAGCAAATCACGGTAGATCGCCATCCGGCGCTCTTCGATATCCCCCGGCGCCGGCGCGTTCGCCGGGTCACGAATATGCCGGGTAAACTGGTACTGGATATCCTTAAAGGAGTTCCTGGTGGAGGACTGATGCATCAGGGTAGTCCATCTGGGCGGACTGGACCCGGCGGATCCTGTCAACTTCGCCCAGCAACTCGGGCAATGGGGGTATATTAAAATCCCGCTCAAGCAGTGTGGGGAAAACACCGAAATGCCGGTAGGCGACTTCAAGCAGCCTCCAGACAGGATCGATTACGTTCGAACCATGGGTATCCACCCGCAAATCCTCTGCTTCCACGTAGTGGCCGGCAACGTGGGCATAGGCGATACGCTCCGCCGGCAATGATTTCAGCCAGGTCTCGGCATCATAACGGTGGTTGATACTGTTTACATATATATTGTTGATGTCCAGCAACAGGTCACAATCGGCTTCGGCCAGTACGTTATTGATGAAGTCCGTTTCCGTCATTTCCTGGCCGGGCGCAGCGTAATAGGACACGTTTTCAATAGCCAGGCGCCGCCCGGTAATCTCCTGGACACGCCTGATTCTGGCGGCCGTATAATGGACTGCCTCTTCGGTAAACGGGATCGGCATCAGGTCGTACAGGTGACCATCGTCGGCACAATAGCTCAGGTGTTCGCTGTAACAACGGACGTTGTAGGTATCAAGGAATTGTCTTACCTTGTGGAGAAATGCCTCGTCCAGGGGCGCAGGGCCGCCTATATTCAGGGACAGTCCGTGACAGACGATGGGCATATTGTCCGCTATCTCACGGAAACGGCGCCCGAAGCGGCCGCCCACATCGATCCAGTTCTCCGGCGCCACCTCCATGAAGTCGATCCCTGACAAAAGATGATCTGAGTCTGCGAGCGAACCGATGAAGGCTCGCCGCAGACCCAGTCCGGTTCCTTTTACGGGGTAAATATCAGCCATTTCAGGCTGCAAGCAAGTACCACGGGGCAACACCGGAACGTGTCCGCATCGTCAAACCCCGGGACAGTAATGATAACTGGCGCAGATTAACCCTCTGCGCTGTCACCGCACTTGCCTTCACCGCACTTGCCTTCGCCTTCCTTGTCCTCGCCGCATTTACCCTCGCCGCACTTCCCTTCGCCGCATTTCCCTTCGCCGCATTTCCCTTCGCCTTCCTTGTCCTCGCCGCATTTGCCTTCGCCGCATTTGCCTTCGCCACAATTGCCTTCACCTTCCTTGTCTTCGCCGCATGATCCTTCGCCTTCCTTATCTTCGCCGCATTTGCCTTCGCCACACTTGCCTTCACCTCCGTGCGCATCGGCAACCATGTAACCGCCCTGGGACAACTCGGTCATGCTGAACGGGTTGTCTGCAGCATTGGCTACAGGGCTGAGGGCGAGCGAAACTGCAAAAGTGGTGCCCAACGCAGCTGCTATAGGTTTTAAAGTAGTTTCTTTCGACATCAGTGTTACCTCCTGATCAGGGTTTATAACATCATGCAGTCACAGCCGGTTTCTATGTTCCGGCTGCTTCATGATACGGAATAAATTTCCACATGCAGTATAGCACTAGACTCTGCAGGTACGAGAAAGTTTCATTTCACAGGTGGGAAATGTATCCCTGAACTACTCCTTCGTCCGCAACTGGGGAAACAGGATCACATCGCGGATGGATGCAGAATCCGTAAGCAACATGACCAGCCGGTCTATACCGATCCCCTCCCCGGCAGTGGGCGGCATGCCGTATTCCAGGGCCGTGACGTAATCGGCGTCATAGTGCATGGCTTCTTCGTCGCCGGATGCCTTCCCTTCAGCCTGTATCCGGAATCTCTCAGCCTGGTCATCGGGGTCGTTCAGCTCGGAAAACCCGTTGGCGATCTCGCGCCCGCCGATAAACAGTTCAAACCGATCGGCTATATCAGGCTGCGCCTCATTACGCCTGGACAAGGGGGACACTTCCACCGGGTAAGCGGTGATAAAGGTAGGTTGTTTCAGTTGCGCCTCTACCGTTTTCTCGAATAATTCAACCTGCAGCTTGCCGGTGCCGTAAGTATCTTTTACTTCTATTCCCTTACCTGCAGCAATGTTGCGTAACCTGTCCAGGTCATCGAGATCGCCTGCTGATAATTCCGGGTTATGCGCCAGAACGGCATCCCGCAGTGTCAACCGGCGAAACTCCATGCCGAAATCGTATGTTTCGCCCTGGTACTCGACAATGGTATCGCCTTGCACTTCTACGGCCAGGGAACGAAACAGGGTCTCTGTCAGCGACATCATGTCCTCGTAACCCGCATAAGCCCAGTAAAACTCGAGCATGGTGAACTCGGGATTATGCTGCAACGACAGCCCTTCATTGCGAAAATTCCGGTTGATCTCGAACACCTTTTCAAAGCCGCCGACGACCAGTCTTTTCAGGTATAACTCGGGCGCTATGCGCAGGTACAGGTCCATATCCAGGGAGTTATGGTGGGTGATAAACGGCCTGGCCGCAGCCCCACCCGGGATCGCCTGCATCATCGGTGTTTCCACTTCAAGGAAACCACACCCTGTCAGGTACGCGCGGATATGATTGATAACACGGGTACGGATCTGAAACGTCTGCCGGGTTGTTGCGCTGGTGATCAGGTCCAGGTAACGCTGGCGGTAACGGATTTCCTGGTCAGACAGGCCATGGAATTTCTCCGGCAGGGGCCGAAGCGACTTGGCCAGCAGCCTGATCGAATCAGCCTGGATCGATAATTCACCGGTCCTGGTCCTGAAAACGCTCCCGGTCACGCCGACAAGGTCGCCGATATCCCATTTCTTGAACTGCGCATAAGAATCATCCGCCAGGTCGTCGCGCCTGACAAAAAGCTGGATGCGCCCGGACATGTCCTGGATGTGGGCAAAGGAGGCCTTGCCCATAACCCGGCGGCTCATCATCCTGCCGGCAAGACTGAACTTTTCAGTTTCCGTCTCCAGTTGCTCCTTGTCCTCGTCCCCGTAACGCGTGTGTAACTCTTGCGCCAGAATATTCCGCCTGAAGTCGTTGGGGTAGGCGTTGCCCCGTTCACGCAACGCCTGCAACTGCGCACGTCTTTGCCTGATGATTTCGTTGTCGTCTTTAGTCATAGCTATCATACCCCGGCCTTGAGGCTGGCTTCGATAAACCGGTCCAGGTCCCCGTCCAGCACGGCCTGTGTATTGCCTGTCTCCACACCGGTACGTAAATCCTTGATCCTGGACTGGTCCAGTACATAGGAACGGATCTGGCTGCCCCAGCCTATATCGGCCTTGGATTCCTCCATTGCTTTCTGTTCGGACATGCGTTTTTGCAGTTCCAGTTCGTACAGCTTGGCGCGTAATTGTTTTATAGCCTGATCCCTGTTCTTGTGCTGGGAGCGGTCATTCTGGCACTGCACGACAATACCGGTCGGTAAATGCGTCATCCTCACCGCCGAATCCGTCTTGTTCACGTGCTGCCCCCCCGCCCCGCTGGCCCGGTAGGTGTCAACGCGCAAGTCGGAGGTCTCGATATCCACCTCGATATTGTCATCGATCTCCGGGGACACGAATACCGAGGCAAAGGAGGTGTGGCGCCTGTTGCCCGAATCAAACGGAGATTTCCTGACCAGCCTGTGTACCCCGGTTTCGGTACGCAGCCAGCCGTAGGCATAGTCTCCCTTATACTTGACCGTCGCGCTTTTCACCCCAGCCACTTCCCCGGGCGACACTTCGATCAACTCTGTCGCAAAACTGCGCTGTTCACCCCAGCGCAGATACATGCGCAGCAGCATTTCTGCCCAATCCTGCGCTTCGGTGCCGCCGGAACCTGACTGGATTTCAAGAAACGCGTTGTTCGGGTCCATCTCGCCGGAGAACATGCGCCGGAACTCCAGCTCTTCTATCTGTGCGGAATACTTGTCAAGGTCGGCTACGACTTCATGCACGGTATCGGCGTCGTCTTCCTGCTTCGCCATATCGAGCAACAACTCGAGATCGTCCAGTCCCTGGCAAATCGATTCTATCGTATTTACTGTTTTTTCAAGCGCGGCGCGTTCCTTCCCCAAAGCCTGGGCGCGCTCAGGATCATTCCAGAGTTCGGAATTTTCCAGTTCCCGCCTGACTTCGCCCAGGCGTTTGACCTTGACATCAAGGTCAAAGATACCTCCTCAGGGATTCGATTCTCCCCTGGCAGTCTTTGATACGGGCGCTAATTGCAGTCAGTTCAAGCATTTTTCCTTATACATTACAAATAAATGGCGCAGGAATCTTACTACAGCACAGGAAACAGGGACAAATCATTTTCAAAAAAATATTGAAATAAACTCAAGCGTTCGGTAGGTTTGGATAGGCTTTTCAGGACTATCATCCGCAGGGACAGCGGATGCTAAGCGTACATGGACGTATTCACAGCGTGTCCTGAAAAGCCTATCCAAACCTGTCCCTATATCTAAGAGCACCCAAGTTTTATCGCCCTGTCTCTATGTGCCTGATAATAAGTTGCGGTTTTAGCTTATTGTTATAGTCGTCAACCGCCAACTGGTAGACCATGCGTAAATTGCCGGCATCCACAGCAACAGCGTCCGCATCCGTATTGAACGATATGGCGTCAACCGGTGTTTGAGACCCGTGCAGGAGGAGTTTCAGTTTCAGGTGCCGCTCTCCCACCGTTCTCGCATCCACAACAGTGAATTCATCATCAAACAGGGGTTCGGGGAAACCCTGCCCCCAGGGCCCCGCATTTTCGATTTCCCTGGCGAGTTCCAGGCTGATATCGCCGGGAGCCAGTTCACCATCCGTTACGATCTCCGCGCCCGGGATCCGGCCCGCGGTAATGCGTCCGACTTCCTCATCAAACACCTCCCTGAACTCGGTATAAGAGTCTTCCTTGATGGTTAAGCCTGCAGCCATGGCATGGCCGCCGAAGCGCTCCATCAGCTGTGGGCGCTTCGCCGCCAGCGACTCCAGGACATCTTTAAGGTGTATTCCTGCTATTGAGCGGCCTGATCCTTTCAATAAACCCTCGCCGGCGGCCGCAAAGATAATCACGGGTCGGTTTACCATCTCTTTTAACCTGCCGGCCAGTATACCAACGATGCCCTGGTGCCACCCGGCGTCATACAGGCATAGCCCAAAAGGCAACTCACCCTGTTGCAGTTCAACGATGTCGTTCAGGTAAGTCTCTGCTTCCGCCTGCATTTCAGCCTGAACGGACTTTCTCTCACTGTTGAATTTATTCAGTTGCAACGCCAGGGGCATGGCACTGGAAAAATTGTCCGTGAGCAGGCATTCGATTCCAAGGCTCATGTCAGCCAGACGGCCTGCCGCGTTAAGTCTCGGGCCCAGCAGAAACCCGAGGTCTGAGGAAGTAATCTTCTCTGGCACGCTGCCGGCAACCCGGATCAGTGCCGAAATACCCTGGCAGCAGCGCCGCGTCCTGATCTGCTTCAGGCCATGTTCGACCAGGATGCGATTGTTGTAATCCAGTTCCACCACGTCGGCGATGGTGCCCAGTGCGACCAGGTCCAGAAATGCCGCAAAATTCGGCATCTGCAAACCTTTTGCGGCAAACCAGCCGTCAGCCCTCAGCCGCGCCCTGACCGCCAGCAGTACGTAAAACATGACGCCCACACCCGCCAGGCATTTGCTGGGAAAAAGGTCTCCCGGCTGGTTGGGGTTGACGATAACGCTGGCGGCAGGCAATTCCTTGCCCGGTAAATGATGGTCCGTAATCAACACGTCCACACCCGCGCTGCGGGCAAAGTCGACACCTGACAGGCTGGAGATACCGTTGTCCACGGTCACCAGGATGTCCGGTTCAAACTCCAGGGCCTGGCGCACCACGTCGGTACTTAACCCGTACCCGTGCTTTGCGCGGTCCGGCACCAGGAAATCAACGTATGCGGCGCCCAGCATGGCGAGCCCGCGCAGCGCCAAAGCGCATGCTGTTGCGCCGTCCGCATCGTAATCCGCTATGACGAATACCCGTTTGTCGTTGCGGATGGCGTCGATAAGCAAACCGGCTGCTGCATCAATATTTTTTAAACTGCCGAACGGCAGCAGGTTGGTCAACGAGTAATCCAGTTCCCGCGCTGATGAAATATTCCGGCCGGCAAGAACGCGCCGCATAACCGGGTGGACATGATCCGGCAGATCACGGTCAGATGATGCAACGCGACGGGTAATTTTCATTAATCGGTACCGGTAAGGATGGCGCTGGTCAGTTGCCGGGCCCCCGATGGCTTTTGAGCATGACGATATCCGTGTAAATCAGGACAGGGGCGTCATCCTGGTTCGACATATGTACCCTGAACTTGCAGATCCCCCTGTCCGGCTTGCTTTTCGACAGGCGTTTATCGATACACGTCACTGTTATGGAAATGATATCGCCGGCGTGGACCGGGTTGGCGAACCGGAGTTCGTCAAACCCGATGGCGCCTATAACGGCCTCGCGCCAGGGCATCCGGTTCATAAAGTATTGTTTGATACACAATGTGTACTGTCCCGAGGCAATGACGGCCTTATGGCCGGCAGCCAGGGCAGCAGCTTCACTCAGGTGGATCGGCAGGGGGTCCCAGTCCTGGTTGAACCGGTACATTTCATCGAGCGATACGCTATAGGGTTCCGCACTGTAAATGTCCCCGATATTGATCTGGTCGAACGACAGCGTATCCTTCGGCACGGTCCGGTTCCAGGCTCTTTTAGCCGCCAAGAATGGCTTGCTTTACCGCGTCAAGATCGGCTGAAACCTTTTTCACTACGGCGGAGCCTTGCTGCATGGCGATATCCGGATCTTTCAGCCCGTGCCCGGTCAGGGTACAGACAACCGTACTCCCGGGCGGAATTTTCCCTGTGCGGATATCGCGCAAGGCGCCGGCAACGGACACGGCAGAAGCCGGCTCACAGAATATCCCCTCCCTGGCGGCCAACAGCCCCTGGACAGCCAGGATTTCCGCATCATCGAACTCGTCAAACCAACCCTCTGATTCCCTGCTGGCGGCCCATGCCAGGTCCCAGGACTGGGGCCGGCCAATGCGGATCGCGCTGGCAACGGTTTCCGGTTCATCAACGAACCCGCCCCGTAAAAAAGGCGCCGCGCCCGACGACTGGTAACCCAGCATCCGGGGCGGTTTATCTGTGACCGCATCGTGTTGATAGGGGCATTGCCCGTGTAAAAAGTTGCTGACGGCAGTAGTAATTCCCGCGTACTCGCAGTAGCCGGTCCAGTATGCCGAGATATTGCCCGCGTTGCCCACGGGCAGGCAATGAAAATCAGGAGTCCTGCCCAGCTCATCCACGATCTCGAACGCCGCGGTCTTCTGGCCCTGGAGCCGGTACGGGTTCACGGAATTTACCAGGGTAATCGGCGCCTCGGCCGCGATCTGTTTAACCAGCCGCATCCCGTCGTCAAAATTACCTTCAACCTGGATGACCATGGAGCCGTGGATCATGGCCTGGGCCAGCTTCCCCATGGCGATCTTGCCGTCCGGGATAAGAACGTAACAGTCCAGGCCGGCCCTGGCCGCGTAGGCTGCCGCGGAGGCCGAAGTGTTGCCGGTTGAAGCGCATAATACGGCTTGCGACCCCTCGCTGACCGCCTGGGTGATCGCCATGGTCATGCCGCGATCCTTGAACGAACCGGTCGGGTTCAACCCCTCGAACTTGGCATGGAGTTCGATGCCCCTGTCCTCGGCTTCGGGGATATTACCCAGCCGGATCAGCGGGGTACTCCCCTCACCCAGGGTGATAATCCGCGCATCGTCCGCCACAGGCAGACGTTCACGGTAACGCTCAATCAAGCCTTTATATCCCGTCATTTATAGTGACACACTCTACTGCGTTCCCAATTCCCAATTCGTAATTCCTAATTCGTAATTCCTAATCCAAAGCTTCAACCCGGATGCGGTGCAGGCTGCCGTCTATCGTATCCAGGGCCTCTATCTGTGTGATGGCAGAATTCATGTTGCGTTCAAGCACACGCTGGGTAAGCATGATAATGGGCACATGACTGGCGCCCGCTTCGGGTTCTTTCTGGATTATCGCCTCGATACTGATACCCAGGTTGCCCAGGATGGTCGTTACCGCGGACAAAACGCCCGGTCTGTCAACGGCCTGCATGCGCAGATAATAAGCGGTGCTGACATCCGCCATATCCAGCACGGCCAGGTCGGACATCGAATCCGGCTGAAATGCCAGGTGCGGCACCCGGTTTTCCGGATCGGTGGTCAGGGCGCGCACGACGTCAATCACGTCAGCTACGACTGAGGAAGCAGTCGGCAGGGAACCGGCGCCGGCGCCGTAATACAGGGTCGGTCCCACCGCGTCACCCTGCACCAGCACGGCGTTCATGACGCCGTCCACATTGGCAATCAACCGTCTTGCGGGGATCAGCGTGGGATGTACGCGCAGCTCAATTCCTGCGTCTACACGCCTGGCAATCCCGAGATGTTTGATCCGGTAGCCCAGTTCATCGGCATAAGCAACGTCCTGCTGTTCTATCCTGGTGATGCCCTCAGTATAGGTTTTCTCAAACTGCAACGGGATGCCAAAGGCTATGGAACCCATGATGGTCAGCTTGTGTGCGGCATCGATACCCTCGACGTCGAACGTCGGGTCGGCCTCCGCGTAACCCCGTTCCTGCGCCTCCTGCAACACGTCGGCAAAGTCCCTGCCCTTGTCACGCATCTCGGTGAGGATAAAATTTCCCGTGCCGTTGATGATACCGGCTGCCCAATGGATGCGGTTCGCCACCAGGCCTTCACGGATTGCCTTGATAATGGGAATCCCGCCGGCGACTGCGGCTTCGAACGCCACGGTTACACCCTGCTCCTGCGCGGCGCTGAAGATTTCGTTACCGTGAACGGCAATCATGGCCTTGTTTGCGGTAACGACATGTTTTTTATTTTCAATGGCCTGCAGAACCAGGTCTTTTGCGGGGGAGTAACCGCCTATCAGTTCTATGACTATTTCAACGTCCGGATCATTGACGACGGCAAATCCATCATCCGTAATCCGGTCTACCTGGTCCAGCCCCTGGATTGCGCCGGCATCGTATTCTTTTGCCGCAGCATGGCTGATGACAACTTCCCTGCCGGCCCGGCGCGCGATCTCGTGGGCATTCCGGGTCAATACCGTGACAACGCCCCCGCCTACCGTACCCAGGCCGAGCAACCCTATTTTTACCGGTTTCATTATCCTTTTTTCTCTCTCTTTTCAGTCGTTGGTTTTATTGACCCGCACCGTCACCACGTCCATGCCGTGGTATTGCTGGTGGCGCACGGAAGAAGCGAAGTGTTGCAATATACGGAGCGAGATTTCATGCGAGTCCCGCGCCTCGTCATGGTTACCCAGCAACCTCATCTGGTCTTCGAGGTTTTCCTCGCCGATAGCAGAAACAAACTCCAGTTCCATCACCGGACCGTCGTTGGTTGCCGTTACCAGCAGGTTCCGCAACTCACCCGTGGCTGCCTCATCATGTCCTTGCGCAAGGCATAACAGGGTTTCCTCGCCGATCAGGAACAGCCGCTCTATCGAGGCGTCGCCCCAGCCGAGCCGCTTCGCCTGCTCGCGCAGGAAGTCTTCCAGCCGGGGTAAGACCCTGGGGTCCAGCGCCGTCACTATACTATAACGGCGCGGGGCGGTCAGCTTCATGATTAACGTCAGCAGGATAACAGCCAGGCCGCCGACGGTCATGCCGTTACCCAGTAACGCGCCCCAGGTCTCGCCCAGCGAATCCGCGAAAACCGCCTGGTTGTGAAACCCTACACCCAGCCAGAAAGCCAGCCCGATCACCGCACCCTTGCGGTAGTCGAGGCCATCCTGAACAACCATGTTCATGCCCTGTACAAAGACCAGCGCCATGGCAACGGCCAGGTAAGCGGCAATCACAGGACCGGGGATGGCGAGAAGCAGCGCCGCCAGCTTGGGTATGAACGCCAGCAGTAACAGGATGATGCCGGCACACAGCCCAAGCCTGCGGGCAGCCACACCGCTCAGTTCGACCAGGGAGATGCCTGCCGGGTCGCTTTTTACCGGCATGGCGCCGGTGAGACCGGCAACCAGGTTACCCAGGCTGTTGGCCGCGAGCCCTTCCTGCACCGCGCGAAAATCAACCGAATGCAAGGTGCGCATGGATGCCCGTTGAACGGCAACCCCGGCGTTGATATCCCCCATGGTATTAGCCAGGGTGACGAACAGGAATGCCGGTAACAGTATCCAGAACTCAGCGCCCAGGGACAGGCTGAACCCGGGCCGGCTGCCCGAGGGAATGCTGAACCAGGACGCTTCCAGTATCAGACCGGCGTCGTAGAGGCCGAAGAACGCGGCAGCCGCGGAACCGGCAGCAAGTGCGATAACCGGCGCCCAGAGCCGTAACGCTCCCCTGGCGCCGAATACCAGCGCAACAAGCACAACCAGTGTCACGGCCGCAATACCCGGCGCGACGCCGGGCGACGCGTTTTCGGGCGCGTGCGTCAGCATATCGAATGCGACAGGCATGACCGCGACCGCAATCAGCATCAGCACCATGCCGGAAATAACCGGCGTGATAATGCGGCGCAGCCACGACAGCTTCGATGACAGTAACAACTGGAACAGCGCGCAGACTATGACCAGGTTCATCATCAGTGCAACCCCTCCTTCAGACAAGGCCATGATGCAGACGGCGATTGAGGTGACGGCGCTGCTGGAAATGAGTGTATGGCCAACGCCGACGAAGCCTGTGCGCAAGGACTGCAGCGCCGTGAACAGCCCGCAGATCAGCAACGCGGCAAAGATCGACCAGGACAGGTAGCCGCCGTCCACGCCGGCTGCCCGGACTATGATGACCGGTACCAGCACCACTGTCGGAAAGACAAGCAAAGCTGATTTGAGGCCAAGGCCGAGACAAAGGGAAAGAGGGGGTTGTTCACCGGGTTCGTAGCGTATCCCTGCCCGGCTGGATGTATCGTGTATCTGCATGGTTCAACCTCCGGGGCGTGTTACCTGGCAATATATTTTACATGGATGCAAAGCGAACGGGGACAGATTTGAAATCTGTCCCCTGAAATATCCTGTACATCCTGTGCATCCATGTGAATTCACCCCTGATTCACGTATACTGGCCGGATGCCCAAAGTTGCAACAATCCAGATGGTTTCCACGGATAACGTGGATGCAAATCTTGCCCAGGCTGCCGGCCTGATCAGTGACGCGGTGGAACAGGGCGCGCAGTTTGCCCTGCTGCCGGAATACTTCCCCATTATGAGTGATGACGAGACGGCGAAAATCGGCATCGGCGAGACACCCGGGAAAGGCCCGATCCAGGATTTCCTTGCCGGCCAGGCCAGGGAGAACGGCCTCTGGTTGATGGCAGGCACTTTTTCATTGCAGAGTGATGAAGCGTCGCGGGTTTACAATTCCTGCCTGCTGTTCAACCCGGATGGACACTGCACCCACCGCTACGACAAGATCCACCTGTTCGACGTGCAGGTGGACGATGAAGAGGCCTATAATGAATCCGATACCATCGTACCGGGAAACGGTACGGTCGTGGCGGAAACACCGCTGGGCAATATCGGTATGACGGTGTGCTACGACCTGCGCTTTCCCGAACTGTATCGCGAACTGTCCAGTCAGCAGGCGCAAATCATGACAGTCCCGTCCGCTTTTACCTACGCTACCGGAAAACGCCACTGGGAATTGTTTTTACGCGCCCGCGCGGTGGAAAACCTCTGTTTTGTCATCGCCTCCAACCAGGGCGGTCAGAACACCGAGACAAGACGCACCTGGGGCCACAGTATGATTATCGACCCCTGGGGCGATGTCTTGTGCAGCGTGGAAGAAGGACCGGGCGTCGCCTGTGCCGATATCGACCTTGCCCGGGTGCGTGAATTGAGACAGTCCTTCCCGGCGCTGGAGCACCGGGTAATAGGAAATAATGGGGGACAGATTTAAATCTGTCCCCGGGAGATCGTATGAGCCAACAACCCGACAAATTCGCCCGGAGCGAAATTGGACGTCCAAAGGACGCCCGCAGGGTGTCTGCCAGGGAAGGCGCACATCAAGAAGCGGCCCGGCAACTGCTCAACCCGACGGGGATTGACAGCCGGGACATCGAAAACACCCTGGACCAGATGATCGTCAATGACATCGACTACGCCGACCTGTATTTCGAGTCCTCCCAGGCCGAAGCATGGGTGCTTGAAGAAGGCATCATCCGGGAAGGCTCCCACAGCATCGGCCAGGGTGTGGGAGTCAGGGCGGTCAGCGAGGAGAAGACCGGATTTGCCTATTCCGATGAGATAATCCTGCCGGCCCTGACCGATGCGGCCCGGGCGGCCCGGGCCATCGCCGGTAGCGGCGGCAGGCAAAAGCTGCAGGCCAGGCAAAACCAGAATATTACCCCGCTGTACTCCAACTCGAACCCGCTGGAATCGATATCGTCCGCGCAAAAGATCGCGCTGTTGCAACGGATCGATAGCGAAACCCGAAAAAAAGATCCCCGCGTAAAGCAGGTCATCGCCGGATTGACCGGTTCATATTCCGCGGTATTGGTGGCCGGCAGTGATGGCGCTTACTCCGGAGATATCAGGCCGCTGGTGAGACTCAACGTCAATGTCATCGTCGAGCATAACGGCAGACTGGAAAGAGGCGGCTCCGGCGGCGGCGGGCGTTTCGGTTACGAATACTTCCTCGATAATGAAATTGTCTCCGGCTATATTGACGATGCGGTGACCCAGGCGCTGAATAACCTGGAAGCGGTCCCGGCGCCTGCCGGCGCCATGACAGTCGTGCTGGGCCCGGGCTGGCCGGGAATCCTGCTGCACGAGGCCATTGGCCACGGCCTGGAAGGCGACTTCAACCGCAAGCGAACGTCCGCCTTCAGCAACCGGATAGGCCAGCGGGTGGCGGCCGAAAACGTAACGGTGGTCGATGACGGGACCATCGAAAACCGCCGCGGTTCGCTGACCGTTGACGACGAAGGCACGCCCACGGAAGCCACTACCCTGATAGAAAGGGGCATTCTCAGGAACTATATGCAGGACAAGATGAATGCCGGGCTCATGGGCATGCAACCCACCGGCAACGGGCGCCGTGAATCGTACGCACACCTGCCGATGCCGCGCATGACCAATACTTACATGCTGGGCGGTGATCACGATCCCGAGGAGATTATCGGTTCTGTGGCAAAGGGGGTATACGCTTCCCAGTTCGGCGGCGGGCAGGTGGATATCACCAATGGTAAATTCGTGTTCAGCGCAAGTCAGGCCTGGTTGATAGAAAATGGCCGTCTGACCAGCCCCATCAAGGGCGCGACACTGATCGGCAACGGCCCCGATGTGCTGACCCGCGTGTCCATGACCGGTAACGACATGAAACTCGATACCGGCATCGGCGTGTGCGGGAAAGACGGCCAGTCAGTTCCCGTCGGCGTGGGCCAGCCCACACTGAAAATAGACGAGTTGACCGTGGGTGGAACATCAACCTGACCTTCCTGCCAGGGACGGACGCTCCTGCCGGGGACGGACTTAAGTCCGTCCCCGCAATGTCATGAGCGATCTGTTCAGGATCAGGGGCTTCCTCCCCTACGTTGTCATGCTCTTCCTGAATGCCTTCGTGGACCTGGGGCACAAGATCACGATACAGAATACCGTTTTCAAAACCTACGACGGCGACACCTTGATCATATTGACGGCCATCGTCAACGCCCTGATCCTGCTGCCCTACATCCTGCTGTTTACCCCTGCCGGTTTTATGGCGGACAAGTTCCCCAAGAACAAGGTCATGCGCACGACTGCCTGGGGCGCGGTCGGACTGACCTGCATGATCACCTTGTTCTACCACCTGGGCTGGTTCTGGGCGGCTTTTGCCATGACCTTCCTGCTGGCGATACAGAGCGCCTTTTACTCACCGTCCAAGTACGGCTATATCCGGGAAATCGCCGGCAAGGAAAACCTGGCCCGCGCCAACGGCGTGGTTCAGGCTACCACCACCATTTCAATCCTGACCGGCACATTCGTCTTTTCGGTCCTGTTCGAGATGTACTTAAGCGACGTGATTTTCTCCGGCAAGAAAGAGATTATGCTCACCATCGCACCTATAGGCTGGTTTTTGATTTGCGGCGCGCTCATTGAATTGATCCTGGCTTACCGGTTGCCGAGCCTCCACGAACCGGATAAGAGTTTGCGCTTTGACTGGAACAAATACCGGACAGGCCAATACCTGGCGAATAATCTGAACGCCGTGAAATCCCGTGAAGTCATTTTATTGTCAATCATCGGACTGGCGATTATCTGGGCTATCGGCCAGGTCCTGCTGGCAGCGTTTCCGTCTTTTGCCAAGGACAACCTGGGTGTAACCGACGTCAGGATCATCCAGGGCATGCTGGCCTGTGCCGGGATCGGCATCATGCTGGGTTCCCTCATCGCCGGCAGGATCTCAAGGAATTATATCGAAACCGGTTTAATTCCAATCGGCGCAGTCGGCGTGGCCACCTGCCTGTTCGTACTGCCGGGGCTGACCAGCGTGCCGGCGCACGCTATCAACATCCTGTTACTGGGGATGCTGAGCGGGATATTCATCATCCCGCTGAATGCCTTGATCCAGTTCCATGCAGGCGAACACATCCTGGGCAGGGTTCTGGCAAGTAACAACCTGATTCAAAATATCGTTATGCTGAGCTTCCTGGTCCTGACCGTGCTGTTTTCCATGATGGAGATCAGTAACCTGTTATTCCCGTTATTGACCGTCGTTGCCCTGGGCGGCGCGTTCTACACGGTGTATAAGCTGCCGCAATCCCTGGTGCGGCTGATCGTCACCATGACAATCGGCTATCGCTACCGGTTGGCGGTACAGGGTTTCAAACATTTTCCCGATACGGGAGGCGTTTTGATGCTGGGGAAACAAACAAGCTTCAAGGACTGGACTTTCATCCAGATGGCGGCGCCGCGCCAGATCCGCTTCGTGATGGATGAGAATATCCGCAGCAAGTGGTATTCGAGAAAGTTTTTTGAATTCTTCAGGGCCGTTCCCGGTACCGGGGATCAGTCAACCCGTAATACCATTATGGACCTGCTCAATGCCGGCGAAGTGGTATGCCCCTGGTCCGGCGCAGTACCGGACAGCGCCGAATGGTTGACGTCCCCGGGAAATAACGCAGATAAACCAGCCCAATGGGTGACATTGCCCTTTTCCCTGAGCGGCTCACCGCACAAGGGCCGGTCCGGCCCGGCGGACGTCACCATTACTTTCGACGAACCGGCCTGACTGTATGCAGGACCGGGGACGGATTTCAAATCCGCCACCACAGGTTTTGTTGCATTTCCTTACCTTCCCTGATATCATCTTATCTGTTTGATATTGTTTGTTTTATTGTCTGTTTACGTCTTATGTCGTATCAGGCATTCTTTTACACAAAGTGATAACTGAATAAATAACGGCATCTCGTAACGAAACGACCCAAAATCCTCTCAGCCTCCTTTGTCAGGACCATCAACCGGCCCGGCCGCTACGGCGACGGCCGCGGCGGGCATGGCCTCTCCCTGCTGGTGAAACCCATGGCCAACGGCCGCCTGTCCAAATCCTGGTCTCAAAGACTACTGATAAACGGCAAACCCGTCAACATCGGCCTGGGCGCCTATCCGCTGGTATCGCTGTCTGACGCACGGCGAACTTCCCTGGAAAACCGCCAGGAATTACTGAAGGGGCGGGACCCACGCGGGAGCATGCCGCTCTTCTCACAGGCTGCCGAGGAAGTGATTAAGATACATGCTTTAGGCTGGCGGGATGGGGGCAAGTCGGCCAACCAGTGGCGCGCCTCCCTGCGGGACTATGCGATGCCGAAGATTGGCCATAAACGCATCGACGCCATCACCACGTCCGACATCCTGGCCCTCCTGCTGCCGCACTGGCATGATAGGACGGAAACCATGCGCCGGGTCAAGCAGCGCATCGGGGCCATCATGAAGTGGGCCATCGCCAACGGTTACCGGGAGGACGATCCGACCCTGACGCTGGCGGCGGCGCTGCCGAAGAACGGCGTTGTCCGCAATCATCACAAGGCGCTGCCGTATGCGGAGGTGGGTGCAGCCATTGCCAGGGTGCGGGCGTCCGGCGCGTACTGGGCCACGGTGGCCTGTTTCGAGTTCATGACGCTGACCGCGGTCCGCTCCGGCGAGGCGAGGCTAGCGCGCTGGGCGGACATCGACCTCGACACCGCCACCTGGGAGATACCCGGGGAAAGCATGAAGTCGAAGCGTCCGCACCGCGTCCCGTTATCACAACGTGCGCTTGACATACTGCAGGACGCATCTAAGTATGCGGACCGTTCCGGGCTGGTGTTTCCCGGCGCGGGCTGCAAGGCGTTAAGCAAGAATGCGCTCAGCAAGCTGCTTGTGGAAAACCATATCGGCTGCGTACCCCACGGCATGCGCTCATCGTTCCGGCAGTGGGCCGCCGAGCGGACCAACCAGCCACGTGAGGTGTGCGAGCTGGCCCTGGCGCACGTCAATTCAAACCGGGTTGAAGCGGCGTACCAACGCTCTGATTTGTTTGCGCTGCGGCGCCGGCTGATGGGGCAGTGGGCCGCGTTTGTCACCACTGACACAGCAGACGTGGTACCGTTGCACGGAGCGTCTTCCGCATCCTGAATAACGCCGCGTTAATCTGACAAAACCGCATTCTGTAACCAGCCTGTCTGCGCAGGCTGTTTTGCCGGAACTTTCTCGCCGATAGTTCTTTTTACTTCCATCCGGAACAGTGCCACCCTCCACTGGGTATCCGTTAACGCCTGCGATCTGCAGGGAGGTCAACCCCATGACAAACAAGCTGCTGCGCCGTGGAGACGTCAGGAGACTGTGCAGCCTGACCGCCGCGGCGCTTTATCGGTTGATCAGAAAAAGGCGGTTTGACAAGCGGAGCGTGACGGACCGCACTCCCTGTCCCGGTCTGCAGCAGTCGACAGCAAAACCGGTTGCCATGAAGAAACAACCCGCTCCCTCAAGCACTGAAACCATAGCAATCATCGAGTGCCTAGATGGGGTGGTGTTTGTCTTTGAAGAGGCGCTCATTGCCGATATCGGACCGTATTACGACGGAGTGGATCTCAGGGCCCTGATTATCGATCTGGCCGGCTGGTATGCTGTACACCCGGCCAAGCGCGCCAGCCGGTCCGTACTCATGCGGGATCTGGTAAACCGTCTGGCCAGGTGGACAACTATGGATAAGTACCGGCTAATCGAATGACCGGAATCACCTTGCAATGAGTCTTCCAATAGACCACCGGATTATGCTGTCAGGGAACAACACGTTCACAGTCTATTACTGTTATTCACACAGGGGCGAGACTACTCCTGTTACAAAACTGCGTTTTGTAACAGGAGTCTCGCAAGAGGGGGACACCCCCCCTTGACCCCCCCCGCCTGCAGCGGGGCACGATGATACTTGAGACATCATGCCGAAACGTAAAGCCGCACAACCGGAGCTGGACAAGGTCAATGCCCTGTGCCTGGATGCGGGTGTCGAGGGTCATCCAAAAATCCCCACCCAGGTTTAAGGTTCATCAGCCAGTATAAACCCGGCATTAAGCTTGTGCTTGAGCCGATAAGAGTCGCTACGAATGGAAATGGTAATGGCATGGCGCAGAAAGCGGCCTCAGAGGCAATGTCGGGTCAGCCAGGGGCGGCGGTTTGCGCCGCTGAAGCGGGCCCATGCCATCAGTCCCGGCCGCTACCCAAACCAACGTAACAGCAAATCCCCTAACCCGCTGCCGCATACACCATCTCCATCGGCAATCCGTGAGCGTCCTTACATGGTTTCGCGGGCAAAGTCTGGAGCAGATTCTCGTCCTGACACGCCGTCAAGGCAGCCACAGCTGCGTCTAAAACGTCGTCACGCGCCACACACTTACGTAGCTTTTTTTCGAGCACATCGTCGAGCAGTTCATCGAAATCTCGCCATACCTTTAGAAGCACTGTGCGACGCTCCTTAAAGCCCGCCGCCTTCTTCTTGTTATACTCCATGGCGCGCCACCCCGCTAGACTCGCAAAGCAGACCTCGGGGTGGATCTCTCGGACCAGCCTGCGAGCCTTGGGGCAACCGCGCAAGAGCTCGTCCACCTCTGAGATCTTTGATCGGAGCTCGAAAGTCTGCCTCGTGACCCCCTTGCCGTTGCCACCGTCGATGGCCGTCTGCTTCCGACTAATCTTGCCCGCCTGAGCGAAACTGGTCGTCTTGAGCACCTCTCGAACCGGTGCCCGGAAGACGCTGCTGCTGCGAGGTTTACCAAGCTTTTGGCGTGCTGCCTGATCGCACATCCGCTCTTTCGGGCCAGCAGGTAATCCGATCGGTATATCGACGAAGATCCTGTCCGCATCCTCAGCCGTGCGTACCAACTCGTCAATCGCGGGCACTACTCGCCACTCCAGTTCGCCTGTCGGTCGCACGATGACGACGAACCAACCAGCGCGGCATCCGTCGATGCCAAAAGCGGTGAAGCCATCCGGCTGACTCACTAGGGGCACACTGTTGCCTCAATACGCTGTGGTGCTGGGCGCGTCTGGCGAATCGCTAATGGCCGACCGAAAGCCCGTTTTGCTCGAATAAGGTACCATAGCCAGCATTATATCCGCTCCGAAGACACGCGCAACGGGACACGGCAACGGCTCCGCAGGACTGTTCATGGTTCGTGCCGTACGGTAGCAAAACGCGCCGCCATAACGTTTGAGTTCACACCGCGCGTGTGTGATGTGGTGCGTTCAGCCATCGAAATTTGTCAGTGAATCATTAGACTCCGTTGCAAACGGGGGGGATCAAAGGGGGGCTCGCCCCCCTTGCAAGCACCCTGTATTCATGCGCAGCATGTAATACAGGGGTATGCTTGCCCCTCCGTGGATTACATAACGGCTGTGTTCTCTACCGTCCTTGAAAGGATAATATTGTTATTTCATGCAACTCTTTGCAAGTGCACGCTCACCGTAACCTGATCCACCGATCGTTTAGAAATTTCCCTGATTGAGCCTCAACCCGGACCAAGATACCTGTAAATTAAATTTGTTGGAGGAAGATCATAATCAAGCCCGGCTGAAATAAGTAGCCGGTAGCAGTTCTCACATTAATTTAATGCGTCACATCTTGACGTATGTCTATGCATAATGGTTGCACTGACCATTGCGAGGCAATCAACCAAGCGTACATTATTCTCACGAAAAAGGGGCCGTTATGCACAGATCACAATCATTCAATAAAACATGGTATCCAGTCAACGTGGAACCCCTTGTACGGCGCTGGTTGCTGCGTTTGCTGGTTCCCCTGGGGGCAGGCATAAACAGTTTCAATCAACGGGACCGGTATGAGTATATGCCAAGCGAAGATTTCGCCCATATTCTTGCACAGATTTTCGATGCGGGAAATGAATGGTACAAAAAATCAAATAACAAGATTAATCAAAAAAAAGCGCTGAACTGTCTGCATAAACTGTATTCAACCGAGGAAAAAAATCTCAGCAAGACCAGAGCGCCCAGGCTATTGGCCGGGAACGTCAAGCGCCTGTCGGCATTAGCCCGCCTGTCAGACACGGATTGCCGGATTCTGGAATTCGTTGTTCTCCTGCACTCTGATGAGATTCTGGAGGAAGCCTGCAGACTGCTCGGCGAGATGTCCCCAAAAAAGTTATTCAGGGCGCTCTCAACGTTGCTCGACCTGCAGGAAGCTGATGTCCGCACGGCGTTGAGCAAAAAAGGCAACCTGTTCCGGTCCGGCCTTGTGACCCTGGATGAAGACCTGCGGCAGCACGAGATAAAGGACATGTTGGACTTGATATCATCCGGCTTTGCCGATGCCATGGTGTCAGCGGATGCAGATCCGGTGGATTTGTTGCAGGATGTTGTCTTCCCCGGTTCCCCGCCGCACCTGGGTATCGATGATTTCCCGCACAAGGCCAAAGAGATTGATATGTTGTTGCCGTATCTGACGCAATCCCTCAATACAGGACGCCGGGGCGTGAACATCCTGATGTACGGTGACCCCGGCACCGGCAAAAGCCAATTGGCCAGAATCCTCGCAAAAGAGACCGGTTGCGAACTCTTTGAAGTCGCCAGCGAGGACGAAAAAGGCGAGCCGCTTACCGACAAGGCCCGTTTGCGTGCTTTTCATGCTGCCCAAGCCCTCCTCTCCGGCCGGAAAATCATCCTCCTGTTCGATGAGATCGAAGACGTTTTCGATACAGGCAACAGTTCCGTTATCGCAAAGATGTTCGGCATGGAGAACAAGGGTCGCAATCCCAAGGCCTGGCTCAACCGGAGACTGGAAGAGAACCGGACACCGACCCTGTGGATTGCGAATGTCATCAATGAAATGCACCCGGCGTTCAAGCGGCGTTTCGATATGATTGTCAAGATGTCGGTACCGCCCAGGCGGCAGCGCCAGAAAATCATCCGGGCAAACTGTTCGGACCTGCTGAGTGAGAGTGACATTGAACGTATTTCCAGCGCGGAAAGCCTGGCGCCCGCAGTCGTCACACGGGCCAGCTCCGTAGTAACGACCATCCGGGATGCACTGGCGGAGACAGACCAGGCCACTGCGCTGGAATTGATTATCAACAACACCCTTGAGGCCCAGGAGCATAAACGCATACAACGCTACGATCCGAACCGGCTGCCGGAGACCTACGACCCCGCGTACGTCCACACCGACACCGACGTAGAAGACATTGCTGTGGGTCTTAAAAAAACAAAAACCGGACGGCTTTGCCTGTACGGTCCACCGGGAACGGGCAAGACCGCCTACGGCCGCTGGCTGGCGGAGCAACTGGCGGTCCCCCTGCTTATCAAACGCGGCTCGGATTTGATATCCATGTGGGTAGGCGAGACCGAGAAGAATATCGCCGGGTGTTTCCAACAGGCGGAAACGGAGGGAGCCATACTGCTGATCGACGAGATCGAGGGTTTCCTGCAAGACCGGCGGGCAGCGCGACATGGCTGGGAGGTCACGGGAGTCAATGAGATGCTGACCCAGATGGAATCTTTCCCCGGCGTTTTTATCGCCTCAACCAACCTGGTGGACAACCTGGACCAGGCCGCGCTGCGGCGCTTCGATTTGAAGATAAAGTTTGACTTTCTGCTGGCCAGGCAGTCCCAGTCCCTGTTGGAGCGTTACTGTAACACCCTGAACCTGGATACCCCTGACGATAGACTGGTGGCGCGGCTGACCCGGTTGACCAACCTCACCCCGGGCGATTTTGCAGCCGTCATGCGCCGGCACCGGTTCAAGCCGGTCTGCACAGCGGCAGACATGGTGGCCGCACTGGAGGAGGAGTGCGGCCTGAAGGAAAACGTCAAACGGCCCATCGGGTTTTGCTGATATTATCCCAAACGGCACTATCACAATGTGGAGTTTGAAGACCATGGCCAAGCGTCCTGACAACCAGGAAACTCTTGTGTTTGCACTGGAATTGTTGCGCCGGATACCCCGGCAACAAAAGATAACGGCTACGAACCTGCATCGGCAATTGCAGGAGGCAGGACTGAACAAGGGACTGCGTACCATCCAGCGCCAACTGAAACTGTTGAGCGAGCGTTTTGACATTGAGTGTGACGACCGGGAAAAACCCTACGGCTATCGCTGGAAAGAGCAGGCACAAGGGTTTTGCGTCCCGCGGCTGGGTTTGCAGGACTCCCTGCTGTTGACCCTGGCGGAGCAATACCTGCGCTCCATCCTGCCGGCCCGATTGATGAAATCGATGGAGGGATTCTTTACCCAGGCACGATATGAACTTGGGTATCACGACGGACAGCATCCGGAACAGGAATGGCTCTCGAAGGTGCGTATCGTCGACACGACGCAACCACTGCTGCCACCGAAGATAACACCTGAGGTGTTTGATACAGTCAGCAATGCCTTGTATGAAAACAAGTGGCTGAAACTGAAATACGAGAATGCTGAGGGCTGGCGGGGAAACTACAGGGTCATGCCGCTGGGCCTGGCCCAGCAGGGTCCCCGGCTCTACCTGGTATGTCGCTTCGAAAGTTTCGACAACGAGCGCAGCCTTGCACTGCACCGGATTATTACCGCGGAGGTTTCAACCATGGGCTTTGAACGCCCACCGGAGTTTGACCTCAAGAAATACGATGATGATGGCCGCTTCGGCTTCGGTGAAGGCCAGCGCATCAGGCTCACGTTCAGGATCCAAAAACCCAACGGGTTTCACTTGCTTGAATCGCCGTTATCCATAGATCAGGAAGTGAAAGAACTGGAAGATGAGTACGAGGTCACCGCTACAGTTGTCGATACGGAGCAACTGAACTGGTGGCTACGGGGGTTTGGTAAGGCAGTGAAAAATCTTCAGAAGCAACCGGTGTGAGGTATGAAACACGAAAAAACATGAGCAAACGAAATTGATTAGAGTTCTTCACCTGTTATTATCTCAGGCATCGTAATGTAACTTCTTGAAACGCAGTGCTATCAATGAACGACAATACAAACAAAATATCCAATGTTCTGCCGCAGGTTCGACTCCTGAAAAACAAGTACGACGAGTTGGCTGCTGTGACCGGCGAAGATTTCAATATCTTCTCCATACTTCGTATAAAACGCAGGGAAGTGATAACCCACACACCAATGCTTGCGGAGTTGTTGAATCCTCATGGCTCGCACCATCAACGGGCCACTTTCCTAAAATTATTCTTGGAGATATGCATCAAACAAAAAGAACCTGGCAACAAGCAACAGGAAATTGCGTTCTACCACAAGCCTGAATCTTTTCGAGTGAGAAGTGAAGAACGACCCGGCCAAGCCCAGTTCGATATTTTATTAGAGAAGGAAAGGGAGGCCTGCATCGTTATCGAGAACAAGATAGGTGCAGAGGACCAGGACAGTCAACTCAACAGGCTTTATCAGGATGCCAGGATGAGATTCTCAGATAGCCAAATCAAACTGATTTATCTGACACTGGACGGGTCACCGCCGGAAGAAAAATCTCTTAAAGCTGTAAACGGACAGGGTAATGACCTGAGCATTGATGACGTGATACTCAGATCGTATAGAGAACACATTTTAAGATGGCTGGAAGAGTGCATGAAACTACAGGAAGTTCAGCGCATTGCTCCAATTCGTGAAATCTTATTTCAATACCGGGAGCTGTTGAAAGAGTTGACCGGACAACCCACAAACACGAGGTATTCTATGGAATTAACAGAGATCTTAGTTAGAGATAAAAACTACGAACTTATCCCTGACCTAGAAGATATGATTCTGGAATTCAAAGTTCATCTGCAACTCGAATTCTGGGATGAACTAGCTAAACTAATACCCCAAAAGGTCGATAATTGTTGCATACATGACAACCAGGAAAAGCACTCGTCGGAAGACAACATACGGCATTATTATACAGGCAGTCAGAACCGCCTTTATGCTGGTACGACATTCAAGCTCAGCTCCTTTTCTTGGAAGCAAACAGAAATTGCTCTCAGGGTAGAATTGGGTGCTGGGTCTTGGATTAATTATGGTTTTATTCTTTTTGAAGACAGCAAAAGGGTTGAATCCTGTGACGATAAAAAATTCGATATATTGGCAGCCAAGTTGAGCGGCAATGACTTTAAGCGTAAAAAGTGGTGGATTGGTTGGAAATACCCGGCAAGCAACGTTATGTTTCCCCTCGACTACTCAGGCCAGAATAGGAAATATTTGCAGGACCACAGAAACAGAAGAGAATCAGTGCAGGAGTTAGTAACTGAAATAGCGGCCGCGGTCAACAAACTGAAAAAAAATCTGAACTAATCAGAAAAAACTTTCTTGCGCCGTAGATAATGAAATAAGGATTCTATTGACTAATTTCTCTGACTATATCATCTATGCCGGTGAAAGCGGTGACCACCGGCTTTTTGACCCCATCCCTGTAACTTGGTCCACCTGCAAGTTATACTATTCCAATAATGACCTGCCCCCTGCAACTGATCCATCAATCAGATTAGATAATAGACAAAGTGATAACTTAATGAGTCAATAATACATTAAATTATTATAATATCAATGACTTATAACTTATATGGGACGGATTTCAAATCCGTCCCCTGAGCGTAATTCAGTCAGGGTTCTGCGCTCTCTGTCTTAATGCGTGGTCCATCAATACGATAGCCAGCATCGCCTCGGCGATGGGCGTGGCGCGGATGCCGACACAGGGATCGTGGCGTCCGGTGGTTGCGATTTCCGTTTCATTGCCGTGAATATCAACGGTTTTCCCGGGGATGCGGATGCTGGACGTCGGTTTGAGGGCGATGCTCGCCAGGATGTCCTGACCGCTGGAAATACCGCCCAGGGTGCCGCCCGCGTGGTTGGATAAAAACCCTCCTGCAGTTATTTCATCCCTGTGCCCGGTACCGTGTTGCTCTACAGCAGCGAATCCGGCGCCTATCTCCACGCCCTTGACGGCATTGATACTCATCAGGGCCTTGGCGATATCGGCGTCCAGGCGGTCGAATATCGGCTCTCCCAGGCCCGTCGGCACGCTTGTGGCGACCAGGTTCACCCGGGCGCCGATGGAATTGCCCGATTTGCGTAAATTGTCCATCAGGGTTTCCAGTTCTGCGACTTTCCCCGCATCCGGACAGAAAAAAGAATTATTCTCCACCTCGTTCCAATCGACCAATTCCAGTTTTACCGGTCCCAGTTGCGCCAGGTAGCCGCGCACCAGGCAGTCGTAACGTTCACGCAAATACTTCTTGGCGATTGCGCCGGCAGCTACACGCATACAGGTCTCGCGGGCGGATGCACGGCCGCCGCCCCGGTAATCACGCACACCGTATTTTTTCCAGTAGGTATAATCGGCATGGCCGGGACGGAATTTGTCCTTGATCGCCGAATAGTCCTTGGAACGCTGGTCCTCATTTTCAATAATGAGACCTATCGGCGTCCCCGTTGTCCTGCCTTCGAACACCCCGGACAGGATCCTGACCTTGTCGGACTCCCGGCGCTGGGTGACGTGGCGTGACTGCCCCGGCTTGCGCCGGTCCAGGTCGCGCTGCAGGTCAGCCTCGGCCAGTTCCATCCCAGGCGGACAGCCGTCAACAATGCACAGGTAGCCGTAGCCGTGGCTCTCGCCACAACTGGTTACGGTAAATAATTTTCCAATAGTATTGCCGGACATAGTGGTTAACTGACTGTGTCGACCAACGCCGCGTCGATGATCCTGCGATCCTGTGTCAGAAGCGTAACGCCGAGAACCCGGGCGGTCGCGACCAGTATCCTGTCCACCGGATCCCTGTGGAATGAGGCCGGTAACGCGGCAACTTCTGCCGCAACAGCCGGTGAGATGCCATGGCGCTGCACCAGCGGCGGCGCCGTTGCCTTATCGAGCCACTCCCGCAACGGAATCAGCAGGCGGATACGCCCCAGACTCTGCAGCGTGGCTATTTCCCAGAGTGAGATGTCAGATACCAGCAACGGCGACTTGCTATCGACTGCATTGATGATATCCCGTTGCGCGGTTGAGAGCCTTTCATGGTCATCAAACCACCAGAGTAACACATGGGTATCCAGTAACACGCTCATTACCGAAGACTGTCCCAATCTTCTTCAGGGACCGCGGGTTCCAGGATGTCCCCCAGCACGGTAACCGTGCCCTTGAGTTCTGACTGCGGATACTCGGAGCGGGAACGACTCGCAGGCAGCAACTCGGCAACAGGACGGCCACGCTTCAGAATCAGCACGTGCTCGCCTGTCGCCTGTACACGATCGAGAATCGCCAGACATTGAGCCTTGAAATCAGATGCATTAATCGTCTCCATATGACTAGTATATCTGACTAGTCATATTAATGCCAACGATTTTTCATGTGTTCAGGATAAGGATTTCACCATGGATGCACAGAGCCTGCGCATTACTCCAATACCTGGATAAAACCATCCCGGTTGGGCATCTCCACATCCGCGAGGATGGCGGCGTTCATTTCCTGATCTTCCGGGATGATCCCATTCAGATACAACAGGTATGCCGTCAATGCGTAAACTTCGGAATTGGACAGACTTCCCGGCTCCATCATGGGTTTTGAGCGGCGGATAAAATCAAACAGGGTGGGAGCGTAGGGCCAGAAAGTGCCGATGGTCTTTTCCGGCCACTCGTCGGTTAGCTGCATCTGCGCACCGGCAAGCTGGTCAGCGCTGTCACCCAGGCCGCCGGGTCCGTGGCAGGACACGCACAGCCTGTCATAGATGGGCTTGCCCTCCCCCGCTGTACCGCTCCCCTCCGGGAGACCCGCGCCATCCGGCATGATGCCCCAGTCATGGCTGCTCACGGCGCGGCTGCCGGCCGGCTCACCCAGGTTCGGACCTGGACGAACCTCATCAGCGCCGGGATTAATCCCAGCCAGCATCAATACTGCTATCGCTATCAGCTTGTTGCGCTTCACTCGTATAAACATGCGTTACGGTTCCGTATTCATCCACGCTCCAGGTGACAATGGCGTTGTAGTGGTAAAAGCCATGCCTGCCTTGCGCGGCGACCAGTTGTTCTCTCTCCGGCTGCACGTAACCGGTTTCGTCAACGGCCCTGCTTTTCAGGACAGCCGGCGCGCCGTCCCACTGCCAGGGGATGCGGAACCGGGTAAACGCTTTCGGCAGAACCGGGGCCTGCAACTCCGCAGGCGCCCAGGTCTCGCCGCCGTCGGCAGAGACGTCCACCTGTTCAATCCGACCCCGGCCGCTCCAGGCCAGGCCGGAAACCTGGTACAGTCCCGGCCCCTGCTTCAGCACCATGCCTCCAGAAGGCGAGGTGATCAGCGATTTCGCATCCATGGTAAATGTGAACATACGCGCCTTGCCGGACGGCAGCAGTTCGGTATACCGCGCCGTCTCGTTGCGCGCCATGATGGGTTGCGCGGCAGCCTTCAGCGATCGCAGCCACTTTACATTCAATACGCCTTCCCACCCGGGCAGGATAAGGCGCAACGGGTAACCGTTCTCCGGCCGCAACCGCTCGCCGTTCTGGTACAAGGCCAGTATGGCGTCATCCATTGCCTTTTCCACCGGGACGCTGATGTTCATGGCAAAGGCATCCGCTCCATCGGTAATCAGCCACCCGGCTTTTTTGTCGAGGCCGACCTCCGAGAGGATCGTCGACAGGGGCACGCCGGTCCATTCACTGCAAGAAACCAGGCCATGAAAGTACCCCGCTTCTGCCTGGGAAGGAGCCTTGTTCCATCCCGCATTACTGTTGCCGCCGCATTCGACGAAACAGATCTGCGAGCGCATCGGGTAGCGCAGCAGGTTATCGATCGTGAAAAATGCCGGTTGCCGCACCATCCCGTGAACCAGCAAACGGTGCTCATCCGGGTTGATTTGCGGGACTCCGTTATGGTGCCGCTCATAATGCAGGCCGTTGGGCGTAATCGTGCCTTCCAGCATGTGCAACGGTGTCCAGGACGCACCACTGTTGCGCATCTGCCGGTTCGGAGAGGGATAACGGACTACCTCATCCTCGTATCCCGCCGGCTGGCCGTAGAGTGTAAACGGCTGACCCGGGACATTCATCCACTCGGGCCTGGCCGCAGGCTCCTGCCTGGCCGCCCGGGCATTCCCGGCGACCAGTTGCGCAGCCCCCAGCACCAGCCCACCCTGCAAGAACAACCGGCGGTCCAGCAAGCCGTTACCGGCGACGGGAGTAACAGGCACAGATTTAGTTTTACCAGTCATCACAGTTAAAGATTACATATCCAGTTACTCATTATTTCCTGATTCCCAATTCATCAAGCTCCGTCCCCGGAATAACAAAAACTCCTTCCCCGCCGTATTCAAGGTCCGGCCAGGTGAAAGGCATTCGGGGGTACTTCGCCTCAAGCGCGGCGCGGCCGTTGCCGATTTCCACTACCAGGATTCCGTGGGGCGCCATGTGTCTGCGGGCTTCAAGTAATATACGCTCAACCACGTCGAGGCCGGCGGCGCCTGCCTCCAGGGCAAGAGCCGGCTCAGGCCGGTATTCAGCCGGCAAAGCCCGCATTTCCTCTTCAGGAACATACGGCGGATTGCTCACGATAATATCATATTTCCTGTCTTCCAACGCGCTGAACAGGTCCGATTCGACCAGGTTTACCCGGTGCGAAAAGCCGTGTTTTTCGCGATTGATGCGCGCCACTTCAAGCGCATTCGCCTCGATGTCAGTGGCATCAATGGTGGCGTCGGGGAACGCCTCGGCACAGGCAACCGCGATACAACCACTCCCGGTGCCCAGGTCCAGGATTCGCTTTACTTCAGCAGGTTTAATCCAGGGCGAGAATTTTTCGGCAATCAGTTCGGCAATCGGTGAACGGGGGATCAGGACGCGCTCGTCCACGTAGAACTCCAGACCGGCGAACCAGGACTTGTTGAGCAGGTAGGCGACGGGAATTGTTGAATCTATTCTGGCATTGACCAGTTCTTTTATACTCTCCTGTTCGCTGCGGGTTACTTCCCTGTCCAATTGTTCAGGACCCGCGTCAAACGGAATCTCCAGGGCGCCCAGCACCAGGTATGCGGCCTCGTCCAGGGCGTTGTCGGTACCGTGGCCGAAAAACAGGTCAGACCGGGTAAATTGCTGCTCGGCCCAGTCGATGAGTTGGCGGATAGTGGTCAAAATGATGCTTCTGATCTGTGTTAACGGAACCGCACATCATACAATGATTTACGGGCCTGTTGGTCTATCCGCAAATAGTGCCTCAATAACCAGGCCGGCCTGACCCTTTTTTTTCGGCGTTGAATAAATTCGGCAACTCTGGTTAAATCCAATGTATTCCGAAACGCCTCACTGTATTACCTCGTGGAGAGATTACCATGGCAAGACTCGGCGCTTTTAACTTTCAATCCTGGCTCGATGAAAACTCACACCTGCTTAAACCGCCGGTGGGAAACAAGCAAATCTGGGAAGACACCGACCTGATGGTAACAGTTGTGGGGGGACCTAACCGGCGTACCGACTACCACGACGACCCGGCCGAGGAATTTTTCTACCAGATGCGCGGAGATATGGTGCTGAAAGTATACGAAAACGGCGAATTTTATGATGTGCCGATCCGCGAGGGTGATATTTTTTTCCTGCCCGCACACGTCAGGCACTCACCCCAGCGCCCGGTGGAAGGGAGCATCGGCCTGGTAGTGGAACCCAAACGGCCCAATGAGGAAAAAGACGGCTTCGAATGGTATTGCTTCGAATGCGGCAGCCTTGTTCACCGGGTCGAGACACTGCTGGTCTCAATCGTCAGGGACCTGCCGCCGTTGTTTGAACAGTTTTTCAACGACGAGACATTACGCACCTGCCCGGCCTGCAAGACATTGCATCCCGGCAAACACCCACCGGAAGACTGGGTTGTGGTATGAACCCGGTCGTTGATATCCATAGCCACTTCTACCCGGACACCATTCCAGATTTAACCGCACGCTTCGGCGGGAAGTGGCCGGGGTTCCGCCACACCGAACCCGGCAAGGGCATGATCACCCTGGGCAACGAAGACTACCGTCCCGTGTACGAGGCCTGCTGGAATCCCGCACTCAGGCTTGAGGAAATGGACCGTGACGGTATCGATATCCAGATCATGTGCGCCACCCCGTTGCTGTTTGCCTACGATAAACCGGCGCCCCAGGCGCTGGAGTGCGCCAGGCTGTTCAACGATGCGGCCCTGGAGTTGTGCGGGCATAATCCCGGACGTCTGAAAGCCCTGTGCCAGGTGCCGTTGCAGGACATCGATTCATCCTGCGAAGAGGTCAGCCGGGCCATGGCTGCAGGACACCTCGGGGTGCAGATCGGCAACCATGTCGGTTCCATAAACCTGGACGACGAGGGGCTGATAACGTTTCTGCAGCATTGCGCCGGTGCAGGCGCGGCCGTACTGGTCCACCCGTGGGACATGATGGCGCCGGAACGTATGCCGAAATACATGCTGCAATGGCTGGTGGCCATGCCGGCAGAGACGCAACTGTCGATACTCTCCCTGATTCTGTCGGGCGCCTTCGAACGCCTGCCGGATACGTTGCGGATCTGCTTTGCCCACGGTGGCGGCAGCTTTGCCTTTTTACTCGGTCGCGTGGAGAACGCCTGGAACAACCGGGACATCGTCCGGGCGGACTGTCCCCACCCGCCGTCCCATTACACCGACCGCTTCTGTACCGATTCAGCCGTGTTCGATGAGAATGCCCTGGCCCTGCTGGTGAATGTCATGGGGGAGGAACGCGTCATGCTGGGTTCCGACTACCCGTTCCCCCTGGGCGAACAGAAAATCGGTTCCCTGATCAAAAACTCGGGCGCGTTCAGTCCAGCCACAAAATCCAGGTTGTCCGGCGGGAATGCCGTCGAATTCTTTAAGCTTTAGCCCGGATTTGACATCATTTGAGTTCGAGGAAGACACTGTTAAGCCGTTGAACAAACCCGGCAGGGTCTTCCAGTTGCCCGCCTTCGCTTAACAGGGCCTGGTCAAACAGGATATTGGCCCAGTCTCCGAAGCGGCTTTCGTCCGCCTCGTCCCGCAATTTGCCGACAATGGGGTGGCCCGGATTGATCTCCATGATGGGCTTGGCCAGCGTGACCTGCTGCCCGGAAGCCTTGAGTATCTGCTCCAGGTGGCGGCCCATCTCATGTTCGTCGGCCACCAGGCAGGCCGGAGACTCGGTCAGGCGCCGGGTAATGCGCACTTCCTTCACCCGTTCATCCAGCACTTTTTCAATGCGTTTGGTGAGATCGTCCAGCTTGTCATCTGCAGTTTCCTCGGCCTTGTCATCGCTTGTCTCATCGGTAAGATCGCCCAGGTCCAGTTCACCCTTGTTCACCGACGCCAGCGGTTTCTCCCCGTATTCGGTCAAATGGGTAACCAGCCACTCGTCAATGGGGTCGGTCAGCAGCAGGACTTCGATCTCCTTCTTGCGGAATATCTCAAGGTGAGGGCTGTTTTTTGCCGTGGCATGATTTTCCGCGGTCACGTAATAAATTGCTGTCTGGCCTTCCTTCATCCTGGAAATGTAATCGTCCAGCGAGACGGTTTCTTCCTCAGTGTCTTCGTGGGTGGTCTTGAAACGGAACAGTTTTGCGAGTTCCTCACGTTTATCATGCACATCGATGACGCCTTCCTTCATGACCCGCCCGAACGTCTGCCAGAACTGCTTGTACTTGTCCGGTTCCTTGTTCGCCAGTTTTTTCAGCAGGTCCAGGATCTTTTTTGTGCAACCGGAACGGATAGTTTCGATGACCTTGTTCTGTTGCAGGATTTCCCTGGAGATATTAAGCGGCAGGTCATCGGAATCCACCACCCCTTTTACGAAGCGCAGGTACGCTGGCAATAACTGTTTTGCGTCATCCATGATAAAGACTCGCTTGACGTACAGTTTAACGCCGTGGCGTTGTTCCCGGTCCCATAAGTCGAACGGGGCGCGGGCGGGGATGTACAACAGGCTGGCGTACTCCAGTTTGCCTTCCACCTTGGTGTGGACATGGCAGAGCGGGTCCTCAAAATCATGGGATACGGTCTTGTAGAACTCGTTGTATTCCTCGTCCTTGATGTCTTTCTTGTTGCGCGTCCATAATGCCTTCGCATCATTGACCGTTTCATCCCCTGTTTCGTCCTCACCCTCTTTCGGCATGACGATGGGCAGGGAAATGTGGTCCGAATACTTGTTGATGATGCTGCGCAAGCGGTAACCATCCAGGAATTCCTTGGCCTCCTTGCGCAGGTACAGGGTCACCTTGGTGCCGCGCTTCGGCCGGTCGACGGTCTCCACCGTGTACTCGCTCTTGCCGTCGGATACCCAGCGCACGCCTTCCGCCCGGGGCAGGCCGGCGCGGCGGGTGACCACCTCAACCTTGTCCGCAATGATAAACGAGGAATAAAACCCCACGCCGAACTGGCCGATCAGTTGTGAATCCCTGGTCTGGTCACCGGTCAGGGACTCGAAAAACTGCCTGGAACCCGACTTGGCGATGGTGCCCAGGTTATCGACTACCTCCTGCCTGGACATGCCTATGCCGTTATCGAGGACGCTTATCGTCTTTTGCGTCTTGTTGTATTCCACCCTGATGTTCAGATCGGAATCGTCTTCAAACAGGCTGTCGTCCTGCAGGCCCTCAAAACGCAACCTGTCGGCAGCGTCGGAGGCGTTCGAGATCAGTTCACGCAGGAAGATCTCCTGGTTGCTGTACAAGGAGTGGATCATGAGGTCCAGCAGTTGCTGGACTTCGGTTTCAAAACCAAGCGCTTCTTTGTTCGTATCTACAGTCATGGTATCCCCGTCTAAAACAAAATGTACAAGTGCCTAACTTGGGGATCACTGTAGTGAATTTCAAGGGGAAATGCACCATTCCGGGCTTGACCCCTGCTTTCGCAGTCACCAGAATAAACCAATGCCCGCTAACAACCCCACACACACACCGGTCATGCAGCAGTACCTGGGCTTCAAGGCTGACTACCCCGATATCCTGCTGTTCTTCCGTATGGGCGATTTCTACGAACTGTTTTTCGAGGATGCGCGTAAGGCGGCCCGTCTGCTCGACATCACCCTGACCTCCCGGGGCAAGTCGGACAAACAGGTTATCCCCATGGCCGGCGTGCCCTACCATGCTGTTGATTCCTACCTGGCAAAGCTGATCCGGCAGGGTGAATCGGTCGCCATCTGTGAACAAATCGGCGACCCCGCCCTGGCGAAAGGGCCGGTTGAAAGAAAAGTGACCCGCGTGGTTACCCCGGGGACCGTTACGGATGAGTTGTTGCTGGAAGAAAAGGCCGACAGCCTGCTGGTGTGCGTTCACCCTCTCGCTGGCGAGTATGGCATAGCCGCGCTTAACCTGGCTGACGGCCGCTTCATACTCTGTCAGACCCCTGATATGACCTCGTTGCAAGACGAACTGGCGCGGTTGCAGCCCGCCGAACTGCTGGTCTGCGAAGGCAGCGACCTGGAAGAAAGCCGGGGCATCTCCTGCAACAGCGTGGTAAGTCGCGCCGCGTGGCAATTCGACCAATCGACGGCCGCAGACGTCATCAAGCGGCAATACCGGGTAAATGGGCTGGAAGGCCTGGGTTGCGCAGAGCTGCCCGCGGCGACCGCAGCCGCGGGAGCGCTGTTGAAATACGTCAATGAGACCCAGAGCACGGCACTGCTGCACCTGCAACCGATCAAGGTCGAAGACCGTTCGGACGGTATCATTGTCGATGCGGTAAGCCGCCGTAACCTGGAACTGGAACAGGATCTCAGCGGCAGGAAGGCAAACAGCCTGCTGGGTGTGCTGGACACTACGGTCACGGCAATGGGCAGCCGGTTGCTCAGACGCTGGTTGAACCGGCCCCTGCGCGATCAACATGCCCTGCGCTTGCGGCATGACGCCGTCAACCACCTGTCAACGGGAAAATCCTACCTTGCGGTCCACGAATCATTAAAACGCGTAAACGACCTTGAACGCATCCTGGCGCGGGTAGCCCTTAAGTCTGCGCGCCCCAGGGACTTGTCGCAACTGCACAAGTCGCTGCTGCGGCTGCCGGACCTGAAAGCGACACTGGCAACCCTGAGCAGTCCCCGTCTTGATGAACTTAACGAGGCGATCCATGAATTCCCCGACCTGAAGGCGTACCTGGGATCGGCCTTGCTGGAAACACCGGCAGCAATTATCCGGGAAGGTGGCGTGATCGCACAGGGTTTTGATGCCGAACTGGACCAGTTACGGCAACTGGGCCGGGACGCCGGGACATACCTGGACTCGCTTGAGGAGCGCGAACGCGAACAGACCGGGATCCCCACGCTGAAAGTGGGCTTCAACCGCGTGCACGGCTACTACATAGAGGTTTCCCGGTTGCACAGCGAAGCCGTTCCGGAGCGCTATCACAGGAGGCAGACCCTGAAATCCACGGAACGCTTCATCACCGCGGAATTAAAAGACTTCGAAGACAAGGTGCTGAGCGCCAGGGAACGCGCCCTGGCAAGGGAAAAAATGCTGTATGAACAGATCCTCGAGCGTATCTGCATCGACCTGGTCCCGTTGCAGGCCGGCGCGGCAGCGCTGTGCGAGGCAGACGTGCTGGCGTGTTTTGCCGAGCGGGCGGACACGCTCGATTACTGCCGGCCCGAATTCGTCGAGGACCCCGGACTGGATATCCAGGGAGGCCGTCACGCGGTGATCGAGCGGTTGCAGGGCAATCCTTTCATTGCCAACGACATCCGGCTGGACGAGGCCACCAGGATGCTGTTGATTACCGGCCCGAACATGGGAGGCAAGTCAACCTACATGCGCCAGGCCGCGCTCATCACATTGCTGGCGCATATCGGCAGTTTCGTCCCCGCGGACAAGGCAGTGCTCGGCCCCGTTGACCGCATCTTCACCCGTATCGGCGCGGTTGACGATATTTCCTCCGGCAAATCCACCTTCATGGCCGAGATGGTGGAAACCGCGACGATCCTGAACAACGCCACGGACAGGAGCCTGGTATTGATTGACGAGATAGGCCGCGGCACCAGCACTTACGACGGCCTGGCCCTGGCCTGGTCCTGCGCTGCCTACCTGGCGAACAAGGTACGGGCTTTTACCCTGTTTGCCACCCATTATTTCGAATTGACCGCCTTGCCGGAACTCATGGATACCGTCAGGAACGCGCACCTGGACGCGATTAAACACAATAACGAGATCATTTTCCTGTACACGGTCAAACCCGGGGCCACGAACCGGAGTTACGGCATCCAGGTGGCGCAACTGGCGGGCATTCCCCGCGCAGTCATCAACCAGGCGAACCACCAGCTCGACATCATGGAAAAGAACGCCGTAGACCTGCTCCCGGATACGCCGCAACGGGACCTGTTCCAACAACCCGATGAAATACGGAAATTATTGAAAGAGGTCGACCCGGACAGTGTCACGCCCAAACAGGCGCTGGAAATTTTATACCGTTTGTGCAAACTGGTCCGGAATTAACATGGATGAACAGGATATGGCCGCTTTTGAATTGGAATGGTTATAAGCTATAATCTGTCACACTGAATACTGTAACTCAACCTACATTAGGACGTTCTCATGCCTTTTATCGTCACAGAAAGCTGCATCAAGTGCAAATACACTGACTGTGTGGAAGTCTGCCCGGTCGATTGCTTCCATGAAGGTCCCAATATGCTGGTCATCGACCCTGACGAGTGTATTGATTGCACCTTGTGCGAACCGGAATGCCCGGTCGACGCCATCATGTCTGATGAAGACGTTGACGACAGCCAGCAGGAATTCATAGCACTGAATGCAGAACTCTCCAGGGAATGGCCTGTCATCAATGAAATGAAGGACGCGCCTGCCGACGCGGACGACTGGAAAGAGACAGAAGGCAAGCTCCAATACCTGGAGCGTTAACAGACCTGGGCGACTTCCCCCAACCGGCACCGTGAGCACTGCCGGGAACATCACTATCTCAGCCCTCACCGGCAAAGGCAGGCTTGCGCGAACCGCCGCGGAACTGGTGCAGACGGCTAACGAAAACGGCGTTAAGGACAATATCTCGATGATACTGGTCAAAATACCCGGGTAGCATGGAAACACCAAAACAGACACCGACCATGGCGGACGCGTTGCGCGAGTTTCTGCAACTTGAGACTGCAGGCGGCGTTCTGCTTATCGTCTGTGTCGTCATCGCCATGCTGATAGCCAACTCGCCGTTATCGGGCATCTATGCGGCCCTTATCGATATGACGGTTGCGGTCCAGGTCGGTAACCTGGTCATCAGCAAGCCGCTGCTGCTCTGGGTAAATGACGGGCTCATGGCAGTGTTCTTTTTCCTCATAGGGCTCGAAATCAAGCGCGAGATCATGGATGGTGAGCTGTCCTCTTTCGACCAGGTGATTTTGCCGGGCATGGGCGCGCTGGGCGGCATGGTTGTGCCCGCATCCATATATATCTGGTTCAACCTGGGAGATTCCGTGGCAATGGACGGCTGGGCAATCCCGGTCGCGACCGACATCGCCTTCGCACTCGCCCTGCTGGGGTCCTTCGGCGCCAGGGTCCCTGTTTCCCTCAAGGTTTTTTTGCTTACGCTGGCGATACTGGATGATCTTGCCGCCATCGTCATCATCGCGCTGTTCTATTCTGCAGCTCTCTCTCCCACGATGCTGGTTATCGGCGCCGTCACACTCGGCATTGCGGCCGCCATGAACCGCATGGGAGTGACGCGTACTTCCAGCTACATATTGCTGGGGGTAGTCCTGTGGATCGCGGTGCTGAAATCCGGGGTCCATGCGACGCTGGCGGGCGTGCTCATCGCATTTTGCATACCGATGCGGGATAAAGAGGGGCATTGCCCCTTGCGCGAACTGGAACATAACCTGCACGAACCCGTCGCGTTCGTGATTCTCCCGGCGTTTGCCTTTGTCAACGCCGGGCTGTCCCTGTCAGGGGTATCACTGGATGCACTGTTGCATCCCGTTACACTGGGCGTGACCAGCGGTCTGGTACTGGGCAAACCACTTGGTATTGTGCTCTTCACGGGCGTCGCCGTCGCCCTGGGTCTCGCCCGGCTGCCGAAAGACGTCAATTGGACTCAACTCCTCGGCGTAGCCTGCGCCTGCGGTATCGGCTTCACCATGAGCCTGTTTATCGCCGGACTGGCTTTTGAACACGGAAGCGGCGCCTATTTCAGCGGCGACCGCCTGGGTATCCTGATGGGTTCGTTGCTGTCCGCGCTGGCTGCCTGGGTACTGCTGCAATTCAGCCTGCCGAAGGCTGTGAGTGATGCTCAACAGGCATGAAGCCTATCGAGTCAACTGCTTGAAAGTTGAAATCAAAGTGTTACCAGGAAACCGGTAACCGTCAGATTGATGGCAGTAGCAGCGAGAACAAGACCGATCATCCATTTGTATCATTCTGATTTACATCCGCTAACTGGCACAATATTTGTATTGCAAATGGTAGCTATTTCATTCAGACTATATCCAGGTAAGCACAGGGGCAATTATCGTTATGAGCAGAACCAAACAGATGCAAATCCGAATTGAGCCGGAACTTAAAACCGAAGCCGAAGCCATACTCTCCCGGCTTGGATTAAAACCCACAGAATATATCCGCATGGCGCTGAGCCAATTAGTCCTGCGCAGGGGGTTGCCGTTTGATGCCCGCATACCCAATGATGACACCATTGCGGCATTGGAAGAACCCGCCCATAACCTGAAACAGTTCGATTCTACCAGGGAGGTTTTCGCTGACCTGGAGGCGCGCAGTGATACAGGGTAGATATGCGAAAGATTTCCTATGCGAATCGCTTTCTCAAAGACTACAGGCAGATCAAAAAACGGGGCTGGGATATTCGACAACTTGAGACGTTTATCGACACGCCGGCTACAAACCAGCCACTGCCACCGAGCGCCCGGCTTCACAAATTATCAGGAAAGTACAGGCATGCCTGGGACGCGCATGTCGGCCCGGACTGGATTCTGATTTATGAGCTTGATATTAATCACTTGATCCTGCGCCGGACAGGAACACATGCCGATCTCTTTTAGATGGGATAGCTGTTTTCTCTGTACATCCATTGCCAGTCAAAGGAAGGGGTTACGGAATGTAAGTCTTGAGTGGAGTCTCCGGCAAATTCGACGAGGTTCAACTGTGGAGTAAATATTATGTTTGAGCAATTTTTACCGTATCAATTTTTATTTGGAACATTAGTAGGCCTCTTTATTGCGCTTATGACAACAAAAATGAACACGCAGAGCCAGCTTAAAATCGCTGAAAAGAATACAGAGAAAGATACTACACTTCAGAAAGACAGGCTCATCAATGACCGTCGTGTGGAGCAAATTAAGCTGGAACGAAAGAAACTCGAAGAATTGCATAAAATTCTTTTACGGATAGATTTTGAGAATTCTTTGACGAAGAGCTACATTCAATCCACTTCAAACATGGAAATTTCAGAGTTCCGGATTCAATATATGGAGAATTGTGAAAGGATGAGAAACGCAATAGCAATGATTGCAATTTATTTCCCCGAAATGAGTGAGGAGGCTGAACAAGTTTATAGTCAAGCAGGTCTTTACTGGGGTTATCAGGAGGGTGTGTTAAGTACTGATATCAAAACTAACAAAAAAGGGTACCAATCAAATTTGGATAAGGTTTCCTCTGCTGTCAGTGAAATATCCAAGCTTGTGCGTTCTTTGAAAATTAAGATAATTTCCCGAGCAAAACAACTCAACGAGCATTACCTCGACTGACCTGACTTTTTGAAGCGTAACTCATTGATTTTGAAAAAACTATGACAGCGACATCGGACGGACACAAATTGGCTTATTACACAAACATTTCAAAACTATTGGGGTCATTTACCACAGAATTTCAGTAGATACAGGATTCTTTCATAGGCATCCCGTTTTGTTCTTTCCGAATCAGATGGATCGGATATCTGAAGAAATTCCGTGATATGGACAGGCCCGACATGTTCCGGTGAGTCGAATTTTTCCGCAAGTATTCCCAAGGCTTCCCCGACCAGCTTATTCCTTCTCAACAAACTGAATGACTCAGCAATTTCTTCAACTCCACCTGGAAAGTATTTCAGGCAATAATAAATGTCATAGGGATCTTTTTGTTTCAGGCGGTCCCGCATAGCCATCGCCTTCATCACAATAAACGGGACTATACTTGCAACACGTATAGTTGCAGTATCTTTTGCACCTCCAGGTAACTCTCCGGCAATTTTTACATGTATGGGGTCATCAAATGCCATATCAGTGCCGCGGGCTTTGCGTGGCCGGATATCCTGTATTTTTTGTGTTCTGCGACTTCTGCCCGTACCGCCGTATTCGCCTGAAAGTAGATCGACCTGAACAGTAATTTCATTGCCGTCAATGAGAACAATTCTTCGATATATATATGGATGGTTAGCATCTATACGGTAATCATGCTCATCGAGTAATTTATGTAATGTTTGATAAGCTGGTTCATCGAAACGACGATGATCCAGGGCAAGGTCAACGTCGATTGAACCGATGTGCTTTTCCTGGGCGTTAGTCACCAGATATTTTGGAACCATACCGCCGATCACGACAACATGATCGAGATATTCCCCGAGAATGCGAACAAGTTCCAGAAGCACCGATTCGGCAGCCCGCACTGCCAAATCGGGATAGTCAACCTTTGTTACTGCCATGATGGTTTAATCACCTGTTCCAGCAAGGCCTCAGCCGCTTCTTCTCCCCTTGCTTTTTCATCCTTGAGATCAAGGTAACACTGTACGGAAGATGCCACAGATTGGTCCCGTATGTTGCGGGTTCCGTAAAATACCCCGTCATCATAGGGAGAAATAATCCTAATATTAGCGCCGGACGTCACCGGTTTGAATAGCAATTCCGTAATATTTTCCCGTGAGATATCCATATAAACAGCAACTGTCTTGTAGGTTATAAACGGAGCATAGCGCGAGGCGCCGGAAAATCCGGTGAATGCGTAACGGGTCTCTGTACTGTCACAAAAGCTTGAGATAGCCGACTCAATATCTCCCACTTCTCCCATATCGTAAAGTTCGTATATGGCGCTCCTGTCGGGTCGATATTCGGTCAACCAGGAAGCAAGCATTTGGTAAGGTTCAATGAGCTTGGTGCCTGTTTTCTGATCCTCTATCCATTCACGTTCCAGTAATAGTTTGCGGACATTAGATACCTGGCCGATGCTGACACCAGCAGATTTCGCGAGTTCCATTGCAGACCACTCATATCCAGGCTCAGATAACATGGCTCTCAGTATCCGCTCTGCTCTGGGTTTGAACAACGATTTCAATTCACTTTTCTTTGAAAAGCGATTCGGATTCCCCTTTATCTCTATGTATATCGAATCAAGGTTTAACCAGCAATTACCGGAGAAATCGATATAGCCTATCCCGTTACTCTTGCAAATTTCGGCTGATCTTTCTGAGATATACGGTGCGACAAATACGCCATAATCACGGGGTCGATTGTGCTGTAGTAGAAGTAACCGGTTAACAGCAACGCGCGCTAATCGAGGCTGACCAGATGATTTGACTTCAATCAGCAAAGTCTTCCTGTCGTTCTGCTTTCGAAACGATACAAGGAAGTCGGCGCTATAATTTTCAATCCAGCGATCCAGTTCAACCCGGAGATCCATAATTCCGGGGATTCGTTGCAAGATAGACAAAACTACTTTCCCAGCTTCTTCTTCAATTTGAATTGCTTTATTTATCATCAAAATAGATAGTATCAATAATTATTGATAATGTATAAAATAGTGAAAATTTTGAAAACGACCTGTAAATTAACGCACTCATTGTTGATTATATAAACTATAACTAACTGTCATTATATGGATAAATAAGGCAATAACAAGGCAATTCCTTCATTTCC